>NZ_JBALDF010000039.1:0-24696 GCF_036917275.1 Nostoc sp.
AAAACGACTTTGAAGTACTCCAAAACGACTTTGAAGTACCTCAAAACGACTTTGAAGTACCTCAAAACGACTTTGAAGTACCTCAAAACGACTTTTGAGTACCTCAAAACGACTTTGAAGTACCTCAACATGATTTCTATGTATCTGTTGCTTATACCAAATTGCCTTTGGTTGTCATTTTTAACGTAATATTGAAAGCGATCGCTCAGACATCGAGATCAAAAGATTTGCGATCGCACTTGAATTACACTAGGTGCATCAGCTTGAATCATTGCCAGCAGTGTACCAAAATCTAAGTCATGGGTGAAAACAATCTAGCCGTTTGTCAGTGCCTATGCCATGATTAGTTTATCTGTAGCACTAGGATTACCAATTGTTGACCAGTGGACAGCTTCAAAACTCGTATTCTCTAAGAGGATGTTTGAAAAGTATTTTTCGTAACATCAAAGTCTCGGAAACCTAACCCCCCTAGCCCCCCTTCCCTACGTTCGCGTAGCGGTACGAAGTGCGGGAATGTTTTTGATTTGATGCAGAATTATGTTGTGTGCGATTGCAGGATGGAGAAATGCCAGAGTATTCTGCGATCGCTTATTCCCGGTACGATAGCTTCAGAAATAGCAGGGTTTACATTCCGCCTAGTATTAGTCAAAGCTTCTAATTCTGCTCCTGCTGCCTTAAGACGAGCTATCTGCTAATCTAAGGCAGTCGAATTTTTTGCCTATTCCTTAGACGAAACACGGGCATAGGCAATCACTTCGGGAATTTCAACAATTTTCTTCTGATGTTTCACAAGCGCCAATACTCACCCAACTGCTAGAACCATCTTCCCAATGTTCTTTTTTCCAAATAGGGGCTTGGTGTTTAAGAGTATCAATAGCATACTGGCAAGCTTCAAACGCCTCACTCCGATGAGGACAACCTACTGCTACTAAAACGCTAATTTCTCCAACTTGCAAACGTCCGGTGCGATGATGAATCACTACCCGATTCACATCAGACGTAGATAAGCGAATATCAGCAGCAATTTGATAAAATATCCGCAATGCCATCGGTTCGTAAGCTTGATACTCCAGAGCAATTACAGGTTTACCATCAGTTTGATTGCGAACCACGCCACTCATCATAACCACAGCACCGTTGGCTGGATCGTCAGACTTGGCATAGATTTCTTCAATAGACAATGGTGCAAAGCTAATGGCAAAACTATCTTCGGCTCTTGGTTTAATAGCAGAGGCAAGTGTAGTCGTCATAACTGCGTTGATACTATGTAGGCTTTTTCTATTGTCTCTGAACAAAACGCTACTGGTGTATATTTAGTTGCTCTTATACCATTTCTTTGTGAAGCTGCGCCAAATCTCTTAATTAATTATTTCTTGGCGTACTTGGCGCTCTTGGCGGTTCGTTCTTTATTTCTTGCACTATAGGCGCATCTTCATCCAGAATTGGTATTACCAATATTTTGTAAATAAATTAGACACGAATCGTCAGGTAGGTATTACCCACAAAAGCCTATATGATGGACATTTGAGATATTGGTGGCAATGCCCAACGCCAGTTACTCTACTTGATGAATTCCAAGCCTTTTTACCCAAAGCCTAGACAACACAAGAATTATTGAAAACCCTATATGCAATTATTAGTCAATAGTATAATCTGCATTATCTAGACGATCGCAGTCATATCTACCTTTAATCTCTTGATTGAAAAAGCTACCAACTGAGTCAGAGGAATGTAAATCTTCCCAAGTATCCTCGTCTACGCCTAAGTACTGATAAACAGATCCACTTTGAAACTCAACTTGCAAAATGTGTTCGTTGTGATCGTAGCCTACAGCCATAGCCATTGAAGAGACAACTGGTAGCATGACAATTGGTTCTTCTTCAAAGGGTAGTGCAGTCGTTTCAGTGATAACCTCGTTCAGTTCTTGCAATCCTTCATAAGCTTGTATCGGTGCCGGAATTTCCAAAAACTCCAGTTCGTCGCCTCGATCAAGCAACAACTGCAAGTATCCATCAGAGTGAGCGATCGCTATTAAACTGCTCAAGTCTACCTTAGATAGCTTCATTTATTTTGTGTTGTCCTGTTTGCGTAGTCGGGAGTGTTAAAGTTTTATGCAACACTTAAATGCTTTTATAGTACAAATATACCATAAAAGCCCTTTGCTGTCAAGTTTTTTTACTAAGCGATAATTTTAGGTGTGTAGAGACACGAAAGCATTGCGGTACTTTAGCGTAGCGGGCGCAAAGCGTCTCGTAAAGCCTGCCTAAGGCATAGCAACTCTTAGAGGATGTTTGAAAAGTCCATAATGATGTATCAAATATTTTTTTACCCCTCCCTGACCCTCCCCGTATGTATTGGAAAGGGAACCGGATTTTTCTTGTTTCCCCCCTTTATAAGGGAAGACTAAGGGGGGTAACAACGCAATTAAAATATACAGCTAACCAGTTTTCAAACAACCTCCTAGAGACGCTCTTGCGTTCGCTTAGGGCGCAGCCTCTCCAATAGTTGAGAAGTGGCTTCCCGCAGGGTAAGACACGAAGGAATAAGGTTTTAGAGAGTTATTGCGTAAGTCTTAAGTAAGTGCATTTCTGATTTGAACTGTATTTACGTGTTCGCCTAACGAAAAGTGTATTAGTTTATTAGCTTGCGACCAAAGGTATAAAAAGTTGTGATATCGTTCCAAATGCCTTCTTGCGTCACTAATACTGCCAATTCTGCTTCAAATTCCGCCTCAAGCTTCTCCAACTGCCCAGATGAGAGTTGCTTCATGGGATGTGGAAATTGTCCAGGTGCTGGATGAGAACCTCCAGACCACATCTGCTTTGCCTGTTGTAGGCTAATATAACTACCGTCTTGCTCAGACTTAATTTCAATCGCCTCAAAACCTGCTGTTTTTAGTAGGTCATGGCACTTTTCAATAGTGCCTGTCGGTTTACTGAATGCGAGTGAAACGCCATACTTTTGGGCGACTTTTTGCATAGTTACCCCTCCTACAAAAGCAGTGTCTGCGAATGCATGAAAGCCAATTAGCCCACCAGGTTTAAGCAATTGATGCCAAAGGCATAATGCCGCAGGAACGTCAGCCATCCAAATCAGGGCTGAGGAACATAGGATAACATCAAAACTGTTGGCTGGAAAGTTCAGTTTCTCAGCATCCGCGAGTACAAGCTCAATATTATTCAGCCCCAACGCCTCAATCTTGCGTTTTGCCTCCTCAAGCATCCCAGTTGAAATGTCCACTCCAACAACTCGACCTGCTAAACCGATAAGCTGTGCTGCTTCAATCGCCACCATCCCTGTCCCCGTTGCAATATCTAAAACATGCTGTCCTTGGCTAATTTGTGCATATTCAACCAGACAATGAGCAATTCGAGGATGCCAATCGCCCTGATCATAAGTTTGACCTCTGCAACTGTATAAATCCGCAATTTGTTGCTTGTATTCATTTAGATCAAGTTGTTGATTCATAATTATCTTCCACACAGTGTTTTTTGTCTTACATTTATATAATGTTAGAAAACTAATTTAGTATTCAAAGAGGTAAATAATATGTCACAACAGACCTTTATTCAAACTGACCTTGAGCGTTCGCTAGATATTGAGCAGTTTCCTGGTGCTAAATTTTTCCCCCTAGCCGAGCCTGGATCGCAGGGTTCAATACACTTGCTAACAATGAAGGCGGGTACAATGATTCCTATTCATACTCATCCTTGTGATGAGTATGTTTATGTGATGAAAGGAGTTGTAGAAACTGGGGAAAAGACTTGTTCGGCTGGAATTTTTTGGTTCACGCCAGCCCACATCCAACAAGGACCCCACATAGCTATCACCGATGTGGAAATACTCACGATTAGGCTTGGTCCAATGGGCGTGTTTGAGTCATCTGTCGCAGATCCGCTTTAGTTGTAAAAAGTGAGGCGTTGCTGATTTGATGTCTAAAAATTATTCTTATACTAATTCAGTATGAAGATACGCCTATAAGACTTACACAAAATAATCCCCTGTAGAGGCAGTATTGAGCAATGCAAAAGCGATCACTCTATTTGTTGTGAATTGCGATCCACTGCCCAAAGCAGTAGCAACACCATTTTGGTTGTAAAACAATTTACCATTTGCCAACAGCATCAAAAGATAAGTAATAATCGAGTAACATCCAGATTCAGGAGTTGCAGCATGACGCACAAGGCATACGACACAGCTAACAAACACTTCAGTTCAGGTGCTAAGGAACATAAAGAGAAGGCTTCTCGAAATCAAGTGATCACGGCTCCATTACCAGATGCAATTGCAAAAAATATTGAAGCGATTAGTTCACTTCATAGCCAGGAAGTTCGAGATATTCCCGCCCACCAGCGGATACTAGAAGCGATCGCTACATTCTTTGGGCGATCGACATTTATGTATAGTTTGCTAGTCATACTGGCTCTGTGGATTTTTGGCAGTTTTTTTGATGGCTTTTTGCCATTCAACCTACCCCCGTTTAGCTGGTCAGGTCAAGGCTTAGACGCAGCTGCATTGGTGATTTCAACCGGAGTGCTGGTGCGACAAACTCGCCAAGAAAACTTTGCCGAACAGCGCGCGCAACTGATGTTACAGCTTAACCTGCTCTCCGAGCAAAAAATTGCCAAGATCATTGCTCTATTAGAAGAACTCCGTAACGATTTGCCTGATGTGATAAATCGGCATGATTCGGAAGCTGAATTGATGCGGCAAGCTGCTGACCCGATCGCAGTATTGGAAGCACTCCAGAAAAACCTGGCTGAAGAACTGTCATCCACAGAAGAAAACAATATGAGTTGATCACAGTTTTTAATGGACTTTTTTTCTATTTAGAAACATCAAACAAAACTTAAAGTATAATTTTTATGTGAAGAATAAAAATTCATCGTATATTTGACTAGAGGGATACAAATGGCTCAATTGAATGGTGTAATGATGCAGTATTTCCATTGGTATATCCCTCCAGATGGCAATCTTTGGAATGAGTTTAAAGAGAAAGTCAAAGAGTTAGCTGATGCAGGTGTTACATCTGTTTGGCTACCCCCAGCTTACAAAGGAATAGGGGGTGGCTCTGATGTCGGCTACGGGGTCTACGATATGTATGATCTAGGTGAGTTTGACCAGAAAGGCTCGGTTCGGACAAAGTACGGTACAAAAGACGAGTATATCTCTGCTGTCAAGGCGGCAAAAGCTGCTGGCATTCGAGTGTATGCTGATGTTGTCCTCAACCACAAATTAGGTGCAGACGTAGAAGAAGAGGTGGAAGCAACGCCCTATAGTCCAGACGATCGCAACCAGGCGATCGGTGAGATGCAAACGATAAAAGTGTGGACTCACTTTACCTTCCCAGGTCGCCAAGGCAAATACTCCGATATGGAATGGCACTGGTGGCACTTCGACGCAGTTGATTACAACGTTTACAACGAAGGTGAGAACGCAGTTTATCTGTTCAAAGATAAACACTTTGACGACAACGTTGACCTGGAAAAAGGCGCTTTCGACTATCTCATGGGATGCGATCTGGATATGGAGAGTTCAGAAGTTCGCGAGGAGTTGAATCGCTGGGGTGAGTGGTTTGTAGAAACCACTGGTATAGATGGCTTTCGTTTTGATGCCGTTAAACACGTTAGAGCGGGCTTTTTCCCAGAATGGCTGATTCACTGTCGTCAAAAGGCAGGTCGCGATCTGTTTGCCGTTGGTGAATATTGGTCTTATGAAGTTGAAGCGCTCCACCATTTCCTTAACATCACCGAGGGCAATGTGATGTTATTTGATGCGCCATTGCACTATAACTTTAGCGCTGCCAGCACACAAGGCAGTGACTACGATATGCGGCAGATATTTGATAACACTTTGGTGCAACAACAACCTACTTTAGCCGTCACCTTAGTAGAGAATCATGATTCTCAACCCTTGCAGTCGTTGGAGTCTGTAGTAGAAAGCTGGTTTAAACCGTTGGCTTATGCATTGATCCTACTGCGAAGTGAGGGTTATCCCTGTATCTTCTATGCGGATTACTATGGTGCTAATTACAAGGATAAAGCCCCAGATGGCAATGAGTATGAGATTTGGCTCGATAGTCATCAATGGATAATTGATAAATTTTTGCACGCTCGTCAAACCTATGCCTATGGCGACCAATACGATTACTTCGACCACGCTAATACAATCGGCTGGACACGCTTAGGAGATGAAGAACACCCTGGCGGTATGGCGGTTGTTCTGAGTAATGGGGAAGAGGGGACTAAGTGGATGGAAGTTGGGCAACCCAACAGTACTTACATTGACATCACTGAACATATTAGTGAACCCGTCACAACGAATGATGAGGGCTGGGCTGATTTTCGATGCAGTGCTGGTTCTGTTTCTGTGTGGGTTCCACAGTCATAGTTGGGGTTTTTTAACCTGACATTCATCCCACGCCTTACCCGCAAGGGGAGCGTGGGATGAATGGTGCTTACCTTTGACACCGCCGGAGAACAGCTAATTGCATACTTGCAGCAAATTGCTCAGAAACGCTGATTCTTGCTGGAACTAGATGATCTACCAGAACAGACTAAAGGGGAAATTTACACTATCCTGTTCAACGTGAGTTCGACGAACCCATCCCTCCTGCCTGGAACTTTATTTCAAGTCTCTCCCTTTGAGACTTATAGAGGAACGGATTTGCGTAGTAAAACCTCTTAGAGGTTTTTTGATTCGGTTTACGTTACTTAGATAAATAGGTAGGGTCATCCATGAACAAACCTCTCCAGCGGATTAAAGCATTACTCCAACGTATTCTCAAGAGGTTTTCATCCAATTCTGAGCAACTATCGCCTCTAATAAATTCTCGCCCATTAGACACATCTATCAAGAGTGTTTCTCCCCGATGGGAGTCTGGTTTGGTGCTTATGTGTTCACAATGTGCAAACGAGCAGTCAGGTTCAACGGCTTCCGAAGAATTAGAGAATTGGTTGAAATCTCGTTTAAAGTTTGAGGGATTATGGGGTGAATTTCGGGTTGTTAGCACCAGTTGTTTAGGTGTTTGTCCCCGAATTGGTATTACTGTCGTTATTGTTAGTAATGGAAGTGCCGGTAATAGTCCATGCTTAATTGTAAATCCCCAGAGCGATCGCGAACTTCTTTACTCACGCATCAAACAGAATAAAGAATGATTTTACAGCTTTGCTAACGCTTAGAGGTTGTTTTAAAATTCATGTCTGAGCGATTACTACTTTAAGCAAGGTATGTTTGGCTATAACCCAACTGTAACTTTTACGCCAACCGCAGATAAGGACACTTTTGTAAAAACCCAGATGCCTTGTTATGAGCCTCTAGGTTATGAGTATGTGCTGGCGTCGGTCGAATAATGCCGTCAAACAGGTCATCCAACCCGTAGGGAGTGAAAAATTGCCATTGACCTTGTGCATCTAGTCGAACTCCCACAGCAGTAGCAGTGTGCAGCCAATTTGTGATGCCATCCTCTGTACTAGTGTAAGGTCTACTACCAAGACGCCAACGAGCAAAACTAGCTTGATTTTTGACATCAAACTCGTCATCAGGAAATTGTTCTGTAAGAGTCGCCTTTGCTGCTAGTTCTTGGGAACGGTTCCCCTCTATATCAAAGAATGCAATATCAAAATCTTTAATACCTAACGCACAGCCATTGCCAAAAATTGAAGCCCAAACCGTGTTTCTGACTGCACCCCCGGCTAACCACCAGTTAGGTAGATTTAGTTGAGCGATCGCTGTTAATACTGTATCAATAAATGTATCAGCTAAAATCATCTGTAGACGAGTGTTACTATTCATATCAAATTCCTGGGATTATCAACTAGAAGATGAAAATATTATCATTCACATCTCATTAAGCTTACGGTCTTAATAAACCTACTGTGACACTTAGCGGGTCAAGGGGATTTTGTCCCTTATTAAGCCCTTTGCTTATTTAATTGAGATGGTAGTTAAATTTTTGCGTCTGCTGTACTAGTAGGTAGTCGATTTTACCCAAATGGAGTTCAAACGACACTGAAGAAGCTTATGAGTTGATTGTGTTTCCTACAACCAGCTTCAAGATTAAGATAGCTTTCGCTACAATCAAGCAATATCAATTGTAAGGAGATAAAACCTGTGAATCTTCCATATACTGGAGGTTGTCAATGTGGGCAGATTCGTTACGAAATTCATGCCCAACCGTTAACCCTCTACCTATGCCACTGTAAGGAATGTCAGAAACAATCCTCTAGTGCCTTTGGAATGTCTCTTACTGTATCACGAGATGCTGTTGTGATTGTTCAGGGAAAACCGAAAGCTTGGACTCGGAAAAATGATAGCGGAGGTGAAGTAAATAACCTGTTCTGTGGCGACTGCGGAACACGATTGTTCCATGAACGGACTTACAACTCAAATACTATCAACGTCAAAGCTGGAACGTTGGATGATACAAGTTGGTTACATCCAGTGGGTAACATCTGGACACGCAGTGCTCAATCATGGGTGATAATTTCAGACCAATTGCTCAACTATGATGGACAACCAGAAGATGTGCGCCCTTTATGGGAAAAGTGGACACAACAGCATCCATAAATGCATAATTCCCGACATCAGACATCATACCCCTGATGGTTAAGCTAACGCGCTCAGTTCCTAGTTTAACTGATGACTGTACCAAAGGAGAGAATAAGAAAATTCTATTGGTAAAGTGCTTTAATGAACATATTAAATTATTTAAAACAGTAATATTCAACTCGAATTATAAGTTTAGTTTGTATATCATTAGTTTTACATACTTGTCTATAAATCATGTTAAAAAAAACTAACATAGGCTCAAGATTTTTCTATAAAATATTACTGGACATATTCAATTATGCGATTTAGCTAGAATCAGATTTTAAATAGAATTTCAGTTCATTGTCGAGAGTTTTAACAGTTATTTCTAAATAAGGTTGATGAAAAACGATACACCAGAAGAATTAAACCAAGATCCAGAAATTGGGCGCTTGATAGATGAGGTAATGTCTTCATCTCTGACTGATGAACAGTACCGCAAAAAGATGCAGCGGCGTAAGGAAGTGCAGGATCAGCGTATAGCACAAGCTGTACCAGAAAAAGGGTTAATTATTGTAAATACTGGTAACGGTAAGGGTAAAACTACTGCGGCTTTGGGGATGGTGTTACGATCGCTTGGTCACGGGTATAAAGTAGCGATCGTCCAATTTCTCAAAGGAAGCTGGGAACCTTCTGAAAAAAGGGTTTTCAGCTATTGGGAAGATCAGTTAGAATTTCACGCAATGGGCGAAGGCTTTACATGGGAAACTCAAGACCGCGATCGCGACCTCGACAAAGCTAGCGCCGCTTGGCAAAAATCATTAGAATATATTCGTAACCCAAACTTCCATTTGGTGTTGTTAGATGAAATTAATATTGCCCTCAAAATGGCTTATTTACCATTAGAGGACGTTTTAGCGGGTTTGGCAGAAAAACCAGCTAACAAGCACGTTATTCTCACAGGTAGAGGCGCACCAGCTGGTTTAATTGAGCGTGCTGACCTCGTAACCGAAATGACCCTAATTAAGCACCCTTTTCGCGATCAAGGCGTTAAGGCGCAACCAGGAATTGAGTATTAAGTTGGAGATTATTTACACATTTGCAATGTGCGGCGATCGCTAGCTGTAATGGAATTTAACTGATAAAAGTCTTGCAGAGCCACCGAGTAAGGATAATTGCTGAACTCATCTTCACTAACTTGAGGCAGTCTACTGCTTGCAGCTACCTGATTCGACTGAGTAGAACTGGCTTCATTTGACGAACCATTAACCGTCATCGCCAACTCTCCTGACTGGTTGAGTGTACCCTGAAAACAATTATACTCTGAGTTGGGCATATACAATGCACCAGTTACCTTACCCTGCTGCTTTTCAAATATAATGTAACCTTGACCAAGCTGGTTTGGTTTTGGGGATTGACCATAGAGATAAATCCCATCTTTTACAGGAAAATTCGCTTTTGGTAAAACTTCTGCGCCTTTTGTAGCTTCTTGAGAACCTGGAGCCAATGCTGTGGTTATAGGGAAGGTTTTTCCGCTCTTATGCATAAAAAAATCTCTCTCTCCAGTAGCCCCTTTTAATTGATTTCTCTGCTCTCTAACTATTCTTAACTGCGACAATAGAGAGGTTTGGGAGCTTTTGTGAATCTGAGCCGATGATAATGGCGAATCTCTAATCGGTACTACTTGAGTCTGCTTGCCTATAAAGCCCAAACCAAGAAGTAAGCCTAAGCCTGCTAGAGAAATTCCCCACTGACGGGGAGATAAGAACTGATAAAAGTTGTTAAGCACCCTACTTCTCCTGTTAAAAAACTAACTAAGTTCTCTATAACTTACTTAAATCATAACCAAGTTTTAATTGTCAAAGATTTTGTTAACGACTTAATATAGCAACAGCCAAGGTGGTTAGGACATTAACAGATGATAAAACTTAGACACAAAAAGGCTTTTCACCCAGTCCCCAGTTCCTAGTCCCCAGTCCCTTGCTATATTACTATTGTCCAAAAAATAAAACTGTTAAAAATTAAAGTTTTTATTTAATTAACTGCATAAAAAAATCGCCCCCTGAATTCAAGAGGCGCGTCACCAAGGTGGTGTAGAGACGCGAAATGCCGCGTCTCTAATTCTAGCTAGCAACGTATTCTTGGACATTGGCACGACGGCGACGCAGATGAGCCAAAGCCTGATGCTCTAACTGGCGGACACGTTCACGGCTGAGATTCAATCTCTCACCCACTTTCGCCAATGACATTTCATTACCATCTTCTAAACCAAAGCGTAGGGCTAAAACTTCTCGCTGTTGCGGGGTTAGTTCTGCTAGCAGGTTGTTCAAGTCTTGGCGTAAGAATTCCTGATTGGTGTAATACTCTGGCGATGGGCCGCCATCTTCGAGCATTTCTTGCAACTCAGTATCCTGATTATCGCCAACTTTAACATCCAAAGACACTGGTTGACGGGCCATGTTCAGATACTCGCGGATCTGAGCAGGTTCTAGTTCCAATTCTTTAGCAATTTCGGCTGGAGTCGGCGATCGCCCCAAGGTTTGAGCCAACTCACGCTGTACTTTCTTGATTTTATTCAGTTTCTCGGTAATGTGGATCGGTAACCGAATGGTGCGACCTTGTTGAGCGATCGCTCGAGTAATCGCTTGGCGAATCCACCAGTAAGCGTAAGTCGAGAACTTATAACCCCTCATTGGGTCAAATTTCTCCACACCCCGCTCTAATCCTAGTGTTCCTTCCTGGATTAAATCCAGAAACTCCATATTCCGCTTTTGGTACTTCTTGGCAATAGCAACGACCAAGCGCAAATTCGCTTCGATCATTTTTTGCTTTGCCCGCTTACCTTGCGCCACCGTTTGTTGTACCTCAGTTTCCAATTCTTGAACCTGGTCAGCCCACTCTGACATATTCGGTTCGCGGTGCAGCTTCTTCGCCAAAGCTTCCTTAGCGTCGATAAACTTCATCATTTGTTGCACCTGCTTCCCATAGACAATTTCTTGTTCACGGGTTAGCAGTGGTACACGCCCAATTTCTCGTAGATAGGTTCGCACCATATCAGCCGTGAATTTGGTGTTAAGATTTTCCGTTTGGGTGTTGACAGTAGGCATTCGTGTGTTATCCTCTAATCCGTAAACACAATGTATGTTTTTCTACTAAAATTTATTGGATAAAGGTAGTACATCTATGACGAAATATCGGGAGCTATCAAAAGCAATTATCAATCGATACAGCCGTTGTTAAGACGGCAAGCCCCCAATGATAGGTTCCCCTACCTCCCCTAAATTTTCAATCTCTTATAATAAGCACGCTTATCTTTTTTAAGAATTCTTCTTTTGGGCAGTCACTAATAGTAACTGGAAAATCCGAAGTCGGTATGAGTTCTACTTACCTTTATAATACGATAAATCAGGCGGATAGTAAAGTATCTTAAGATAAAGCGTCTAATTATAATTCAAAAGCAGTCGTTTGCAAAAATAAATTTAAAATTCCTTGAAATTACTTATTACATCTATAGTGACGCCAAAAACTCCTCTTCTGTTGCCAAACAGTAGCCGGATAACCGAACTTAATTGGCTGTGAGGATGGAGGGATGTTACGAATTGGGGAGCCAGTGCATTGGGCGGGCAATGCCTGACTTGTTCGCGCAGCGTCTCCTCTTGGGAGAAGCAGCTGGCGTCATTGGGCATTGGAAGAGAATAAATCAAGACTAATGACCAATGAGCAATGGCAAATAATTATCTAGAATCCCAGGTCAGCTTTGGCTAGTTCAGCCGCGGCAAATACTTCTGCATCAGGTTTTTCTTCCCAGGCTGGCTCACCAATTTCTTCGTAAAAAGTTGCGTCGTAAGGACGGGTACGCACTACTACCGGCATCGGAACGGCATGACCCAAAATTAAGGCTTGTTGCTTAGAGTCTAACTTTGCCAACACCGATCGCAGCCCACTACCACCAGACACACCTGTAAAAATTGCCTCAATGTCTTTTTCATCATTAAGCAAAGCAGTAATGCGAGTCCCAATCTGGGACATAACTTCATTATCTATTCCTGATGGGCGTTGATCAACTACCAAAAGTGTGACAAAATACTTTCGCAGCTCACGGGCGATAGTTCCAAAAATCGTACTTTGTACCACTCCTGGGTCAAGGAAACGGTGCGCCTCTTCAATGGTAATCATCAATGGCGTCGGGCGATCGCAAGGATTTTTACTTTGCAGGAATTTATCTGCTTTTTTGACGTAATGCTCGTGAATCCGTCGGGTGATCATATTTGTCACCAACATATAAGAGAGCATATTTGACTGGGAACCAAATTCTATCACAACATTCTTCCCAGATTCCAGGCATTGCACAATTTTACTAATATAATTGTGAGGGCAAACTGCTCGCATATACTTCAAACTATCCATCCGCAAGAGTTTGCGCTGCAATGCCATAATCGAGCCTTTGTGTCCACGCTTCTCGTCGCAGAACATCTCAATTTCTTCGTTAGTCATATTTAGCAACTGGACAATCCAGGACTTGCCAAACTCACTATACAAAATATTGGCGTTATCTAAGGCTGCATCAGAGAGTCCTAAATCTCGACTACATAACTTAATATCTTCAACTTCTATTTGCTCATAGCTCAAATAAAGTTCTTGAGCATCACGCACACCCCGACGCTTTGTCGATTCTGGGTCAAGGGTATAAACTTCCACCTTACTGGGAAAAAGTTGCTTTAATCCCTTAACCGTATTGACGTTCTTACCTTCTGCAACGGCTTCCCAGCCATACTCAGAGTGCATATCAAAAATCAAATTTACTGCCGCACTTTTACGGATAACGCCAGCTAAAAGTAACCGAGTAAGAAAGGATTTACCAGTACCAGATTTCCCGAAAACCCCATTACTCCGTTCTACAAAGCGATTCAGATCGATGCAAACTGGCACATCCATATCCAAAGGCTTGCCGATGGAAAAATTGCGCCTTTGCGGGTCATCTTCCCAACCAAATACGCGGCGAAAATCGTCAACACTTGCTTCGTAAACTTGACTAAAGTGGCTAGGAATAGTTTTAACAGGCAACAATTCCATAGTAGTACTGGTTTGTGGCACAAATGAAGCCAAACCTGTCACCGATGGAAGAAAGGGATTTACCGATTTGCCATTTTTGGGGGAGAAAGATTCTTCAGTTTCGGGAGTGAACATCAACATCGGCGCCAGGTTGATAGTACCGTATGTACCACTTCCGGCTAAAACATCTCGTAAAAAAGTGTCTTCCCAATTGGGTGGATTAGCAATAATTCGTGCATTAGCAGCTCCCAATGCTACATCTGTCAGCATACAAAAAAAGCGCGATCGCATCCCTTGCACAACAAGAAACTTACCCACCCGCATATCTTCCACAGAAATGTCAGGATGCAATCGTACTTCTAAACCTTCAGTTAGAGAACCTTGAATAACCGAACCTAATGGCTGTACCGAATTCATCTAGTTAATTACATGATTGTGGTGCGCTATCTTATGTTGAATTTTAATTGTATAGGGCAAAAGTTGCGAATAAATTAGAACTCATTGAATTTTAGATTTCAGATTTTTTCTTCAATCCCTTCTCCCTACAGCCCTTTGGGCATCCTACGGCAGGCGTTAGCCTCTCCTAAAGGGATTCGGGGAGACGCTGCGCGAACGGCTTGGTGCAGTCACTCATGGGGGAAGACTACGCTGCTTTACCAAAATCCAAGTTGCGCTTCTAGCGCACCAAAGGTGCGACCTAAAATCTAAAATTGGCAGAGTTTGGAGTGCTGAGTGCGAGGGAATAACTAATGCCCAATGCCCAATTACTTAATCAATCTGAATCGAAGTTGGCGCACTTCCCGTTGGTGGAGTGGTAATGATTAATGGTTTGCGGAATTGGGCATAAAGGCGATCGCGCCAGGTGAAGAATGGTTGATAATCTATATTCTCTGCAAAGATTGGTAATCCTTTACCTCTAATAGAAGCTGGTAAATCCAGATAGGGACCAGAGGGGAACTTGAGCAATATTGATAAGCTAGCTACTGCCAAGTCAGCTAAAGTCGGCTCATCTCCTGTTAAATAAGGACTATCTGCCAATAATAACGTTACCGCTTCCAAGTCTTGTTTTAAGGATGCGATCGCTGACTGGATTACATCTGGGCTATAACCTACCCCAACACCCAACAGTGTCAGGAAGTCACTAGGTACTCCTTGAACCAGACTTTTAAATATATCTGGTGTTGAGGTGGGTAATAAAGACTTGCGGAAATTTTGATCTTGACTTAATGCAGCAAATAGTGCTTTACGACCTTTGATACCTATGGACTCATCAGCCCATTCTTCTATTAACAAAGTTAAACCCCGTTTTTTGGGATCTTGCGGTATTATTGGGCGATCGGGATACTCTAAGTCTAAATACTTAGCTATTTTCGTAGAATCCGCAATATATTTATTACGATCCTTTAATACTGGGACTTGTTTCTGACCAGTCAGCCGGAACAGTTCTACTTGTCCAATTCCAGGTGTAACTTCTATTTTGCGGTAATCTAGTCCTTTAAAATCTAAAATTAGGCGCACTTTCTCTGAGTATTGAGAGAGTTCCCATTGGTATAATTCAAGCATGTCGTATACCTTATAACTAGTCAACTTTTTAACTTTACAATTGTAATTGTATCTTTAGTTAAAGTAATTTTTCTTGACATTAGGACTGAACTTATAAGTGGTTAGGCAAAATTATTTATGTGATTGCGAGTGAAATTAAATGTATATTTAATTTTGTACTACTACTTACCTAATTTTTGGCAAGATTATTGATTTCAAAAATATTATTTTCTGAATGATTAAAATATCAAATAATTAAAAAATTTAATTCGGCATACATAAATCAACCTAACTGCTCAGTCGTGATTCCAATTTCATGTGAAGATATATTGGATATTCATACTCACAACTCTTGCTCTACAAAGATTTCATAGTTTTATATTCTGTGCAAGCTCACAAAGAATTGGTATGAGTCTTCAGCAGTCACTTTAATTTTCGTCACTTTTAGCCTACGTTAAAATATCTAGTACACTATGGCTATAGCGGAAGTTTGCCTAGCTTTAACAAGTTATTTTGCCCCAAGTCTTGTTAATTGAGATGATAACTGAATTTGAGCCAACTTGTACTGGGTACTTAATTTCTCTACTTTTGCTGAGTAATCAATGATTAATTTCGACATTATAGCCTTATCCCATAAAGAATTGCGGATTGTTGAATCAACTATTAACTTGCGTACAATTTGTATAGAAATTTGCTTTTAAGTAGACTATTTCTCCGAGGATGTTGTAACTCATAACTTGTAAATATGATATTTTTCCACGTTCTTAGAGTTTACGCTACACCAAGTAAGGCTTTTTAACTCCTTTTGCTGTAATGCAGAAAATCTGCTCAATTTACATGAAATATATGGTAAGTATATTTAGTACTTGTCAAGCGTGACTCAATGTTGGATATTTAACCTAATCAACATAAGCTCTCCTGGAGAAAAATCTTACTTCCCTCTCAAGTTAGATTTTGTGTATAGCAAAATGTTATAAATCTTTATGTGATGTATAGACAAAAAAGACAAACAAAATTTATGAAGACGAATTACAGCAAATTGCTGACCGCGTTGACAGGCATAGCAGGATTCACTAGTTTCAGCCTTCTTATTACTTTACCATCTGATGCGAAATTGGCGCTAAATCCTAACCCTAGTATTTTCAACGAAGCCCAATATAACCAAGGTCAACGCCTTCAAGTAAACGCTCAATCCACACCTGCTGAGGCTGCTTCCGAAACAGAGAAAGGCAATACCAAACGGAAACAAGTAGCGCAGACAAGTGGTGTAACAAATCCCAGACCAAGTATTTTCAACGAGCCTCCCTATAACCGTGGTGGTAACGCTACACCTAGTGAACCTACACCCCGCACCCCACGCACTATCCCAGGATCTCAACCTACCACACCACCAACACAAGCACCATCTACTGAGACACCTACTCCAACTCCACCAGGACCAGGGGCAAGTGACAATCAAGGCAAAAACTTGTTAGCGTTGGCAGAGTCAAACGCTTCTTTTACCACCTTAACCAAGGCTTTGAAAGCAGCAGGATTGACCGGAGCTTTGCAAGGCAAAGATAACTTAACTATTTTTGCACCCACTGATGCAGCTTTTGCTAAGTTGCCACCAGATGCCTTGCAAGAATTGTTAAAGCCAGGTAACAAAGAAGTATTGATGAAGATTTTAACTTACCATGTAGTACCTGGTAAGATATTGTCTACTGATTTAAAGTCTGGCGAAGTTAAAAGCCTTGAAGGCGGCATAATCAACGTTAAGGTTGATCCTGCTACCGGTGTAACTGTCAATGATGCTAAAGTGACACAGGCAGATATCACAGCCAGTAACGGTGTAATCCATGCAATTGATCAGGTGATTTTGCCTCCTGACTTGTAATTTTTAAGTGCAAGTACAGCCAGTAACAGAACTAGACTGGCATTAAATATTAATACGTAAAAAAACCGTTCAAATGTTAATTCTGAACGGTTTTTTTTGTAAGAAAGGTGAGTTAAATTGGTAACCCTGCCTACCTAACTTTTCACAGGATATAGAAAACCTCACTTCCATTCCTCTCACCCAATACGCTTGTTCGGATAAGATTTGATACCCCTACTTTTCCCTTGAAAAAGGCTTTGAAAGACAAGTTTTTCAGTCCCACATAAGGAATTTTAACAAAACCAGAAATATTCATCGTTCAGCTAGGTTCTTAGCTAGTTAAAACCTCAAAGCAACAAGTGACTACAATTGGCTAAATCCCTAATTTAAATCACTGAGGTATAGGCAGACTACCTTGTAGTATTATCTGACTTGCCCTAGCTTGACAGCTGGCGCAGGCACAACCAAACATCTGCATAGCAAGCTGTTTAACTCTTTCATTAGCACGTATTGATGGGTATTGGGGATATTCTTGTGAAACAGGTGCAGCAACTGTCTGTGTGTCAGTGGGTGTTAAGGTAGGATTGGCTAAATCTTGAGGAGAAAGCTTCTTAGCAAAAGCTGGATTGACAGTTAGTAATGTTAAAGCCAAAAAGCTTGAGCCGCAAAGCAAAGACATGACAATTTTATTCATGATTTATACCAGTAGTAGACTTGATCTTTAAGTTGAGCTTAGACGAAAAAATTATAAATCGCCAGAAAAATTCTCAATATCAATATCTATCATAATGTCATCTCAGACACCAGTTTTATTTAAGCTGAGGTAAACTACCTTGTAATACCATCTGACTTACACGAGCTTGACAGCCAGGGCAGTCACAGCCAAACTTCTGTATAGCAAGCTCCTCGATTGATTGAGTAGATTTGATTGATGGAAATTCGGGGGATTTTTTAGTTACAGATATATTAACTGTCTGCGTCTGGGCCGAGTTCAACTTAGGAGAGGTTAAATCTTGAGGAGAAAGCTCTTTTGCAAAAGCTGGATTGACAGTTAGGAGCGTCAATGCCAAAAAGCTAGAGCCGCAAAGCAAACCCATGACAATTTTATTCATGATTTCCCTGAGTGGTAGACCTTATTGTTAGTTGTTAGACAAAAAACCTACAAATCGCCAGAAAAATTAAACTTGTTTTTAGTTGCTAAGTGGTGATTGATAGAGCCACTAATTTCCATCGAAATAACAATTACTTTTTGTTTGCAATCAGCCTTTGATCTTTATCTTGCATTTCTAAAAGTTCAGGGATAGTAACAAAGCTATAGCCCTGTTTCCGAAAGTTTGCAATAATTTCTGGTAAAGCTTGCACAGTTTTAGAGCGATTACCACCACCATCATGCATCAGCACAATCCCACCTGGTTTGGACTTCCTAAATACATTATTAATTAATTTTGGTACAGCAGGACGCGAGTAGTCTACAGAGTCAGATGACCAGAGAATGATGGCATATTTGCTATTTCTAGCGTAAGCAGCCACCCCATTGTGCATGATTCCCCCTGGTGGTCGAAACAAATTTGTTTTAATCCCTGTCACTTGATAAATCAGGTCTGCTGTGTGGTTAATTTCATAGGCAGCTGCTTGTGGATTAAAGAATTGATACCAATGATGCCAAGTATGGTTACCAATTACGTGACCTTCAGCAATCTCCCGCTTTACTAAGCCTGGATTATTCTTCACATTTTGCCCAATGAGGAAAAATGTCCCTTTGATCTGATTTTTTTTGAGAATATCCAGTACTTGCGCGGTACTCTCAGGCCATGGCCCATCATCAAAGGTGAGAGCAATTACTTTCTGTTCGGGAGTAAGTTTTGCCGACTCAACTATTGCCCCTTGAAAACGTACTGGCACAGCATAAGAGAAACCCTTTATTTGTGCTAGTTGCTGCCAACTGTTAAGCATCGTCGCTTTTAGTTCTTCAATCTGCTGCTGAGTTTCAACCTTGACTGGTAGATTGTTTACATTTGTATTCTTTGTACTTTCAGCCTCAGAGGAGCTTGACTTGATAAGCATCATCGTGCTAGCACTCAAACTGGCACTCAAGGCAAGCAACGTAATTAATATTTTTTGCAGACTAAAAAATGACTTATTTTCCTCCACTTCATAGCTCCTTCAAGGGTCGAACCATTTTTTTTCACAATACTTCTAGCAGTTTTTTATCCTCTGGTAAGCCTTGCCATGCAAGCTACAGCATAATTGGTATATTTTTTAAAGTTAGCTCCAACCTTGACTCTGAAAAAATGGCTTACCCTACCGATAATCTAAGTATCTATAAGCAAAACCCTCACCATGAAAGTGAGAGCCTTCTTGCGCGTTAATTTTTGTAACCTATGGGGTATGAGAGGAATTTCAAGAACTGTAAAAGGCAATTAATCCTGCCTTGTTAACATGAATATACTTATGTATCTTTAATATTGCATACCGTATTGACAAAGCCATTGCGAAATTATGACGAAGATGTGACCTTACTTGAGTGATGACGGCACAGGGCAGACTCGTTAAAAAATTTATTTGATCCCCGACGGCGCAAGATAAGTGAAGACCATTGACTGCTGAAAGTTGTGCAAATAAGGCTTTAGAGTGAGTCACAGAATCTCCCGCACTTACTTTTATCTAAGGAATAAGAATTAAATAACATACAATTTATGTCCCTGACTTACCTCACCCTCAATCCCTCTCCTTATAAAGGAGAGGGAAGCAAGATAGAGGATGAAGTTTTGTATTTTATTTAATCCACGTTCCTAACTCGCTTAAAAAAGGGATTTCTAATAAATCATCCATTTTGTGAGATGGGCAAGATGCCCATCCCACAAGAGTTCAATGCATACTTTTTATTTGGAAATTCCTGTAACAGGTTACAGGCTCGACATTACATCCCGTGCTACTGCTAACGTCTGATCAATATCCTGTTCGGTGTGAGCAAAAGACGTAAACCCAGCTTCAAACTGAGAGGGTGCTAAGTAAACACCATGCTCTAACATACCACGATGAAAGCGTCCGAATTTGGCTGTATCAGACTTTTTCGCATCTTCGTAGTTATGAACTGGGCCAGAGGTAAAGAATAAGCCGAACATCGCGCTGATTTGACCGCTGCAAGCCGCATGACCATTTTCTTTGGCAATTTGCAGCAAACCATCTGCTAGCTTTTTAGTAATCCGGTCAAGATACTCGTAAGTACCTGGCTTTTGCAGCAATTCTAAAGTCTTAATGCCAGCAGTCATCGCCAGGGGATTACCTGAAAGAGTTCCAGCTTGATATACAGGACCTGCGGGCGCAATCATTGACATAATATCTCGGCGACCACCATAGGCTCCTACTGGCAAACCACCACCAATCACCTTACCCAAGGTTGTTAAATCGGGAGTGACGCCAAATTTTTCTTGAGCGCCACCGTAAGCAATGCGGAAGCCTGTCATCACCTCGTCAAATACCAATAAGGCTCCATGCTCGTGAGTCAGTTCCCGTAATCCTTCTAGGAAGCCAGCATCAGGTGCAATAAACCCAGCATTGCCGACGACTGGCTCAAGAATGACACCAGCAATCTCGTCGCGGTTTTCTTCAAACAAGGCTTTAACTGCTTCTAGGTCATTGAAAGGCGCGGTTAGAGTGGTGCTAGTTGCCGCTTTAGGGACTCCCGGTGAGTCTGGCAAGCCAAGTGTGGCAACCCCAGAACCTGCCTTCACTAGAAACGTATCGGCGTGTCCGTGGTAACAGCCTTCAAACTTGATGATTTTGTCTCGGTTGGTGAAAGCCCGCATCAGCCGCAAAACCCCCATACAAGCTTCAGTTCCAGAATTGACAAATCTGACCATTTCGATGCTAGGAACGGCATTGATGACCATTTCTGCCAAAACATTTTCTAGTACTGAGGGAGCACCGAAACTGGTGCCTTTTTCTAAAGCTTCATGCAACGCTGCAATTACTTCTGGATGAGCATGACCGCAAATAGCTGGCCCCCAGGTGCCTACATAGTCTATGTATTGGTTGCCATCTACATCCCAAATGTATGCGCCTTGAACACGCTCAAAAACGATGGGTTGTCCGCCTACAGATTTAAAGGCACGAACTGGAGAACTGACTCCTCCTGGCATAAGGTTTTGAGCAGCGGCAAAGACTTCTTGTGATTTTGTTGTTTTAATTGTGGTATTTACCAAGGTTCTCTCCTAACAGTGGGCAATAAAAAGCTCTATCTTAGGATAGTGTCAAAAACTGCTTAGAATTTCTATCCTATAAAATTAGCTGAACAGAAAAATAATAATATGTTATACAAGTCGAATAAAGATTTGCCTTTAGATGTTCAAACTCGATTATCTGAAGCATACCAGGATCTTTACCGAGCAGCTTTTAACTCGGCGATTCATTGGTATGGCGAAGCTTCAAAAGCTCATAAAGTCGCGTTGAGTGCTGTAAAGATGCAGTCTGCTATGGAACGGAATGCTCTTGTTGAAAGCTAAATAAGATAGTTAAATTAAAAAAAACATGCCAGCTGCCCTATTCAGAATGGTATCGTAAATCCATGAATTATTCTAATTAGAGCAAATTAGCTGGTATGTCTTTTAACGATTCGCGATCGCTACATTACGCCATCCCTACTGAGGAAATTCGCTACGATGAACGCGGTCTAGTACCTGCAATTGTCCAAGATTATTTGGATGGTACTGTTCTGATGATGGCGTGGATGAATCAGGAGTCGTTAAAAAAGACTTTGGAAACTGAAGAAACTTGGTTTTGGAGCCGTTCCCGGCAAGAATTGTGGCACAAGGGAGCGACTTCTGGACATATTCAGAAAGTGCAGAGTATCCGTTATGACTGTGATAGTGATGCGCTGCTCATAGGAGTAGAGCAATTAGGAGATGTTGCCTGCCATACTGGAGAACGCAGTTGCTTTCACCAAATAGAAGGGAAAATTGCCCCACCACCAGGAGATACATTGTCGCAATTGTTTCAAATAATATGCGATCGCCGCGACAATCCTACTGAAAGTTCTTATACCTGTAAGTTATTCGCAGGTGGCGATAACAAAATTTTGAAAAAGATTGGTGAGGAAACTGCTGAGGTGGTAATGGCCTTTAAGGATGATCAAGCAGATGCGATCGCAGGTGAAGTGGCTGATTTACTATATCATACTTTGGTTGCATTAGCTCACCATCAAGTTGATTTAAAATCTGTGTATCGCAAGCTCCAAGAACGTCGTCAATAGAGGGAATAATAAGTCATTTTACCGTGGGTGGAATGAAGCTTTTAATCAGCCCAAATTCGATTCAGATACTGTAAAATTACCACGACGATCGCCACACTCAAAGAAAAGCCTAGCCAGAAACTATCAGTAATAATTCGCGGTTGATCTAATGCCCATCCACCTAAGGGATGACCAATAAAATAGCCAATACCCCAGCACACAGCGTTGATGGAGAAATAAACACCGCGTTTATCTTCAGGGGCTAATTCAGTGACTAAAGAGGCAGCAGATGGGGTATAAGAAACAATTGCAACAGCAAATACTCCTAATGCCAATGCTACCCAAACCAGATTATGAGATGGGGCAGTACCGCTTACCCAAATTAGTCCAAAACCTATTGCCCACAAAATAGCAGATACAGTAAGAGCGAGTGTGTGAGAACAGCGTTTTAAGGCACTGGTAACAGGCAATTGACAAATGATCGCTAGCACCAGATGCCAAGCAAATAGAACGCTAATCGTAGTTTGAGCAAATCCTTCGGTAGTACTTTTGATCACAAAGTTTTTGAAGTAAAGCGGGAGGGTGCTGTGGATTTGAGAAATATAGATTGTGAAGAATATATTAACTGCTATATAAACAAGGAAGCGGCGATCGCTTAATACTGTCATCCAAGAAGCAAAATATTGTGTTTTTTCAGATTCCCCCATCTGCTGTTGTTCGGTTTGATTAATTCCCACATAGACAACCCCAAAAAATACCATAAAAGAGATGGCATCAATGACAAATAGCCAGCGATAACTGCCAATTATCGCGATTAAAAACCCAGCAAGCACAATTCCTATAGCTAACCCAAGATTATCTGCTAGTCGGGCGATCGCAAAAGTTTCCCGGCGATTGTCAATCTGGCTGGCGTCAGCAACAACAGCTTCAGCCGCCGGCCAATAGAAACCTATCCCTAAACCGCTAATCAAGCTACCAATTACTAAAATAGTAAAATTACTGGTTGCAGCTAAAACTAAAGAACCAATTGCTGAAATCGCCGTCGCTAGCAACAAAGTGCGGCGGCGTCCCCATTCTTCAGAATCAGCCAAAGAACCACCTACAATCCGCCCGACAATGCCGGAAATCGAGGCGCTACCCAAGGCTACCCCGACACTGGTTGCAGATAAACCAACTTGATTGACAAAAAAGATCGGGGCGTAAAACACGGTAAACCCAGTACCGACTTCCGAGAAGAATCTACCAATTGCGAAAATCCATATCTGGGGATGTATCGAGGGCAGCCACGATGATAGCTGAGATTGAGAAGTTAGTTTCATGAGCTTAAATGTCATAGTTTTGTGACATTTTGGTAATTCTTATCATTTACGGCAATTTTTCTGACTCATTCCACAGGGTTTCCACAGGGATTTTAGCAGTTTTCCACAGGTATTCTACGAACTAATGGGCTTCTTGCCGTCTTGCTGGGGATTGTTAATTAACTGTGGCAAGGAACTTCAAGGACTGAGTTTTTATAAAGTAAAGTAACAAAAAATCGGCTCTAAAGCTGATTATTCCGTTCGTATTTATTTTTTATACAATCGTTTTTAACATTTCGCAGCATTGACAAACCCACCCCCTCTTAGCGCACAATGATTCGGCTTGCTTTTGTAGTCCGTTCAACCGTTAATATCAAATGTGTAAAATATATTACCTGAGATGTAGGCGCAGATTGTCGGGCTAGCGAAAGAGCGTGTGAGGTAGCTTTAGGCCGTTTCACCGCAAGCAACTTGTCCCTCTTGATTGTCCTCATAGGAGGAAAATCTCATGAAAGCAACGGTTAGCATCTTTACAGAAATTCCCGAAACACTCCACGAATCCTTAAAAAACTACTTAGAAACCCATCCTGATTGGGATGAAAACAGGGTATTGACGGCGGCGTTATCATTGTTTTTACTCCAAAATGGAGATAGCGATCGCCGTGCTGCCCGAGTCTATCTAGAAACTTTGTTCCACCACTCCTCAGTAGAAATGCCCAGCATCGATTCACCCGCAACCGCTAATCTACTAGACACCCCATAGGTACTGGTATAAAGGGCGTTATTCTGGCTCATGCCCTAATAAAGGCACGCAAACCGTGCCCCATCAATGGGATTTTGACCCAATAGCGATCGAGCATATCAGGGCAATATTACAACAAAAAAGATCAGTAGATTCTGATCGTTAAAAAGGTTCCAATAGTTTCTCCTATTGCTAAAACTAATTGGTAATAGTGCAAGATTTAGAATTGAGGCAAGACTTGAGTATATTATGACCGTTAGTACTTATTATCTAACGGTTTTCTTTTGGATACAAACACGTTCGTAGGGGCGCATAGCTATGCGCCCCTACGGACTCCAACCTAAGCACCGTTATATAGCAACCGCCAGTTCCATCAAGACGTAAGATAAAGTAATCATAGCCCTGTCTCCTGGTTTTCAGAATGGCTCAACCCTATAGTTACGATCTA
>NZ_JBALDF010000040.1:0-26171 GCF_036917275.1 Nostoc sp.
AATGAGTCTTTGAACTCCGTTAATGAGTCTTTGATACTCGCCGACGAGTCTTTGATACTCGTGAATGAGTCTTTGAACTCCGTTAATGAGTCTTTGATACTCGCCGACGAGTCTTTGATACTCGTGAATGAGTCTTTGAACTCCGTTAATGAGTCTTTAATACTCGTTGACGAGTCTTTGATACTCGTGAATGAGTCTTTGAACTCCGTTAATGAGTTTTTAACTTCCACTCTTGTGCCCCACTACTCCCAATACTTCTCGGATAAGAATGGTAGGTTGGGTTAAGCGGTGGCGAAACCCAACGAACGGTTGATAATGTTAGGTTTCGTTCCTCAACCCAACCTACTCCTAAACTTTATTGCCGTTTAACCGAGAAGTATTGCCACTACTCCCCCTGCTCCCTTATCTCCACAAACCCCTATAAAAAATAACTAGGATAAGAGACAGGGCTAATTTAAAATCCCAAATTTCAAATCTCAAATTGATATGACTTCGACATTGCCCGTGCCTGAACCTGATCAAAGCGATTCTGCCAACACTGACGCAAATTCTCTCAGCTGGGAGGAAGAATTGAATAGTGCCATTTTCAGTTTTGAAGATATTCAGACGGAACTGAATTATAAACAAGCACAAACGGCGCTGCGAAACTTGGTAGCCAATCTCGACCTCACTCCCCAAGAGAAAACCGGATTAGAGACGGAAATTGCTGATTTGGAAACCATGCTGGGGAAGTTAGACCGCATGGTTGTACAGATTGCGGCTTTTGGTATGGTGGGACGTGGTAAGTCTTCGTTACTCAATGCTTTAGTTGGGCAAACAGTATTTGAAACTGGGCCACTGCACGGTGTCACCCGGGCTGCACAAACAGTTCATTGGAGTATTAGTGAAGAAGCGATTGGGGAAACTGAACGGGCATTGCGAGTCACCCTCCCTGGTGTAGGTCAATCGCAGGTGGAATTAATTGATACTCCAGGGTTAGATGAAGTAGATGGTGCAACCCGCGCCGCGTTAGCTGAACAGATTGCAAAACTTGCGGATTTGATTCTGTTTGTGGTATCTGGCGACATGACAAAGCTAGAATACATGGCCCTTTCTCAGTTGCGAGAAGCAGGTAAACCAATCATTCTGGTGTTCAACAAAGTAGATCAGTATCCAGAAGCAGACCGGATGGCAATCTATCACAAAATCCGGGATGAAAGGGTGCGGGAATTACTTACACCTCTAGAAATTGTCATGGCTGCGGCATCGCCATTGGTGAAGACGGCGATTCGTCGTTCTGATGGTACTAGGGGCATACAGTTGCGTACAGGGAATGCCCAAGTTGAGGAACTCAAACTGAAAATTCTGGAGATTTTGAACCGTGAGGGCAAAGCTTTAGTTGCCCTCAATACTATGCTTTATGCCGACATTGTAAATGAGCAGTTGGTAGAGCGAAAACTGATGATTCGGGAACAGAATGCCGATCAGTTGATTTGGAAGGCTGTGATGACTAAGGCATTAGCGATCGCACTCAATCCTGTAACTGTGGTAGATATTCTCAGTAGTGTGGTCATTGATATTGCTTTGATTTTGGGTTTATCTAAACTCTATGGCTTCTCTATGACCGAAGCAGGGGCTGTACAATTGCTACAAAAAATCGCCCTGAGTATGGGCGGCATCGGTGCGAGTGAATTGTTAGCAAATTTGGGCTTGAGTGGATTAAAAACTTTACTTGGGATCTCTGCAACAGCTACGGCAGGTATTGCCCTTGGCCCTTATATCTCGGTGGCACTCACCCAAGCCGGAGTAGCTGGTGTTTCTTCTTACGGTATTGGACAAGTTACCAAAGTTTATTTAGCCAATGGCGCGACTTGGGGGCCTGATGGCCCCAAAGCAGTGATTAATCGGATTTTGGCAAACCTGGATGAGACTTCAATTCTCAACCGCATTAAAAATGAATTACTCCACAAGGTAAAACTCAAAAAGTGATACATAGATGTGGAGTTAATAAAAATTTGGTTAGCCATGCTCATCCTTACAAGACCTCCCAATCCACCTACTTACTTCTCAGGTTGAGACTAGGCTGCGTGTAAGGTGGCTTTAACTAATTCGTAATTACAAATTATAAATTATTATTTTAGCTACTTGTATTCTGCTCAAGCCAAGTAACTAAATCAGATATATTTGAAAAGTCTAAAAATTCTTCTCCTAATTGTTCCAATTGTTCAGTAGATAAGACTCGAATTCTCTCGAATATTGAGGACTCGATTTCTCCAAATCGCCGATTTAACTGACGATTTAAGAAGCGAAAAGCTTCTTTTTGCTCTCCCTTTTGTTCTCCCTTCTGCAAAATATCCTGATAAATCACTGATTCTTGCATAATATCTTCCCGCAATAATTGACGAATAAAATCTTTCTCAAACTTCAACCCTGCTAAAATCTCCGTGTAAGCAGCAGTATTTTGTCTTGTCTCGATATCTGGAATTTTAGCAATTTCTTCGGCAACCTATTTAATAACCAACGGGTAAAATCACGGGGATATTTTTCTGCGAGGATTTTACAAAGGTTGTCATATTCTGCCATCTATAAAGGTTGCACCTGATTTTATGAATTATTTAGAGATTTATAACAAATAAATTATCCAATCTTGTCAGATGGATTGAAAAGCCCGCTTTTGGCTACGGGTGGGCGAGACACCCACCCTAGTTACGCAATTTATTAATGTGGAATAGCTTATTTCAGAGCGCAGAATTATCAAACGCACTCTTGTAAGCATCAGCAGTTTCTATCCCAAAACCTCCAGCTTCGACATGACGAACTAGCGATTGAATGATGGGTGTAGCAATACTAATACTAAATAAAGCATTGAAGCCGGCGACAACCACTGGTGCTGATAAAATGACTGTAAATTCTGGAAATAAAGCTAACACAGCCACTAAGATTAAAAAAACAATTGGTGTCGCAATACCTGCTGCCTTTGCTGCTTCAAAAATTAGATTTTTATACTCTTCAACAGTAATATCGCCCCGATAAAGATCCAAAGAGTAGGAAATTGCCGTTACTACAACCTGGGTGAGAATAGCTGTTCCCGTTGCAGTAATGCCAAGTCTAGCGATTGTTCCAGAATTGCTGACAATAGAATCTACCGCATTATAAACCCGAATATAGAACTGCTCGCCAACGGTCATTACTTTCGCACCTCGACGGAGATTGTCAACACCTACTTCCCAAAGGATATTATCAGCAGCATTCGATCCACCTTGGGAACGTGGATTGATGTGGCTACCGTGCTTATCTCTAAGAAATTGACGAATTGTATATTCTTTGCCTCCAAGCTTTGATGTGCCAGGAATTTTCTCAAAAAGCTTCATGACATCCGCATCAGAGCGAGGTAAGTCTCGCACCCGAACACCAGCACGATATCTCAGCCTATTTGCAATCTTTGGCATCTCTAGGGCTAATTCAGCAGCTGTCTTTGGTAAATTTTGCAAAGCATCAGCCATTACCATACTAGATGTGGCAACTCCAACAGCAGTTTGTTCAAATGTTTTACTAACATTTTGAACAGTTTGAAAACCTGACTGTGCTGCTATGGTTGAGAAACTTTGTAAATCATTAACTGCATGAACACTAGAAGTAGTCATATCAGCAGTAGTGTTCTTTATTCCATCAACTACCTCATCCATCCCGTTTACTACATTGTTGGCGACTTCTTGAGCTTTATTTATAACCGTATCTGCTAACTTCTGTGCTTGGTTGATAAAATCCATGTTTTAGTAACCTTTCATTTATGCTATGGAGTATTTGCTCCAGTTTCTCTTTCTAAAACTGAGAACCACCTCAGCATTAATGACGAATTTACTTCCAAAATTGTTGAAGAGATAGTAATTAATTTATATTGTTTGTGTATTGTTGTTTCAAAAACTAAACTACCCGACTAGTTTTACCAGCAATTCGTGATTTTGAATTAAAAGAATTATTACCAAAGTTAAAATTTATGGAGGTTGCTCTGTTTCACGATCCTAGTCTACTGCGAGATAAAACTTTCCTTGATGTGATGTCTACGACGGGCTACGCCTACGCAGTTAACGGCACTAAAAATACCCTTTGAAAATTTATTAATTTAATTTTTTCAAGTTACAAAAATGTTGTAGATACTCAATTGCGCGACTCTTAACCTCGAACTTCGACCTCTGAACTTGGAAGTTCGACCTTTGAACTCGGAACTTCGACCTTTGAACTCGGAACTTCGACCTCTGAACTTGGAAGTTCAACCTTTGAACTCGGAACTTCGACTTTTGAACTTGGAACTTCGACTTTTGAACTTGGAACTTCGACCTCTGAACTCGGAACTTGAGCTTTAGAACTCAAAACGCCAAGTTCTACACTCAAACTCCGAGCTTCTAAGCTCTAACTTTCAAGTTTTTAACCACAATTGCCGAGACATTTTCTCCACTATTAATGATTACGGCTGCACTTTCCGAGATTTACAGACGAAATTGCGCCTTCATCAACTTTTAGTTTCTACCTTTGAAAGAGTTTAGCCATTCTTGAACTTGTTCGCGGGCAATATCGCGCCCTCCAAGACCAAAAGCTAGGGCAATAGCAACTGCGATCGCACCTAGTAAAAGTCCAAAGGCTAAATTCACAATATCACTGGCAACTCCAATCTGTTGCAGTGCCATTGCAGAGACTAAGGCAATGATGGCAATCCGCGCCACTTGTCCCAAAATCTGTGCCTGCCGGTCGCCGGAACTGGTAATGATGTTAAAAGCCAGATTTGCCAGGAATAAGCCAATGGCAAATATTATCAATCCTGCCAAAATCCGCCCGAATATGATCACAATCCCAGACACTAATGCTGTCAGGGCTGGAATATTCAAGATATTTACCGCCGCCACCGTAGCAAACAGCATGATACCCACTAAGGCAACAATGCCTGCAATTTCCGATGGTGTGCGGCTGGGAATCGGGGGGGTTGTTGATTCTGTTGAAATTACGATTCGTCTGCTGGGTGTTGTCAGACCCAAAATAGTGAAAATGTTATTGAAGCCGAAATTGGTAAGGATACTTGTAACCAGATGCGCGACAAACCGCCCGACGAAATAGGCAACAATCAAAATTGCCACGGCTGTAAAGATGGCAGGGAGGGCGTTGAGAACCTGTTGCAGCATGGCGATCGCAGGTATAGATATCGCATCAATTCGCAGGGCATTCAGCGCGGCGATCGCTACAGGAATTAAAATCAGAACATAGACAATTGTGCCGATAATACTCGATAGAGGTTGCACTCCGGCAGTGGAAGATAATCCCAACCGACTACCTAAATAGTCGATGCCAGTTGTCGCCAACAAGTTAGTCACAATCCGGCGCACCACATTAGCGATAAACCAGCCAACTACAGCAATTAATATTGCCGCTAAAATGTTTGGCAGAATTAGCAGAATTTCTGTAATTAGAGCTTGTACTGGTTGTAAAGCCTGCTGTAGTCCGAGAGTATCCAAAACTGGGGCGAGAAACAGTAAAAATATAAACCAATACAGAGCATTGCCAATCGTCTGACTCAGAGACACCTGATTGAGGCTGGGTGCTCTGTCTGCTGGTTCTGGATTCAAACGCTCATCCAGGTTAAATGCCTGCAATGAACGCACAGTGATAATCTTCACAATGGTCGCCAAAAACCAGGCGGTTACCAAAAGGATTCCCGCACCAACCAACTTTGGCAAAAAGCCAATAAGTTGATTGAGAAAATTATTCAGGGGTTGAGACGCTATCTCCAGATCCAATGTCTGTAAAACGGCTACTGCCGTCAACAGAATAATGCTCCAAAAGACTAAGCTGGAGATTAATTTCTCCACTTGGGGAACATCTTGACGACCTGTTATCCCTGCGGCAATCCGGTTATCTATGTTTGTGCGATTGAGGATTCCTCGTGTTACTGCTGCTGCGATCGCTGCAATTAGCCAACCTACTAACAAAATTGCCACTGCCCCCAGCAGACGGGGTATAAACAGAATCAACTGTTGAACAATACCTTGCACATCAGCGATTCCTTGATTCACTGCTGGTTGCGCCAGTTGCAGGTTGGGCGATTGTGCAAAAAATTGCTGCACCCCCGTGGACAAAGCAACTCCTATCACCTGGGTTATTCCTTGCCAAGTTGTATTCATGGTTTTCGGGAATTAAGCTTAAGTGTTCGCCGCAAACACTGAGTCAGTGTTTTGCCTATCAATTTACCAGTAAAAACGTACATCTATGGCATTGATATCAAGAGTAATTTTTGACTTTGTTACCAAATATTTGATTTAATCTACTGGCAATGGCGAATTTTGCGTTACTCTAATTGCAGCAACAGCACCAAAGATGTGGAATGTCCCAAGTTTTGGAACAATCGATTCAAATTAATGCTACAGCTACGGTGGTGGAGCGCTGTATTAGCGATTTAGCTCTCATGCACCGCTGGCTTAACCCCGTCCTCCGTTGCGAACCTGTGGGCGAAGCTTGGAGTACCGATGTCGGCAGTGAAAGTCGTTTTATCATTCAAATTCCTTTACTAAAACCTACGTTGAATAGCGTAGTTGTGGAACGACAACCGGGTTTGGTAGTTTGGGAATTTAAGGGATTTTTTCACGGGCGCGATCGCTGGGAATGTCAACCTACAGAAAAGGGAACGCTTCTACTCAACCGCTTTGAGTACGATATCCCTAACCCTTTAATTAGTTGGGGTTTCAATACCTTTGCTGCGTCTTGGACAAAAAAAGATATGCAATCCCAGCTACGCCGCCTCAAACGAGTCGCAGAAGAAGCGCAAATTAGTCGATAGTCTAGAGTTAAGAGTCAATCCCCACTCCCCTACCCATCCTTACCCAATTCGGTAAGTAGCCGCCGAATCATAGATGCATCCTCGGCATCAGGAACTTTTGCTAAATAATTTTGTAGGTCGTTTATGGCTTGGGGATAGTAACCGAGTTGGTAGTAGATCAGACCGCGATCGCGCAATTCTAAAGTTAAATTAGGAAACAGCAACAAAATTCGTTCAACTGCTGCTAGCGTTTTTTCTAACTCTTGCTGTTTGAGGTAAATAAATTTTAAATTTGTCAGTATCCGCGCCAAAAATTGCCGATGACTAACTACAGCTAAAAATTCTGGTTGTAGCGTCACGGGTTGCTGATAAAGTTGAGACAGTCGTTCTTCGCAATCTTGGGCAAATATTATTTCACCGCTACTAAAAGCATCCACAAAAATCTCTATATCTGGAATATCCGGGCGGATTAGGAAATGTCCTGGCATCCCCACACCCACCATCGGGAAATCAATCCGTCGCGCAACCTCTAAGTAAACCAGCGCTAAGGTAATGGGAATCCCCAATCGTCGGTCAATTACATCATTGAAAAAGCTGTTGCGCGGATCGTAATAGTCAATTTTATTACCAGAAAACTTTAAATCTTCGTAGAGATACTGATTAATACTTTGAACTATCCGCAAAGGATATCGTGAATCAGGCAGGCGTTCTTGAAGCTCCCATGCCATTGTATCAAGGGCGTTAAGATATTCCTCTGGGTCTAGCTTGGGATATTCTTCTTGGGCAATATACAAAGCTGCCTTTGCTAGGTCAATCTGCTCGTCAGACTGCTGAATCTCCTGATAAAAATATTGTCGTGCTGACGAGAAATTCATAAGCTGTTGCTCGGTGGGAGTGTGAGGATGAAGCCGCAGCTACGCTCAACTCAGGCATCGCGGCTTGGCTAAAAACAGTTTCTTAGTATCTATCTTTATATTATGGATATTCAGAAGATTTGGAAATGTAGTTTGTAGATAGCTTCTTTGGTTACAAAGCTTCATAGCACAAGGGCGATCGCATCTGATAAATGAGATTAGGGATAAAAAACTGGAGTCTATTCTGTGAATCTGCTCAGGATGAGGACTACAACCACAGCCGCCAAGCTGCTTTTTAAGGAATTACTAAGGGAGTTGTGTCCCCTTGCGGTGCTACAGTGAAAGGTGACATTGCTTAATTTTATGTCTTCTCCGACCTTATCTGAAATCTAGCTTCAATCATTAGGCGCAGCATGGTCACAACCGCAGAAAAAACAAACATTGGTTACATTACCCAAATCATTGGTCCAGTTGTAGACGTTAAATTTCCCGGCGGGAAATTGCCGCAAATCTACAACGCTTTGAAAATCATTGGCACCAACGAAGCTGGACAGAAAATCAACCTCACTGTTGAAGTACAGCAACTGCTGGGCGACAACCAGGTGCGGACTGTTGCGATGAGTTCCACCGAAGGCTTAGTGCGCGGTTTGGAAGTCACCGATACAGGCGCTCCCATCAGAGTACCAGTTGGTAAAGCCACCTTGGGTCGGATTTTCAACGTCCTTGGCGAACCTGTGGACAACAGGGGGCCTGTAAATGCTGAGGCAAGTTTACCCATTCACCGCTCTGCTCCCAAATTCACCGACTTGGAAACCAAACCTTCGGTGTTCGAGACTGGGATTAAAGTTGTTGACCTTCTGACTCCCTATCGACGCGGCGGTAAAATTGGTCTGTTCGGCGGTGCTGGTGTTGGTAAAACCGTGATCATGATGGAGTTGATCAACAACATTGCTACCCAGCACGGTGGAGTATCCGTATTTGCTGGCGTGGGTGAGCGTACCCGTGAAGGCAATGACCTCTACAACGAAATGATTGAGTCTGGGGTGATCAATAACGAGAACCTCAACGAATCAAAAATTGCTCTAGTCTACGGTCAAATGAACGAACCACCCGGAGCGAGAATGCGGGTTGGTCTTTCAGGATTAACAGTAGCAGAGTACTTCCGGGATGTGAACAAGCAGGATGTGCTGTTGTTTATTGATAATATCTTCCGGTTTGTGCAAGCAGGTTCAGAAGTGTCCGCACTACTGGGTCGGATGCCCTCAGCGGTAGGATATCAGCCTACACTGGGAACTGACGTGGGTGAACTGCAAGAGCGGATTACCTCAACCACAGAGGGTTCGATTACCTCCATTCAGGCAGTGTACGTACCAGCAGATGACCTCACTGACCCCGCACCTGCTACCACCTTCGCCCACTTGGACGGTACAACAGTGCTGTCTCGTGGTTTAGCAGCTAAAGGAATTTATCCCGCAGTTGACCCCCTTGGTTCAACTTCCACCATGCTCCAGCCCAACATTGTCGGTGACGAACACTACAGTACGGCCCGTGCGGTGCAATCAACTCTGCAACGTTATAAAGAACTCCAAGACATTATCGCCATTCTAGGTTTGGATGAATTGTCTGAAGAAGACCGTCTAATCGTGGCGCGGGCGCGGAAGGTTGAGCGCTTCTTGTCCCAGCCGTTCTTTGTGGCAGAAGTGTTCACAGGTTCTCCTGGTAAGTACGTGAAGTTGGAAGATACCATCAAAGGCTTCCAGAAGATTCTGTCTGGTGAGTTGGATGCTCTGCCAGAACAGGCTTTCTACTTGGTAGGCGATATTAACGAAGCGATCGCCAAAGCTGAAAAAATCAAAGGTTAGTCATTAGTCATCAGGAGCCACTGCGTTGCGGGGGTTCCCCCCGTTGAAGCAAGTGGCGTTCATTAGTCATTAGTGCGATCGCTAATGACTAATGGCAAAAGACAGAGGACAGAAGACAAAGGACAAAAGACAAATGACATTAACCGTTCGTGTAATTTCCCCAGATAAAACAGTATGGGATGCCCCAGCTGAAGAAGTCGTTTTGCCTAGCACTACTGGTCAACTAGGTATCCTCACTGGACATGCACCACTTTTGACCGCCCTGGATACTGGTGTAATGCGAGTCCGTGCTGCTAAAAATGAGAATTGGCAAGCGATCGCACTTTTGGGTGGCTTTGCCGAAATCGAAGAAAATGAAGTGACAATTCTGGTTAACGGCGCTGAACGTGGCGACAAAATTAACCTTGAGGAAGCCCGTGCTGCTTACAACCAAGCAGAAGCGCGTCTAAGTCAAGTATCAGCAGATGATCGCCAAGCCCAAATCCAGGCAACCCAAGGCTTCAAACGCGCCCGCGCTCGGTTTCAAGCCGCTGGTGGTTTGGTCTAATTTAACTTTCTATTTCAACTTTGTAGGTTGGGCAATGTTCAACCTACAAAATATTTATTAAATTTTAAAAAAATTACGCCAAGTTTAAGAAATCGAGGCAAGCCTTGATGAAGTGTTAAATTATCTAATTAGTTGCCCAAATGGGCACAAGTTATGAAAAGCTTTTCATCTTTGGTTGATACTCGTAAACAAAATAAGGTAGCTCGTTTTGCAGCATCTATCGTAGCAACATTGGCGATCGCTGCGCCAACGTCTTTGACGAACGCTGGTAGTGTTCATTCTGCCAATGCTACTCCTATAAAAACAACTACTGCAAAAGAAATCACTTCGGCGACTGTCCAGCTAAATCAGACCAAACCAAATATTGCCCAGTTACCAATTAGCAGAACTCAATATCAAGCTGCTGGAATTAATCCTGTTGCACTGGTTCCCATCCTACTTGTCGGCGGTTTAGTCATATTCGTCCCCCTGTTCTTTGGCGGACTTGTAGTAATTGGCGAACGTGAAGTTGGCATTGTAGTTAGAAAATTTACCCTTTCCGGGCGCGGACTCCCTGCCGGAAGTTTGATTGCCCTCAACGGGGAAGCTGGCTTGCAGGCAGATACTTTAGCTCCTGGTTGGCACTGGGGCTATTGGCCTTGGCAGTATTCTGTAAAGAAAGAGTCAGTAGTTGTCGTTCCCCAAGGGGAAATCGCTTTGATTGTGGCGGCAGATGGAGCATCCAACCCACCAGAGCGGATTTTGGGTAAAATTGTCAGTTGTGACAACTTCCAAGATGCTCGAAAATTCCTCACTGAAGGTGGAGAAAAAGGGCGACAGATGGGTTTTCTCACCGCAGGTACCTACCGGATTAACACTGCCCTGTTTAAAGTGATTACAGCAGCAAATGCTAGCACTCATGGTATGAGTCCACAACAGTTGCAGATTTATGAAATAGCAGCAGAGAAGGTTGGTATTGTTGCTACTTTGGATGGTTCACCGATTGCAGCAGGTGAAATCGCTGGACGCATCATTACCGGGCATGATAATTTCCAGAATGGTCAAAAATTTATCGATGCTGGAGGACAACGGGGTTTACAAGAACACGTATTATTATCGGGTTCGTGGAACCTAAACCCTTGGTTTGTCCATATTGAACAAGTCCCGATGACTGAAATCCCGATCGGTTATGTGGGTGTGGTGATTTCTTTCGTAGGCAAAGAACACCAAGATGTGAGCGGAGCAGCTTTCACTCACGGAAATTTGGTAAACCAAGGACATAAGGGCGTTTGGGTTGAGCCATTATATCCTGGGAAACACCCGCTCAACACTAAGGTGATGAAAATTGAGCTAGTACCAACAACAAATATTGTCTTAAACTTCACTGAAAGAATTACTGGAAATCACGGTTATGACACAAACTTGCAAGCGCTAAAACTGCTGTCATTTGATGGTTTTAGCTTTAGTTTAGAGATATTCCAAATTATTCACATTGGTGCTTCAGATGCCCCGAAAGTCATTTCCCGCTTAGGTTCGATGCAAAACGTCATCGATCAAGTTTTGCGTCCAATTGTGGGGAATTACTTCCGCAACTCGGCTCAAGAGTATACTATCTTAGATTTCTTAATTGCGCGAAGTGAGCGCCAAGCTGAAGCCTCCGAATACGTTAAATCTGCCTTGCGTGCTTATGATGTGCAAGCGGTGGATTCGTTGATTGGTTTGATTACCCCACCAGAAGAATTAATGCAGACACTCACAGACCGGAAAATTGCTGAGGAAAACCGCAAAACTTATGAAGTTCAGCAGATGGCGCAAACCCAACGGCAACAACTTGTTCGGGAGACAGCAATGGCTGATATCCAACAAGAAATGGTGAAATCAGAGCAGAGTGTGCAGATTGCTGATTTGAAAGCCCAAGCCCAAATTAAACAGGCGAACGGTGAAGCTGAGGGGACAAAACTCCGGGCAATTGCTGAGGCTGAAGGGATTCGGGCTACGGGTAATGCCAAAGCTGAAACCTACCGCGCTGGTGTAGAAGCTTTGGGGCCACAAGGTTATACAGCAATGCAACTAATGCAGATTATAGGCGATCGCAATGTCCGCTTGATTCCAGATGTCTTAGTTGGCAGTAATGGCAGCAATAACGGTTTAGTAGATGGGTTACTATCGATGATTTTATGGAATCAAACTGGTAAAGGTGAATTAACACCAACACCTTTGCATCCCCAACCAGTAGTTACCAAAGCCCAACCAACCACAGAAAATGGTTTTCCACCTATAGTTGTGAATTTCCCGGCGGATAAGTCAACTTAACGTTAGAAGGGCGGTTAGAAACCGCGTCTATATGTTTTGCTTTTACAAGAACGTTATCGTTTACTCAAACTGATTGGTCAAGGGGGATTCTGCAAAACCTTCCTCGCTGTAGACGAGGGTCAGTTTCCTCCAGTTCCTTGCATCGTTCAAGAATTATTGCTCAAAAACGAAACACCTAAAAAATTTGAGCAAAAGGCGCAACAGCTAGAGGAATTAGGCAAGCATCCCCAAATTCCCGCTTTACTGGCTTATTTTCAGCAGAACGGGCATTTTTATTTAGTGCAGGAGTTTATTGCAGGCACTAATTTAGCTCAGGTGGTTGAGGAGGAAGGGGCTTTTAATGAAACTCAGATTTGGCAACTTTTAGAAGATGTGTTGCCAGTTTTTCAGTTTATTAGCGATCGCAATATCATTCACTGCGATATTAAACCCCACAATATCATTCGTAGATCCTCAGTTACCAAGAAAGGGGATTTAGTCATAGTCGATTTTACCACTGCGAAAATCGTCACAGAAATTGATCGGCTAATATCACAAACCAGTATCGGCAGTCCAGAATATACTGCACCAGAACAAGCCAGAGGAAAAGCAATTTTTGCTAGTGACTTATATAGCTTGGGTATTACTTGTATTTACTTACTTACTCAGATTCCGCCCTTTGATTTATTTGATATTGCAAATGATTGTTGGGTCTGGCAACAATATCTTACTACTAAGGTAAGCGATCGCTTGGCGCAAATCCTTAACAAGCTGCTGCAAAATGCTGTTAACCGTCGTTTTCAATCAGCTGATGAAGTCATGCAAGCAATGGGTATGGAATGTAAAACTCAAAATTTTAAATTACCAAATCCTCCTTGGCGATGCTTGCATACCCTAACTGAGCATTCTGGGAGATTAAGTAGTCTGAATGCCCTTGCCATCACTCCTGACAGTAACACTTTAGTCAGTGCTAGTGATGATAAAATCGTCAAATTGTGGGATTTAAATACCAAAAAAGTCCTAGCTAGCTTATCAGGACATTTTCAAGCTGTAAAATCAGTTGCCTTCAGTCCTGATGGGAAAATTCTGGCAACTGCTAGCGATGATAAAACTATCAAATTGTGGCAGATTGAGACATTAGAGGAAATCTGCACTCTCTTGGGACACTCACACGCTGTAAAATCAGTTGCTTTCAGTCCAGATGGGCAGATTCTCGCTAGTGGTAGCTGGGACAAGACAATCAAACTCTGGGATGTAAATACTGGCACTGAAATTTACACGATGACTGGACATCGATTACAAGTAAATTCAGTGGCATTTAGTCCCCAAGGAAAGCTTTTAGCCAGCGCTAGTTATGACAGAACAATTCGTCTGTGGCAGATACCTGCATTAGAAAGTTCCCACAAAGAATTTCAAAACCGCCCATGCTATAGCCTGTTAGGCACCCTTTCGGGTCATGCATGGGCGGTTTTGACAGTCGCTTTTAGTCCTGATGGGAAAATTTTGGCGACGGGTAGTGATGATAACACTATTAAATTGTGGGAGGTAAACACTGGTCAGCTAATTTGCACACTTGTAGGCCATTCTTGGTCTGTGGTGGCTGTGGCTTTTACTGCCGATGGCGAAACGCTCCTAAGTGCAAGTTGCGACAAAACAGTTAAACTTTGGAGGGTAAGCACAGCAGAAGAGATTGTTACTCTCTCTGGTCATGTAGACTCAGTATCTGCTGTTGCTGTGAGCAAAGTTAGACAATTAATTGCAAGTGGTAGCAGGGACAAAACTATCAAACTGTGGCAGCTTGTAGAACAGCACAATCGCTAATATTGTAATATCAAGCGCTACCTGTGAAGGCAACTTCTGGAAATTTCAACTGAGCTTCTGCCATTGGACGGTTTCTGCCTTCCTCTTGCCAGTAGTTAATCACTTCTGTCGCTTTATTAAGCAACTCGACACGATCAAGGTCAGTAATCCAATGTTTGGCCTCTAGTTCCTTTTTTAACTCTTCCCAGGCATCATTTCTGGGCCAAAAAAAGTACTTAGTCAAAGGACTTGTGCCTTTGCCTACAATTTGATCGACTGCTAGAGCAACGTTTTCGTCTAACCACAAAATTTTCAAAATAAACTTGGTCAATCACACCTCCGGGAATTTCCAGGCATTACTTAACTAGGATAGCGATCGCTTATTTTAACGCAATACCCTATCAAATGACCAAACAGTAATTGAGAATGGTCTACTATAAAATTTAGTCGGCGCTAACCAAAAAATGCTTATGACTGCCCAACTGCCCCAATCTCACACAACATCTGGTTCAGATTTGTATGAGCAAGACTTTTACCTGTGGATTCAAACCACAGCAGAACTGCTCAAGCAAGGTCGGCTCACAGAACTGGATTTAGAGAATTTGATTGATGAAATTGAAACAATGGGCAGGAGTGAAAAAAAAGCACTGAGAAGCAATTTGGAAGTGGTACTGATGCACCTATTGAAGTATAAATATCAAGCCGAGAAGCGCTCTGGTAGTTGGCGAGCAACAATTCGGGAGCATCGGAAACGCCTTAGACAAGCTTTAGAAGAAAGTCCCAGCCTCAAACCCTATTTCTCTGAGGTTTTCGGGCTGTGTTATGACGATGCTAGACTCTTAGCTGTTGATGAAACTGAATTGGGTGTCATTACTTTCCCCGAACAATCTCCTTTCACGCCAGAGCAAGCCCTCGACTCCGATTTTTTACCTGAGCCATGAGCGCATTATGATAATGTAAAACTCTTTTGCTTCTTACTCCATGACTCAACAAACTTCTGCAAAAGCGATCATTATTTTCGATATTGATGGCGTTGTGCGCGATGTTGGTGGTTCCTATCGCCGGGCGATCGCAGATACCGTAGAATATTTTACTACCCAAGCATATCGTCCAACCCCACTAGATATTGACCAACTAAAGTCCGAAGGCGTATGGAATAACGATTGGGAAGCATCGCAGGAATTAATTTACCGCTACTTTGAAACCCAAGAACAGACCCGCGAGCAACTGCAATTAGATTACAATGCGATCGTTGCTTTTTTTCAATCGCGTTACCGAGGTCCAGACCCCAACAATTTAACGGGGTATATCTGTAATGAACCTTTATTATTGCAACCTAGCTATTTAGAGCAACTTACCCAAGCGGGGATTGCTTGGGGATTTTTTAGCGGTGCGACTCGTACTTCCGCTAACTATGTCTTAGAAAAACGCCTGGGCTTACAATCTCCTGTGTTGATTGCGATGGAAGATGCACCAGGTAAACCTGACCCCACTGGACTTTTCGCCACAGTTCGCTTACTAGAGAATGGAATTGAGCAAACATCAGCGATCGTGTATGTGGGAGATACGGTAGCAGATATGTATACTATCGAGAAAGCACAGGCTTTAGATTCTTCTCGCACTTGGATTGGTGTAGGGGTTTTACCGCCCCATGTCCAGGAAACATCAGCGCGTGGTGATGCCTATGCTAAGACACTGCTAGCAGCAGGAGCAGTGGTAGTTTTAAGTAATGTGCAAGAATTAACTCCAAAGCAGATTCAGGAATTGGTAAGTTCATTTTCCTGATCTGCGTTCTAAATACAGCTTTGCGTAAAATCGTGGCGTTTTATAATCCAGAGGAACGCATTAACACTGCGACCGATGCATTGGCATTGTATCGAGACGCATTAACATTGCGACCGACGCATTGGCATTGTATCGGGACGCATTAACATTGCAGCCGACGCATTGGCATTGTATCGAGACGCATTAACAATGCAGCCGACGCATTGGCATTGTATCAGGACGCATTAACAATGCAGCCGACGCATTGGCATTGTATCGGGACGCATTAACAATGCAGCCGACGCATTGGCATTACAAAATATTGCCAAATTTAATTTGCTACGAATTAATAAAATGTTGTACTAAGATAAATCAAGCTATGGGTGTATGAATGACTGGTTGATAAGAATCTTGCTCGAATAATTGGGAGATTAATAAAAATGTCGGCACTTAAACTGCCTAACGGACCTCAAACTCACCCTTGGGTACAGACGTATAAGTGGCTTACTAATCCCTTAGAATACATGGAAGCCTGTGCTAAACGTTATGGTGATACGTTTACCCTCCGAATTGGCCCAGTTTTTACTCCTCAAGTGTTTATTAGTAATCCTCAGGCGATTCAGCAGATTTTCACCACAGATCCAAAACAGTTAGATTCTGGTGAGCCAGCAGGGATTAAATCGCCTTTATTAGGACGACAATCACTACTAGCTCTAGAAGGTAAGCCTCATCAGCGCCAACGAAAGTTGTTGACACCCCCTTTTCATGGAGAAAGAATGCTGGCTTATGGTCAGTTAACCCGTGACATCACAGAGCAAGTGATTAGTCAATGGACAGTTGGGGAATCCTTTTCAGTTCTGCCATCTATACAAGCAATCTCCTTAGAGGTGATTTTGAAAGCTGTATTTGGTCTAGCAGATGGGCCACGTTATGAAAAACTCAAGGAAGTGCTGCTGAAAATTCTGAATCCAAAGCAACCTTTTGTTACTGGAATGATGCTTGTTTTTCCATTACTGCAACGAAATTTAGGTTCTTGGAGTCCTTGGGGAGTATTCCTAAATTTACGGCAGCAAGTTGACGAACTCATCTATGCTGAAATTCAGGAACGCAAACAGCAACCTGACCCATCTCGGACTGATATCCTATCTTTGATGATGGCAGCTCGTGATGAACAGGGGCAGTCGATGACTGATGTAGAGTTACGCGATGAGTTAATTACCCTCTTGGCGGCGGGTCACGAAACTACGGCGACTTCCTTAGCATGGGCTTTCTACTGGATTCACCATTTGCCACAGGTGCGTGAAAAACTACTGCAAGAACTAGATAGCCTGGGCGAAAACCCTGATCCAAATGCTATTTTGCGATCGCCCTATTTGAGTGCTGTTTGTTCAGAAACTCTGCGCCTCTATCCAGTGGCGATGTTGGCATTAAATCGCTTGGTAAAATCCCCGCTAGAAATCATGGGCTATCAGTTGAATCCTGGTACTCTGGTGATTCCCTGCATTTATCTGACCCATCATCGAGAAGATTTATATCCTCAGCCGAAGCAATTCAAACCAGAGCGTTTTTTGGAACGACAATTTACTTCTTCTGAGTATCTGCCCTTTGGCGGTGGGAATCGTCGCTGTATTGGGATGGCATTTGCGCTGTTTGAGATGAAGGTGGTTTTGGCAACAGTGCTGTCTCGCTGGCAGATAGAATTAGCTGATAGCAAACCAGTGCAGCCAGCACGTAAGGGGGCGCTGTTGGGACCAAGAGGGGGTGTGCAGATCGTGGTGAAGGGAAAGCGTGAGCAAAATCAGGCAGTTCGGGAGACTAGCTCTAGTTTATTGTGAAGAGTGGAAGAATGGGATCAGATAAGGAGGGAGCGATGTCTACGACGGGCTATTCAGTGACGCACAACCCTGGATTTTATTTAAACTGAGAAAAATTCCTCGTGCCACTGTTTAGCAACTTTATCCCAACCAAAGGAATCTTTTAAAGATAATGCTTCCTTTCTCAGACTTTCTTGTTTCTCTGGATTTTTCAACAAGTCAATTACAGCTTCAATAAAAGCATTATTTGTCTGTTCATCTCCAGCAGGCCCTTTAATTCTGATACCAGATTTAACAGTCTCGTCTAAGCCAGCGTAAGTTGTTACTACAGGAACACAACCAGCCGCTTGAGCTTTCCAAGCACTAATACAGAAAATCTCAAGAGCAGTATGACAAGGATAAACCCAGATTCCAGATTGAAATAATTCTTCAACTAACTGCTTGTGCCCAATTCTGCCATGTTCATAGACATTTTTTTGCTCAAAAAGTTGCAACAGTTGCTTCTTTTTATCTGGTAATTGTGGAAATCTAGTAATGTAAGGTGAATTAATCAGCGTGTCAATTCCTTGCCAACCATAGAAGATATGCAATTCAACATCAGGTACTTCTTGGATAATCTTGTCCCATTGAGTAAGTAAATGTTCAATGCCTCTTGTATAGTCACTAATGGAAATCAGTCTTTTGGGATTTCTATAAATTCCTGTTAAATTAAAATCTTCTAGATTAATACCATTAGTTGTTAGAAATATTTTTTCTTCAGGAATCCAGTTTGGTAGCATAGATTTATGGAAATTTGACAGCATAAAGAGCTTGTCAAAACTTGCTAAAAATTCTGATTGCTGAGAATGCTCTACTGGAGGAAATAATTGAGGGTTGTCGTGCATCCAAATAGCAGTTTTTTTTGAATTTACTTTCATCATCATCGGTTGCGTCCAATCGCGATGAAAGATTAAGGCATTAAAGTTGTCTTGAGGATTAAATTTATCAACAGATTGATAAACTACACCATTATATTCCCCATCCATGTCACCGCATTTATTAAATACTGTGACTTGATAACCTAATTTCACTAGTTCTTGACTTAAGTAAATGACAGCCTCTTCGCTGCCCCCAATACCATTTTTTATAGAAGGAGGTGCCCAATCTTCCACATGAAAGGGAAAATTGGAATAAAATACAATTGAGTTATTGTTCCAGTCCATATTATTTGATCTGTTCACTATTAGTACAGTTGATTACTTTGTTTTAGCCAATACAGGTTTCCCTGTAGATACAACCTGTTCCACAATATCAATGGCTCGACTCACACCCCCTGCTCTTTGAATCGCCTCTTGTAGTCTCAAAGCATTCTGTTTGTAAGAATCTTCCGTCAACACCTTTTGGATAGCGGCTCGTAGCTTTGGAACATTCACACGACTCATGGGTACAGCTTCACCAGCACCTGCCCAAGCTACACGCGCTGCTATTCCTGGTTGATCATTAGCAACGGGAATGGCAACCATTGGCACACCATTATTCAGTGATTCTAAAGTGGTATTCATACCTGCGTGGGTAATGGTGAGAGTTGCTTTTTGCAGCAATTCCAATTGCGGTGCATAACCCACAACTAGAGGATTTCCCGGCAAACTTCCCAGAGACTCTGGAGTTGCAGAACCACCTAACGAAATCACTAGTTGGGCATCCAAATCATTACAAGCTTCGGCAATAGATTTGAAAACTCCCAATAGGCGATTTTGGACAGTCCCCATTGAAGCGTAAATTAAGGGTTGCCCAGTTAACTTTTCATAAGGAAAATCAGGAATTTCTCGACCAGTTGGACTATGATAAGGCCCTGTAAAATGAAACCACTGGGGCAAATTTTCCCTTGGGAATTCAAATTGTGAAGGCTGTTGACTAATCTGAGCTAGTCGGGAATAGCGATCGTTGGGGCTAAACTGTGGGGGCAATTTCCACTCTTGGCGATACTGATTGATTACCTTTGTAATAGGTTTTACGGTGCGACTCAGCAATGTATAGCCGGCTCGGTTACGTAATCGCGCCCACCAGGCTGGATTGTAGCCCCAGGTTTTAAAATAAGGTGGGACGCTCTGGTCTCGATTCAGTACCACAGCACTGCAAACTGTAATAAAAGGAATGCCCAGAAATTCTGCAACAGAACCTCCCTCTGGTGAAACCTGATCTACTAAAAGTGCCTGCACACCTGCTTCCTTGACTGCTGATGGTGCATCTCTGAGCATAACAGCCGCCTGATCTTTGAGGAAATTGACGGTATATTGCAGTGCGGCAAGTCCACTCAGTTTACCTAACTGAGTTATCGATTCAGCGATCGCTCCAGTGGGAAATTCAGATTCACCAACGGCTTGGAATTCTAACTCTGCCGCTAATGTCTTGGATTTAGCATCAAGTATACCGAATAAGGTGACGCGATGACCCCGCTTTTGAAGTTCTTTGCCCAAGGGGAGCATAGTGTTGAGATGACCAGTTGTTGCTGGACAGATCAGCCCAAAATGAGTCATAGTCAATACCTCTATTTGATTTTCAAGAACTTATCTAAAGCTGATACCATACTGGGCGGCCAACGGCGGATATTTGTTACCCAGTTGATGTCCTTGTAACGGCTATCCAGTCCATAAGCTGCTACCCAGTTACTTTCGGCTTCGCCTTGTTCTCCATTTACCCAGTAGGCAGCTGTGAGGGCGGCACGCACATCAGCAAACTTAGGATATTTACGGACAATATTCCGCATTTCACGGATTGCTTGGTCTTTTTGACCAGTTTCATAAAGAGCGAGGGCGTAGTTAGCACGGGCGAAGGCAAAATTTGGAGCTATCTCATTAGATTTTTTGTAGTCTGCGATCGCATCATCCCATTTTCCTAAACCTGTTTTGGCATTTCCGCGATTGTTATATGCCATCGCATCTTTAGGATCGAGTTCTAGAACATGATTATAATCTGCGATCGCCGAATCCCATTTTCCCATCCCTTCTAAAGCCGCCCCCCGATTCAAATATGGATCGGTGACATTCGGCGCTAGTTCTATGGCTTTGTTATAATCTGCGATCGCCTCTTGTAATTTGTTCTGACTCACCCGCGAATTTCCTCGGTTACTCCACGCCCCTGCATTAGTGGGAAATTGCTCAATAATCTTTGTCCAGTAAGTTTCAGCCGTGGCAAAATCACCGTTATTTGTAGCTATAAAAGCCTGATTTGCCCATTCATCGCCTTGTCTTAATTGTTCTTGAGTAATGGGCGGTTGAGATTGTGCCATGACTGGAGTACCCCAGCCAAACACAAGTAACAGACTGAGAAAAATAGCAATCAACTTAATCATCTGGATTTACCTGTGTCTATCTTAAACATGGGGAATGGGGCAGGGGAGCAGAGGAGCATAATTAATGCCCAATGCCCAATTTCCCATAATTACAATAATGACAACTGTTCATTAGGCGGCGTGAATCCCAAATGCTTATATGCTGCCTTTGTCGCCATCCTCCCCCGATGAGTCCGAGTTAAATATCCAATCTGCATGAGGTAAGGTTCATACACCTCTTCAATTGTTTGGGTATCTTCACCCGTCGCTGCTGCCATTGTTTCCAACCCCACTGGCCCACCGTTAAATTGTTCAATTATGACACTCAGCATCTGGCGGTCTGTCCAATCTAAACCGCAAGGATCTACTTGAAATAGTTGCAATGCTTCTGATGCAACGCTTTCATTAATCTCACCCGATAACTTTACCTCCGCATAATCACGGACTCGTTTAAGTAACCTGTTAGCAATCCGTGGCGTTCCACGTGAACGACGGGCAATTTCTGTGGCACCATCTTCTGTAACAGGGGTTTTGAGTAATTGAGCGGTTCGCAGTACAATTTTAGTCAGTTCATCAACTTCGTAAAATCGGAGTTTTTGAATTAAACCGAAGCGATCGCGCAGTGGTGAAGTCAAAGCACCCACACGGGTTGTAGCTCCAACTAGAGTAAACTTTGACAGAGGTAAACTTCTGATCCGAGCGCTCGAACCCTTACCAATAGTAATATCTAAGCGATAATCTTCCATCGCCGGATAGAGAATTTCCTCCGTCATCCGCGAGAGGCGATGAATTTCATCCACAAATAAAATATCTCCTGGTTTCATGTTCACCAGTAGCCCGACAATATCGCGTGGACGTTCTAGGGCTGGCGCACTGGTAATTTTGTAATTTACCCCCATTTCCGATGCTAAAATCATTGCCATTGTGGTTTTGCCCAATCCCGGCGGCCCATACAGCAGCAAGTGATCCAGCACCTCACCACGAGACTTGGCTGCTTTGATGGCAATATCTAGCACATCCTTTAAATCTTTTTGCCCAATATAATCGGCAAATCGGTGCGGTCGAATACCTTCTTCTTGCTGATCTTGTTCATCAATAGCAGCTTCCGGCTGCAAAATGTTGTCTGAGGATGGTGCTTTCACCGACTCCCGACGCTGCTTTGGTTCTCCGTTGGGTTCTGGAGGCTGTTTTTTCGAGGAGATTATCGCCATAATTCATCTATCTACTTTTAAGGGGACTAAGACTAAAGGAAGCAGGGGGAGATAAGGGGGACAAGGGAGACAAGAAGAATAACCAATGCCCCATCCCCCATTCCCCATTTTCGTGAAAATTTTAGTTGGGAAATACCCGCGCCAATTTAAAATTTAAATTCGGGTCAATTACCCAGAAGTACAAAAATTATTATGTTATCTAAAAGAATCTTACCGTGCTTGGATGTGAAGGCGGGACGGGTTGTAAAAGGAGTTAACTTTGTGAATCTCCAAGATGCAGGCGATCCGGTAGAGCTGGCCAAGGTTTACAACGAAGCTGGTGCGGATGAGTTAGTATTTCTGGATATTACAGCTACTCATGAAGACCGAGCTACTATTTTAGATGTGGTCTACCGGACTGCTGAACAGGTCTTTATTCCATTGACTGTGGGTGGTGGCATTCAATCCTTAGAAAATGTTAAAGCTTTATTAAGAGCAGGTGCAGATAAGGTTAGTATTAATTCTGCGGCGGTGCGTGATCCAGACTTAATTAATCGGGCAAGCGATCGCTTTGGTAATCAGTGCATAGTTGTTGCGATTGATGCCAGACGCAGAAATAACCCGGAGAATCCAGGTTGGGATGTGTATGTGCGGGGTGGCAGGGAAAATACAGGCTTAGATGCCCTCTTGTGGGCACAAGAAGTTGAAAAACGGGGGGCCGGAGAACTCTTAGTCACAAGCATGGATGCCGATGGAACCCAAGCTGGGTATGACATCGAAATTACACGGGCAATTGCAGATGCTGTCGAAATTCCAGTGATTGCTTCTGGTGGTGCAGGTAGTTGTGAACATATCTACACTGCCCTAACTGAAGGCAAAGCTGAAGCAGCATTACTGGCATCTTTGTTACATTACGGGCATTTAAGCGTAGCAGAAATCAAAAATTATCTGCGCGATCGCAATGTGCCAGTAAGAACATTCTCCTCAATGACTATTTAACATTTAATGACATCTATCTTAGGTTAGACACACTTACGTGAAAGGGTGTTAATATTATTTTACAAGTATTAACAAATATTAAAAAATATGTTGCTTCCTATTTTACTTTTTGATGTCGCCCTCGTGGCGTGGTCACTGCACTTAATGGAAAGAGCCTACGAGAGTAAAGAATTTTCTTTGATGTTGGCTGGTACATTGGTTGCTCTGGCTGCTGCTGCCATGTTAGTAGTTTACTTTTTAATGGGACACTGTATGACCTATTTGTTGCAAGTGTCATTGTGAATGTTGAGTGGTTGAGGAGATATTAAAAATTTAGTTTTCATAAAAAGCTTGACAAAGAAGTAATAATTAAGCGATTATGTATAATGGATTTTAAGGGGTTATAGCGCAGTTGGTAGCGCACCTCAATGGCATTGAGGGGGTCAGCGGTTCGAATCCGCTTAGCTCCATTCTTAACACCCTAATCTTCTCTGTTAATGGAGAGGGTTAGGGAAATTTTTTAGAGGGTTTTTAATGCTTGTCTACCTAGCCAGTCTCGAAAATTGGAGTGATAGAGACTGTAATGGGTTTCTGAGGCGATTCGTTGTTGCTGTAAGAACTCTAGCCAATTTTCTAGCACTTCCTCAACTTCATACTCATCAGTATCAATGATTTGTGCGATGCCTGCGGCGGACTGCGCCAACGCATCCACTGATATTGCTTTTTGCTGCTGGATTAAGACATTTAACACATCTATGCTATACTCAGTTTCTTGTTCGGGTGGAATCATTTTGTGTAAATGCTGTTGATAATATGCTTCTAAACCAGGCGGGAGTTGATTAGATTCGAAAGATTCCGGGTAAAAATTTTCTGTGTTAGCAAAGCTTACCGTTCGCGTAGCGTCTGGTAGAGAAGGTATCGCACTTATTACCTGACTGAGATACATGAAATTATTTTCGCTCAAAGTGGTGAGGCGATGCCTAACGGCAAGCTGCTCCGCATCTACGCAGAATTCTTGCTCATTAATATGATGATTACTCAGACAAGATTTAAGATTTGACCTCTCCCCCAACCCCTCCCCTACAAGGGGAGGGGAGTAATCTTGTTCCCCCCTTCCCTCGTAGGGAAGGGGGGTTAGGGGGGTTAGGTAATTTTGAATATATGCTTGGATATCTTGGCGATTTTCTTCTGGATAATCTGCTAAATCAAGACTTTGCGATGGCGTTTCAATTAATAAACCCGATTTCTCCCGCAAGAAAGGTCTACGAGTGAGGAGAAAATAGACCTTATCTGGGAGATAGCGGGCGAGATAAAACAGATTTGTACTAGGTGGTTGGCTGTTGCGGTCAATGCAATTCAACCCATCAATGGCAATTATCAGTTTTTGATTAGGTTCTAACTCATCGCTGATTTGCTGGAGAAGATTAGAGAAAAACCAACTTCCCTCTGTGGCGTTATCAGGGAGGGAGGTGTAATTAAGCGAGTATTGATGAATGAGTTGCGTGCAGATATTTATGAGAAATTCGTCAGCACGATTTTTACCCTCAAGTTCGGCATTGTAATAAATAACTTGAGGATTGTTTGTCACATATTTGGCGAGGATGGCACTTTTACCGCTACCGGGTGCGCCAATGATGGTGAAGTAACCCTGGTTATGGCGGTGGAGAAAGTTGTTAATAGCTGTGAAAACAAATTCACGACCGACAAAGTTTAGGCTTTTTTCTTGAATGATTTCCTTAAACTCCGTTGGATGTCCTCTGGAATTGATTGTAGTGGGTGGTTTGGGTGGTGAGTTCATAATTCTGAGGAATAATTAAAAGATAAGGCAACAGTGGAGGTAATCGTGACTGTACAATTGCTAAGACGGAAATTCACAGTTGAGCAATATCATAAGATGGTTGAGTCGGGGATTCTCACAGAGGATGACCGAGTGGAATTGATTCGGGGAGAGATTATTGAGATGTCGCCGATTGGGACAAAACACGCTGCTTGTGTAAATCGACTTGTTAATCTGTTGGTGCAGTTGTTGGGTAAAGGCGTTATACTTGCTGCTCAAAATCTGATCGCGTTGAACAATAACTCAGAACCTTAGCCAGATGTGGCATTGCTTAAACCCCGTGATGATTTCTACGCTACTGCACACCCCCAACCCCAGGATATTTTTTTACTAATTGGAGTGTCTGATTCGACTGTGATATATGACCGGGAAGAGAAAATTCCTTTATATGCAGAAGCAAACATAATTGAAGTTTGGTTAGTAGATATTAACGAGGAAATTGTGGAAGTTTATCAACAACCAACAGCCGCAGGTTATCAGCTTATGCAAAAGTTCGTTAGCGGTCAAACTTTATCAATTCAAGCCTTCCCTGATGTGAATATTAGCGTCGATGAAATCTTTGGCAGATAACATTATTTCTCCCCTCATCCCTCTATCATGTTCTCAAGACGCAAAAAATGCACTCTACCTGATGCTTCTCCTGCCACAATTGTCGTGCCGTCTGGTGCAACTGCACAGCAATAAATGGAAGTATCTCCTGTAAAGGTGACAATGATTTCCCTAGTTGCTAAATTCCAGACTTTGAGGGTGTTGTCATCTGAACCAGAAATCACCCGTTGCCCATCGGGGGTAACGACGACTGCTCTTACCCACTGACTATGACCAGTGAGGGTGAATAGTTCTGCCCCAGTTTCCAGATTCCAGACTTTGAGGGTGTTGTCAACTGAACCAGAAATCACCCGTTGCCCATCGGGGGTAACGGCGACTGCACTTACCGAGCGACTATGACCATTGAGGGTGAATAGTTCCGCCCCAGTTTCCAGATTCCAGACTTTGAGGGTGCAGTCAACTGAACCAGAAATCACCCGTTGCCCATCGGGGGTAACGGCGACTGCACTTACCCACTGACTATGACCATTGAGGGTAAATAGTTCCTCCCCTGTTGCCAGATTCCAGACTTTGAGGGTCTTATCCCCTGAACCAGAAATCACCCGTTGCCCATC
>NZ_JBALDF010000041.1:0-271115 GCF_036917275.1 Nostoc sp.
TGGGTGTACCAAGAGGTGACGAAGGTGGTGCCGGTCAGCCAACCGCCTAGTGCTAGGAAGGCGCAGGGGAACAGTAGTATCCCTGACCAACCTACGAATACGAAGCGATCGCGCTTGAGCCAGTCGTCTAAAACGTCAAACCACCCTCTACTGGGGGCGCGTCCAACTGCGATGGTCATCGGACTAAAATCCTCTTTTTTTACTAAAATTGCAACGTTTCTAAAGCAATACGGAGAGCCGATGTAACCGACTACCGTGAGGAATTAACGTTTTTTTTGACAATCTCAACTGCTTTTAAGTAACTGAGATTCTGAGAGCTTACTGACTAGTTAAGTCATTATTTCTCAGGGTTATGACATTACACGTACCATCGGCTAGTAATCTAGCTTGTGGTAACTTAATGATTCTTAATTTATCACATTACTCAGGGTTTTTGCCTGATATGCAAAAGGAAATGAGCTATGAAACACGAACCTTATAAATAATATGAATATCAGAAATTTTACAATTTGACACAACTTTTCTCAGAAATCTAAAAAAATTTAATGCAGATGGAGGTAGGTAGATAACTCATTTCAAGAGGTAAAAAAGAGGCAGGGAGAGGGGAGCAGGGAATAAGAGGGGCAGAGAGTGAGGAAGTAAAGAATTTTTATCAGCCATTGAGTAAAAAAATAGTACAACATTACCCTAAAAAATTATATCGGTAGCAGGAACATGGAAGGGCGCAGTTGAGTTTTTGTCAACGATATTTGGTAAAATGTGGATAATGACTTTGCGGCCACGTCGTTGATACACCTCTGGAAAACCTATGTGAAACGTTAGACAAGGAAAAGGGAAGTTGGTATATCTTGACTAATACAAATAGCCTAAGTGGTTTGTCCGGTAGGATCAAGGAAGCCAGCATTATCTGGGACAGTAAAATTTGTAGGGTACAAAGTGAAAAATTTATAGTCTGCGGCAGGGTTCCCGTGGACTTCAAATATAGCTCTCCGTGCCTCCTAAGCAATAGCCGGATTGGCAGAGGAACCCACCACTCTATGCAAAAGCATTTAGTGTACGAGTATGTGACAGCGAGTATCTCACGGGCAATGGTAGTTCAATGACGACATCAACAACGATTAACAAAGGCGATCGCCTCCTGCATCAAAATGTTCTCGGTTCTCGTCGCTTCAGTAACTACTGCTGGGCAACTATCGTTACCTTGGGAGCCAGCGGCTTTTTATTGGCTGGGATATCAAGTTATTTAAAAGTTAATTTACTCATAGTTTCCGATCCAACTAAACTGGTATTTGTCCCCCAAGGATTGGTAATGGGATTATATGGCACTGCTGGCTTGCTATTAGCCACATATTTGTGGTTAGTGATTTTATTGGATGTAGGTGGCGGTTACAACGAATTTAATCAGGAAAATGGCACAATCAAAATCTTCCGTTGGGGGTTTCCTGGCAAAAACCGCCGAATTGAGATTGACAGCCGCATAGAAGATGTGCAATCTGTGCGAATAGCCGTCAAAGAAGGTCTTAATCCCCTTCGTGCCCTCTATCTACGCATTAAGGGCCGGCGAGATATACCCTTAACACGCGTTGGACAACCGTTATCTTTAACAGAGTTAGAAACAGAAGGCGCAAAGTTAGCCCGCTTTTTGGGAGTCTCACTAGAAGGACTTTAATTAATTGGGCATTGGGCAGAAGAATTTTAGATTTTGGATTGAACAATCTAAAATCTAAAAGAGGATCGTAAGCGTTGCATTAGCGACTGTGCGTAGCATCTGACTCGCTAAGGCAAATCCAAAATTGAAGGGGCATGGGGAATGAAGAAAAATAATGTTTTGCTTGCTCCCTCATCTCCCCCTAATTCCTAATGCCCCTCGAAAGGATAAGATACTGTGGTTGAATCAGTAACTGGCAATGCGGTTAAAAATTTCACAATTTTTGCTTTCTCTTGTGATCATCGGTGCTTTGATGTTGGGAGGATGTTCCACACAGCAAGTAGCTTCTAATACGTCTTCGCCAAGCTCGACAGCTACCTCGGCTACAAGCCAGGCAAGCACCAAGACGACTACTGAAGCAACATCTGTATCTCAAACAATTAGTGAGAGTATTCCTGGAATCACAGATTTACCACGGCTCGAAGGCAAGGCTACTGTGGTGCTCACGGTTAAAGGTTCGCCGATTACTATCGAAGTAGACGGCACTGATGCCCCCATTACAGCTGGTAACTTCGTAGATTTAGTGCAAAAGGGTGTTTACGATGGTTTAGCTTTCCATCGAGTTGTGCGCGAACCCCAACCGTTTGTAGTTCAAGGGGGCGATCCCCAAAGCAAAGACCCGAAAGTTCCAGTAAATAGACTGGGAACCGGTAGCTATATTGACCCAAAAACGGGAAATCCTCGCTATATACCTTTAGAAGTTAAACCAAAAGGTTCAGATACTCCGATTTACAATAAACCATTTGATGCTACTGCTCAACCTGTCATATTGCCCCATAAACAAGGTGCAGTAGCAATGGCGCGATCGCAACCACCAGACTCCGCTTCTGCTCAGTTTTACTTTGCTTTAGCAGATTTGGCCTTCTTGGATGGTAACTACGCCGTGTTTGGCAATGTCACTCAAGGCTTCGATGTAGTGAACAAAATTCAGCAAGGCGATCGCATTGAATCTGCTAAAGTCACCCAAGGTGCTGAAAATCTGAAAACACCAGGGCAGTAAAAGGAACAGGGAAAGATGGGCGAGATGGGGGAGATGAGGAAGTTTATTAGACATATCCGCGAATTAAATCTCGAAAGGTTATAAATCGAGAATCAAAATTTAATTTTCGGACAAATGGATTGATAATTACGTTTCCTCATCCCCCATATCTCCCTCATCCTCCTCATCCCAAAATTCAAATTGGTTAAGGTTTGTGTAACTGGTATTGGTTTAATTTCTGCCTTGGGTGGAAGCTTAGAGGATAGTTGGCGAAATTTGCTAGCAGGTAAATCTGGAATTTTGTTGCATCAACCATTTCCAGAAATTACACCACTTCCTCTAGGTTTGATTGCTCAACAACCATCTGAGTTGCCAATGTTAACTCAGATGGCTGTTGCTTCTGCTTTACAAGATGCTAGATTAGTTTCACCTTTAACTGATTGTGCTGTAGTCATTGGATCGAGTCGCTCTTATCAAGCGTCTTGGGAGATGCTGGCGCGGCAAATGTATGAAGACACGGCGAAGCCCGTGTCCTCTTTTGGAAATTGGCTAGATACATTACCTCACATGAATGCGATCGCCGCTGCAAGACAAATCGGTGCATCTGGCATAGTTTTGGCACCGATGGCAGCTTGTGCAACTGGAATTTGGTCTATTGCCCAAGCAGCTTTGCTGATCCAAACTGGGCAATGTCAACAGGCTCTAGCTGGTGCAGTGGAAGCGCCGATTACACGTTTAACTTTAGCTGGATTTCAGCAGATGGGTGCTTTGGCGAAAACTGGCGCTTATCCCTTTGATTTGCATCGGGAAGGCTTAGTTTTGGGGGAAGGTGCAGCTGTGTTTGTCTTGGAATCAGCAGAATTGGCAAAACAGCGTCAAGCAAAAGTGTATGGTGAAATTCTCGGTTTCGGTTTAACCAACGATGCATATCATACCAATTCACCAGAACCTCAAGGGAAAAATGCGATCGCTGCCATCAAACAATGTCTAGAACGTAGTTGTCTCTTACCAGCCGATATTGATTATATTCATGCTCATGGCACAGCTACTCAGCTAAATGACCGGATAGAAAGCATGGTAATCCAGCGTTTGTTTCCCCAAGGTGTAGCAGTTAGTTCCACCAAGGGAAGCTCAGGTCATACACTAGGAGCATCTGGAGCCTTAGGTGTAGCTTTTTCTCTCATGGCATTAAAGCATCAAATTTTACCACCTAATGTAGGATTGCAGCAGCCAGAATTTGATTTAGATGTGGTTACAGCAGCCCGTCTAAGTAAAGTTAGGCAGGTATTATGTTTGAGTTTTGGCTTTGGGGGACAGAATGCAGCGATCGCGTTAACAAGATAAAAACTTGTGGGTTTAACTATCTGAGCGACATCATGTATAAGTTTTAATTAAGCATTTGTTGCTCGGACATGGCATTGCCCATACGTGTCAACTTAAGCAAAAACTCCTTTAAAATCTCGTTTCCAGCCTCTGGCTGGAAATGCTCTTTCATTGCGGCTCTGCCGCAAGTCTTGAGGCCTCCCATTAGGCATTCCCAGTCGGAGACTGGGAACGAGGCAATCTCTGAAGGACTTGTCTAGAGAGGCTTTTACGTTCTCCTGGCGGCAGAGCCGCCAGGGTATGCATTTCTAGCCAGAGACTGGAAACGAGATTTTACGAAGGTTGGCTAGAGAGGCACTTTCCACAAGATTGGATAATTTTTTTTTGCAATTCCTTAACTTCGCATACTGCTTTGCAGGCGTATCAAGATATCAAATATAAAACTGTAACAAAAACTACAAAAGCTCTGTTTTCCCCAAAAAAAAAGATAAGCTAGTTAAATATGATATCCGGTTCGTAAAGATACCGTGATTAGGAGAAAGTTTTATGATCTTAAAATCCCTGTTGCTGCCATAACCTGCTTCTCCAGCACATATATGCCCATTTGACCAAGCCTGTAGCTACTTAGAAGCGGCAGCTAAAGAATTAAATTTAAATCAAGGTTTGCTGGAAATTCTCAGCCACCCGCGTAAGGTTGTCACGGTTTCCATTCCCGTGAAACTAGATGATGGGCAAATACAAGTTCTCGCTGGACATCGAGTGCAGCACTCCGATGTTTTAGGCCCCTACAAAGGTGGAATTCGTTATCACCCGGCTGTGACACTGCGCGAAGTTTCAGCTTTGGCAATGTTGATGACCTGGAAATGTGCCTTGTTAGGTATTCCTTACGGTGGTGGTAAGGGTGGTATTGCTATAGATCCAAAACGTTATAGTGTTGGCGAATTAGAGCGAATCAGCCGCCGATATATCAGCGAGTTGATTAAAGATATTGGGCCTGCGGTAGATATTCCTGCACCGGATATGGGTACTTCTGCCCGTGAGATGGCTTGGATGATGGACACTTACTCTGTAAATGTCGGTCATGCTGTACCAGGGGTTGTGACTGGGAAACCCCTTTCTATTGGTGGTTCGCTGGGACGGGAAATGGCAACCGGACGTGGCGTGATGATTATTGTCCGTGAGGCGCTAGCAGAACAAGGTAAATCCTTGGCAGGAGTGCAAGTAGTTATCCAGGGTTTCGGTAACGTTGGTAGTGCCGCAGCTGAATTACTACATCAAGCAGGCGCGAAAATTATCGCTGTTTCAACGGGTGCTGGGGGAGTATTTTCCGAAGTTGGTCTTGATATTCCCAAGTTGAGAGTCTACGCTGCTGAAAATCGCAAGAGTATTGTGGGTTTCCCGCAATCTGTACCAATTAGCAATGCAGATTTATTAAGTTTACCCTGCGATGTCTTAATACCAGCGGCTTTGGAAAACCAGATCACTGAAGAAAATGTGAATCAGGTACAAGCACAGATTGTGGCAGAAGCAGCTAACGGGCCAGTTACTCTTGAGGCTAACTTGTCGTTAGAAGCACGGGGTGTAACAGTGCTACCGGACATCTTAGCGAATGCTGGTGGTGTGGTAGTCAGTTATTTGGAATGGGTACAGGGTCTTTCCTATGTATTTTGGGATGAGGAACGCGTCAACCGCGAAATGGAGTATTTGATGGTGCAAGCCTACCGCCGGGTGATTCAGCATTCGTTGGTACGGCAAATTCCTTTAAGGTTAGCAGCTTACACACTGGGGGTAGGTAGAGTGGCGCAGGCCCTGACTGACAGAGGTCTTTATCCTTAAGTTTTTTATATTTAGTTGTTCACGGGGCAGAATAGATCATTGTCGCCAGTAATTGTACTTGATCCGCCATTGATTTATCTGCCTTTTTTTGTTGAGCGATCGCTACAACATGAACTGTATTAATCGGATGAACAAGGGGATTTTGCCCCTTGTCTCACCAAGCTGATATTATTTGGTCAAAGGATACTTCAACCTAACTTACGACTCCTTAGAAGGTGCAGCAGCATGAATCAGGTCTGGCGTCTCCTCAGCAGGAGGACGCTGAATAGTTTGAGCCGATGTGGGACGTTGATGGCGTAGTTTACCGCCGTCGCGAGTTTCTATCTGCACAGGTTGACGCGTCTCAATTGACTTGTAGAGTGCTTGAATAATCGAAACATCAATCAACCCTTCCGTTCCAGATGGCTCTGGGTTTTTATCTTGCAGAATACAATCAGAGAAGTAGATAAATTCAGCTGCTAGTTGATCGTGATCCTCAAAGGTACGCTCTTGGGTTTCACCATTAATTGTTAGGTAGTGCTTCAGTTCTCCCTGCCAAGCATAGGCAGATTCTACTCGCAAATCGCCTTGAGTACCTACAATCTGATAGCTCGAAACACTAGCCCCTCCAAAGCTACAGGTAAATGTTGCTAATCGCTCGTTAGGAAAACGCAAGATGACGCTAGTCATTTCTTCCACTTCGCTAAAGCGTTCTTCTCCCTTATTGGCAGCTACTGCAAATACTTCAATTGGTTCATCTTGAAATAAATAACGTGCAGCATTAATGCAGTAAATGCCAGTATCATAGAGCGTGCCACCACCTGTAGCATCTCGTAAACGAATATTGCCTTCTTCTACTTGCTGAGTAAAAACCGAGTTGAAAATCCGTGGTTCACCAATTTGCTTTGAGCGCACAATTTCGACTGCTTGTAAATTGGCTTCTTCTAAATGTAAGCGGTAGGCAATCATCAGCTTCACATTGTTATCATTGGCAGCTTTAATCATTGTTTCACACTCTTCTTCAGTCGTTGCCATTGGCTTTTCACATAATACATGAATTGCCTGATTAGCAGCCCGCACAGTGTACTTACAATGCAAGTGATTGGGCAGCGCAATATAAACGGCATCAACCTCGCCGCTTGTCAGACAGTCCTCATACTCCTCGTAGGAGTAAGTATGCTTAATGCCATACTTTTTGCTCAGTTCTTCGCTTTTAGTGGCATCATCTGAAACCAGTGCCACTAATTCCGAGTTTTCGGCGTGGACAAAAGAAGGCAAGGCGGCTTCTTGAGCAAACCAACCTAAACCAACAACGGCATAACGAATTTTACGCTGATCATTTGTAGCAGTCATTTTTCTAGTCTCCAATGAAGGAATAATTTAGGAATCTTAATACACTAATTACGTGCAAGTTATGGCTAACTGTTTATACAAATAGTTGGACGATTGACGTTAGCTGGAAAAAGTTTCTCAACTTAGCGATGTTCTGCTTCAATTAATGAAAGAATGTCAATTGCTCTAGTTTTAACCATTTTCTTTTACCTTAGTAATTATCGATTTCTGACGCTGAGAATTTGAGAGGTTATGAAGAGTATTTCATATATTCTCTAGGAATTGGGAAATGAAAACCTCATTCTTTGAGTAAGCTTTAATTTAGACTTAAGGAATATTTCTGGTATTGCACCTTGACTGAAATTCATAACCTCAGCATGAGGGATACTGAGTATGTAGCATTAGTAGCCCAAAGCTACAACCCAAACCTCCCTATGCATTACAGAACTAAGTTGCTCTTCTACCTTGGCTCGACTTTATCCATTTTTGTTGAAACACCAAAGCTGACGCTGAAACCCTTAGTGGCATAAGTCCTGAACACAATTAAGTTTTACTTGTATTTTATATTACAAATATTATACTTATACGACTTTTAAGCTATAACTTACTGATTTTTAATGCATCATGCTTTTTCCCCTACCTCTTTAAAGCGTTATACGAAGGAGGTGGGGGGGTTTACGCAAGTTTTGGAAAAAATAGAAAAAATATTTGCAGCGATGATAACTGCACAGGAAAAGCGTAACGACCCATTGTTTCTCTACCAAAGCCGATTAAAATGAATACGCAACTTGGGCTTCCATAGGAGTTATCCAGCCGTGCAGCCGGACTTAATAGGCTTGGAAATTAGCAAGGGGGAACTGAGACGTTTGACTGGGTTCGATCCAGAAGACGTTTTTCGACCCTCGGTTCTGCGAGATAGCAAGAAGCGATTAGGGTTTTTGATTAATGAAATGCTGGTGACGCTGGCGCTAACGCCAATAATTGTTGGCTTTGTTTACGCGTTTATTATTCTGCCGACAATTGGATCTTCAATTCGACTAGGAATTCTTTTACTAATTCTAGTGCCAATGCCGATATTAGTGGGGCGATGGCTGTGGCGACAAGTAACCTGTCCTGAAGGACTGACAATACTTTTAGATGAAGTTGATAAATATCATGACCTGATCCACGCTATAGATATTAATGACCAATTGGCTGCATCAGGAAACGTAGAAAGCAGTATCCATGACCGAGATAAAGTAACCGCCGCCCTGCAACTGATTAGAGAAGATTTAGTCCGCGCTCTGAAAACGGAACGAATTTTGCGAGATAATAAAAAATTGCTTGCTAATAACCAAGAATTATTTGTCAATAATTTAGCCAGTCTGCAAGCTTTACAACTTAGTAGTCAAGCAGGCGAATATGCTCAACTGCTAAATCAATCATTGCAAATTGCGATCGATGTGCAAGCAGAAATCAGAAAGTTGCAGAAAGGCTGAATTGATGTTTGAAAAGTCACAAATTCTACTGATAAACCTCTCTTTTTTGAGGAGAAAGGCTTTGAATCTCTCCCCAACCCTAGTAGGGAAGGGGGTAGGAAGTTAGGTTGCAATTTTTGATGTTTAGCAAAATACTTTCCAAATCCGAACTTTCCTAAAAAACAATCGCCCCGTTGACTTAAAATGAGCAACAAACCAAAAATAATTGTCCTGGATGATGACCCTACAGGTTCTCAAACAGTCCACAGCTGCTTGCTGCTAATGCACTGGGATGTGGACACTTTGCGCAGCGGGTTGCAGGATGATTCGCCGATTTTCTTTGTGCTGACTAACACTAGATCACTAACCCCAGAATCAGCTGCATCTGTTATCAAAGAAGTTTGCCATAACTTGAAAATCGCCTTGAATGCAGAAGGAATTGACGATTTTCTGATTGTCAGCCGTTCTGATTCTACTTTGCGAGGGCATTATCCCATTGAAACTGATGCGATCGCACAAGAACTCGGCCCCTTTGATGCTCATTTTCTCGTACCTGCATTTTTTGATGGCGGACGCATTACCCGCGATAGTGTGCATTACTTGATTATTGCTGGTGTACCCACCCCAGTGCATGAAACCGAATTTGCCCGTGATTCAGTCTTCAGCTACCATCACAGTTACTTACCCAAGTATGTCGAAGAAAAGACTCAAGGACGAATTAGTACCGAAGTTGTAGAAAGGTTTCTCCTGGCCGATATTCGGGCTGGTAGTCTAGAACGCTTGTTAAAACTGAGTGGTAATCAGTGCGCTGTCGTCGATGGTGAAACTCAAGCTGATCTCAACCGCTTTGCAGTAGACATATTAACAGCAGTAAGTCAAGGGAAACGCTTTCTGTTTCGCAGTGCAGCCAGTATTTTAACAGCTTTAGCCGCTTTACCACCCCAACCCATCGCCGCCGAAAACATGGCGCAGTACGTGCGAGAAGGCAAACCAGGTGCGGTAATTGTTGGTTCCCATGTGAAAAAGACTACTCAGCAATTAGCAGCGCTATTGCAAGTAGAGGGAACTGTGGGAATCGAAGTAAATGTAGCACGATTACTTGATGAGAAGGCAGATGAATCTGCGGCACTGCTAACTGAAATCAAAGAAAGTACACGGGCGGTACACGACGCTGGCAAAACACCAGTGGTTTATACTAGCCGTCAGGAACTGAGTTTTAAAGATGTCAACACTCGATTGGAGTTTGGGGCAAAAGTTTCAAGTTTATTGATGGATATTGTGCGGGGTTTACCATCTGATATAGGATTTTTAATCAGCAAGGGTGGTATTACCTCAAACGATGTCTTGAGTACTGGACTAGCCTTAACTTCAGCCCGCTTACTCGGTCAAATTTTAGCTGGTTGTTCAATGGTCCTAACGCCATCCGATCATCCCCAGTTTCCTAATTTGCCTGTGGTGCTGTTTCCAGGTAACGTCGGCGATGATGATGCCTTGGGGACAGTTTATCAGAGGTTAACCGTGCCAATTTTAGATTTTAGATTTTAGATTAAAGGATCTTTTGGTTCATGTCAGATTAACGTCCTGCTACGTGCTTTCACCTTTTGTGGGTGACACAAATCCAAAATCGTTCGACTGAGCGAAGTCGAAGTCCAAAATTGAAAATCCAAAATCTGTTGGCTAAAACTGTCCCTTGTCTTTTGGCTAGTACTGCATGAATTCTGATTCTGCGATTCCGAATCTAAAGTCAAATTCTGCACTTCCTGATGCAGAACCAAACTCTATCCTTTCTGAGGTAGAGGTAAATCCTACTGTTTCTGATCTAGAGTCAGATTCTATCCTCCCGGATGCTGAGTTAAATTCTGTCCTCCTTTATTTAAAATCAAATACTGTCCTTGCGGATGTAGAGTCAAATCCTACTAACCCAGATGTAGAGTCAAATCCTGATGCGGGATCAGATTTTATCCTGACTGATTTAAATCCCGATGAGTTAGTATTACCAGGGCATCGTGTAAATGATAATACTCAAGTCCAGTTAAAAAGTCAGGAGGGACGGCTATTATTAATTTTACCTCCGGAATCTCAAGGATCTGGCTCAGAACTCAGTTGGTCTGATATTTGGCAACAAATAAGGCAACGTCTGAATGCAGGCGATCGCTTCCGTATATCTAACACGCCTGTACATCTAATGGCACAAGACCGCCTAGTAGATACCAGACAGCTGCAAGAACTAGCCGAGGCTTTGAGTGAAGTTCAACTCCGGCTAATATCTGTCTCGACGAGTCGTCGGCAAACTGCGATCGCTGCTGTGACATCTGGATATTCTGTAGAACAACTACAGCCCGTAACAACTCTTGTTTCAGAGTCCAAAGCTACAGCGACACCCCAAGCAGATGCTCTCTATCTAGAAACAACAGTCCGCTCTGGAGTAGAAATTCGTCATCCTGGTACAGTAATTATCTTGGGAGATGTAAATCCAGGTGGTATTGTAATTGCAGATGGAGATATTATCATCTGGGGTCGTCTACGTGGAATTGCTCATGCTGGGGCCGGAGGCAATCGTGAGTGTCTGATTATGGCTTTGCAAATGGAACCTACCCAATTGCGGATCGCAGATGCTGTAGCTAGAGCACCAGAAAAATTACCGACGCAATTTTCTCCAGAAGTGGCACATATTATGCCCCAAGGGATTCGCATCGCTAGGGCTAGTGATTTTTCTAGAAACCAATTTACTAAGATCTAATCAGTAGCCCTGAATATTTACTTAAAGAATGAAGAATATGAAGGATGAAATATAGCGGTTTTCATGTAGATGGAATACACTACTTTAATCCCTTTGTCCTAGCGAAGTGTATTGCACACAACTGAGCACAGAGGCAAAGTGGCTTGTAGCCAGACATCGCAATAAAAAAATATTCATCCCTCGCCCGAATCAGCGAGACTAGATATTTCTTCATACCTGATACGATACTTCATACTTTATACTGCAATTTACAGTTTTATATTTCCAGAACCCTCATTGACCGCATTTCTATCATGACTCGCATTATAGTGATTACCTCCGGTAAAGGAGGAGTGGGTAAAACCACAGTTTCAGCAAATCTGGGCATGGCTTTAGCCAAAATGGGGCGTCAAGTTGCTTTGGTTGATGCGGATTTTGGTTTGAGAAATTTGGATTTGCTGCTAGGGCTGGAAAATCGCATCGTTTATACTGCGGTAGAAGTCTTGGCCAGAGAGTGCCGCTTAGAACAAGCCTTGGTGAAAGATAAGCGCCAACCCAATCTCGTACTCCTGCCGGCAGCCCAAAATCGCTCCAAAGATGCAGTCACACCTGAACAGATGAAGTTACTGGTGAATGCCTTAGCGCAAAAGTATCAGTACGTGATTATTGATAGCCCCGCTGGCATTGAAAATGGGTTTAAAAATGCGATCGGCCCGGCAAAAGAAGCGCTAGTTATCAGCACACCAGAAATTTCCTCAGTTCGTGATGCTGACCGGGTAGTAGGGTTACTAGAAGCACAAGGTATCAAGCGTGTTCATTTAATAATTAACCGCATCAGACCCGCAATGGTGCAGGCAAATGATATGATGTCAGTGCAAGATGTTCAGGAACTTCTCGCCATTCCCCTGATCGGGGTAATCCCTGACGACGAGCGTGTTATTGTATCTACCAATCGCGGCGAACCCTTAGTGTTAGCGGAAAATCCCTCTTTAGCTGCTACAGCCTTTGAGAACATTGCTCGTAGATTGGAAGGGGAAAGTGTCCAATTTATGGAGATCGACTCGTCCCAAGACAGCATCTTCGCCCGTCTACGAAGGTTGTTCAGGACAAAGATTGTTTAACTTACTTTTCCAGTCTCCGCGCCAGACCTATTCGTAATGATTGAACTTCTAGAACGACTTTTTTTTCGCGGTCCTGATAGCAGTCGAACTCAAGTTAAACGTCGCCTGCAATTGGTGATTGCTCACGATCGCGCTGACATAGACCCTCAAACGTTGGAAAAAATGCGGCAAGAAATCTTAGATGTAGTCTGTCGCTATGTTGAAGTTGAGACAGAAGGCTTAGAGTTTTCTTTAGAAAGCAACCAACGAACCACAGCTTTAATTGCTAATTTGCCCATCCGCCGGGTCAAAGGTGCCATACCTGAGTGGGAAAGGGGTGATAAATAAGTGTTTATTTTCTAGCAGTTTCTGCAAGTCATTTGGCTAGATATAAATAGCTGAAAGCCACTCTACATAGGGTGCGCGGATGATTTATAAATGATTATAGTGTCAAGTGGTTACATATAGGAGCTATACCGCGACTTTTTAGAACAATAGGATAACAGGCGAACGCTTTTTGAGTTAAGTGTTACAAAATAATCAAGTAAGGGAACACTAGTCTTGTCCAACAAGCTAGGTAAATAAATGCGAGTATCCCTTTTCCTAGATGGTGCAAACTTCTTCTATATGCAGAGAGATTGTTTAAGATGGTGGACAGATCCAAAGAAAATTTTGGATTTTGTAAGAACAAAAGGCGAATTGATTGATGCGTTTTATTATATGGGTGTAGATGCTCCTCCAGAAGCTAAACAGGAAGCTTACTTAAAAGCATTGCCAACTATGGGCTATACGTTGGTCACAAAAACTTTAAAGAATATTCTGCTTTCTGATGGGACTACAAAACAAAAAGCAAACTTAGATGTCGAAATAGTGCTAGATATGTTTAACACTATTGATCATTATGATATGGCTGTTTTAATCAGTGGTGATGATGATTTTGAACGCCCCCTTCAGCTTTTAAGCGTAAGAGGCAAACGCTTTTTTGTTATGTCAACAAATGGTATAGTAGCAGAAGAAATTAGAGCCGTCGCAGGAAGTCACTATATTGATTTTTGGGATATACGCACTCTGGTTGAGAAGCAATAAGCAAACTGATTTCCTTATCACTCTTCTAATTAACTGAGTATTTATGCAAAATTAAATATACATTGTGAGTGTACCGCAACCAAGTAATCACAAGGGTTTGAGATTACTTAGTTTTATTTGCAATGACATGAATATTTTTGCATACCCACTTATAACTCAGTCGCTAGAATTTTGAGAGGAGCTTGTCAGCAGGTAGATATTTTTGGAGTGTTGGAAGTGTTAGGCGATGCCTACAGCGGCAAGCTACGCAAAACTAAATAATGCTACTTAATATTTTGGGATAATTAATAATTAATAATGATAGCGAGCTTGTAAAAAATTTATTTCATCATCTTTTACAAGATATACAATTCTATGTTCTTGTGTTAAACGGCGAGACCAAGTATTAGGATCTAAATATTTTAAAGGTTCCGGCTTACCTTTCCCCTTAAAAGGATCTCGGCAAGTCTCTTTGACAAGATCCAAAACTTTAAGGGTAACTCGTTGATCATTTTCCACCCAAAATTTTAAGTCTTCTAAAAATTCAGGCTGAAATACTGTTTTTCTTTGGTTTGGAGTTGCTGGAATTTCTTGTTTTGATTGGTTTTTGAGGTTCTTCTTTTTGGTCAAATCCTAACTCCTTACTAAGCTCATCCAAGCTTTGAGATTTGACAACTCCTGATTTAGCTCGATTTAAAGCTGTTAGCAAACGTTCAGCGTTACGGGGAGAACGTAAAAGATGAGCAGTTTCTAGAATACTAGAAAGTTCATCAACAGGTATTAAAGCTACATTTTCAGCATTACGACGTGTAATGATTACAAAATCGCGTTCTGAAGTAACTTTCTGGCACAGTTCAGACAGCTTTTCTCGTGCTTGTGTGTAAGTATAACTAGCAGAAACCATAAGTATCAAAAGTTCCGTTTTTACTTGTAAATTGAATTAAGTACATTCTCGCTTAACCTGTACACCAAGTCTGTACAGGTTGATGCTTTTATCCTAACATAACAGAAATTGATAAAGTAAAATTTTCAAAAAACCTGGTCAAGCAATTCTGACTAATTGGGGTCAAAAGTATTGTAGGCTGTGGATTACAGCGTCTACAGTCTAAGCTAGACTTTCTCCATTTTTTGGCAACACTTAACCTGACGTTGAAACCTTTGTGGGACGGTAGTTTTACTTTTTAGAGGGCAAGATACCCACCCCACAAGAATCATTCCTATTTTATGCAAAGCCAAAAAATCTCCCGTTGTCAGCAGTGACGACAACGGGAGCATATAATATTTTTAATAAACTATCGGTAGGCTACTTGTGGTCCTGCCCAAATTTCTGTAACCTTTTTACCAAAAGTAATTGGTTGATCATCGTTTGTTGTAGTGACAGTTTTACCATCATTACCAACTTGCATTAATGGCCAATTTTCCTCGCCCAATTCACCCGCACGAAATAGGACATGATCCGGTTGGCTTTTACTCCAGCCTAACAATACTGCAATTTTTTCATGTTCTTCCTGATTAATAGGAGAAACCGTGTTAGCGTGATTTTTTTGCCGATCCCAAATCACAGCACTATCTGTGGAGTCACCTGTGTTAAATATACCTTCAAACTTGCGTGCTAAGAAGCGATCGCCTTTTTCCGACCAACTAACTGGAACTAATACCCCAATTTGACCATTCGGATCACTTTCTTCTGATGACGCTGCTTTTACAGCCTTTATCTTTAATAAAGGATCACTAACAGGAGTAGTTGAAGCCATTACCCACAACTTCTTAGTTTGCATATCTTGGACAAACAGAACGCTGGTAACACGGCTGTTGTACATTTGGGGTTTTACCTCCAGTTGTACCCGGCTATAAACAGCATATTTACCATCTGGAGAAACCACGGGTATGCTGCGGTAGTGACGCACTCCCGAACCACCTTTGGAACTAATTGCTTCTTGAGTAGTTGTAATCCATTTCCAAGGAATAGGATGAGGACTACCTATGGGATCTACTTGTTCTGTTTGGGACTCCTCAACTGGTTCAACAACAGGTATTTCCGTCGTTGTGGTTGGTTGCGCTCTAAGAGTTGGTGCAATTTGAATTGCTGTCAATGATTTAGTAAAAGACTTTTCTCTTGAGAGAGAATTTTCTTTTCCTTTCAAAGACTTGATATTAGTAGCTTTGAGTTTTCGGATTAAATTAACTTGACTAATAGGAACATCTGTTAATGGTGCGAGTTCAACTGCTGCCAAACTATCAGGAACAGTTAAATCGCTATTTGACACAGAACTATCTGCTTTAGCCAGAGACTCAATTTTATCCGCTGGTAATACTTGCGGTTCCTGAACAGCAGTACTTTGTGTTGGCACAGAGTCAAATTCTTCTGTTAGAGAGTTGATTTGATCTGTTTTTAATATTTTAGCTATATCAGCTTCCCCAACTACAGCTATTTTCTTTGACACAGAGTCAGAATTTCCAGTTATCTGTGTTAATTTAGCTACTTCGGATCTGACTGGGGTCGAGTTACCTGACGCCGCTAGCAAAGGTGCAATCAGTATCACAACGACAACGTAATTCAGAAATGGTTGTACGCGGAACCATCCTGATAGTAAAAGGGGTTTAAGCATTTGTAGACTCTCTAGAAGGGCGGTTGCTATGTGAGAAGCAATACCTATGCAGCAATGGGGCAGGCGGTAATTATATGTATAACAAGAAACTAAAAGCTTTGACGAAATATTTTCTTCAAAGTTTGGAGATTTTTACAAAAATTCAGTATCATTGTTTACACCTTTTTTACTCAGGTAGTAGTTTTTTTGGCAAAAATATGTGAGTTTAGTAAATATGCTGAAAACTCAGTAATTACTACACGATATAAAGTGTTGCAGTTCCTATACCCAACCACACCAAAAACAGGTATTGGTTAAGAGATATTCCAGGCATAGTTCAGGCGGTAACGCTGGCAATTAAGAATGAGATAACTCGGCTATTGGGGATCATAATAGCGATCGCTATTACGCAGCAAATAAGCCAGGTTACACACTAAATATAACAGCGCAAACCCTGATAATGGTAAACATGAGGCGTTAGTTAAAACCTGGGAAAGCCGACGCATAATACATCATACTCAGAAAATACTGCTGTCAGCAACCCAAAGTTATAAATTGCAATCTCAACTACAAAAATAGCTAAAACAAGCAATAGTTTTTTAGAAACTCAAGTGTATTTAACGCCAATTTTGGAAAAATGATCGGGAACACAAGAAAATTTACTCGGTAGATGCTCTAGCGGCTCGTGACGATACACCACTAAACGATGAGACTCACTAAAGGCAGATGCAGATCATACTAGCTGTTACACTTGTCAACTTAACTATTAAGTTAAATCTTGCAGCCTTTGGTTTCACCAATACGAAAATATTCTATCACCAAACAGCCGATATTATTTACCATTAACTAATGGTTAACGATTAACAACTAAATTCTTAATGAAAATTGTATTCTTTGGTACACCACAGTTTGCTGTGCCCACGTTAGAAAAGTTATTGAATCATTCAGAATTTGACGTGTTGGCAGTTGTCACCCAACCAGATAAACGCCGGGAACGCGGAAATAAACTTACGCCAACACCTGTAAAAGCGATCGCTATTGCTCACAACTTACCAGTATGGCAACCCGAACGGGTGAAAAAAGACACTGAAACTTTAACCCAACTCAAACAATTAGACGCAGATGTGTTTGTTGTTGTTGCATACGGACAGATATTATCGTCAAAAATCCTAAATATACCAAAGTTGGGCTGTATTAATGTGCATGGCTCGATTTTACCCAAATATCGCGGTGCAGCGCCGATTCAGTGGTGTTTGTATAACGGTGAGAGGGAAACGGGGATCACAACCATGTTAATGGATGTGGGGATGGATACTGGGGCAATATTACAAATAGCCACTACACCGATCGGATTACTGGATAATGCCCAAGATTTAGCCGACAGACTAGCGGGGATCGGTGGGGATTTATTGGTAGAAACTTTGTTGAAGTTGGAACGTAAAGAAATTCAACCAATTGCCCAAGATAATTTAGCAGCTACTTATGCACCTCTGATTCAAAAACCAGATTATGGTTTGGATTGGTCAAAAAGCGCGATCCAATTACACAATCAAATCAAAGGCTTTTACCCTAACTGCACTGCTAGCTTTCGTAATAACCCGTTAAAAATCACCGCTTCTGCTCCTCTTGGTTCTGTAAGCGATGTCTGGCGACAAGCCGCTCCGCGTCTACGCGAGCTACCACCAGAATTACAAGAATTAATTCATAAATTGCCTGATTTGTCAAATATATCAGACAGACCAGGAGTTGTAGTAAGCATTGCCAAAGGAATTGGGGCGATCGTCCAAACTGGGGAAGGTTTGTTGCTGTTGCGAGAGGTTCAGCTAGCTGGTAAACGTCCCCAGTCGGGATGGGATTTTGTTAATGGTACCCGCTTAACTGTGGGAGAAGTTTTTGGTGCGGGAAGTTGAGGGATTGCCAATTTTAGATTTTAGGTTGCACCTTTGGTGCGCTAGAAGCGCAACTTGGATTTTGGATTAAAAAAATCTAAAATCTAAAATTAAATGACTTCTAAGTTTTCATAAAAGCGACAAGATTTGCAAGGGCCATCTGGGTTGACTGCACAGCGAATAATTTCTGAATGAGCGTTGTAGCAGCAGGTGGCATCACCAATTACCCAACGTCCCTCAACCAAACTTTTCTCAGATGGTCGTTTAGCCGACTGCACGTAAATGGCAACATTATGCAAACGGTATCGCCCAGCTTTAAGTTGGTATCGATGGCGGCGCTCTAAAACTGCATAGGTTTTACCTTGAAAATCGAGATAGTTTCCGGGTTGGGGTGTCCAATCAAGTTGCACTCTACCGAGGGACTCACGCGGGTGCGTCAGAATCACTTCGGTTTGTAAAGAGTCTGGCTCCATAAGCTTATGTGATTTGATTTACATTATAAGGATGGTATCGCAATAGCTTTCTTTAGCTTACCGAATTTAGATTACAATTAATGATTTACTCTTCGCGCCCCTAAGGATTACGGCAACCAAAAGTCAGGTAGGATAGATTTGCCCAAGTTACGCAAAGTTTGGTTGAGCGATCGCCCCACTTGTATATGCACTTCATCCTCTTCTACAGCTAAAATCTCAGATGGCTGACCTTCTCCCAAATAAGACACTACCAAATTCGCTGCCTCCAAACCAGTAACATAAGCCTTTTCCTGTGACCAGGAACCGTGACGGTTCACAATCCAATCCCCACTCATAAACACATTTTCAAAATTTGTCTTAGCGGGCAACATATAACGATAGCTACCAGGTGCAAAGTGAGTCACCGCCTGAGGTAGCCGAATTACACTGCTATCAATGATCTTTGCCTGCCTAAACGCTGGCACACAAGTTGCTAAATAACCCTGAACTATTGGTAAAATCTCCTCATCGCTCAAACTGAGAAACTGATTAGCGTGATAAAAATCAGCTTCAATTACTGTTCCTGGCTCATTTTGATATTCATCATGTAAAGCATTCAAATCAAAAAATGTCCAACCTGTAGTTGCGTCAAATCCAAAGCAAGCATTAGAAGGACGAGGAATATCAATTTTGCGATCAAACCATAGTCGCGTTGCTAAAACATCAATTGCTCCTAAATTGCTCAAATTACGGAATTCTTCACGACTTTGTAAACTAGGACTAGTTGAGACAATTTTCTTCATCCCCGTGATCCCAACCGCAAAAATCACCGCATCTGCTTCAATTACTTCATCACCGCAAACTACACCCTTTGTTCGATGATTACTATCAACAATTAAGTCTGTAACTCGGCGCTTAGGTAACACTCGCACACCAGCTTTTTCAATCCGTTCCACCCAAGGACGAAATATCTTTTCCCCGACAGTTCCCCGACACCAAACTACATCAAAATCCGGTTGATGAGCCAGAATAAAAAAGTAAAGCATCCCTAAAGTTGCTGCGGCTGAACATTGTTCACCAGGGGCAAACAAGCCCACTAATAACATTGGTTCAAAAGCCTCGCGGTAAAGTCGAGAGGAAACGTTAAAGTCTTTAAACAATTCACGGGCAGTTACAAAGTCATAGCGCCGCCAAGCATCATCAGAATTGTCAAAATCAACAACAGCATAAAGTAAAGGCAGGGCGCTGAGGCGGTCAATTAGTGGCAGCCGTTTAAACTGAGTGTAGAGAAAAGTTCCTAGTGGGGAGGGGAGTCGCGGTAAGTTTTGAAAAATCGGTGATTCAACTTCCAAACCTGCTGGTGAATATTGCGAAGAACGAGTCCAAGTAGTAAAAGGATTAATTTCTAATTCATTAATTAGGGAAAAAATATTTTTGTAAGGATACCAAAAGCCATGAATGCCAGCTTCAACAGATTTTCCGGCGGCTGTTTGCCACCCTGCCACCAATCCACCGGGATAGGGGCCTGCTTCTAGAAGGGTCACATCATAGCCTTGTTTTGCCAAATGGTAGGTTGCTCCTAAACCAGCCCAACCTGCACCTACAACTACCACCCGTTTTTGTTGTGACCCTTCTACCATCCTAGCCTCCGATTGTTGCAGTCCATTAACTAATGTATACGAACTCGTGTTCTGATTAGGCGACGGGTTGCTACTACAGCAGTTTTCCTTTGGATACAATACGCGCTTTGGTAGCCCAGCTGCGCCCCTACGATATATATTCCATCGAATTGAAAACAGTTATAAACTTTGAAAAAAGGCTAAGGGAAAGCAGTTCAGTAAAAATCCCTTGCGGTTAATGCTGAGTTAAGAGTATAACAGAAAACAGAACTAACTATTCATAAGGAATAATCCTAATGACTCAATTAGCAAATGTAAAATCCAGTCTAAATGACTTTGAATTACGAGATGGCATTTATTTTCCTAGTGACTACGAACAACTGAATAATACTCAACACAAAAAAACATGGGACGCAATTGGTAAAACATACTATGGTTCCCAAAAAATTGAAAAAGTTACAGATGCATCGCCCATTAAACAAGATTACACTCTGCTAACTGGCACGCCTGGAGGTACCTGGGACAAATTTCCGTTGAATAAATCTGTTGATTCTATTCTGGAAATTGGTTCTGGTTATGGTCGCGCACCTTTACATCTCTCGAAAGCTAAAAATCTGAGATGCAAAAAATATTATGGAATTGATATTTCTGAACCTTTATTGCGGCGGTTAATCAAAGTTAAACAAGAATATAATTTTTTCCCAGAAGCTGAATTTAACTTGATTTGCGATTCTGCTGAAATATTGCCCTTAGAAGATAATTCTATAGATTTGGTAATTTCTAACTGCGTCTTTATGCATATCCCAGATGCACAATTAAGAAATTTGTTGGCTGATATATCTCGCGTACTAAAACCTGGTGGAATTTTTGTTTTTAATCATTCATTTCACAACAAGTCTTGTCCTTCTCATATTATCCATAATTTTATCAGAAGGCTAAACCCATTTGTGAGAAACCCAGTTTATCTCAAGCAATATACATCTGCTGAAATTAATGAAATGTTAGCGACTACTGGTATCCAAACGAAGTGTCCACAATACATTGTCGAACCAACGGAAGAATATGCAATTTTGCCGGAAACCATTAAAGGAATTCCAGTGCCCTTTGCTAATGCTATTAACAGAAGTCTTAAACCATCAGATGCTTTAAAAGAAACTTTGGCTTATGGTTTTAGTGCTTACAGCAGTCAATTAGACTAATTACAGACCACGCCCTACGGGCACAGCAATGCTGTGCCCCTACAACAGATTTTTCAAAAAGCTTACCAGGTAGACTTTTTGAAGCTTGATCAATCTTATTGCTAGATTATGCCTTTTAGCTCACACAATAGATCATCGAAAAGTTCAACAATTTTTTGAAGCTGCTGATTAATATATTCTTTTAGATATGTTTGATAAGTTGTATTCCAGCTATTTTGATAACCTTCCTTCTCTACGTTTGGATAGCATTTTTTAACTTCTGGTAAAAGCCAGTCAAAGATTCCAGCTTCAGTGATCTTACCCCTGTTTTGATTTGTGAGAATCGCAAACCGCAGATCCCCGACTTCGTAAAAGTTGTCGGGGATCTTGTTTCTGACGAATGATTCAGGATTGCTGTATTTGTTATGTAATTTACCAACTTTTCACAACATATTGGAAATAAAGTTGGTAAATTATGGATTAGTTGAGCTAATTCTTCCCCAGACAACTATGCCATTGGATTTATCGCCTCTTTGGATATCACTCAAAACTTCATTACTTGCTACATTTATCACCTTCTTCTTGGGTATCGCTGCTGCCTACTGGATGCTGGGATATCGTGGCAAAGGTAAATCGTTGATTGAGGGCATCTTTATTGCGCCTCTGATTTTACCACCCACGGTTGTCGGTTTTTTATTACTGCTATTTTTTGGGAAAAATGGCCCTGTAGGGAAACTTATGCAGGCTTTTGACTTTAGCATCGTCTTTACTTGGTATGGTGCAGCGATCGCAGCTACCGTAGTTTCTTTCCCTTTGATGTATAAAACTGCATTAGGAGCCTTTGAACAAATAGATGGTAATTTGCTGCGAGTCGCCAGAACTCTTGGTGCAACTGAAGCCACAATCTTTTGGCGTATCAGTTTACCCCTAGCACTACCTGGCATTGTTGCCGCCACAATGCTCGCTTTTGCCCGTGCTTTGGGAGAATTCGGGGCGACGTTAATGCTGGCTGGTAACATTCCAGGAGTTACGCAGACAATCCCAATGGCGATTTATTTTGCGGTGGAAGCGGGAGCAATGAATGAAGCGTGGTTCTGGGCGATCGCAATTATGGTGATTTCTCTATCTGGAATTATTGCAGTCAACTTCTGGCAAGAATTGAGAGAAAAGAGGAGGGGAGTAGGGGGCAGAGAGCAGGGAGCAGGGGAAGCAGGGGGAGAAAATCTTTATACTCCGCATACTAGCTTTGAATCTGGCAGATTGTTAGTCAACATTGAAAAAATACTTTCTAGCTTTGATTTAAAAGTTGCTTTCACTACTGATGAGCAACCCTTGGGATTGTTAGGGGGTTCTGGAGCAGGTAAAAGCATGATTTTACGCTGCCTTGCGGGGATAGAAACGCCCACAACCGGGCGCATAGTTTTAAATGGTAGAGTTCTGTTTGACTCGGAACAAAAAATTAATTTACCCAGTCGCGATCGCCGCATCGGTTTTTTAGTGCAGAATTACGCCCTGTTTCCCCACATGAGTGTGGCGCAAAATATCGCTTTCGGCTTGCCCAAAGGACTATCTGCTGGTAGTATTCGGGTGCAGGTAGAGGAGCAACTAATAGCAATGCAGTTGCAGGGATTAGGCGATCGCTATCCGCACCAACTCTCAGGGGGACAACAACAACGGGTAGCTTTGGCAAGAGCATTAGCAAGTCAACCAGAAGCGCTGCTTTTAGATGAGCCGTTTTCTGCACTTGATACCCATCTGCGTAGTCAATTAGAGCAGCAAATGACAGAAACTCTAGTTACCTACCAAGGTGTGACTCTATTTGTCACTCATAATATGGAAGAAGCTTATCGGATTTGCCCAAATCTGTTGGTATTGGAGCATGGTAGAGCAGTTCATTATGGCAGCAAATATGATATTTTCCAGCATCCTGCTACTGTGAGCGTCGCCCAACTTACAGGATGTAAAAACTTCTCCCGTGCTGTCCTCCAATCATCACAACAGGTAGAAGCGACTGATTGGGGTTGTAATCTCCAAGTCGTTGAACCTGTCAAGAGCGAATTATCCCACATCGGCATTCGTGCCCATCAGTTCATTTTTACCAACAACTCATCACAGGAAAATACTTTTCCCTGTTGGGTAGTACGAACAAGTGAAACGCCCCATAGGATGACGTTATTTCTCAAACTACATTCGGCTGGCAAGAATTCTCAAGATTATCATCTGCAAGCTGAAGTCTTCAAAGAAAAATGGGCGACTATGAAAGACCAACCTTTTCCTTGGTATGTGCGTTTAGATCCTCTGCGGTTGATTTTGATGGAATGAACGCAGAGATATATGTAACAGAGGGTGTTGCATAAAATGCTTGTGGAGGGTTGGGTTAGACTACAACCTGAAAATCGTCAAATCCTAGTTCACTATGAAACAAGGATCGCATTGGCTAAAAGGCGATCGCTGCTGATATTTTGTAATTAGACCATATACGAGCGTACAAGTTAGAAAGTATGCGATTAGTAAAACTAAATAGTAATCAATTAACTATAGCAATCCTAAATTATTTCTGAGAAAATACTATATTCATTGAGCTTATGTAAGTCGAAAACTTGAAAATTAATTGATAGCTTAAATAACACCTTGACTACAGTAAAAGAATGACAGAAAAAATAAAACTATTCTTACAATCGTTTTACTTGCAGGCAAATATCTTTTACAGAATTCTATGGTGGTGCATTGGAGGCAAATCTGAAGCAGTTAAGCAGCCATTGTTTTTTTCAAGTTCACGATTTAATGAATCTAAGTAATCTTAAATTTGCTGCGAACGATGATAGCTTGCACCATCCAAATTTTATCATCTATGGAGAGCGATCAAAGCGTTTAGACTCAGGCAGCCTGAAATTATTGATAATATTGTCAAAAAGGTGAGTTTGGACATTAACTTTATAAGCGATCGCAAAATGTAGAATTGAGCTTCAATGGCTGAAAGCTTTGTTATAGCTTATATAAAATATCAAAATTTTCAAATTAACCTGTAAAATGCGGAGTCAATATGTAGTATGTAATACTTTGTACGTGTTACAATCAGTTATTTTACTGAGGTGAATGTTGGTTTTTGTAAATAGTCTTAGATTATTCTATTAATTTTGTATGAACATTATGAACATACAGATAAATAAAACCCCTCTGGTTTAGCAAAACAAAAGGGCGTAGCGTAGCTAGAGGATAAATATATACAGTTTCACAAACCAACGGTATTAGCTTGTCAGCTTTGCCAACAAATCGTTGTTTTTGTGTGATTATTTTGTAATAGAAAACCCAAAATAATAACGATTAACGCTCTTTTATTACTTTCATTAGAGAATATTTAAAATCTTGTTTATCCGTGCTTGGTTCTAAGCAAGAGTTTTTCAGATTTACTAATCAAGCGAGGCTTTGAAAAAGATTCAAAATCAATATTTTTTCTATCGCCAGGACAAAAAAAGAGCATTAATTACATTTAAATTCTTTCCCAGGTAAGAATTTAAATCCAAATTTTGTGTAATTAGTTCTGTGGAGATCGACCTTAACCTGCATTCTTCCAAAAGTTCAAGCATTTCTATTTATAGATTTGGTTGGTGTGATTATTTATGGACTGATTACCATGATTCATCACACAACGAATCGCACGCTTTATAACTTTTTTCGTAAAAACAAACTTTAAGTAATCATAAATTATGTTGGACACAATATCTACCAGAATCAGTACCAAGCTTACTCAAAATCTTCAGGAGGAAATTTCTGCTAATCGCCTAGTTTTCATCGACTCACGGGTGGAGAACTACCAAACCTTGGTAACAGGTGTCTTGCTGAATACTTCTATTGTAGTTCTAGATATCGAGCGGGATGGCATTGAGCAAATTAATCAAGTACTGGCATCCCATCAGGGAGTTAACAGCCTACATATTGTTTCTCACGGCGCACCAGGACGAGTCTATTTAGGAAACAGTCAACTCAACAACGAAACACTCAATCACTATGCAGCACAACTTATGGGTTGGGCAAGTGCATTGAGTACAGATGCACAACTCCTACTGTACGGTTGTGAAGTAGCTAAAACAGAGCAAGGCATGGCATTTGTACAGCGCCTGAGCGAACTCACAGGTGCAGTAGTAGTAGCATCTGATAATTTAACGGGGAGTACTGCATTAGGCGGTGACTGGAAACTGGAAGTAAACACAGGAGTAAGTGTTCCTTCTCTAGCATTCCAGCCAGAAGTGATGGCAGCCTACGCTTCAGTACTAGCTGTAGTACTTCCTGACACCAGCTTTGGCGGTGATGGCAAGGTCACTACTGATTTAGGCTTCATCGCTATTGATATCGGCCGCAGTGTTGCTTTACAAAGTAACGGCAAAATTGTTGTCGCAGGAGACAGCAACGGTGACTTTGCCTTAGTACGTTACAACACTGATGGCTCACTCGACACCACCTTCAGCAGTGATGGCAAAGTTACTACTGGTTTCGGCTTACTTACCACTGACATCGGTTACAGCCTTGCTATCCAAGCAGATGGCAAGATTCTCGTCGCTGGAACTGACGGCAGTGACTTTGCCCTAGCACGTTACAACAGCGATGGCTCACTCGACACCACCTTCAGCAGTGATGGCAAAGTTACTACTGGTTTCGGCTTACTTACCACTGACATTGGCCACAGTGTTGCTATCCAAGCAGATGGCAAGATTCTCGTCGCCGGAACTGACGGCAATGACTTTGCCCTAGCACGTTACAACAGCGATGGCTCACTCGATACCACTTTCAGTAGTGATGGCAAGGTTACTACTGATTTAGGCTTCATCGCCGTTGACATCGGCTACACCACTGCTGTACAAGCTGATGGCAAAATTATCGTCGCTGGAGTAAGTAATGGTGACTTTGCCCTAGTACGTTACAACAATGATGGCTCACTTGATACTACCTTTAGTAGTGATGGCAAGGTTACTACTGATTTCGGCTTACTTACTATCGATAGCATCTACAGCCTTGTTGTACAAGCAGATGGCAAGATTCTCGTGGCGGGGCAGAGTAACGGTGACTTTGCCCTAGCCCGTTACAACAGCGATGGCTCGCTCGACACTAGCTTTAGCAGTGATGGCAAGGTTACTACTGATTTCGGCCTGCTCCCCAACGAAATTGTCTACAGCCTCGCCGTACAACCGGATGGCAAGATTCTTGCCGCTGGAGTAAGCAATAATGACTTTGCTCTAGTGCGTTACAACAGTGATGGCTCAATCGACACCACCTTCGATAATGATGGTAAGGTCAGTACTGATTTAGGCTTACTCACCGTTGACATTGCCTATGGACTTGTTCAACAGCCCGATGGCAAGATTATCGTCGCCGGAACTGACGGTACTGACTTTGCTGTGGTGCGTTACTTGGTTGACGAAATTCCCACAAATTTGCTATTGAGCCAGTTAAACGTTAATGAAAATGTGGCTGCGGGGACAGTAATTGGCACATTTACCACCACAGACCCAGATGCAAACGACACATTTACTTACAGTTTAGTTGCAGGAACTGGCGATACTGATAATAGTGCATTCACAGTTGTTAATAATCAACTCAAAATCAACAGTTCCCCAGACTTTGAAACCAAATCTAGTTACAACATCCGAGTTCAGACAACTGATGCAGGTGGAGCTTTCTATACCAAACAGTTAACAATTGCAGTTAACAACCTTAACGATGCGCCCACAGAATTGACAGTAAGTAAGCTAGCAGTTGATGAAAATGTAGCTGCTGGGACAGTAATTGGCACATTTACCACCAAAGACCCAGATGCAGGCGACACATTTACTTACAGTTTAGTTACGGGGACGGGCGATACCGATAATAGTGCATTCACAGTTGTTAATAATCAACTCAAAATCAACAGTTCCCCAGACTTTGAAACCAAATCTAGTTACAATATTCGAGTTCAGACAACTGATGCAGGTGGAGCTTCCTATACCAAACAGTTAACAATCGCAGTTAACAATCTGGACGATCCGGGTGTTAATGACGCTCCCACAGGCTTGGAAATAAGCCAGTTAAACGTTAATGAAAATGTGGCTGCGGGGACAGTAATTGGCACATTTACCACCACAGACCCCGATGCAAACGACACATTTACTTACAGTTTAGTTGCAGGGACTGGCGATACCGATAATAGTGCATTCACAGTTGTTAATAATCAACTCAAAATCAACAGTTCCCCAGACTTTGAAACCAAATCTAGTTACAACATACGAGTTCAGACAACTGATGCAGGTGGAGCTTTCTATACCAAACAGTTAACAATTGCAGTTAACAATCTGGACGATCCTGGTGTTAATGACGCTCCCACAGGCTTAGAAATAAGCCAGTTAAACGTTAATGAAAATGTAGCTGCGGGGACAGTAATTGGCACATTTACCACCACAGACCCAGATGCAAACGACACATTTACTTACAGTTTAGTTGCAGGGACTGGCGATACCGATAATAGTGCATTCACAGTTGTTAATAATCAACTCAAAATCAACAGTTCCCCAAACTTTGAAACCAAATCTAGTTACAACATTCGAGTTCAGACAACTGATGCAGGTGGAGCTTCCTTTACCAAACAGTTAGCAATTGCAGTTAATAATCTCAACGACGCTCCCACAGGCTTGGAAATAAGCCAGTTAAACGTTAATGAAAATGTGGCTGCGGGGACAGTAATTGGTACATTTACCACCACAGACCCCGATGCAGGCGACACATTTACTTACAGTTTAGTTGCAGGGACTGGCGATACCGATAATAGTGCATTCACAGTTGTTAATAATCAACTCAAAATCAACAGTTCCCCAAATTTTGAAACCAAATCTAGTTACAACATCCGAGTTCAGACAACTGATGCAGGTGGAGCTTCCTATACCAAACAGTTAGCAATTGCAGTTAATAACCTTAACGATGCGCCCACAGAATTGACAGTAAGTAAGCTAGCAGTTGATGAAAATGTAGCTGCTGGGACGGTAGTTGGCACATTTACCACCACAGACTCCGATGCAGGCGACACATTCACCTACATTTTAGTACCAGGGACTGGCGATACCGATAATAGTGCATTCACCGTTGATGGTAGTCAGCTTAAAATCAACAGTTCCCCAGATTTTGAAACCAAATCTAGTTACAACATCCGAGTTCAGACAACTGATGCAGGTGGAGCTTCCTATACCAAACAGTTAACAATCGCAGTTAACAATCTGGACGATCCTGGTGTTAACGATACGCCCACAGATGTGACAGTAAGTGAGCTAGCTATTGACGAGAATGTAGCTGCGGGGACAGTAGTTGGCACATTTACGACTAGCGACCCAGATCCAGGCGACACATTTACCTACAGCTTAATATCGGGGACTGGCGATACTGATAATGGTGCATTCACCGTTGATGGTAGTCAACTTAAAATCAATAGTTCCCCTGACTTTGAAACTAAATCTAGTTACAACATCCGGGTTCGGACAACTGACGCAACTGGAGCATTCTTTGATAAAGAGTTGGCGATCGCAGTTAATAACCTGGATGATTCCGGTGTTAACGATGTACCAACCCTTACGAAGAATGCTAATAACGATATCTTTACTATCAAAGGTAAAGGTAACAGTGAAAAAGCAACCCTCTCAGTCAAGCTCACAGAACAGAGTTCTAATCAAATTTATGAACTGGGAGTATTTGCGGTAGATGATGAACAAGGGAAAATTCAAGGTATTGCCTCTAGTGATGCTGGCTACACTGAAGCCGCTTTGAAACGATCCAAGGTGCTTCTCTCCTCGCTTACCAATTATCCGACTGGATTTAATGCTGATTTGAGCAGTTTAGCGGAATTTACTTCTGGTGAACAGCTAAGATTTTACTTGATACCCAGTAGCACTACTGATAGTATCTTGGCTGGACAAGCTCCTTTTAAAAACGTACTGATTTCTGACTCGACCAATCTCAAAATTACAAGCTTGAGTAACAATAACTTCTCCTTGTCTTGGAAAGCTAGTAACAGTAACGAATTCCAGGATCTGGTGGTCAAAATTCAGGCAACAGATGAAGATTTGCCTTTGGGTGCAGCTTCCCAAGGACAGCAACAAGGAGAACTCCTTGACTTACGTGGTGTGACACAAGCAGTAAAAGCTGATTTTGTCGTTAATAGAGAAGCTGCATACAACAATTTTGTAGGCTTTTATAAAGTTGCTGATGAAAATGGTGGTATTGACACCAACGGCGATGGTACAGCAGATATTCTCGTCGGGCAGGCTGGTTATACCGAAGCTGCTGTGCGTGGACGTGTTACAGGCATTGACTTGACGGTGAATAACCAAGGCACCGCAACTTCCTCTGGCACTTTCGAGCCTGATTCTCTGTTTGCACCGTTTATTATTGTCAATGGGAAACCCGATGCCATTCTCGATGGCAATGCTAATAACGATCCGAAGGCTTACTTCACATTTTTGGGAGCTAACTCAGATAAGACAGATCACATTCGTCTGTTAAAAAACAATACCTTTGGCTTTGAGGATTTAGGAAATGGGGGTGACAAAGATTTCAACGATATGATTGTGCATGTCAATTTGAACGTTGTTTAGTGGGACTTAGGTAAAAAATACCCCAAAAATAGCCTCAAATCTATATAGAGAAAAACTTTGACATCGATTTGCTTAGTTTCTTGATATAGCAAGGGACTGGGGACTAGGGACTGGGGACTGGGTGAAAAGCCTTTTTGTGTCTAAGTTTTATCATCTGTTAATGTCCTAACCACCTTGGCTGTTGCTATATATCTGGGTTTGGGCTGTTTTTGAGCATTTTGTGTATTTCCCCTACCCTACATAAGTTTGAGGCTTGTTCCTCCCTGACGAATGTATTAAATCCCATTAGTCAAGTCTTTACTTCAAGCGCCCAGATTTGAAGAATCTGAGCGCTTGAATATTAGGTTGCAGAGAAACTTCTGCTAGATTGAGAAATTATGCAGGCATCATGTGCATACTTCTGCAAGATTCTGCACACTTGCGGCAAGCAGCACATTCCATCATTTTCGCGTCATCGCTCATCATCTCACAAGCCATTGCAGTGCGATGTCTACGACGGGCTACGCCTACGCACATTTTTGTATACAGCATACAAGTGCGTCCCATGAACTCAGAACCTCTTACTATAACGAACCGCAGAGAGAAGTAATTAGTGTTACGATGTGGGTTGTAGAATTGATTGGAGTTTGAGTAAGCGATCGCTCGCTGTTTGTAATGTCTCAGGTCTTTTGCTGAAGCAAAATCTGATCAATGAATGTCCTTTTTCTGGTTGGCTGAAAAAGCTGGAACCAGGAACTACGGCAACACCAATATTTTTAATTAGATGATAAGTAAATTCAACATCAGTTTTGTAGCCAAATTTGGAAATATCTGCAAGAACGTAATAAGCTCCTTTGGGAACGAAATAGGGAATGCCAACTTGATCTAGAATCTGTAAAATTCTGTCTCGCTTCTGGTGATAAAGTTTGGCTAGTTCTTGATAATAGGATGGTGGCAATTGCATGGCGGCAACTGCGGCTCGTTGCAATGGTGCGGGAGCGCCAACAGTGAGAAAATCATGGACTTTGCGAATCGCTCCCGTCAATTCGGGGTTTGCCAAAATGTAGCCGACTCGCCATCCAGTGACGCTATAAGTTTTGGATAAACCGTTAATGGTAACGGTGCGTTCTTCCATTCCGGGAAGGGTCGCTAAGGCAATATGTTGAGTGCCATCATAGAGAATATGTTCGTAGATTTCGTCTGTGAACGCTAACACATCCCACTTTTGACAAAGTTCAGCAATTAGGGCGAGTTCTTCACGAGTGAAGACTTTACCTGTGGGGTTGTGGGGTGTGTTGATAATAATAGCTTTGGTATTGGCATTGAAAGCTTGACGCAACTGTGCTTCATCAAATGTCCAATCGGGGGGATGCAGTGTCACATAGCGGGGTATAGCACCAGCTAAAATCGCATCGGGGCCGTAGTTTTCGTAATATGGCTCAAATACAATCACTTCATCCCCAGGATCGACTGTCGCCAGCATCACAGCTGCCATTGCTTCTGTGGAACCGCAGGTAACGGTGATTTGGGTTTCGGGATCGATATCTAAACCGAGATACCAACGAACTTTGTTGGCGATCGCATGACGAAATGGGCGATCGCCCCAAGTAATGGCATACTGGTTGACATCTGCCTCTATTGCTTCGTAAGCTGCCTGTTTCAACTCTAAGGGACAGGGAAAATCAGGGAACCCCTGCGCCAGATTCACTGCATCGTGTTGCAGTGCCACCCGCGTCATCTCTCGAATCACTGACTCTTTAAACTGGTCTGCCTTCGCTGATATTTTTTGGCGCTGCATCTCATTCACCCCTATACCTCCGTTGATCTCTATTGCAGTTATCCGGGAATTTCTGTAAACCAAATAAAATTCACAATATCGATAGATTTATCGTAGTATACTCAAATTCCAGATCCAGAGAGAATGCAACCTTATAATCTATATACTTAATTATTGATACTAATAGTCAATTATTGAAGTACTGATCCAGAATCATCATGAAATCTTTGCACCGTCCCGATCTTTATAGCTGGTCTAATTTCAATCCGGCAAGAAATATTGATTTCAATGGGATTGCCTGGATTCGCCCAGATGGCAACATCTTGATTGACCCAGTAGCCCTATCAAACCATGATTGGAATCATCTGAAATCCCTCGGTGGTGTAGTTTGGATTGTGCTGACAAATTCCGAGCATGTCAGGGCAAGTAAAGAAATTGCCGATCAAACTTATGCTAAGATAGCTGGCCCTCTGGCAGAAAAACACACTTTCCCCATACCTTGCGATCGCTGGCTGTCTGATGGAGAAGAATTTGTACCAGGACTTAAGGTGATTGAACTCCAAGGCTCGAAAACTCCCGGTGAATTGGCTCTGTTATTGGAGGAGACGACTTTGATTACAGGAGATTTAGTCAGGGCACGCAAAGCAGGTAGCTTAACTATATTGCCAGATGACAAGCTGCTGAATCGAGACGAGGCTGTTGCTTCTGTTCACAGATTGGCTCAACTGAGTCGGATAGAAGCAGTGCTGGTGGGGGATGGTTGGCCCGTCTTCCGTGATGGAAGCGATCGCTTACAGGAACTTGCAGCGACACTATAAATGGGTGGGGGCGATCATCGGTTTAAATGTTGGGGAAGTTAAGGCAATACTTTCTGCCTAACAGACTGTTGCTAAAACTTCTTCAATTCTTTAGCTCATAGGGCGTTTTAATTAAGTGCATTTTTATCCAGAATTTGCATAAGGAACAAACAATCACTACAGCAGCGTCTGTCTTTATAGCTGTTTTAGAAAAGAGATACTAAATTAATTTCAATTGGTAAAGTTATAGAATTATATACTTTATTGTATATTCTTGCCTGAATACTATTTATGAGTTCTATAACTGTTGGCTAACATCCCTATATACTATGAAATTTATGCTGAAAGACTACTTTGACCCCAATAAAATGCGAATTTTCACTGCTCTGATTTTGACTGGAATTTTGTCTATTGCTAGCAGTTTAACACTTATCAAAGATGCTACGGGCGCTACTGCAAAGTTTTCGTTAGAAACAAGCAATGAAGTTCTCAAGGACAATATTAAACCAAACCGCTTGCCACGCCTAGTAGCTAACGCGGTACTGCAAGATTTAGGACGCAGACAGGGAATTTCAACCAGACAAGTGCAAATTATTGATTATAATCAACAGACTTGGCGTAATGGTTGCTTGGAACTGCCTCAACCTGATGAACTCTGTACCCAAGCGTCAGTTCCTGGTTGGCGGCTTGTAGTGTCCAATGACAAACAAAACTGGATTTATCATACCAATAGTAACGGGCGATCGCTACGTTTAGCTTCGACAAACACTTCTTCAGATAAATTACCTGCATCTGTAAAAAATGCTGTTTTGCAAGCCGCCTCGAAACGTTTGCAACAGCCAATTTCTCAGCTAACCATCATTGAGGCTCAACAGCAAACTTGGAGAGATGGCTGTTTAGAATTACCTAATGCTGATGAATTTTGTACCCAAGCTTTGCTACCAGGTTGGCGGGTGGTTGTTGGTCAAGGTGAACAAACCTTGGTTTATCATACCAATCAAACAGGTTCTGCAATCAGGCTGAATCAAAAGGCTAGCTCAAATACACTGGCCCCTGTGCAAATTCCAGTCAGCGAGTTACCACCACCATTAGCTCAATATGTAGTATTTCGGCAAATCTCCAGTGGTGGTTTTGCTGGCAGAACCTATGAGACTGTTTTACTCAAAGATGGGCGATTGATTCGGGTGCGGATTGGTGATGCCAATGATTCTGAGCGTAGCGTTCGCCGCGTTTCTGTGCAACAAGTGCAACAATTTCAAAGATTTTTAGAACTTTCTAAATTTAGTAAGTTTCGGAATCTGAGTTACCCAGCGCCTAGTGGTGCGGCTGATTATATCACCTACACTATCACCAGTCAACAGGGTACAATTCAGTACAATGATATTTCTCTAAATAACTTGCCAAAGAGTTTACAGACAATAGTCAAAGCTTGGAATCAGCTTGCAGCCAGCGCCAAATAGTAAACCTCAGTGATGGGATTAAATAGCGATTGTTTTAGCGCTTACAATCGAAACGATCGCTATTCATGCTGATTGTTCATAATTTGATCATGTCTGTAGCCAAATGATGAAAAGGTTTGTAAAGTGGTGTGCTAAGTTTTATTCTTGGTGGAATATTCGCCAAAGCAGAAAGTCTCTTTTGTTTCCCGTTATAGTTATCTTGAGTGTGGTAGCTACGGTGATGCTATCGTTCCCATTGAACGCTCAAATTAATCTGCCCCGAACGCCCGCATCTGAGTTAAGGGGAGTGTGGTTAACAAATATTGATAGTGATGTGTTATTCGAGCGCGATCGCCTTAAGGCATCTTTGCAACGTCTTGAGCAACTCAATTTTAACACTATATATCCGGCGGTTTGGAATTGGGGATATACATTGTATCCTAGCAAAGTTGCAGCCAAAGTTATCGGGCGATCGCTCGATCCCACACCCGGATTGCAAGGGCGAGATATCCTCAGAGAAATTGTTGATGTGGGACATCAAAAAGGGTTAACAGTGATTCCCTGGTTTGAATTTGGTTTCATGGCACCAGCGGATTCTCTATTAGCTAAAAATCGTCCCCAATGGCTCACCAGTCGCAGCAACGGCACTCGGATTGTCAAAGAAGGCCCACATAATCGCGTTTGGCTAAATCCCTTTCGCCCAGAAGTGCAACAGTTTATTCAAGATTTAATCGTTGAAATTGTTAGAAATTACAATATTGATGGTATTCAATTTGATGACCATTTTGGCTTACCATCAGAATTAGGGTACGATGCCTATACAGTGGCACTTTACAAAAAAGAACACCGTGGTCAAGCTCCTTCCAAAAACTTTAAAGATCCTGAATGGGTGCGCTGGAGAGCTAACAAAATCACCGAGTTTACGAAACGGGTATTCAAAGCTATCAAAGCTACTAAAAAAGATTGCCTAGTTTCCATTGCTCCTAATCCTCAGCGTTTCTCTTATAACTTCTTTTTAGCAGACTGGCAGAAGTGGGAACGGCTGGGAATTATTGAAGACTTAGTTTTGCAGGTATATCGGGATGATTTAAATGTATTTGTGAGTGAATTAGAGTATCCAGAAGTGAAAGTGGCAAAGAGCCATATTCCAGTGAGTGTGGGCATTATGGCTGGGTTGAAAAACAAATCTGTACCGATGCAACAGATTCAAACACAAGTGCAAAAAGTACGCGATCGCAATTTTGCTGGAGTCTCTTTCTTCTTCTATGAAACCCTTTGGAATATTAGCAAAGAAAAGCCACAAGAACGCCAGATTGGTTTCCAAAAAATCTTCCCTACATCCGTAACTTACCCGAATTTGCTAGCAGGTTGGAAACCGTTCAGTTAATTTTCTTAGCAAGCTGTCAGTGAACACATCACTTAATTACAGTGAAGGTTCACTGTAGTTTGGCGCATCTTCATACAGAATTGGTATAACGTATGTGCTTCACTCCTAACTCCTGTACAGACGCGATTAATCGCGTCTGTACTCCTAACTCAGCACTATCCTATTCCCAAACGCCCAGCCAAGCCGGGAGTTAGAGGTAAAAGCGTGGTAATCATCAAGAATAGAGCCAAAAGCCCCAAAGCGGCTCTAGCATCATCAGGTTCAGTGACTTCATTCAAGCTGGGGCGTTCTTGATCCCGTTGCAAAAAGAAAATCACGATCGCCCAGTACATGGCAATAGTATTACCCAGAGACACTAACGCCAGTAAAATTAAAGTTGCTACTGTTGCCCTTCCTGCGGTTTTGCGTCCATAAATCGCCTGGACAATGCGCCCACCATCTAGTTGTCCTGCGGGCATTAAGTTCAAAGCGGTAATTACTAATCCCAGCCAACCAATCACCACTAGGGGATGAACACTTACTAAGGATGATTGCAACGCCGAGCCAAGGACAACTCGCGCTAAACTTCCCACCAAAATCGACCCTTGGAAAAACTGATTTGGTAATTGAAATAAACTGCCTGGGTGGGAAAGCAGCAAGCCAGTGATCAGCATTAACAAAGAAACAATACCACCTGCGGCTGGCCCTGCCAAAGCGATATCAAATAATACCTTGCGGTTGGGCAATAGAGATTCAAAGCGGGTAATTGCACCAAAAGAGCCAATTTGCACAGCTGGTAAAAAGAAAGGCCAGCTAAGGCGGATTTTATGACGCCGGGCAAGTAACCAATGACCGATTTCGTGAACTACTAAAACCGTAAATATCCCAGCCCCTATGGGCAAAGCTTCTTGAAACCGCCCTGGATTGCCAAAAAAATCAAAATTCAGCAATAAGCCCGCAGCTTCTAAATTTGTAGCAATAGTTGCTATCAACAGAATACCTGCAAAAGCTTTTTGCGATAACAACATCGGCCGGGGATCATTGCGGCTCGGCAGGACAATTACTACTGGTCTGTCCTCTGTGTTTTCGACTAAAAACAGACGATATTGCTCACCAAGGCGTTGCCGTAAACTGGCTGTTAGACGGTTGTGAACCTCTTCTGGTTCTCCCCGCAAATTGCCTTTGAAAATGGCTCCATCTTGGTAGGCAATCGTTTCTGTGGCGAAAAATGTATCGATACCAAAGATACCTTTAATTGCATTTAAGTCATCTTCCGGTATTGGCGGAATCTCCGGTTTCAGTTCTGCGACTGCTAGTTGTGGAGAATTTGCTTCAACTGAGGAATTAGCGGCGAGTCTTTCTGTTGCGCGTTGCTTAAGGATAGCATCTTGTCCAGCTGTGCGTAACTGTCTGCCCAAATAGACGTACAATCCGGCGGATGTCACCACTAAGAACAATATACCCGCTATATTTATGTAAATCCCTGCGGCAAACAATCCAAAAAACAGGAGCCAGGGAGTCATCAACACCACCGACTGTAACCAGGCTAAGATTCCCAGCTTACCAAAAGGTCTGGCGCGATAAAAGCCCCAACCCAAAATGCCTAAAGCTACCAGTAGGATTGTCCCCAGGATAGAAGTTTCTGATAAAGTAAACATCTCCAAACCTTTGCTATTGAGACTGAGCCAGAACAAGTCCGGTATTGCAGATACACTTATTAATGTATAACGCCGCCTGTAATCTGCCCAAATTATCCCGCTTTGCGATGCCGAATAGCCCAACCCAGTGAAAAGTGATCGCGTTGTTTCCCGCCCATCTGTTAGCGCCCAAGCGTTTAAAAATCATTGATATATTATGCGATCGCTCTCTTGTCCAATAATTACAGCCTGTTTCATTTTTTTGAACCACATCTGTTCTAGGGGCGCAAGGCCAAGATCCCCTACTGCGTGGTCTATTTAGCTAAAAATAGCTGTAATTTGCTCAAACTATATTTGAGCGAAGTCGTCTTCTAAGTACGGTTTTGCATATAAACTAGGACTTACGCACACTCTACGAATTCTCGGCGCTCTTGGCACGGCAGTTGCTTCAAGTCGGCAGAGCCGCCCAACGCACTGCCTCGTCTTGGCGGTTCGATAAATTAAGCCTTTTGGTAATTTTTGCGTAAGTCCTATAAACGTAGCGTTTTTAATGCTGGAGAACGCATTAACAATAGACCTCTTGCATAAGTCGAATAGACCCCCCTTTATCCCACGCCACTTGCTACAACGGAGGGAAACTTGAAATATTGCCCCCTCCCCTTATAAAGGGGAGGGTTGGGGAGGGGTGATTCAAGGATTTTTGCAAGAGGTCTAATGTAAACCGATGCATTGGCATTGTAAGCCGACGCATTGGCATTGTAAACCGACGCATTGGCATTGTAAACCGACGCATTGGCATTGTAAGCTGACGCATTGGCATTGTAAGCCGACGCATTGGCATTGTAAGCCGACGCATTCACAATGCAAGCCGACACATTCATAAAGCAAGCCGATGCATTAACAAAGTAAGTCGATGCATTGGCATTGCAGAATATTGCCAAATTTAATTCGCTACGAATTAATGAAATACTGTACTAAGTCCAATAAAGAATTTCAGCATTTGGAAAGCGCTTAGTAATCTCACTCTCAAAAAAGCTACGCAACGCCTTCATTGTGTCCTTATCGTAAACGTACTTCGTCCCACCAAACTTATTACGCTTGACACTGCGTTTTGCCTCATCCATCTCTAATTTTGATTGCGGATACCAAGTTTGTAATACTTCTTTTGACCCAGGTGTGAACCGATGGGAGATTAATTCAAAAGTAAGGTCACAGTCAAAATCCAGTGCCTCGTTTATCTGGTCAAACAAAGAACTATAGTGTATCTGCCAATCGTCTATCGGCATAATTGGCGCAATCACCAAGCCGACTGGATAATTGCCACCGCCACGCTCTTGTGGTAGCGCTAACCGTCGCAATGCATTAAGTCTAGATGTTACGGAAGCTGTGCCACCTTCAAACTTACCAGAAATCGGTGCTGCATTAACACTCATCCGACAGCGGGTATGCCCATTGTGTGGTAAGTCCAGTAATCCATCCACAGCATCAAACTTCGATACCCAACGTAGATGTGCATTGCTACGAGTGCCAAAGTAACGGATACATTCAGCCAGACTTCCAGTCAAATGCTCAATACCCAATGGGTCAGTGTAACAGCTAACTTCAAAACTCGTAGTTTTCCCCTGTTGCTCGTAGTTAGCTAAGTTGTCTAATATCTGCGGTAAGTTTGCAAAAACGCGGATGACAGGTGGCCCCGACAAGCTACCAGCTAGGTAGCAGTATTGACAATGAGCCGGACAACCCTCAGCAAGGTGAAACTGCCAATCCGCAGAAGGTGGGATGGGACTCAGTTTAAAAGAACTGGGTGGTGCAGTAACCACCGCTAAGGTACGCTTGGCAATGTTGTAAGTATCCCGCTCAGACTCACCGCGCAATCCCTTCAGGCGGTTTTGTGATAATTTTTCTATCGGTAGGTTGAGTGACTGCACACGTGCAAGAATCTGCTGCCCCCAAACCTCATCTAGGGCAGCAGGTGTAAACAGTACCCGTTCAGGTATCCACAACCGTGGTGATTTTGTTTGTGTATTTGATACTGGAACTTGGTCTGTAATTGTATTCAGCAATATCCTTCTCCGTTATTTAGTTTGCTGATTTCTGCAATTAATTTTCAAGGACTTGCTTAATTCGTCGCTCTAACAAATCAAGATCCAAACTGCCTTCATCACGGTTAATTCGACGCACAGTTGAATTAACATTACCTAAATTTACCAATAAATCTTGAAGAATTTCTTGCTGCTGACGGGCTTGCGTAACCTCGCGTGGCTCCTGTACTAAATCACGCACGATGGTATCTTCAGCGCGAGAGGCAATAATTGGATCGTTTTGCCCTTGAACGTGAACAAAGGTTCGTCGCCCTGGGCCTCGCTCCTCTTCTATTGGTATAACTGCTGTTACTTGGTCAGAACGCACATATTTGCCAAATCCCAAATGTACTAGCTCTGATGAGAGGATTTTCATATAATTGAAGCGTGATTTTTAAGTCTTACTTATATTATAAAATCTAGAGAAGTGACCTTAAAGCCATAGACCATACGGGTTATACCCAATTCAAAGTAGTAGTTTCCTTTCCCATTGCTGCTTGATATCTCTGGTGTCACTCACACTATTCCTACCAGCTTTCGGGCTTGTTCTGGGGTTTCAGCAAGCTCAATAAATTCAAGTTTTAGGTTGGAGTCTTAAGAGGATGTTTGAAAAGTTCATAATGATGTATAAAATATTTTTTTACCCCTCCCTAACCCTCCCCGATATATTGGGGAGGGTTAGGGCAAACGCATCTAAATTACTCTTGATCACAACGAAAGTTAAAAACCAATGAAAACAATCTTTCCTTTTGCGTTTGATTGTTTTTTAAGCCTCAAAGCGATGCCTGCGGCGGGCTACGCCAACGCCTAAATTTTTCGCAATAAAGTAAGAGCTAATGACATGATGCGCCCGCCCTGGGGGAGGGAACCGGATTTTTCTTGTTTCCCCCCTTTACAAGGGGGGACTAAGGGGGGTAACAACGCAATTAAAATCACACCACTTTTCAAACAACCTCTAACTTTGGCTTATTAACTACAAAATTTCATTAATTTATAGCAAATTAAATTCAGTAATACCTTGCAATGCCAATGTATCCTTTTACAATGCCAATGCGTCGGCCGCAATGCCAATGCGTCGGCCGCATTGTTAATGTGTCCTTCTACAATGCCAATGCGTCGGCCGCATTGTTAATGTGTCCTTCTACAATGCCAATGCGTCGTCCGCATTGTTAATGTGTCCTTCTACAATGCCAATGCATTCCGATACAATGTTAATGCGTCCTTTTACAATGCCAATGCATGGGGATGCATTAAAAACTAAGTAAAGAATTTTACTCAACAGGATTTTAGATTTGTTCTCGCATTGAAATTCGGGGAAACTCTTCTAGATGCTAGGCGAACAGACCTTTTAAATTTTAGATTTTCAATAATTCAATTCCATTATCCAAAATTGAAAATCTAAAATTAGGAGATGAGAAAATCAAATAAATGATGCGCCATTTCTAATTTAGAACAAGGTGCGATCACTAGCTGATTTCCTTGACTATCTAAAAATATGGCTTGATTATTATCGCTACCAAAACCACTATCAGGTTGATCAATCGGATTGGCTACAATAGCATCTAATTTTTTACTCTGTAACTTTTCTAATGCAGGGTTGACAATATCTCCAGTTTGTGCAGCAAAGCCAACTAATATCTGATGCGGCTGTTTGAGTTTTGCTAATTGGGCGATTATATCCGGTACAGGTTCCAAGGGTAAGGCTTGGGGGAGCGATCGCTTGGGCAATTTCTCTGTACTATAATCTCGTGGCTTCACATCTGCCACGGCTGCTGACATCACAATTACATCAGCATTGGGTAAACACTCCACCATGATGTGCTGCATTTGCTCGGCACTAATCACAGGAATTGCCTGCACTCCCAATGGTACATCCCAATTAGCTGGGCCATGCACCAGAGTTACATTTGCGCCTCGGTGAAGTGCGGCTTGCGCTAAAGCTAATCCCATTTTACCTGTGGAAGGATTACCAATAAACCTCACTGGGTCAAGAAACTCTCGCGTTCCCCCAGCACTAATTAAGACTCGTTTACCGACTAAATCTCGTTTGCCTTGAGTGTGTAATAACGATTGGATGTGAGCCAAAATTTCTGTAGGTTCTGCTAATCTACCAGCACCGATGCGATCGCACGCTAATAAACCCGATGCTGTACTCATCCCATGATATCGGCTATCTATCAATAGCTGTTGCCAATTTCGCTGCACTGATAGCTGTTCCCACATATCTGTATTCATTGCAGGTGCTAACAGAACGGGACAAGTAGAAGCCAGTACGGTATTTGTGAGTAAATTATCAGCCATCCCGCAGGCTAATTTTGCTAATGTATTAGCTGTCAAGGGGGCAATTACCATGACATCTGCCCATTCACCCAACTCAATATGCAATGGACGAGAGTGAGTTGGTTGCCAGAAATTGTCATCTGTGTAGGCTGCATGACGGGATAGAGTGGCTATTGTCAGAGGGGTGATAAATTCTTGCGCCGAACGGGTAAGGATGACTCGGATTTCCACCCCAGTTTTAAACAGCGTCGAAACTAGTTCACAAATTTTGTATGCGGCGATACCGCCACATACTCCAATTAGAACCCTGTTCAATTTTGGATTAGTCATGGTAAAAAGTTAGGAGTAAGTAGTAACTTAGGAGCAAGTAGTTACGAATATTAATTTCCAAGTCTTAACTCCTGTACAGATGCGATTAATCGCGTCTCTCCTAACTCCTAACTCCTAACTCTCAACTACGCTTCATCGTAGGGTTCCAAGTCTAAGAGGTAGATATAGGGTTCAACTAACTCTGGACGCTGAAATGCGATCGCTCGCAATAAATGCCAATCATTCAAACCCTCAAAAGCATTACTATAATTATCTAGCTCCAGACGTGTAGCCAGTTCTTCTACTTCTGCCGCAGTCATGGCAGCAATTTCTTTCTTGGAAATGCTTAGAGTTGTCATAATGCTCGCCCCTCCCTTATGCAGCACTCGCCTTCAGCATGGGTTAAGTTGCGCTGAACGCAGCCACCCTATATATCTTACTCATTAGAGGTCATTGATTTCATGAAAATTTTCAGCATTTATACCAGAATTCATAAAAAATTCGTAATCCTGACTAGCTAATTGTATTCACAATAAAATTCCGTAGTACCTCTAACGTTTGTGGATTTATCTCATGCCCCATGTCAAATTCGTGGTATTTTACTGCCACTCCTAGAGACTTTAGAGTTTCTTGTGCCTTCAAAGCTGCTTGCAGTGGTACAACTTCATCATATCTACCATGAGTAATTAAAGTCGGCGGAATCCCACTTTTAGCTGCTGTTAATGCATCAGGATGTAAATACCCACTCATCACAACTAAACCTGCTAGGGGTAATTTTGAGCCGACATCTAAAGTCATTGCTCCGCCTTGAGAAAATCCACTTAAAATGGTGCGTGACAAAGGTACACCAGTGCTGCTTTCTAAAGATTGCAAGAAATCAGTTAGCAGTTGCCGACTTTCTGCCAACCCTTGATACATATTCTCCACCCGTAGGTCATACCATGCCCTCCCTACAGGGGAATAGGGATAAGGAAAAGGTGCATCAGGTAATACAAACTGGTAATCAGGTAAGTTGATCAAAGGTAACAAAGATGCTACATCCTTAGCATTAGCTCCCCAACCATGCAAAGTGACAATTAAGCCTACGGGGGGTTGAGAACTTGCTGTAGAAACGGTAATAGCTTGTAAAGACAGAGGTTTACTCCTAAAATCCTACTCTTTTAGTAGATCCTATCTCTTGAAGTAGACTTAGTATTCAGAATCGTCAATCCATGTTGTCCCAGTTGACGACTCATCTCCAGTCATAGACCCTTATTTGCGCCAGTAATCAAGGCTACTTTATTCTTCAGTTCACTATTTACCACTGTTAGCCACTCCGATGGAATTGAGGATCTATGATGTATTTAAAAACAGTATGCTTAAGCTTTGTTTAAATACTGGGTCAATCCTCTCACGAAGTCGCAGGCAAGAAAACCTACAAAAAAGGCTAGTACCGACTTGTTTTTTGCTCAAGACGCTGGTGCTTTAGGCACTTATTCAATCCCCCCTAGCCCACACCAGTCGCTCCACTTGGGGGTTTCTCCATGAGTAAGTGGCATGGATTTAGGGGTATCTAAAATGTTTTGCTCTTCACTTAGAGGACTTTTAAAACATCCTCCTAGAGTGATAGAGCGTTAATCACGATTAAACAACTGCAAAATTGTTTTTGGTTAGTGACAACCCAGCCGATAATTGTGCAAATTGTACCTGAGTAAAGGCACTTGCACTGCCATCTTTATCAAAGAACAATGCACCTGTAATATTGTTGTAAATAAATCGCTGAGTGCTAGTGGTTGCAGATGCTCCGAGGGTAAACTGACTTGTCTTAAGTGAACCGATTGATAACCCGCCGCCAAAACCATCAGCCGTTACTTGAATGAGTTCATTAGTCGCTTTGAAGTCATCAAGTCTATCAATGCCTTGATTGAAACTATTGAAAGCAAAGGTATCAGTACCAGATCCTCCAATTAGGCTATCATTACCCTTGCCGCCTATGAGGATATCATTGCCATTACTACCGTCGAGAGTATCATCCCCATTGCTGCCCACAATCAAGTCGTCGAAATTTGTACCTATAATATCTAACCGTTCGATATTTTTGTAGCTAACCCGATTCGTGCCATCCGTAATTGAGCCAGAGTTAGTGGTGGCATTGAAAGCTGAAGTGATTCCCTTGCTACCACCCCCGTCATGGACGATCAATAAATCGTCACCTTTACCTCCATCTATTGTGTCATTGCCATCAATAACCTCAATGGTTACAAGATCACGAAACCCAGCAGAGAAAGTAAAGTTTTCTATTATCCTATCGTTGCCATTGCTGCCCACAATATTGTCATCGAACTCTGTACCTGAGATATTTAATCGTTCAATATTCTTGTAGCTAACCCGATTTATTTCCGTCGTAATTAAGCCAGTATTAGTGGTAGCATCGAAAGTTGAAGTGATTCCCGGGCCACCATTGGGGGTATAGGACAACAAATCGTCACCTGTGCCCCCATCTATCGTATCATTGCCATTGCTGCCATTGCTGCCCGGATCGAGCGTATCATTGCCATTGCTCCCCACAATCAAGTCATCGTAGGATGTACCTGAGATATTTAATTGCTCGATATTCTTGTAGCTAACCCGATTCGTCGTGCCTGCCGTAATTGTTCCAACATTAGTAATAGCATTGAATGTAGTTGTGATTCCCTCGCTAGCATAGGTATAAAAGCTCAACAAATCGTCACCTTTTCCCCCATCTATAGTATCATTTCCATTCCCGCCCGGATCGAGCGTATCGTTGCCATTGTTGCCCACAATCAAGTCATCGTAGGATGTACCTGAGATATTTAATCGCTCTATATTCTTGTAATTAACTTGACTCTTGCCTGCCTTAATTGAGCCAATATTAGTAGTAGGATTGAATGTCGTCGTAACTCCCCCGCTAGCAGAACTGTTATAGACGAGCAACAAATCGTCACCTATTCCCCCATCTATCGAAGAAATTCTTCCGGTAGCATTGCTGTTATAGACGAGCAACAAATCGTCACCTATTCCCCCATATATAGTGTCATTGCCATTACCGCCTGCACCAAGCGCATCACTGCCGTTGCTCCCTACAATATTGTCATCGTAGGATGTACCTGAGATATTTAATTGTTCGATATTTTTGTAGCTAACCTGGTTCGTGCCTAGCTTAATTGAGCCAATGTTAGTAGTAGGATTAAAAGTCGAAGTGATTCCCCCGGTAATAGCGTAGAAACCATCGCTGTCATAGGACAACAAATCGTCACCTTTACCTCCATCTATCGTATCATTGCCACTGTAGTTCTTGGAGAACGTATCGTTGCCGTCACCACCATTCAGCAGGTTATTGCCTTTTGAAAAGTTAACAATCAAGTAATCATCACCACCACCAGTCAGAATATCGTTGTTCTCATTAGCTGGAGTAGTAGTACCGTTACCATTAATTGTATCGTCGCTGTTAGTGCCCAGTAGGGTATCATTCCCGTCGGTTCCAATGATATTTGCCATAACTTTTTTCTACCTAAATCGATTGTTTTGAGTAAATTAAGTTCTCAAGTTACAGTTAATGCTGTTTGAGTACACAAAAATTCGCCAAATGTTGACGTTTCGACATTCTTTCATGTGACTCTTGAGGATTAGAAATTTTTCTTTGAAGATTCCCCTTTTGATTGGCTTGCAAGTAGTACTTATCTAACCAATCTAGGACTATCTAAGTCTTAAGCGCTGTACAAATTCATGAGCGTGTGGATTCACAAAAACAACTAGTTTCAGGAGTATTTCAATCATCCTTCATCAGTAGCCCAGGCCAGTAAAAACCGTAAGTACCGCTGAAAAATAATCTAAAAATCAAGCTTGAATGCCTGAAAACCACAGCCCGCAATTTAGTTGGTTTGTCAATGCGTAAGTCTTACTAGCTTGAAAAGAGGAAATACTTGGCAGGGCATAAGAGCAGGAATCTCTATGCCTTGGTTCTAGGCTATTGCCGCTGATGTTTAACTTAAAAACAGAAAATATCTAAATAACCTGACAATAAACATATACCGAATTTTTACTTAGATGTCTAGATTTAAATGAATATCTTTGCATACTCTTCATATTATTTGCTTTTCTAGCCTAAACTGTTCAATGTCAAAGGAGTTAGGGAGAACCTGTCAATCACTTATTGTTGTCACGCCACTACCAGATTTCAGAATAATTCCTAATACTCTTGAAGTGAAGCGAGGCTTATGCAAAACTTGAGATCCTTCGCTCCCAGCCTACTTTTAAGGAATTGATCAATGGCGCGTCTAGCCCTGCTGAGTGTATCTAACAAAACTGGTTTAATTGACCTCGCCCGTAGCTTGGTTGAAGAATTCGACTTTGATTTAATCAGCAGTGGGGGAACAGCCCAAGCCCTCAAAGATGCAGGACTCCCTGTTACCAAAGTTGCAGATTACACAGGTTCTCCAGAAATTTTAGGTGGCCGAGTCAAAACGCTGCATCCCCGGATTCATGGCGGGATTTTGGTCCGGCGAGATGTTCCCCAAGATATTACAGATTTAGAAAATAACCAAATTCGCCCGATTGATTTAGTGGTGGTGAATTTATATCCTTTCGAGGAAACGATCGCTAAACCAGGGGTGACATTATCCCAAGCTGTTGAGCAAATTGATATCGGTGGGCCAGCAATGCTACGCGCTTCATCGAAAAACTTCGCCCATCTCGCTGTATTATGCGATCCAGCACAGTATGATGAGTATTTGGAAGAATTGCGCCAAAATAACGGCGAAGCATCCCTAGAGTTTCGGCAAAAGGCGGCATTAAAAGGATTTTCGCATACTGCTAGTTATGATCAAGCGATAGCGCAAGCGCTGACTTGTCAGTTCGCATCTTATCTCGCAGAGGCGCAGCATCATACCCTTAACGGCACACAATTGCAATCTCTGCGTTACGGCGAAAACCCCCATCAACCCGCCGCCTGGTATCAAACTGGTACTACCCCAACGGGATGGACAGCCGCTACAAAACTGCAAGGCAAAGAACTTAGTTACAATAACTTAGTTGATTTAGAAGCAGCACGCCGAATTATTGCTGAATTCACTGATACCCCAGCAGCAACGATTATCAAACATACAAATCCCTGTGGTACGGCACTGGGAAGCAGTATTTCTGAAGCTTACCAAAAAGCTTTCAATGCTGATTCTACTTCTGCCTTTGGTGGGATTGTCGCACTCAACCGTCCGATTGATGCGGCAACAGCTAAAGAGTTAATTAAAACATTTTTAGAATGTGTCGTTGCACCAAGTTGTGAAGCGGACGCGCAAGAAATCCTTGGCAAAAAATCTAACGTGCGGGTTTTAACTCTATCTGATTTGAGCAGTGGCCCTAAGGATACAGTGAAAGCGATCGCAGGTGGTTTCCTTGTCGAATCTAGTGATGATGTTATTGCTGATACCAATCAATGGCAAGTAGTTACCGAACGTCAACCCACCGCTAGCGAATTAGCCGAATTGCTGTTTGCTTGGAAAGTTTGCAAACACGTTAAATCTAATGCCATTGTTGTCAGTGGCGATCGCACTACACTAGGAGTAGGTGCTGGTCAAATGAACCGCGTCGGCTCAGTTAAAATTGCCCTAGAACAAGCTGGAGAAAAAGCCAAAGATGCAATTCTAGCCAGCGATGGATTCTTCCCATTTGATGATTCAGTCAGAACAGCCGCAGCAGCCGGAATTACAGCCCTTGTCCAACCAGGGGGAAGTTTGCGCGATCAAGATTCTATCATTGCTGCTAACGAACTGGGTTTGGTGATGGTATTCACGGGTGTACGTCACTTTTTACACTAATTATTGCCCATCACGTGTGCAGTTTAGAAAGTGTCACACAATATCCTTGCTTTCTGATTGAGTTAGTGATATTGTCTAATCGTGTGTGAGGAGTAAGTTATAAATAAAGAGCGCCTGGGGTGGAAACACGGCAACACTCCCAAGCGCTTTTTAATTAGTATTTAGAAATTGGATTAGTAGTCCAGTTTAGAAAGTATCACTCAATATACTTGCCTTTTGATAGATATAGTGATATCTTATATTAGTGTGTGAGGAGCAAGTTAAGAATAAAAGATGCCTGGGGTGGAAACACGGCAACACTCCCAGGCATTTTTTAATTGGTATTTAAAAATTGGATTAGTGGTGCAGTTTAGAAAGTGTCACTCAATATACTTGCCTTTTGATAGATATAGTGATAGCTTATATTTGTGTGAGGAGCAAGTTAAGAATAAAAGATGCCTGGGGTGGAAACACGGCAACACTCCCAGGCATTTTTTAATTGGTATGCAGAAAATTTTCTTGCACATGCGCTAGAGTTTTTGAGATAATCACCTACAAAACTAGAAATTCAGGTGCAAATCAATCGGCTGACTCAACGCCGAATGCACTACACTAACCAATAAAATTAATTAGTCAATTTTATAACTGTGAAAAATAGTAAAACCACAATTTGGACAGTGCATACCCGGATGCATCCAAGCTTCTTCAGGTATTTTTTCTGTTGCATTAAACTTGGCGTTTTGGGCGAAGGTTATGATTTCTTCTTTAATTGTTATACCGGGAATTGCCTGGAATAATACATCGCTACACTTATAGCAGCGTTCCCGCTTTTTGTAACTAATGCCGTATTTATCTAAAATTTTACACAAGTGTTCTAGAGGGTAAAATTTCAAACGCAGATAATCTAAACGCTTTATATTTGAAAATAGCTGAGGTGCATATTTATTAAACCAAGTATGCCAATCATAAATTGGAATATCACCCTGTACAAATGATTTAAAGTAGTTAATATGTTCAATAAAGACTGTAATTTGATTTGGTGCCTTACGCCGACGCTAACACTGCAACGTTAGCATCGTTACGTTGCTAAAGTTGCTCCAAAATTGCTTCCCACTCAGATGAGGAGAGGGGTTTCACCTCTATCTGCATATCAAAACAATTATTAGCTGCGGCAATTAAAGCTGCAATAATTTTTTCTACACTCAGACTTTGAGGCAGTTGTATAGTCGTAAAAGATTCTGCACCAAATACTTGAGTGAACAGTTCAGCATCCGGTTGCAAACGGATAGAACCATGTTGCAAAATTACCCCACCACGTCGCAGTTGAGCGCTACCAATAAGTTTGGCACCATCTGGCAAAACTAAATCTGCACTGGTAGCGGTGCTAAAACAGTTAGGGTTGTGGATGTAACCTCGCCCAGCCGTACCGTAATCTAATTCTACGCCGAGCGATCGCCAGCCTTGAATCAAAAACTCACAAATTTTTTCGTATACCTGAACGCGACTACCCACCAGTCCAGATGTTACTACAGCATAAGTTAAATCACCTTGGTGTAGCACCGCCCGCCCTCCGCTAGGACGCCGCACTAAATCCAGTTTTTGCCCTTGCCAAGTTAAATGTTGCCAATATTCAGGGTATTGGCGTTGATGATAGCCGAGAGAAATCGCAGGTGGCGACCAAGTATAAAAGCGCAGAGTTGGCGGATGTCCAGACTGGTGCTGTTCTAGTAACCAGCGGTCAATTGCCATTTGCACATTGCCACCCGCCTCTAGCAAAGGAATTAGTCGCCACACTTTAGAATTCAAGAGTTAGGAGTTGGGAGTTAGGAGTTTTGAATTAAAAAATTTATATAATTCAGCACTCATAACTCATAACTGAAGCGAAGCGATTAGTCAAGTTGCACCAAATTCTGATTGTAAAGCTTCATCGTTATTATCAGCGATGGTTGCCACAATGGTAATCAGCCGAGACACTTCACCAGGAGATAACTCTGCTAAGGTGCGTGTTGAGATCACAACCACTCGGTTTTCAATAATACCAAAACGCGCTTCAAAAGTACTAGAGCAATTCAACTCCAAAAGATACCGCATCAACTTAGGTTCATTTTTAGCAGGTAAATTTAGCACCGCAGACCAAACCGTTATAGTGTCTTCATCGCTTGTGCCGTTGAGTTGGACAAATACTTCCACACTTCCATATTTAAACTTCCAGTGATAACCACCCTCTGGAGTGTGGTTAACCATCGCACTGTCATCTTGTTCCAAAGAGTCGATGACATTTTCAATTACTTCCAGATGGTTAATACTTTTCGTCTCGGCGATTAGCTCATTGACGGATTCGTTACTAGTTAGGGTTTCTTGATGGCTTGTCATACAGATTTTTTTCTCAACATCTCGCTGTTTGATCTACACATACTTTATAGCTTGTGGAGGCAGTTAGTTTAAGCTTCCTTTTGCGGTTACTTTCCAAATGCCCAAAGTGTGGGGCTGCGATCGCAATTACAGTCTAAGAGGTTTAAAGTCAGTTTTTGCCCTTGCTGGCTGCTGCTAAAAACTATGCACATCAAAGATCCCAAATATGTTGATGTGATTTAACTATTCATCAAAGAACAACAACGTCATGGAGGCGACTTAGTACAGTTTTGCGTAAAAGCGTGGCGTTTTTAATGCATCTTGATGCATTGGCATTGCAGGGGGACACATTAACATTGCAGAGGGACGCATTGGTATTACAGAGGGACACATTAACATTGCAGCCGACGCATTAACATTGCAGAGGGACGCATTAACATTGCAGCCGACGCATTAACATTGTAGAGGGACGCATTGACATTGTAGAGGGACGCATTGACATTGCAGCCGACGCATTAACATTGCAGAGGGACGCATTAACATTGCAAGGTATTGCCAAATTTAATTCACTATGAATGAATGAAATGCTGTACTTAGGAAGGTTAAGAAACCTTCCTAAGTACCTTGTTTACAGCGTAACTGGGGCGGCACACTGTTTCGGAAAATACGCTATGCAATCCCAACGATGAAGATTGGACAACTTCCGTGATCATGGTTGAGACTCTAGCACTGGTTTATTACAAAGCAATTGAAAAAGCAACAAATTCCCCAGTTTTAAACCAGTTGTGTCAACTAATGCAATCTACTCTGCTACGCTGGCATGAATTCCTGGAGGCGCTGTGGCTCCTCTCCCAGCCAATCTGGATTTTGGGCAGTGCCATCGAAAACTGATGAGGTTTTGAAAGGCTCAAACTCGCCGCGTGATGCTGCTTCTGCCGTTTTTGCTAAGAGCGATCGCACCTGCTCGTCGTTCATTGGCTGGAACGTCCGCACTGCTTCAAACGCTTGCTCTAGAATCTCCATGCTATCAATTCCGGTAATCACAACCGATGTGGGCAGATTCAAAGAATATTGTAAACACTCAATTGGCGTTACAGTATTTGACCGTAAAAGAATACCGTTTGCCAAGCTTTTCATCCCCAGAACGCCGATGTTTTGTTTCACCAGTTCTGGCACAACCAGCTTTGCAAAGCTTCGGTAGTGGGCATCCATCACATTGAGCGGCATCTGAGCCGTATCAAATTTAAACCCATAAGTGGCTGCAACTTCCAGCATGTGCAAATGAATATACGGGTCTTTATGCCCAGTGAAGCCAATGTATCGGAGTTTGCCGGCTTCTTGCGCCTCAATCAAGGCAGCATTCGCCCCTTCTTTGTAGAAAACTCGATGTGGGTCTTCGTACCGAATGATTTCATGGTGTTGCACAAGATCGATGTAATCAACTTGTAGGCGTTGAAGTGATTCGTCTAGTTGTCTTGCTGCTTCTTTCTTAGAGCGGCCATCGATTTTCGTCATCAAGAATACTTTATCTCGATAGCGATCGCGCAGCGCTTTTCCCATGCGAATCTCGCTGACTCCATCGTTGTAATCCCAACAGTTATCCATAAAGGTGATGCCGCGATCAATGGCTGTTCTAACAATTCGGATAGCCAGTTGCTCATCAACGTATTTCAAGCCAATGTGCCAACCACCTAGTCCAATCGCAGAAACTTTCTCTCCTGTACTGCCGAGAACTCGGTATAGCATTTCTGAATTTGACGTAGTTTCTGACATGTGTTCTCCAAGTCTTTCAGCTATTAATTAAGTACATATAGCCACCTGCCAATTCAAACACAAGGCAAAGTTGACAATATCTTGCTGAAGATACACTTTTCGACGCAATAGGAAAAAACTCAAGAAGCCAAAATACAGATGGCAATTTGGGATGTGTGAGGTAGAAAGTTGAATTGATGTGTTAACCCCAGACGTGTGGCGGTAGGGAATTAACAGCATTACGCTGTGCAAAGGAGTGTCAGAGTTTGTCGCCAGACATCGCTAGAGTATCTTATCTCAACGAACTCCTAACTCCTAACTTCTAACTTTATTTACCACTATAGAAAAAGGCAATTTCTTTCTCTTTTAGGGGTGCGAAACTAGCATCTACGAGTAATTGGTCGAGTTCTGCTTGGGGAATGTGTTTTGCACCAATTCGCACAATGCGCGATCGCATAGTATTAGATACGCCACTGCGCTGTCTATTGCCTTCTAGCGCCATGACTTTACTATAAAGTTCTAGCTTGGCAGGCGGAATGGGAGAACCATCAAAATCAATTCCCTGTGCGATCGCTTCATCAATAGCATCAGCACCTGTGGTAGTTTGATTCCCTGGGTTAGTTTCGGTAGGCATGGTGATTTGTTCTTAAGGCTATGGGTAGATTTTACCAGCCTTGCTGACACCTTTTTCCCACCGAGATTAATCACGAACTTGTCGCGTTACCAAGCCACCAACAAATGCCCCTAAAATAGTTCCTGTCCATAGTCCTGTTGTGCTACCTTGCCATATTGCTCCTGGTGTGATCCAAGCGTTGCACATCTCCTTTAAACCCCAAGGTTGGTTTTGGCACTTTTGGCTATGCAGCATGATGGTGATTTGGCCACTGGTGTAAGCACCAAAAAAACCTGATGACAGCGCCAAAAAAGTGCAAATTAAAACTCTGTTTTTAATCATTTGTCATTTGTCATTTGTCATTTGAAGATTACCAAGGACTAAGGACTAATGACAAATGACTCCATGCAGTGGTTCAACCTGTATTTCTCATCCCGGCTGCAATCCCATTAATAGTTAACAATGCTCCTCGCAGTAACTCGCCTTTGCTGTAACGAGAGTGGATGACTCCAGAAGTAGCAGTAGTATTTAGGGACTGCCGTAGGCGCTTGAGCAGGGAAACTTGGATAAATCCCAAAGGGACAATCGTGCCATTGCGTAACTGCACAGATCGTTGTAAGACAGGATCACCATCTAATAGTCGATTGTGATCGGTGATTTTTAAGACCAAATCCCTTGTAAGATAGAACTCGCTAGCAATTTGCTCAAAAACCTTGGCAAAACGAACCTGATCTTCTGGTTTTGACAATTCTTGGACGTAGTGGTGTGCCATTTGCATGTCAACTTTTGCCAAGGTCATTTCGGCCTTAGAAATCACCATCTTGAAGAAGGGCCACTTAACGTAAAAGTAACGTAGCAATTTCAAGTGTTCTTCTGGTTCTTCGTTCAAGAAGTTTTGCACAGCTGTGCCAACGCCGTACCAGGAAGGCAGCAAAAAGCGGGTTTGTGTCCAGCTAAATACCCAAGGAATAGCTCGCAAACTACTTAAATCTTTTTTACCAGATGGGCGTCGGGCTGGACGGGAACTAATTTGTAACTGGCTAATTTCTTCAATTGGGGTTACTTGGTGGAAGAAGTCAACAAAATCAGGCTGTTCGTAGATTAAAGCCCGATAATGTTGACGCGATCGCGCTGCTAATTCTTCCATAATCTCATTCCAGGGTTCAATATCATCAAACCCTGTCCGCAGCAGGCTAGCTTGAATCACAGCAGTGGTAATGGTTTCCATGTGGTACAAAGCCAAGTCCAACAAGGAGTATTTGGAAGCTAAAACTTCTCCTTGTTCGGTAATCTTGATTCGCCCATTGATACTATGACCCGGTTGAGCCAAAATCGCCTCGTAAGCAGGGCCCCCACCCCGTCCCACAGAACCGCCGCGTCCGTGAAAAATCCGCAAATTTAGATCATAGTTTTCTGCTATTTCTTGCAGTGATTTTTGAGCTTTATGAATTTCCCAGTTGCTGCTTAAAAAACCAGAGTCTTTGTTGCTATCAGAATACCCCAGCATCACTTCTTGCAAGTTAAAGGAGAGGGGGGAGGAAGAGGCAGGGGAGGCAGGGGAGGATGAATTTTCATCGGCATCCTCTACTGTCTGTTCGTAGCCGCCGGCTAACAAAGCCCGATATAACGGGAGTTCAAACAGTTTTTGCATAACGCTTCTGGAGCGTTGTAAATCTTCTACTGTCTCAAATAGGGGGACAACTTGAATAGTTCCCACAGCAATAGCGGGGTCAAAAAGTCTGGCTTCTTTGGCTAACAGTAGTACTTCCAGCACGTCGCTCACGTCGCGGCACATGCTGATAATGTAAGTTTGGCAGATGTTGACACCAAATTCTTGTTGTAGCGATCGCACGACGCGAAAGGTTTCAATTACATCGTTGGTTTTTTCGGAAAATGGCAATTCTGCCGGAATTAACGGCCGCCGGGTTTGCAGTTCTCCTGTGAGCCAAGCGACTCTTTGCTCCTCAGATAGTTCGTTGTAAGGTTGAGGTAATATTTGCAGGTATTCTAGGATCTCATTGAGCGCATCGGCGTGGCGAGATGATTCTTGGCGAATATCTAGCTGTGTCAAGTTAAAACCAAAAATTTCTACCTGACAGATCAGATTTTCTAATTCTCGACAGCTTAAACCTGTTTCTGTTAAGTTGCGCTGAATCATCCGCAGTTCTGCTAAAAAATCGGCTCCCGAAAGATACAGGGGACTATCTTGATTTTTTGGCGTTTCCCGATTGTACAAGGCTAGATTGCGATCGCGAGTATTTTCTAGCCGTTTCAGTACATAAGCCAGTTTCAGCCGATACGGTTCTTGTCGATAACGCAGCGCCAGTGCATCGTATACCTCACTCAACTGGGACTGATCCAACTCTAGAGATTCCAGCAAATCTGGTAAGACATCACTCCAGTGCATCGACACACTCAATAATTCAATCAGATTTTTCACTGATTGAATATATCTCCCCAGCACCATTTTGCGCTGATAACAAGCTGTCTGCCAGGTGATTTCTGGTGTGACTGATGGGTTCCCATCCCTGTCTGAGCCTACCCAGGAGCCGAAAGAGCAAAAGTTTTTACTCGGTGGTTCTAGCCAAGGAAAGGTATTGGATAGGGTGTGTTTGAAACGTTTATACAGTTGGGGGATGCCATCAAATAAAACTTCTTGGAAGTAGTGTAGGGCATAATCTACTTCATCCAGCACAGTGGGTTTGAACTGGTGAAGTTCGTCTGTGCGCCACCACAGCCGAATTTCTTCGAGCAATTGTTCGCGCACATCTGCTGCTTCCCAAGGATATGCTCCTGGTGTGCTACCAGAGTGGTTTTCCAAGGCATCCAGTTTTTGTAATAGTTGTACCACCTGTCGCTGCTTATCTCGGATGGTATGACGAACAATTTCTGTCGGGTGCGCTGTGAAAACTAAGCGCACATCCAGATGTGCAATTAGACGTTGAATTTGCTGGGGTGGTACATTCAGTTTGAATAAATAGGGAAACAAGGCAGCGAAAGTACCTTTTGGTTTGACTGGCGCTTTTTCTAAATAACTCTTTCTCAGCAACTCTGCTGCTATTCCCCTGCTAACAGGCGCGTCATCTTCTCTTTGATTGGAGGAATAGTTAACATTTGATGCTGTTTCTGGCGCTATAGCCTCTGTTTCTGCCTCATAGCGACTCAATTGCTGCCGTTGTTCATATTCCTGCTCTATGATGTTAATCAACTGAAAATACAGAGCGAAAGCACGAGCTGCGCGGATTGCTTCGTTGATATTTAGTTGTTCAATCAATTTTACGGCTGAGGATGCTTGGTCATTTCTTGCTTGTCCTTCTGGTGAACATAAATCGCGCAACTGGCGCAACAAGTCTACCATGTTTTGACCGCATTCTTGCCGGAGAACTGACTCCCACAATTCTTCCACTACCTGGAGACGATGACGTAAAAATAATTCCGACACCGGGTATATATCCGCAGTTTGAGACGAAGAGTATAAAAGGGAACCCATATTCTCTATTGTTGTAAAGCTAATTACTGTTTACGCTTCTAGGTTTTACACCTAATGCTCATCCGGTTGTTCCTGAGCAGATAATTATTTGGTGTATATTTTTTAAGTTTGATCAGTTTCGTGATCCTCTGGGAAGTCGAGAATGGGTAGGCGATCGCCTCGAAATAATTCTTCACTGGCTTCCCCTATGGCTTCTAGTGCTCTTACTGTATTTTTTCCTGTAATGAGCAACAGTAATATAGACGCTGTACCTACTTGTAAAAGGAACGACTGGGGAATGCTAAATAAATCCGGATTGGATGCGGGGTTAGATGAGGGCTGTTGGTTGGCAGAAGGCATTGCTAATTTTTGGTTATGGGAATTATGAGTAAAAAGGAGTTAGGAGTTAAAAGTTAGAAATTAGGATTACTCCAATGATCAAAAGACGGAGTTTAAATGAGATAAGCTTGTTGTTTGTTTCGCTCATCAGGGCCGTTAGCGCAATGGGACGCAAGTCCAGTTTTAAAGGACAAGTCATCAGCCAGTCATATAGAATTATTCTGACTCCTGGCTCTTAACCCTTAACCAGAGGCAGAGCGTCTCCGGCTTTGCTCATAACTCCTAACTTCTAATTTATGACTCCTTATTAGTAAAATAAACGCAAAACTCAACATTAGTCAGACTCGCAACCTGTACAAGACTATCTTGTCCGATTTTGTAAGCTACGAAGGTAACAAAATTGTTAAAAAAAACCGTCACAGTGTGATAGACCTATGTTTCTAGTTTACAAGTGCAGGCACTATCCCCCAACAATCGCTTCCTGTAAATTTAACTTCCGATGAAAACAGTATTACCAGATCGCCAGCAATCCTTAGTGCAATGGGTAAGCCAAGCAACAGGGATCAACACTTTCGGGGTGAAAGTCCGATTACGGGGAAATGACCTTCATATTCTTTGTGAAGGTACAGAATGTCCCCAGCGTTGGCATACTTTGTCTGATTTGCTGCAAGCACTACAGCAAACAAACTTGGATATCCTCACAAGCAACGAACAACCCTCAATATATCAAGTATTTGTCTACGGCCGGAGAAAAGGGGAACAGCGCCCCAAATGGTGCCATCGGGTTTACTTGAATCAGATAGAAAAGCATCTGGAGCAGGTGCAGCAAGCACTGCTAGTAGACTCGGAAAAATCAAAACAATCGGGTGGGGCGCTGATTGTCTCTAACGAAAGTTTGGCACGCCAAGGCAACCCAGAAGCCATTGCCCGGTATCTTAGTGAAACTTTAAGTGTATTAGGCGTATCAGTACAAGTAAAGATTAAGCCATATAAGTCAAAGAACTCTCAGCCGGAAGAAAATCGCCTATGGATATTTTGCCAGTCGAGCTATAGCCCTGATGCATCGTTGCTTGCTGAACCGATAGCGCAGAAGTTGCGTTATCTGAAGCTTTCCGGCTACCAAGATGCAATAATTGTTTCCCAGGTGAGCGGCGAAACAGCCCCTGACTGGCTGCTGCGAGTAGATTTGACGCCACCAGAGGTGATGCTTAAGGAGTGGGCGCGTTGGGGGGATGTCCAAGCGATCGCTCGATTATTAACTGAGGTATTGTCAGAGTTAAAAGTTGCTGTCCAAACTTCTGTTAAAGAATCAACCCTACATATCTTTTGTACGCCAGCTTTTGATCCCTTAGGAACTGCCCCAATCCCCGACAAGGTAGTGTGCTTAGAGGCGATTTTACCTCAGCTAGAAGCGATCGCTCCCCAAGGCATTCTTGCCGCCACCGTATACGGACAAAAAGCAGGCGACAAGCAACCTACTTGGATTGATTGGCTGGCTTTACCTGCTGCAAAGCATCCCGTCTTTGCCACATCGCCGCTAGATTTGGCGAATACTGGCGATCAACCAGCGATCGTTTTTTTACTGGAACGCTTACTCAATCCTGACCTGGATTGGCGGCTATTGACAGGTGGAATTCGCGTACTGCTGCTGAACAAAAATGATTTATTGCACATCATGTGTGATGCACCAGTTTGTCCAGAGCGTCAACAAGTAGCAAACAAAGTTACGCAGTTTATCCGCCAGCTAAAAATTCCCGGTATTATGGGGGTACGTGTCTACGGTCGCCGGGCTGGGAATAAAGAACCTTTTTGGAGCTATGGCGTTGATCTTGAGCATCGCCAACGTTTAGTCCCAGAAGCAACCCCAGAATTTGCTGCTACTTCTAAATACGTTAACGATCTGGTAACCTCTGAGACTAATGAACCAATTTTGCGCCCCAACTTAACCACAGAAGAAGTTCAAAGTTTTGTCACAGAAGTAGCGCGAGATTGGATGGTAACGGCGAGTGCAACAGCGAAAAAATTCCTGTTGAAAAGCCAGCTATTTAGCGAAAGCCAGCAGTTAGCCGAACATAAACCAGATGTTCAAGGACTTAAGATTGCTCTGGTTTGGGGGACACTGGGATTATTACTTACCCTCCAAACTGATTGGGTGTTGGGTCAAATTATTGCCTGGGCTACGCCGACGCCAAAAGTAGCGAGTGTCTTGTCTTCATCTTCTGGGCAAAATGTATCTTTGATATCAGGGAAAACTCAGAGTCAGAAACCGACATTTTTTCCTAGCACTTCCGAGACAAAATCTCCTCCAAATCAGAGTTCTGTATTTAATGCTTCTGAATTTACCCAAAGTGATGATCCCCCGACAAAGAATTTGGCAGCCGCACCATTGAAGGAAAAGGCAACCGCAACAGCTATTCTTTTAGCAGCGCGATCGCAGATGCCAAGTTTTAATGTCAGGCAGTTAGACGAGCAACTAGCACTGTATAAACAGCGTTTGGCTAGAACTGGTAGTCCGCCAAATGTGTTGATTATTGGCTCCTCCCGCGCCCTCAGGGGAATAGATCCGGCAGCACTTTCTAAAGCTTTAGCGACTCAGGGCTATCCAAATCTTGACGTGTTTAACTTTGGGATCAACGGTGCTACCGCACAAGTTGTAGACTTTGTGATTCGCCACGTACTGGAACCATCAGAACTGCCTAAAATAATTATCTGGGCAGATGGTGCGCGTGCTTTTAACGGTGGACGTGAGGATATTACGTTTAAATCCATCGCTGCATCAGCTGGTTATAAACAAGCATTCCAAAAAGCGCCACTAACTGCCAATAGCAATGATTCGCCCAAAAATCAGGTAAGTTCGGGAGAACAAAAGATAAAAGAAGAAAAACAGGAGATTAGCACCTATGAAGCTGTCAATCATTCGTTAAATCAGGCTCTAGCATCTCTTTCTGGTAGCTACCAAAACCGCGACCAAATTAAAAGTTTACTGCAAAAACAACTGCTCATGCTTGGTCGCAATCAGACAGTTACATCACAAAAACAGCTAACAGATGGTACTTCAGATGAAAGTACTTCCCAGCAAGCAGTTGATTTTGATGGCTTTCTACCTTTGTCTATTCGTTTCAATCCTGCTAGATACTATCAAAAACATTCTAGAGTTCCCGGAAATTACGACAACGACTATAAATCTTTCCAGGTACAAGGAGAGCAAGATGCTGCCTTTCAAGAAGTACTTCAGTTTACCCAGTCTCAGAAAATTTCCTTAGTGTTTGTCAACATGCCTCTGACGGAAGATTATTTAGATCCAGTGCGTACACAATATGAGCAAGAATTTCAGCAATATATGTTGCATTTGGCTACTAATCCCAACTTTATTTATCGTGATTTGAGCCAACAGTGGTCAAAACTAAATGACTACTTTTCTGATCCCAGTCACCTCAACCGCTTTGGAGCCTACGAAGTCTCCAAAAAGCTGGCTAATGATCCAATGATTCCTTGGCCAGCGAAGTAGAGAAGTGAGGGGGCAAGGGGGGAAATAACCAAATGCCCAATCCTCAATACAACTCTTGGAGAGGCTGCGCCCTAAGCGTAGCTATGCCGCAGGCTTTACGCTTTACCTCGGTGCTCAGTACAAGTGCCCAATGCCCAATACCCAATATTTCAACACCGTTCAGTACAAGCGCCCAATGCCCAATGTTCCATAACAAATAACAAATGAACTTTATATCAATTTTCTATGGGCTGTTCTTGTTGAGTGTGTTAGGGATTTACTGGTCTTTAGCACAACAGAGATTGCGATTGTGGACGCTGCTAATTGCTAGTTTGGTTTTCTATGCATCTTTGCATATCCAGTACATCCCATTACTATTAGCATTGACATTTATTAATTTCCTTGTGGGGTTGGAAATTGGAAAAAACACATCACCAGGAAAACATTCTCTTGACTTGCAAATTTCCAATGAAGAGTGGCAATTTGCCCAAGGTGATTGGAATCGTCGTCGTCTAAAACTTTTGTGGCTGGGGATAACTCTAAATGTTCTACTATTATTAGTTTTTAAGTATTTTACCCCTTTATTAAAGTTTGTTTTTCATGTGCAAACAAATTCACCAGATAGCTCTTTTAAATTGATTGCACCCTTGGGAATTTCATTTTTTACCTTTGAATGCATTGCTTATTTAATAGATGTCTATCGTGGTGCCCCTGCGACTGAGGAGTTCCTCAAATTTGCCACCTACAAATTGTTCTTTGCCAAACTGATTTCCGGCCCGATTACGCGCTACCACAACTTAGCAAATCAATTCAATACCCTAACCTTCCCCAGTGCCGATAGAGTATCTGAGGCGCTGTGGTTAATTGCTAGGGGCGCGGTCAAAAAAGGTATTTTGGCAGACCACCTGGGAATTTTCGTTGATTTATGTTTTGGTAACTTACAACGGGCGGGTAGTACCGATCTCTGGTTAGCTACATTCGCCTACGGCTTGCAATTATATCTAGATTTCAACGGTTACGTAGACATTGCCCGTGGTAGTGCTTTGCTTTTCGGCTTGGTTCTACCTGAGAATTTTGACTTTCCTTACTTCAGCACCAATATTGGAGAATTTTGGCGGCGCTGGCACATGACTCTAGGAGATTGGCTACGTAACTATGTCTACTTTCCTTTGGGTGGTTCCCGTCGAGGTTTAGTGCGTACCTCCTGGAATTTATTTATTGTGATGCTAATCGCTGGTATCTGGCACGGTGCTGCTTTAGGTTATGTTGTTTGGGGCATATTCCACGGGTTAGCCTTGGTGGTTCATCGACTTACAAATACGATGAGCGATCGCTTTGAAAATCTAAAACAATTCTGGCAAAATCCTCTGGGTATCTTTGTCGCTTGGTTATTGACCCAACTGATGGTTTTTACCTCTTGGATCTGGTTCCGCTTACCTAATCTCCAAGACTCTTCTTTGGTAATTCGACATCTTTGGGGTTATCCAGCTGACGCCCAGTTTGCTGAAAAGGTCTATGTAGAAGCCTTAAATATGAGCCAATACCAACTCACTTGGGTACTTCTAGCTTTAGCTGCCCTTATGGCTGTAGTCTATGCCTTTAACCGGATGCTGAAGTTAGAGTTTAATTGGCCTCTTAAGCTTGTCTTCGTCCCTCTATGTTTCTACGCTGTTTGGTTATTAGCTCCTGAAGGCAGTTTGCCCTACATCTACTTTGATTTTTAAGCTTCTACAATCAATAAAAACATAAGACAATCTACAACTTATTATTTCGTTACAAATCAACAAAACTTAAAATTTTTTCAATAGGTTATTTGTAAAGGAATGTAAAGACAATTAACTAGGCGATCGCGTCATTTAGTTAAATAGCTAGTTTGGTGTTGAAATCGCTTACAAAGTCTCAATCTATTACTTTTATCACTATTGTTTATATTAGGAATATTTGATGAGATTGTTAAAGAATATTAAGTCACAGATCAGATCAAAGTAAATTAATCTAGACTGAAATTTAACAGGCGATAATGAATCCGCTTGTTCCATATTTAACAATTCATAGCACTTATAAAACCATGACCACAACCTTACAACGGCGCTCTGACGCTAACGTATGGGATCGCTTTTGCGAGTGGATCACCAGCACTGACAACCGTATTTATGTCGGTTGGTTCGGTGTACTGATGATTCCAACCCTGCTAGCTGCTACCACCTGCTTCGTAATTGCCTTCATCGCTGCTCCTCCTGTAGACATTGATGGTATCCGCGAACCAGTTGCAGGCTCCTTGATCTACGGAAACAACATCATTTCTGGTGCAGTTGTTCCTTCTTCAAACGCCATCGGCTTGCACTTTTACCCAATCTGGGAAGCTGCTTCCTTAGATGAGTGGTTGTACAATGGTGGTCCTTACCAGTTAGTAGTTTTCCACTTCTTGATCGGTTGCGCTACCTACCTGGGTCGTCAGTGGGAACTTTCTTACCGCTTAGGTATGCGTCCTTGGATCTGCGTAGCTTACAGCGCACCTTTAGCTTCCGCTACCGCAGTATTCTTGATCTACCCCATCGGTCAAGGTTCTTTCTCTGATGGTATGCCTTTGGGTATAAGCGGAACATTCAACTTCATGATTGTGTTCCAAGCAGAACATAACATCTTGATGCACCCCTTCCACATGTTAGGTGTGGCTGGTGTATTCGGCGGTTCCTTGTTCTCTGCAATGCACGGTTCTCTAGTAACTTCTTCCTTGGTGCGTGAAACCACCGAAACCGAATCATTAAACTACGGTTACAAGTTTGGTCAAGAAGAAGAAACCTACAACATCGTTGCAGCCCACGGCTACTTCGGTCGTTTAATTTTCCAATACGCATCATTCCAAAACAGCCGTCAATTGCACTTCTTGCTCGCAGCTTGGCCTGTCATCGGTATCTGGTTTACCGCTTTGGGTATCAGCACAATGGCGTTCAACTTGAACGGTTTCAACTTCAACCAGTCAATCATTGACTCTCAAGGTCGCGTCATCAGCACCTGGGCAGACGTAATCAACCGCGCTAACTTGGGTATGGAAGTAATGCACGAGCGCAATGCTCACAACTTCCCCCTTGACTTAGCTGCTGGTGAAGTTACTCCTGTAGCAATGACTGCTCCTGCTATCAACGGTTAATTATGAAGATTAGCTAAATAAGAAGCGCCCTCCAGAAATGGGGGGCGCTTTTTAGTTGTAATTACCTTAAAAGGGACTGGTTAATAAATTCTGTAGGAGATTTTGTCCGATAACGATGCTTCCACATCAGAAAACCAGTAATAAATAAAATCAACGGTGCAAATCCCACAAACATGTAGAAAATACGGGATGGAAGTCCCCAAAAGGTGCCGTAGTGCAAATCGCTGAAGGAATTGAGGATGCGATCGCCTAATGAAGCAGTTGCCGTCGTAGATACTTGTAAAACCTTACCGCTATACTGGTCAAGAGAAACATCGCCAAGATTAAAGTTAAACCAAAAAGTCTCTTCTGGTTTACTTGGAAAGCCAATTAGACTAAGTGATGCATTGGGCAAGGCAGCTTGAGCGATTTTTAACTGGTCTTTTAATCCTAGCGGCAACTGACCGGAAATAGGTACAGAAACCAAATCGGGTTGAGGTTTGGAGAAGGTGAGTGCGTAGATTATCGGGTTGACAAATTCAGAAAAGTTCCAGCAAAAGCCTGTGAAAAAGGTAAAGACTAGAAACGTGGCTGTAATCACACCAGCAACTTTATGAACATCAAAATTAACCCATTTGGGATGAGCATTCCATTTTATTTTGAAGCCAGCAATCAACTTGCGCCAACCAGACCATAAAATAATGCCTGTAATGCTCAAGATTGTGAACAGTAATCCCACAATGCCCACAAACTTCGTGCCAATGTCACCACTTAAGAGGGTGTAATGGAGTGGATAGATAATGTCTAAAAATATCTTTTGGAGCGAACTTGGCTTGGAGTTGGGGTTGAGGATTACCCCTGTGTAGGGGTTGACGTAGATTGGCAGCCAATCACTTTCTTTGGTTTTAAGGATAACCTTTATTGACTGATCTGACTTTGTGGACGGGTAATACCGTTGAATAGTTGCGTCTGGTTGGTCGGCGTAGGCTTTTTTGACAGTGTTGACAACAGCTTCGATGGGTAGTTGTTTTCCTTGAAGGATAATGCTGCCACTTTGAAGATGCTGATCAAAGTTGTCAATTTCTGTGTGGAAAACCAATAAACTACCCGTCAATCCGATGATGATTGCAATCAGTCCTAGTGCTAGACCCAAATAACGATGTAGGGTAAATATCCAGTTACGTAGTTTTTTATTACTCAAGGTAAACACTCCTTTGCACAATTTCAAGTTTAAGCAATTGGTAGGATAAGGAGGTAGCTTTTTATTGTTCCCCGGATTACCGCCCTCAATTCCACGCCAGTTTCTACAAGTCCGGCAATCCCGACGGCAGTCGCTCATCGGGAAATCCTTTACAGCCCTTCTCCTAAAGAAAACGCTCTTGCGTTCGGGCATCCTACGGCAGGTGCTAGCCTCTCCCTTTTGGCTGACGATATTTTCTAGGAGTCATGCCAAATTGCCGCTTAAACAGATAGCTAAAATGACTCGTACTTTCGTATCCCACTTGATAAGCAATTTCTGCGATTAGCAAATTAGTGCCTCGGAGTAGCTGTTTTGCCTGCTCTAGCCGCAGGGATTGCACATATAGCAAGGGACTGGGGACTGGGTGAAAAGCCTTTTTGTGTCTAAGTTTTATCATCTGTTAATGTCCTAACCGCCTTGACTGTTGCACATATCTCAATACCGTGATCAAAGATTACAGCTATTTTCAGGTAAATAGACCACGCGGTAGGGGCACAGCATTGCTGTGCCCCTACGATAGATGTGGTTCAAATACTTGAATTCTGCTGTAAGCCGCTTGGGGTGGGCATACCACTTAATTTTGAAGCCTGCCATCAGCTTGCGCCAACCAGACCACAAGATGATTCCGGCGATAAGCGATCGCCCTGAGGCACTTTTCAAGTATTCTTGTAAAAAACCTACAAGTGGCATAGGATTAGGGTGGGGTCAAAAGGTCACTGAAATTGTGCCCTGTAGCGTAAATGGCGCTTGGGGGAAGGTAAGATAGTCGTTTGATTCGTAATATTTGACATTGAAGATATTCTTAAAGTTGAGCGCAACCCGCCAATTATCCCGTTTGTAAGCGATTAAGGCATCGGTTGTGACATAAGACGGTAGAGTAAACGGATCATCGATGTTGGCAGTGCGATCGCCTTTAAAAAACAACCCCGCACCAAACTGTAATCCTTGCAAGTTACCCTTTTGAAATTCATAAGTTGTCCAGAAACTCGCGCCATGATATGGTGCATTTGTCAGATGGCGACCTTCGGGAAGTCCGGCATAACCTTTACTAACATAAGCATCATTGAGAAAACTAGAGGCAATGACTTTCCAACCCGGTAAAATTTCCCCGGCTACATCCAGTTCAATTCCTCGACTTTTCACTTCTCCAATTGCAATTGAGAATTGGTCGTTGTTAGGGTCTGTAGTGGGGATATTTGTTTTAGTAATGTCATAGGCTGCAAGGTTTACTGAAAGTCGCTTGTCTAAAAGTTCAGCTCTGATGCCGACTTCGTACTGTGTACTGAATGAAGGCTCTATTTGCGTCCGGCCTACTTTTAGAGTCCCTAAGTTGGATACAAAAGAGCGATTGTAGCTGGCGTACAGCGAAATCGGTTCGATTGGTTGATAAACAATCCCTACACGTGGTGAAAAGGCTTGAGAGTTAAATCCAGACTTTTGCGGCTCATCAGGAATACTAAAATCTTCAGTGGTTGTGTCAGCAAAGTCATATCTCCCGCCTAGAACCAACTTCAGATTGGGCAACAATGTCACCTGGTCTTGCAGATAAATTCCTATGCCGTTATTTTTATTGGTATAAGGGCCGCTATAGATGCGGTCAGGCAAGGGAACATTATAGTTTGGCTCAAAAATATCTATCGAAGGGAAATCATCAATACCATAAGCGTTATTGGTATCAGATCTGCGATGGCTCCAGTCCAGACCTAACAGCAGTTGATGGGCGATCGCACCCGTGTTGAATTTACCAATTAAGTTGGTTTGCAGAGCATAACTTTGTGTATAATTTGGACCATCACCATACTGCTGTCGCGGCAACGTTCGACCATCCTCTAAAAGAGGATTGCCAATTTGGGTAACTTTTTCACTACCTTCATCAAATTGTGCGGAAAATCTGCTTCTCAGCCGCCAATTTTCACCAAACTGCTGATTGAGTGTTAGCGCGAGGCGATGGCTTTCAGTATTGGAAAAATCATCGGGTTGAGCTAAATTCCGATTTCTGGGCAACGTTAAATAGATTGCTTCTGGACTAAAGCCTCGATCAAACCCTTGTTTAGAATTGAGATATTCATAGGCGAAGTCTAAAGTTGTGGCATCACTAATTTTGTAGCTGATAACCGGAGAGAGATATGATATATCGTTTTCAATGTAATCCCGATAGCTGCCAGAATTTTCATAGGAAATATTCAAACGATACAATAATTTTTTATCGGTTGTCAGTGGACCAGATAGGTCGATTGCAGGATTGTAGTAATCGTACCTGCCAGCCGTGAAACTAGCAGAATAATAGGGATTGCTCAAAGGTTTTTTCGTCACATAATTTACCAGACCACCCGGATCTCCTTCTCCAAACAGTACTGAAGCTGGACCTTTAAGCACTTCCACTTGTTCAATGTTGGCACCATTGACAGGAAGTAAACCAGTAAACCCATCTACCAAGCTATCGGCCGAAAAACCACGAATTCTGACTTCACCGAAAAGATTGCCATAGCCTCCTCCTATCTGAGTCCCAGATACATTGCGAACCGCATCCACAATCCGGGTGATTCCCTGATCCTTGATTACCTGTTGGGGAACTACCTGAATCGACTGAGGAATATCACGTAAAGGTGTATCAGTTAAAGTTGCAGTTGATGCTTCTGGCACAGTGTATCCATCTTGTTCACCCGTGACTACAAGCTCAATCGGTTCATCGCCCTGTGTTGATGGAAGACTAGGCTGTGTCTGAGTTTCTGGCTGAGTTGGTTGCGTTTGAGGTTGCTGCTGTGACTGTGTGGAGGGTAAAGCAGTTGCCACAGAGAAGATAATACCCTCATCTTGACTGTCAAACAACTCAACAATTGGTACACCTGCTTCCCCCGTTACACTCACCCGGATAGTATTGGCATTAAAGTTAGTAACTGTGATCTCACTAACCCCTGCAATTGGTTTAGTAGAACGAAATGTGAATGCATCACCATTAGCTAAACGCAGTTGAGCATTGGGAATGTCAGCAATAAAGTTATTGCCAGAAGAACGATTCACTACTTGTAATTGTTGCCCAATGGAAGTCTGTAAAATCACCTCCACACCGTTAGATGTGGGGTTTGCCTTCACAGAAGTCACTTGTATAACTTCACCTTCCTGGCTTTGGGCTGGTGGGTTCTGCTGTTCTATTTGAGCAAACCATTCTTTGACTGTTCTTGCAGAACGGTCTAGTTCTTGTACACTTTGAATTTCAGTTACTTGCTTTGCCTGAGTTGGTTGTATGACCACAGCAATAAAAAAACAGGAAATAAACAGCGATCTCAACGACGGGCTACGCCTACGCAACAGTTTCATCATTCCACACACCCAACCGGATTTCTCAAAACAGAGTCGATAGTTGAGAATTATTTTATATAACTCTGTTTATGAGAATACAAAATTCAGGTAAGGGCAAATATCTGAAACCGGATTTTTTTTTATCGGAATCGGGATGTTCCTTTTACTACAAGCCTTTTGGCTGACGATATTCTCTAGGAGTCATGCCAAATTGCCGCTTAAACAGATAGCTAAAATGACTCGTACTTTCGTATCCCACTTGATAAGCAATTTGTGCGATTAGCAAATTAGTGCCTCGGAGTAGCTGTTTTGCCTGCTCTAGCCGCAAAAATTGCACATATCCCAATACCGTAGTCCCAAACACTTCTCGAAATCCGCGTTTGAGCTTAAAGTCATTGAGTCCGATTTCTTTGGCTAAATTTAGTAGAGAAGGTGGATGTGGCAGCCTTTGATTTAAAATAGCTTTGGCGTGATGCAAACGTTCAATTTCATCGGCACGGAAATGGAGCGATCGCTTTAATACCTGATGATTTTCCCCCCATTGTGCAATCTGAAGTGTCAGTAGTTCTAACACTTTTGCTTCTAAATACATTTGTCTAAGTTTTTCTCGAAACGGACACTGCAATATTTGTTTGAGTACTAACCACATTGCAGGTGTGGTTGCTTCTAACGGCTGATGGAAGCGCTCTTTTATTGGATTTTCTCTCAACTGCTCAAGCAAAGTAGGCAACTCTTCAAAGCTTCCCTGGAAACTATTAAGTAAATCAGGATACCAATAAATACTGATACACTCAGTGCGTTGGTTTACATTAAAATGTTCAAACTCCCGAACATCAGGCAAGCAAAATAAGTAGTTATAACCTGCAACTTCTTCATAATCGTCACTGACTCCGGGCACATTTGGTGTAACAGTTCTGACACCACTAGACAGAAAAAACTTAGATGTCAGCAAAGGTGAGTCATCGTGTTTTTGCTCAAAAATTACTGGTTGAGAATACTCATTGTTATGAATTCCTAACCCAAGATTATGGCGAAACCCAGTCCAGCGAAAGCTGTATTTACCAAACCAAGTAGACAATTGTTCTTTTCCTTCATAGTCATTAAACAACTGCACATCCTGGCAAAATTCCCCAAAGTCTTCTGTCCCAGTTAGACGAATGGTCATGGTAATACTCTCAACTACTTATTGAGAAATAGTATCCATTAGTAGGGAGAGTCATGTCTACAGCATGTTCTACAGACTACCGGAAAATGCTGCTAGTACTGCTTATCGTCATATTCCTTTTCCCTCAAGGCATTAATTCCTCTCACCCTGACAAAATGAGCGAACGTACAGTGGTGAGGCAGTACCTGTGGCAACGATGTCTACGACGGGCTACGCCTACGCGCCTGTAATTCACGCTCTCTGTCTAAAGGGCGCTTTTTTCATGGAGCTATAGTTATACAAATATTTACACAGATAAAATATTAAAAAAATATCTGGTGTATTTGGGTACAATTACTAAATTGTTACTCATTTATATTAGTGAATGCATTGGTATAAATAAAAATAATTATCAAAACTGTGAGTAGTGAGTAAACTAACTACTGAGGGTTCCCTCAAAAGTTTACATTCATTGTGTTTCCACTGACTACAAATCTCAAATTTTAGTTTTCGTCTCAATTTAATATAAAATCTAAAACTTAAAATCCAAAATCAACATGGCAGACCTAACTCCTAATTCTAGTTTTAGTTTGACGCTGCGCTTGCAGATTCCCAATCGTGTAGGGATGTTGGCGTCGATAACCCAGGCGATCGCTACCACTGGCGGTAATCTTGGTCAAATCGATTTAATCGAGCAAACCCGCAAAGAGTCCATCCGCGATCTGACTGTGGATGCTGCTAGTACCGAACATGCTGAAACCATTGTGCAAGCAGTCAAAGCATTGCCAGACATTAAGTTACTCAGCGTCTACGATCGCACCTTTAATTTGCATCGCGGGGGCAAAATCAGCATTACTAGCAGAATTCCCCTAAGAAGTGTGTCTGATTTAGCAATGGCTTACACGCCCGGAGTCGGTCGAATTTGTACAGCGATCGCTCAAGATCCAGAGGAGGTTTACAAATTAACCATCAAACAAAATACTGTTGCGATTGTTACCGATGGTAGTGCCGTTTTGGGATTGGGAAATCTGGGACCAGCAGCATCTCTGCCAGTCATGGAAGGTAAAGCAATGCTATTTAAAGAATTTGCTGGGCTAGATGCTTTTCCCATTTGTCTCGCCACCCAAGATACAGAAGAGATTATCCAGACAGTTAAGAATATCGCTCCAGTTTTTGGGGGTGTGAATTTAGAGGATATCGCTGCACCTCGCTGCTTTGAAATTGAAAAGAGATTACGCCAGGAGTTAGATATCCCCGTTTTTCACGATGACCAGCACGGTACAGCAATTGTCACCTTGGCCGCGTTGTTTAATGCCCTAAAGCTGGTAAATAAGTCAATGGCCCAAATCAAGATCGTGATTAATGGTGCTGGGGCGGCTGGAGTGGCGATCGCTCGATTACTCCGTAAAGCTGGGGCAGAAAAAATCTGGATGTGCGACTCTAAAGGGATTATCTCTACCAGTCGTACCGATTTGACAGAAGAAAAACTTGAATTTGCTGTGAAAGCTCAAGGCACATTAGCGGGTGCAATGCAAGAGGCAGATGTCTTTATTGGTGTCAGTGTACCGGGAGTTTTGACACCAGAAATGGTGCATTCAATGGCGAAAGATGCAATTGTGTTTGCAATGGCAAATCCAATACCAGAAATTCAGCCAGAATTAATTAGTGAATATGTTGCTGTGATCGCTACTGGTCGCAGTGATTACCCAAATCAAATTAATAACGTCCTCGCTTTTCCTGGGGTATTCCGTGGTGCTTTAGATTGTCGGGCCCAGGCAATTACCACCACAATGTATCTGGAAGCCGCAAGTGCGATCGCCTCCTTAGTCAAGCCTTCAGACTTGGCTCGGGAACATATTATTCCTTCAGTCTTTGATGAGCGTGTCGTCACTGCTGTTGCTGCTGCTGTGCAACGTGCAGCGCGTCAAGAAGGTATTGCTCGGAATTAATTAGCTAAAAGAACGACTTTTGTGGGATAAGCGTCTCGCCCGTCCCACAGCACATTTTTCTATGCAATCTCCTTGCGATCGCTGCTAATACCTATTCAATGGTAGAACGCAAGATTATCAGCGAAGAAGATTTGCAATATTTCCTGTTGATTCATCCATTGGAGTTGTACACCAGCCTGAATCGTGACTTCTTCAAAGGTACGGCTGTCGAGAAAACAGCAGATGAATTTTTGGTAGGCGCTGTTTTAGATGAAGAGGAAGTAGGCTTTTTAATAATTATTATATGCGTTGTCTTTTAAGTTTCTTGCAATCACTAAACATTCATTTGGAACCCTAGTAAGCATATTGTTAAAAGCTGGAGTATAACGACCATCTTCACCAACAACCTTGCGGAGAGTATACTCCCCAGCCCTAGAAAATCCGCCGAACCAAACGTTTTTTCTGTGCCAGATATCTCCATTGGGAGAATTTTTGTCTTGAGACATTGTAAAACTTACAATCGATGTTGAAATTTCTATTCCTAACAAAAAAGGGATGATTTGAGCTTGCTGCAAAGTTTCATCTGTAAACTGAATTTTGTAAGTTACTTTAAACCATTGAATTAAATGTAGTAATATCCAACCACCAATCGAGTTATGAAAAGTCCACTGCAACGGTGCAAAGACTGGTAAATCCAAACTTCTTTTCTGTGTATCCCATTCTAAATTGTACATAGTGATGCAAGTATCTGGCAGTGGATTACCATCCAGAAAAAATACACCCTTAAGGACAGATGGTAAGTTTGTTTGTTTGATTGGAATCATCCAGGTTGCAATGTTATTGAGTTGCTTTTTCTCGATTAATTCAGCCATACTAATTTGTAGTTCCTACTTCGTAAGTAATACATACAAAAAATAAAAATGATTACAGGCTTATAAGAGAATGTCTAAAAATTTGGCGATCCATTAAACAGATGAATATTAGACCTCTTGCAAAAATCCTTGAATCACCCCTCCCCAACCCTCCCCGATATATTGGGGAGGGGGCAAGATTTCAAGTTTCCCCCCAATATATCGGGGAGCCACTGCGTTGCGGAGGTTCCCTCCGTTGTAGCAAGTGGCGTGGGATTAAGGGGGGTCTATTCGACTTATGCAAGAGGTCTATTACCCTAAATTCACTCTTTCAAGGATAGGTTTTAACTTCTTATCCCCCCCTTTAAGGGTTGTTAGGGGGGATAAAATATTTTTTGAGTCTTCTAAAACATTCTCTAATTCCAAACCTGACATGTTCACTCATAGCCGTGGAGCAAAACCTTGTAGCACTAAACTATTAGGAGTAACGGCAGTCACTTTTTCAAAATCCCACTTGACTTCTGTAATTGAGTCCCATTGATAGTTCTTGAACAGATGTAAGCAGAAAATCTTGATAAAGCCAATTGATAAGGTTCTACCAGGACAGGCTCGCTCATGCCCTTCACCGTTCCAAGATAAGATATCTGAAAAATTCCGTGTTAGGTCAAAATCATCTGGATTTTGGTATTTATTGGCATCCCGATTAGCCGTCAAAATAGAGCCAAGCAAGCGAGTACCTTTTTGGAATGGACATTTTTGTTCTCCAATCTCAACTTCACCTGCTTCAGTGGTGAGTTGGCTAACAAATCGCACAGGTGGATAGAGACGAGCTGTTTCCAAAATCACTTGATTGAGAAGTGTTGACTGTTCTAGAGCGTCTGGATCTAAACTTTCCTTGGCATTCCAAACAGCATTGACTTCTGACAATACATCATTTCTGAGGGCATTATCCAGACATAGAACACCAATAACAGATCCTAAAAGCGCACTCGTACCGGCAGTACCAGCAAGATGAATCATATCAAAAAGGCTATTAGCGATTTGGTGTTCGTTTAACTGATATTGAGCGCCTGTTTCAAAGTAAGATGCCCATCTGGCAGATTGTTTATATCGCTTGGTTAAATACTGACGATGCCGAATATTTGGCGCTGTTAATATTGCTAGCAAATACTTGCTAATAAAATTTGGTAAAGATGCCAGAACAAAACCTTTAATGTAACCACTCGATGCTGTGATTTCTTCCTCAGATAAAGATATCTGAAAAACCAGTTGGTGCAAAATCGACAGCATAATCTTTGGCAAATCGTTGCCGATATGTAATTTGCTGTGTCTAGCAGCCTCTAACAGGCTTTGCTCAACTAGATACCCTAAAAAGTCTATCTGTTCAGACGGTTCCGGTAAGGCTTGTAAGAACACAGCACGCAGTCCTGTGTGTTCGTTACCGTTAGTTCCTAAGCTCAGAGGATTATCTAGCAGGTAGCTAGGAGCTAATATTCTGATGATACCTAAATCATTTCCCCGCAGCTGTGGCTGGGTTTGCATTAGTTCCTTCACCTGCGAGTGAGAAGAATGCATAATTGCTTGATCCACAGCAAAATATTTGTCTCCAATATTGTCCTTTCGGATGTAGAGAAAGTCTCGCCATGCGTTGAGGATGATTGAGGCATCCATGTAATAAAAAACTAAGCGCAAAAACTTGCCGATCGCAGTGTCATAACCTACTTTGGCTAGTATAGGTGCAAGCCAAAGCTGGCGATCATGACCTTGTAGGACTTTATCTTTAAGTGTCATAATATTTACTTTGGAGTTTTAGTGGTCATTGTTCATAAAACATTGGGCATTGGTTATTTCCTTTTTTTCCTTGTCTCCCTTCCCTAATTCAGATATTGATGCTCTGAGGAATTTTAGAAGGAAGCAGATACTCATATGTTGTCCGGTGCAAATTACGTTGCTTAATCGTATCTTCTACCTGCTGAAGATTACTCTGGAATGCCTGTAACAATGGTTTTATTTTCTGGTCTGTAAAGTATCCTTGCTGATACTCGCCCAGCTTGTTATAGTATACAGATCCCAATAAGCTGAGTAAATTGTATTGCCGTTGCGCCTGATCTAAGGGGGGGAGCAAATTCAGATAGTCTTGCTCAGTAACTTCTCTTTTGAGAGTTGAGGCTGGTAAATAACCTGCCATTGGGATGGCCGCGGCATAGCTCATGAAATCTTTTTGCGGAAAATTAACCGCAGCATGTTGAGCGCTGGCGGTGAAAATAATCAGTGTAATGGCATCATTCAGGTAATTGAGCGTTTTAATGCCCCCATTCTCACCAAAATCGGGGATACGACCACCATCATAAGCTGATATTTCAGCTGCCCATGCTTGCAGGGCTGTGTCTTTTTGAATATCTTCATCGGTAAGGTAATATAAATTCAGATAGTCCAAAACCCATTGATGAATGGCATCCCAAACTAATAGTGCATCGTCCCGATAAGGATAAACAGGCAATAGGTTGGGATCATCCACACCGCGCTCTTGGAATTGCTTAGGCAAGATGGCACTATTGAACCCATAGCTTTGTAACCCCAGCACTGTTAAAACGCGGGAGTTATCGATTGATGCTGAGAGTAATCTATCGACACCACCGCCAGGAGCAATCAGAATCCGTTGGGCAGCATCGTTAATTGCTAAGGTACTGTCAAAATGCGGGCGCAGCAGAATTCTTAGGGGATGGGTAAGTGGCAGTTGTCGATAGGTTGCGATCGCAAAAACACCAACTAACAGGTGAGTTCTTGCTAGGTGAGTAATCGGTTCGTGGAAGTTGGCATCTGCTATTTGGACAACTGTTTTGGCAAAAAGCCAAGCGTATTTACCGGAATTAGGGGTAATGATTGGATAATCTGATCCTGGGGTTTGACCGCATTGAATGGCTATCGGACGCAATAGACGGGTGGGGTCTGAGCCTTTAGGTAAGGCAAACAGTGCTAGGGGAGCATAGACATATTTTTGCTCATGTGGGAATGTACCGTTGATCGCACCGGATAAAATTTTATAGTCAGCTAAGTAGAGCCTTCCTTCTTCTCCTGCTGCTGCTAATGAATCGTCAGTTCCCATCACTGCTTGGTAATGTTCCTCTGTGACTGGGAAGCGATCGCCTGGAGTAGTTACTCGCTCGATCATCACGGGATTGTAGCCAGCTACTCGCATGTATGCAAATACTTCATCTTCTTGGTAAGTTTTGGCGATCGCTGGTACACCAATCACCACAAACAAATTTTCGTAGTCCTTGAGACTGGTTGCATGTCCTGTGGGTTGTCCTTCATATAGAAGGGTGATTACCTGATTTAGAGTATCTCTGAGGATCACAAGTCCGTTTTCTTTAAGAATAGAAAAGAAAAGATCGTCGAGTTCTCTAACATCCTGAGATATCTGTTTAAGCAAAAGCTGGGGGATAATTTGTAGGATTCTCACCAGAATGCTGATTTGGGCTGGTATTGCTCCCTTGATTAAGGCTTCTAAAATAAACCTTTCGACATCATCACGAATCGATTCAGAACCCTGATTTCCTCTATTGACAATCAAGGTATTCACAAAAAGAACTCGTAACTGCTGGGCTAATAAAAAATACCAATTAGTGGTGAACTCTTCCGCAGCAGAAACCTGATCCACCATAGCAATAGATGGAATATAGGTATAGTTATATTTATACTCTTGCCTAGTGATGTATAGACTATAAGTACTTGGGTAAGTTATCGAATTATCTGATGATGAAGCAGTCATTGCCCCTATTCACATGTAGTGGTTTAGATAACTTTAACAGTTGAGGATGCACAAATTTGAGTTAGCTAAATGTATTATTGCTAGGACTTACGCACACTCTACGAATTCTCGGCGCTCTTGGCGTCTTGGCGGTTCGATAAATTAAGCTTTTTAGCAATTTTTGCGTAAGTCCTAATTGCAATCAAATTGAAATTTTTAATTTTTCTCAAAGAAATTTTATATAGTTTATCGCTTACTTCTAACTGATTCATAATAAACAAAATCCTCAGATTCATTAGTAACCAGAAATTTCTAGCTTTCATTAAAGGAATCTCAACTAAAAACATATTCAAAGGAATAGTGGCACGTCACAGCGTTGAGCCTTAGAGGATGTTTGAAAAGTGTTTGACTGTGATTTTTATCACCCCCCTTATAAAGGGGGGAAACCAGAAAATCCAGTCCCCTCACCAATATATCGGGGAGGGTTAGGGAGGGGTAAAAAAATATTTAATACATCAATAGTACCAGTTGGAACCGCTACTTTTGTCAACGAAATCAAAAGTTTGTGGTTGATTGACTTTTTTGGTTGATTACTTTGTCCTGTTGTCACATACTCGATTGCGAGATTGATGGTATTTTATTTTTGCACAAACTCTTTTATCCCAATCGCGATACAAGCTATGACACTCAATTTATATTTACTGCGACATGGAGAAACTACTTTTAGTCAAAGTGGTAATTTCTGCGGTAAAACTGATGCCCAGTTGACAAAAGAAGGGATGCAGATGGCAGAGAGTTTTGCCGATGTTTATCAAAAATTGAAGTGGGAGGCTGTTTATGTAAGCCCGATGAAGCGCACAATTGCAACTGCCAAGCCATTTTGTGATGCTATCGGTATGGATATGCAGTTGCGTGACGGACTTAGAGAAGGTAGTTACGGTGAATGGGAAACTAAGAGTAAATCGTTTACCCAAGAGAATTACGCAGAAAATTATGTAAAATGGTTGACAGAACCCGCTTGGAATGCACCACTAGGTGGAGAAACTGCGGTAGATATTGCTAACCGTTCTATGACTGTAATTGCTGAAATTCAAGAAAAACATTCTCAAGGTAATGTTTTAGTAGTTTCCCATAAAGCCACGATTCGGATTATGCTTTGCAGTTTATTGGGAATTGATTTGGGACGCTATCGCTATCGGGTGAATATTTTGGTCGCCTCGGTAAGTATGGTTAAATTTGACGTTAATGGTCCTTTGTTAGAAATATTGGGCGATCGCCATCATATACCCGATCGTATTCGCTTTCGTCCGGGAACATAATAGTCCTTACTAGCACCGCAAGGCGGAAGTCAAAAGTATTACGGAATAAGCTCTTTAGGGTTTTTAAATGGTTGCTCTATTTACACCGTGTTGTACTAGTAGTTTGCCATCCTAAACTTTCACAAAGCGATTGGAGAATAGCTGGAACTGCATTTACAAGCAAAGAAATAAATAAGAAGCCAAGAAAATTTGGCGCAGCCTCACAAAGAAATGGTATAAGTAGGGGATCTTGTCCAAGATCCCCTGTAAATGTACAAATAATTTTGGATAATTTATTTTTTGTCAGTCCCTTATGCAAGCTATTTAAGCTAGTAATAGAGTTGTCTCAATCCAGAGAATGAAAATATGAAGGTTTGGCTTGCCTGCTTTTTGGTGCTGTTTGCCTTAGCAGAACTGTTTGACTGGTTGCAAGAATTTAATCTGCCATTACCTATCTATATTTTGGGTGGCGCTTTTTTAGCTGTTGCTTCTAACTATGATAAAATATTCGCCTCCTATTTGAATGATTCAAGCATCGAAGCATCACTCGAACAACCTCAGTTAGATTCACTAACCCCATCTACTAATCCTATTTCTTTCCCAATTACCAGTCCTGTTGAAGATGCTCAAACTTCTCAAACAGATGATTAGCCGCAATAGCGCAATCCCAAATAGCCCGCCCTTAGACATCGCTTGTCTGATTCTGTATGTGAACGCTGCACGTAGCTAAGAGTAGGAATACACCAAGTATCTGTAGAGAGCAGACTGATTCAATTTAGGAAATAAAACTGTATAAATTCGTGGGTTTTAAGCAGCATTTTTGACAGCAACTTTACTCGGCAGGAACTTGTGGAAGTAAAGAAGGAGTTGGTTGACCCTGGCGTTTAGCACTAACGGCTTGAGTTATAAATTCCAAAACGTTCCGACGCTAAGATTTAAGGGTAGTCACAACAGTCAACAGGCGAGGCAGTTTTCATCCATGACTCTTAATCTACCACCTCAGTAACGCATTTTTGACTGTAGCGTTTATTATCCTGTGAACGGTTACGAATTATTAGATTTGTGGGATTATTTCTCCTGCCTTCACAAAAAGAATTTGGGAGGACTTTAACCATTGGGAATCAAAAGAACCCAAATGAGTGGTAGTAATCAGCGTCTGAAAGCGGTCTTGAATAGCATCAAGCAATTGATTTTGGCGGGACAAATCTAGCTCGGCAAGAACATCATCTAGTAATAGCAGCGGTGGCTCTTTGACGACTTCTTCAATTAATTGTAATTCTGCTAATTTTAAGGCTAGAACCAGCGTTCGTTGTTGACCTTGAGAACCGTATTGACGAGCGGGTGTCTGGTTAATAGTTAATTCTACTTCGTCTCGATGGGGACCGACCAGAGTAGTACCTTGGTGCATTTCAGCGATCGCTCGCTGTTGAATTTTTGCTAAAAAAGCTTGCTGGACTTCTTCTGGCTGATTATCCTCTAAAGGAATATTAGGCACGTACTTAATTTGTAGAACTTCTGTACTGCCGCTGATACTGGCGTGCCAAGCACTAGCAATGGGAGCTAATCTTTGTATAGCGCGATCGCGTCGTCTAATTACCCGTGTCCCTGTGGTGGCTAACTGTGCATCCCACACCGCCAGTTCTGAATCCTGATTGCTGGGTGCTGAGTCTTGAGTTTTTTTTAAAAAAGCATTGCGCTGGCGTAACACATGATTATACTGCTGCAAAATGTGAGCATAAACTGGTTCAAGTTGAATTAAGAGTGTATCTAACCAGTTGCGGCGACCTTCTGGGCCGCCGCGTACTAGTTCTAAATCCAGGCTAGAAAATTGGACTGCATTCAGAACGCCGAGAAAATCCATTTGACGGCGGATAGATTCACCATTGAGAGCAACGCTACGGCGACCGTTGCGGCGTAAGGTTAAGGTAAGGTCACTCACGCCTGTTTGTCGCTCTAGAGTAGCATTAATTTGAGCTATAGCTTCCCCTTCTTGAACTAAATCGCGATCGCGGGTCATTCGGTGCGATCGCAATGTCGCCAGCAACTCCACCGCCTCCAACAAATTCGACTTTCCCTGAGCGTTATTACCTACCAAAATTGTTTTGGCAGCATTAAACTCAACCTTTTGGTCTTGATAATTGCGAAATTGTCGGAGGTTTAGAGTTTTGAGGTACATAAGTGCGATTTTGGATTTTGGATTTTAGATTAAAGATAAATCTAAAATCTAAAATCTCTTTTTTAGACGGCCTTCTTGCCCATAATCCGCAAAAATATCTTCTCCGCTTCAATCCACACAAACATTAGGGCACTGAAGCCAATACAAACCCCCAATTCCTGCATATTCAGGTAGTGAGTACCAAAAAAATCTCGCAGGGGTGGGACGTAAACTAGCATCAGTTGCAAAATCGTGGTTACAACAACAGCTGCTAGTACAAATATATTGGAAAAGGGATTCATCTCAATGGTCAATTGGTTGTTGGAACGAATAGCGATCGCATGACCCATTTGGGCGATACACAAGGTAGTGAATACCATTGTCTTCCAAGCATCGCGATCGCCCTGATACCCAGCGGCATGGGTATGTTGATAAGCCCACCACATCAAGGCAATGGTGATAATGGCAAAGATTATACCAATGCGAATTATGTAAGAACCCAATCCCCTAGCGAAAATACTTTCGCGCGGACTAAAAGGTGGGCGTTTCATCACATCCGGTTCTGGAGGTTCCACAGCTAATGCCAAAGCTGGTAAACCGTCTGTGACCAAGTTCATCCACAAAATTTGTAAGGGGGTAAGGGGAACGCCTCCCAAACCAATTAAGGGTGCGGCTGCAATTGTCAGAACTTCGCCAATGTTACTGCCCAGGATGTATTTGATAAAGCGGCGAATATTGGTATAAACAACTCTACCCTCTTTGGTGGCGCTGACAATGGTGGCAAAGTTGTCATCAAGTAACACCATATCACTGGCTTCTTTACTTACATCAGTGCCAGTAATGCCCATTGCAATACCGATGTCGGCTTGTTTGAGGGCTGGGGCATCGTTTACACCATCGCCTGTCATCGCTACAAATCTGCCCCGGCGTTGCAATGCTTGGACAATTCGCAGTTTGTGTTCTGGGGAAACCCTAGCATAGATGCTCACCAGGTCAACATTTTGCTCTAATTCCTGGTCATTCATCCGCTGCAATTCTTGACCTGTGAGTAGGCGGACACCGGAGGCATTATCTTCTTGGGCGATTCCCAAATCGGTAGCGATCGCTCGTGCTGTTAACTGGTGGTCACCGGTAATCATCACTGGGCGAATGCCTGCATCCCGACACTCTTGCACAGCTAACCTCACCTCTGGGCGTGGCGCATCTAGCATTCCTACTAATCCTAGCCACACCAAGTCTTGCTCAAATACTTCATCTGAACCTTCCGGTGGGATCTGTGCCAGGGGTTTGTAGGCAAAACCTAGCACCCGCAAACCTTTACTCGCCATTTGGTCATTTTCTGCCAAAATTTTCTGGCGTTGTTTTTCGGTCAAAGGGGCTGTACGATTGCCCAAATGAATCTGAGTGGAACGTCCCAAGGTTAATTCTGGAGAACCTTTGGTAAACATTAAGTAAGGTTCAGATTGGAGGAAACCAGCGATGGCTGGGTCAACACCTCTCGAAGATGCTTCACCTGTTGCGACTTGCTGCACCTGAGAAATCACGCTCATCCGCTTGCGTTCCGAGGAAAAGGGAAACTCCGCAACGCGAGTTAATTTACTGCTCCACTGGTCTTTTTCAATTCCCGCCTTTCCCGCCAGTGTTAATAATGCCCCCTCTGTGGGATCTCCCAAAATCGCCCATTCCCCTTGTTCTTTTTGCAACACCGAATCATTACAAACGGCACAGGCGACTGATAACGCTGATATTTCTGGCGATTCCTCTAGGGAAATTTTTTGACCATCTAACTGGAAATCCCCTATGGGAGCATAACCTTCTCCAGTGACGCGAAAGGTTTTGTCGTTAGTGGAAACCGATTGCACCACCATTTTATTTTGAGTCAGGGTACCGGTTTTATCAGAACAGATGGTAGTTACAGAACCCAATGTTTCCACTGCTGGCAATTTGCGAATTAAGGCATTCTGGCGCACCATTCGCTGAGTTCCCAGTGCCAGGGTAACAGTAATTACCGCAGGTAAACCTTCTGGCACTACAGCAACAGCCATACTCAAGGAAACTTCCAAGAGTTCTTGGATGTTTTTAAAACCTCCGTCCTGGATCACACCACCAGCAACGACGATCGCCACGAGAATCAAAGAACCTGTAACCAGGACATTGCCCAGTTGAGTCATCCGCTGCTGTAAAGGTGTCGGCTCACTTTCCACAGCCTGCAACATGGTGGCAATTTTGCCTAGTTCAGTAGTCATTCCGGTGTTAGTCACCAGAACCTTCGCCCGTCCTTGGACTACTTCAGTTCCTTGAAACACAATATTTAGACGATCGCCTAAATCTGTTTCTTCGGGTAATTTTAATGTTGCCTGTTTATTCACAGCTTCGGCTTCACCCGTCAATGCCGACTCCCGCACTTGTAAATTAGACTCTTCAATCAAGCGTCCATCTGCGGCTATCTGCATCCCAGCTTCCAGCTGCATTACATCCCCTGGCACTAGTTCCTTAGCTGCTATCTCCACCAGTCTAGCGTCGCGGAAGACCCGCACTAAGGGAGAGGTCATTTTTTTCAGGGCTGCCAGGGCTTTTTCGGCACGGCTTTCTTGGACGTAGCCGAGTATGCCATTGAGGATGACAATTGCTAAGATAGCGATCGTATCTTTAAATGGCACTTCACCAGGTTTCAAATTGCCCGACTGCAAACGCATCAGGTCTAAAAACCCCGAAATCAGAGCTACGCCAATCAGCATCAATAACATAATGTTCTTGAACTGATCCAGCAGAATTTCCCAAGCACTACGGCCAGCAGTTTCTTCTAATTCGTTGGGGCCGTATTGTTGCAACCTCTGTTGAATATCTTGGGATGTTAAGCCACTGTCTGCGTTACTATCGAGCAGGTCTAGCGCTTTATTAACTTCTAAACTATGCCAAACGGCGGCACCTTCAGGCAGAGAATTAGCAGACATCGTGTAGGTCACAGGAAATGGTTACAAAATTCGATCATAATTTAGTGATGGCAGGAATTCCATTTTTTAAAGTTACATTAAGGCGATCGCCCAGTTGCATGAGTGGATCTGTAATTCTTAACATTTGTAAATTTCTCCTTTTTTCAGATAGTATTATTTCTCACGAAAGAGTTTTTCGGAAAAGTTTGTACCGATAATTATGAGTAATAGAGCTTGGAAGCTTTGTTACATAGCATATGTCACAATTAATTTGAGGCCGTTATTTTTAATTCACATCTGCTTAATAGCCAAAATGCATGGCACGATTGCATTTCTTCTCTGCTATCCGCTACGCGAACATCTTAAATTTTGCCCAAAGTTGAGCCAATCGCTTGCGTATTTACCCCCGCTCAAGCGAACTGGTGTGCTAGTAGGGTTTCCTCACCTAGAAAACTTTTCCAGCCGAATTTTTAATTTTAAATTGCTTCGGCGTGCTAAACCATTCAATAAATATGCTTAATATTAGTTTCACACCCCCCACTGTGACCGCAAGCCAGATGTTTGGGCAAAAAACAATTCGACCGCTTACTGCTGCTACCCTGTGTGGCATTACTTTCATTAAAGACAGACTGATTGCCATTGACAGTATTAAAGGGCATCTATTAGAGATTGATCCCACCTCTGACAACAGCAAAATTATTAATCCCCATCAAGTTAAAGAATTTACTGATGTCACTGGTCTGGCGGCGTGGGAAGATACCCTGTGGGTGAGCCGAGAAAATAGTGTTTACTTGTGCAAGCTCGATGCTTTGGATCTAGAACATTTTGTGACATTGCCTTATGAGGCTGATGGCGTTGCTGTTTGGGAAACAACAGTTTATGTCAGTTGCCAAAAACTAGGCTACATTTTGATTTTTGACCGCCAAACGCGGAAAGAGATTACCAGATTTTATGCCCCTGGAGTTGGGATAGAGAATTTGGCAGTGAGTCAAGAAATGCTGTGGATTTGCGATCGCACCGAACAATCAGTTTACGCGATGGACAGAGCAACAGGAGAACTTCAATTCAGTGTCCTGACCCCCTTTGAATCTCCTACAGGCATCGCAATCCATAAAAATGGCGAAACAGGCAAAGAAAGTATTTACATCGCCTACGCCTCAGAGGAGCCTTATATCCGGGACAACCCAAATGCTGATCCGAGTCATGAGCTAACGTTCCGCGATCGCACTTTTATTCACCCCCTGTATTATCATTACCAGCCAGATAAACGTTACGCCCTCTCTAATGGTTATCTGATTGAAATGTCCTATGCTGAGGAAATTGCACCCTTAGACGAAGTTAATTTACCTGATGTGGAATGGCGCATCGCCCTACCCTCGGAAACTGAGCGTCAAAAGGTGAAACACGTTGAACCCATTGGTATACCCTTTACTGAAGATGTGGTAGAGGGGCAACGTGTAGCAGTCTTTAAATTTGATTCTCTTACCCCAGGAGAACGACATATATTTGGCTGGAAAGCACTTTTGGAAGTTAGAGGAATTAAGTATCGCATCACACCAAGAGATGTTGAAGATATACCTAAAATATCCCCAGAATTACAAACACGCTACCTAGTAGATGACGACGATTTAGCAATGGATACTACCATTGTTCGCCGTGCCGCCAGAGAAGCGATTGGTTCTGAAACCAATGTGCTGCGGAAAATGCACAAAATCCGCAACTACGTCTATGATGAATTATCTTACGGTATTAAACCTTACATTGACCCGCCAGATACAGTTTTAGAAAGGGGCGTTGGTTCCTGTGGCGAATATGTCGGCGTTTTACTTGCCTTATCCCGTTTAAATGGCATCCCTTGCCGCACCGTAGGTAGGTACAAATGTCCTCCCCATAGTGACTTACTAGGAGTGCCGCTACAACCCGACTTTAATCATGTTTGGCTGGAGTTCTACGTCCCGAATTTTGGCTGGTTGCCAATGGAATCAAATCCTGACGATGTGGCTGAAGGTGGGCCTTATCCGACGCGCTTTTTTATGGGCTTATGCTGGTATCACATTGAAATTGGCAAAGGTATCACCTTTGAAACTGTGACAAGCAAAGGTGCGCGGCTAACCAAAGAAGATATCCCTATTGGCGATTTGGCGATTAATCATATTCGGTTCACAATTCTTAAAGAATTACCGCCTTTTTAAATTAGGGCATTGGGAATTGGGCAAAGACTATCAGAAAGTAAGTAGGGTGTGTTATGCCGTAGGCTAACGCACCTTAATACTTTTTGCTTAACCATAATTTTCGTTTACTTCTAAACTCTTGTTCCTATTCAAGTATTCTTCAAACAATTCAAAAAATTTCTGTAGTGCCTCATGCTCGTCTACAGAATAGAAAAGAATTATTTTAGACCATGACTGACCTGAGTTAATTCCATATTTTTCTTGAACCCATAACTGAAAACCTTCAAATTCCCTTTCTGGCTCTGTTGGAGGTACGCCAACTTCCCTTCGAGACAGACTATATCCTCGCAAAAGCATATCTAGTTCAGTGATTGGACTAGTTCTTAAGTACATACCCGGTCTTTTCTTTATGCCCTTTAAAATCTCGTTGTAAATATCAAATTGACGAAACTTTGAATTATCTTCAGTAGGGCTAGCTTTTTCTTCACTTTCTTGAATTTTGGAATCATCTTTGTGTTTTATAAACTGCTCATATTCTTCAAAAAATCTGTAGAAGGCATTTCTCTCAGTCCGACAAAGAAACAGAATTATCTCAGTCCATGAGCGTGAAACTGTAGTTTTTGCTCTTTCTTGCATCCACTCGTCAAATCCTTGCATTGGGTAACCTTCTGGATTGAATCCGAAGTGATTTATTTGACTGAAATACCACCCACTTACAAAGGAACTAAGGTGAGTAATTGATGGCTTATCTATATACATAACTGGATTTTCTTTAATATCTTGGAGAAGTCTAGATAGATTGCTCATAATATTGATTACTCCAATTATTATGGGAATAAGTATCCTGATTTACGAAAATCGGATTGTCCAAATACCTTACTATGATATGTGAGATCGTTCATCCATTGCTGCCTTGTAACTGCGTCAGGATGAAGGTTATCAAAAACCTTTTCTTCTCCATTTATTTTAATCGCAATTCCTTCATGATGACCGTTGGTTGAAATAATATAACCGTCTTCTTCTGCTTTTGGTGGATGGCTATCATCATAGATGTTGCTATCTTCATCCACTATTTTGACAGCATCAAGTTTAATGCGCTCTCCATGAATACCTTTCTCTCTCAAGTAAGCCTCAATTTCAGCAGCGCATGGAACACACTCTTTATTTTTATAGGGATCTACAATATCGCGGATGTCTTGAAGAACTTCAGGAGTAACTTTTGCTGACTGATCGGGCGCACTGCTTGCGAATGGAACATTAGGATTGTACGGTTCTGGATCATTCGTATTTACTATTCCGTCATTATCATTGTCTAAGTCAATTGAATCTGGAATGCCATCTTTATCAAAATCAGGAATTCCAGGAAAAGTAAAAAATCCAGACTCCTTTCTCAACAAACGCTCATCTGCGGGCGTATTAGGGTCGTCTGTCTCTTGCCCTGGAATTACAATTGTAGGAGCATGAATCTTATCTCCAGGATTTAATATGCCTCCTGCTGGCATTGAACTAATTAAACCTTGCCAATCAGAGGATGTCAGCGAATTAACAGCTTGATTCCGTAAATATTGGCTCCAATTCTTCCACTGGGTTGGATCACCTTCAATAGCAACCTGACCAACACATCCTGGAACGGGAGAGAAGTCAACAAGTAAAAGATATGGGTTAGTAAAGTACCCTAAACCAGAAGCATAATTAGGAGAGGCAGTACAGTTAGGAGTTATCCACTTTCCATAAAGATAATAGCTCCCATCAGACTGCTGAGTAAAAGTTATTGTATTAGGAAACCAAGCAGTACCTGTGGGGCCACCTTTCCCACCACAAGCAACAATATCAGCGTGAGACTCACAATACTTTTCCTTAGCCTTTTCCTGAGCCTTCTGATTTTGACCCCGATTCCAAATATAATAAGCCGCAACTCCAGGTAGGCGCATATCCCCAACAACTGTAGTCCCAGCAACAGCTTCCACAGAAGAAGTAGTAGCTCCGGTAGCTGTAGTTGTGCTAATTGCTGTCGTTCCAGCAGCCTCCGCAGTAGGAGCAGCAATAGTAGAAGATAATTCCAAGCCTATAGCCTCAGCACATTCAGGTTTAACAGCACAAGCATCTAGAGACGACAGCAATGCATAGGCAGGTTGAGGTAAAATCCCTTTAAATATTAAAAGTAAAAGAAAAGTCCAAATTCCAACTGATTTAAAAACAAATTTATTTATCATTAATCGCATTAGTCTTAACCCCTGATAACCCAAGAAAAAAATCGGTGTAGTTTACATCTAGGTTGTCTGATAGGAGTGAAAAGCGAGAACAGTAAAAGTACGATGATTTAGCAAATTTTTTTGAAGATTGAACTAAGATAAAGAGGTAAAAAATTAGCTATTAACTCTTAAACTGGGCAGTGGATATGATTGAGTTTGCTTAAAGTCGGCAAAGTCACAGATTGAGTTAAATGGGCAAAAGCGGCAGTGAGAGCCAGGATTGGGAGGGAAAATTTTACTAAAATTAGTAGTTTCTTCCTGATACTTTTGCAAATCGTGCTGATGCTTGTGGGCAACATTAGCTAACTCTAATTTTAAAGATTCTAATTCACTATTGTTGATGCTAATTAACTCTGACTTTTTGCATATTTCTAAATTATAAAATGATGCAACAGCTTCCCGTCCTGGATAAAGATAACGGGCAGCTAATAAATAAACTAATGCCTGTCGTCGGTCAAAAGCAGACTTCCCAGTTTTGAAATCTAAAATATGTATTGTGCGATCAGATTCAATGAAAACGCAGTCCATAGCCGCATATAAGCGAAAGCAATAATCTTCTTGTTCAATTACTATCGGTTTAGGAAAGCCTTCATCGCCCGGAGTTAATTGGATAATATCTTTATCCAAAAGCAACGGAGCATCGTGATATTTTTTTAAAATTTGCAAGACACGTTGCTGGACTTGATTGCTTGAGTTGCCTAATTTCAGTAACTGTGCAACTTTTTCTACACCATCTGCTTGCTTCAACAGATGTCTGTGATGATGAAACTCATAAACACCTTTTTGGGCGAGTATCCCAATCCGCTGGGGTGCGGTGGCTTGCGCTAAGAGCGCTTTGATCTGTGGTTCGTGTTGCCGTGCTTTGATAAACCCCCGTCTCATCTGGCAATGCCAGCGTTCTTGCCCGGTTGCTGGGGCAACTAGAGACCAAAGGTGATAACTGGCAAAAGGTCGATCGGGGGTTGACATTGCTCAGAAACAGTGAGAGAAAATACGATGGGGAGAAGTTTAACCTAAGGCTTCCTTAGAAAAGAACTTCGGAGAATACTTGCTGCTACACACGCTTTGCGGGAAGCTTTAATAGTACTGATAATGTACGGGAGCAAGTGGCAAAAATGTCCAGCAAGATAAAATTTGGCACCGATGGATGGCGAGGGATTATTGCCGATGACTTTACTTTCCCAAATGTGCGGAAAGTAACAAGGGCAATCGCCACTTACTTAGAAACAGCCTACACAAAAGATAGACCAGTACTTATTGCCTACGATACTCGCTTTTTAGCTGACGAGTTTGCCCAAACAGCGGCCCAAGTCCTGGCAGATTTGGGTTGGACTGTCAAAATTACTGACAGGGATTGTCCCACACCAGTAATTGCCTACAACGCCCGTCACCTAAATTCCGCAGGGGCGTTGATGTTTACTGCTAGCCATAATCCAGCACCCTACTGTGGAATTAAATATATACCCGATTATGCTGGGCCTGCCACTCCAGAGATTACTGATACTATTGTGGCAAATATCGAAAGTGCATCGGATGAGTTGCCTGGGAGCAACCCATCGGGTTCAATTTCTATTTTCGATCCCAAACCAGATTACCTGCAATTTATCTACACCCTACTTGATGTAGAACGGATTAAAAGCGCTAATTTAAAGGTAAAGTACGATGCGCTCTATTCTACCTCTCGTGGCTATTTAGATGAAGTTTTGCAACATAGTGGCGTTCAGTTAGAAAGTTTCCACGATTGGAGGGATGTTTTATTTGGCGGTGGAATGCCAGAACCCAAAGGAGAACAATTAGTAGAGTTAGTGGAAGCTGTAGTTCGCGATCAAGCAGATTTGGGCTTGGCAACGGATGGAGATAGCGATCGCTTTGGCATCGTCGATGAACAAGGAAACGTCCTTACTCCTAATACTGTGCTGCTACTCCTAGCACGTCATTTAATCAAAAACAAAGGTAAAACCGGCGCGATAGTCCGCACTGTCGCTACAACCCACCTGCTGGATAATTTCGCTGCTAAAAATGGGCTGCAAATTTACGAAACAGCAGTTGGTTTTAAATACATCGGCGAAAAAATGCGGGAAACTGCCGTGTTAATTGGTGGAGAGGAATCAGGTGGTTTGAGTATTATTGGGCATATTCCCGAAAAAGACGGGGTATTAGCCGATATGCTGGTGGCAGAAGCGATCGCCTATGAAGGCAAACCTTTGAGTCAGCTGGTTAAGGAAGCGATCGCTGAAGCCGATGGTCCACTTTACAACAACCGTCTTGATTTGCACCTCACAGAGGCGCACAAAACCGCCGTCATCGACTCTTTTACCAAAAATCCACCCACAGAGGTAGCAGGAATTAAAGTCAAGGAAGTGGGGCGTAAAGACGGTATTAAGCTGTATTTAGAAGAGGGTAGCTGGGTTTTACTGCGTCCTTCTGGCACAGAACCACTAGTGCGCGTCTATCTAGAAACCAACACTCCCGAAAAACTCACTCAAATCGCCCAAGAGTTAGAGAGTGCCATTGCTAAACTAGAGGCATAAGAATTAGGAGTTAGGAGTTAAGAGTTAAGAGTTATGAATTAGAAGTTAAGAGTTGTAAATTAGCAATTCTGAACTCTTGATTTCTAATTTCTATCAAAATGTGAATTAATAACTTCTAACTCCTCACTCCTAAATCCTCACTTCGCTGAAAGTATGAAAATCGCTCCTTTTTTGACATCTCTAGTTGTAGCGGTTTGGGTGATAGCGATCGCGATTATTTCAGTCCAAAATGCCACACCCGTATCGTTAAAATTCTTAACATTCCAATCGATTCAAATACCAATGGGTTTAGTGCTAACTTTTAGTGCCGGTATAGGGTTAATTGGCATGGCGCTGCTGCAACCTCTTTGGGGACTTGCTAGTTTTGGACAGCGTAATTCTCGATTGGAAGACGATGCCGAATTTTTTGTTGATGAAGATTTTTGAGCCTTGAATAGCTGTGCAGTACCAAAACATTATTACGATCAAACCAGGAAAATGAGGTGTTAAGCCTTGTATTCGAGGAATGCGAATTACTGTCTACGAAGCTATGCAGCTGATCAAAAACGTCTATGAGTGGAATTTATACAGCAGATTTTAATTTGTGGATTGAACAGACAGCCCAACTATTGCGATCGCATCGCTGGCAGGAAGTCGATCTGGAACATCTGATTGAAGAGGTTGAAAGTTTGGGCAAAAGTGAACGACGAGGTATTGCTAGTCAACTAACTCGCCTACTGTTGCATCTGTTCAAGTGGCAATATCAACCTCAACGTCGCTCAGATAGTTGGTTGGATTCTATTACTGATTCTCGTACCCAAATTGAGTTAGCCATACTCGATAGTCCTAGTCTCAAGAGTTATCCTACAGAGCAACTTGAAGAAAGTTATCAAAGGGCGCGTCGGCAAGCAGCCAAGCAAACGGGGATACTTGTATCTGTGTTTCCAGAAGAGTGTCCATATTCTTTAGAGTTATTGTTGGATGAAGACTGGCTACCAGAAGCAAGCGATATTTGATAAGTGTATTGGTGGCTGTGTGGTTAGTAGCGATCGCTATTATCTCAAAACGTCTGTAGCCTGGAAGCTTCGCACCACATGAAAAAAGCCTATGTTGGTAGGCTTTTTTAGAAAGTTTTGGCAGAGCGATCGCACTTTTATAAAATCAAAATGTCCATTCGTGATTTGGATCATCTAGGGCGGCGCGAACAGAAGCTAAATTTGCAAGTTCTTTGAAAGGGCAGGATTTAGCAATTTCTGTGATTGAATTTAAGGTAAGGGCTAGTTGTTCATTATTGCCGGATGCGATTGCATTATCAACGACAGCAAACAAAGCGCGAAAGTTTTCTGCACGTTCATCAAAAGAGCCATCTAGATACGCTATCAGCAACTCTCGCTGGGCGTTAATCTTGGTGATTGTTTCTTTTTCCCAAGCATCAATCTCTCGCCGCTTTGTCTGTTCTTGTTCGGCAATTATTTTATATTCAGTATAAGCTGAAAAAACTATGTCAAGACATTGTGTTTTTTCCAAAGCTGCTATCTCACGCCTTTTAGTCCGTTCTTGCTCTCCAATTTGCTTGTAACTGGAAATAATGCTTACTAACGATTTTGTGGCATTAACCGCAGTGCATATTGTATTAATACTTTGCAAAACCATTGCTAAATACCTCCCAGAGTTTTGTATTTAGCTTGGATAGTTAAGCTAGAAGGGTTTAACAGTCCTTCATTATCTAAAATAGGAATTTTCATAATTTCTGCAAGTGCTTTAATTAAAAGTGCTACTTCTTGAAACTTGCTAGCATCGCGATCGCGATTAAAAGGTTGGGCTTCAAGCTGCTCAAGTGCAGATTTAGCACGATTGTTTAAATTACACACTAAATTAGCCAGTTCCACTGTTCGCCGTTTAACCTGTAATAGAAAATCTTGAGCTGCTTCAATATTGGCAATCTCTACGTTGACATTAGCTTCATACTCCCGCGCTTTAGTCAAAGCTTCCTCACCCTTACCAGCAAGTTGAAAACCCCCAACCATTAACGCCGGGCCGAGTGTAATACCTCCCAATACAGCACCACCAACCGCCATACTAGTACCACCACCTAACCAAGTTATGGCTCCAGTCCAAGCCGCAGCACCACCAACTTGGGAGATAGCGACTTCACTAGCCCACAATCCAAAGAACTTGGAAACTTGAACTGTGCCTACACTCCTTGCTAAGGTAATTGCAGCAGAACCTGCTGCTGAGGCTGCAACGGCTGTTTTCACACCACCTTTCACCCACTGTTCAGCTTTGATAACTTCTGTTTTATACTCCTGAATTTGCTGAGTGGAGATGTCTAATCCAGCTACAATGTCCAGATTGTTTTGGGAAGCTCGCTGACCAATTCTCTCAATAAAAGCTATAAAGTTTGAAATTGTACCCTGTTTGATACGAAGTTGCATTTGACCATAAACTTCTGCTGACTGGTTGGTAATTTCCCAAGCTGCTTTTAACTTTTGCAAGCTACTTTCGTATTTTTGTTGAGCCTGTTCACCAATTTCCTTTGCCTGATTCATATTGCCAATCCCTTCAGCACCTTTTAGCGCTCCGAAGGCTCCAGTAGCCAAAGCAGCAGCACCTAAGATAAGTGGAATCATGAAATACTCCTGATTGTAATTAGTATTTGGTTAGTAATTGTCTAAGGGTTAAATATGAAAAAAAAGCATCACCTTATACTTATACTTCCCTGAGATACCAACTAATTAACATTCAGAAGGTATAAATTTGAGACTGCGATGAATGCAGTTGTCAATCCTTTTTGTGTTGAGTGCGATCGCACATCACTGTAGATTGATTTGAAGTAAGGAAACCCAACAATTTATCTATCTTTAGCCACTAGACTACTTTCGGGTAGATGTTTTATAGCATCTTGCCGCAGGGATCACAACTGTTAGGATGAAGGGCAGGAGGATTAATTATGTCCAATACTGCCCAAGAGATATACAGCCAAGTTGTTTGTAACTTATCACCGACTGAGCAGCTACGCTTGGCAAACCTGATTCTGAATGAGCTAGTCCAGCAAAATTTGTCCATCATCGACCAAAGTGATACTTGGACTGAGCAAGATCAGGTTGATTTAGCATCCTTCTCCTTACAGTACGCAGCTTCAATTTTCCCTAAAAGTGAGGAAATACTTTAGTGACATTCAATCCCGGTGATGTAGTCACAGTTCATTTGCCCGGTATCACTGGTATATTGTGTCCATGAAGTTTGAGTGGGATGAGCGTAAAAACCAAAGCAACATCACAAAGCATGGTTTCGACTTTGCTGATGCTTTCCGCATCTTTAATCTACCCATGCTTGTCTACCTAGATGAACGAGAGGACTATGGAGAGGAACGGTATCTCGGCATTGGACTACTTAATGGTCGAATTGTAGTAGTTATTTACACCGAGCCAGGTGAAGAAATGGTTCGGATCATCTCATTAAGAAAGGCACTATCTCACGAACGAAAAAGCTATGAACAATACCTCAAAAACCGATTGGGTTAGAGTCGATGCAATGAGTGACGAAGACATCGACACCTCAGATATTCCACCCTTGTCAGAAGAATTTTTTGCTAAAGCACAATTGCGAATGCCCAAGTCAGCTGTAACAATCACAGTTCAGGTAGATTCTGAAACTTTTGCTTGGTTTAAAGCACAGGGAGAGATTGCCGAACAGCAAATGGCTGTAGCATTAAAAATTTACGCAGAAGCACACAAAGCTTATCCAGCATCTGAGGCGAAGTCAACTTAATACCAGACTAAATCGGATGGCTAGTTGGGCAGTTTTAGGTTAGTTGTAGCCTTAGATAATCAATGAAGTCCAAAATTTCTGTATCACTGAGTTGTAGGCGCGATCGCTTGCCATATCTCTGGTGCAAATACTCCCTTCCCTGCTCTGGAGTCCAGTTTAATTGTGCTAAATATGTGTCACTTTGAGCTATCAAAACTGCATGATTTTCTGATGCCGTTGTATTAGCAGATATTTGTATTGGCTCTTGATTTAAATTTTTAATTTTATTAATTTTTAAACTGACTTTTTGCCCTAGAGTTTGCCAATCAATTTCATTATGTCCATCCCAACTAACACCTACAGAGCGATAAGTGACTGGATCGTAAATGTTACAAAATACTACTTTTTTATCTCCAGGACTAACGGCAATAGTAAGTGGATGACGCAGTTGTTCAAAAGTAAGAATATCTAAAGACAGCAATAAGCCTTTACAGAAATAGGTATCGCTTCCTGAGCGGATAATATAAGGTTTATCTGCCAAAACATTTAAATCTGTTCTTATAACTTCTCCGAATGTATTTTCAACCTTTTTATTAACTTCTATCCCTGTAATTACGCCAGTCAAAGCTCTCTCATAAATAGGGATGCGTCTTTCATCTTCAGCGAGCATATACCAGCAGTGATCGGCTTCTTTGCTGACAAAAACATATTGAGGTTTTGGGACTGCTCCAAATCCTAATTTAACTTCCATATTTTTGATGAAGGTTTTGGTAAATATATTTATCGAGCAACCAGTCTTTACGATTTGTACTGTCAAGCTATTAGTTACTTTATAGATATAATTCCCTAACCAGCAAGCAAATTAACATTAAGACAGCGAAAATTCCGAAATTTAGTGAATCTATGACAAAGTTTCTGGATCTACACCAAGTGCCTTTAACCTTTCCGTTAACATTTTCACTTGTTGTTCTGCTTCCACACGTCGCTGTTCTTCAAAAGCTGCGCGTTCTTCCGCTTCCCTAATACGTTCTTCTGGTGTCAACAATTTTTGCCCTTCCTCGTCATACCAGTACAGCCACTCCCGCACTATACCTTGATAAATTCCCCGTTCTCGCCCAATTCCTAAACCAATCTCTGGTAGCCAAACAGGATTTCCTGATATTAAGATATATTCCCCATCAACTAGACGATACACTTCCAAAGGCAGCTTTTTACGCCGTAGGGGACTATATACAACGTAGTACAAAATTCCTAATTCTTTGGCATACAATTCTTTCTTGCTGCTATATTCTTCCCGATATATTTGGGAAACAACTTCTAGTGCTAAAATCGGCAGTTTACTTTCTTCCCACAGCACATAACTCAGGCGCAAGTCCTCATCAATGAAGCGTTTAACTCCTAAGCTGAGAAACCCATCAGGGACAATGGCTGATTTATCTGGGTGATAATAAATACCCATATCAACACCAAAGAACCAATCCCAGCGATCGCACCAAACCAAAGCTAGTGTCGTTTTCAGCAAGCCGGGAATTAAATTTTGGAGTTCATTATCCACAGCGGTATCATCTGAGTCGGGTAATTCTTCGGAAGATGGCAAACAATGTAGCGGATTGTAGTTTAACATGAGCGGTTTTGCCAAATCTTATTTTAGATAGATTGTAGGTAATCTATTACAGAATTGGTAAGCTGTCACGCATTTAATTTGCACAACTAGGGCGGGCAAGATGCCCACCCCACAAGAGATTTATTTTTTTGAGGATGCAAATTAAAAGATTTTTAGCTTATTAGCGATCGCCTCCAAGCAATGTACATCAAAAAAGGGCAGGTTTTCTACCTGCCCTCAAAGTAATAAATATTTCAACTAAACTAGCGATCGCAACTTAATTAGCAATTGACGGCGCACTCAAAGAAACCTTTAATGCATCGTCTTTTTGCTGTGCTAATGTCGGCACAGAATCACGCAATCTTGCTGTCAATTGTACAGTTGTGGCGTCGTACATTTGAGTCAGCAACTTCGGATAGAAACCAATACCAATAATTGGCACCAACAAACAAGCAATGATAAATACTTCACGTGGTTCAGCATCTATCAAAGCTTGGTGAGAAACTAATTCCTTATTTTCTTCTCCGTAGAAAATTTCCCGCAACATCGACAGCAGATAAATCGGAGTTAAAATTACTCCCACTGCCATCAAAAACACCACAATGACTTTGAAGGTAGAGCTATAAGCATCGCTAGTAGCAAAGCCGACAAACACCATTAATTCTGCCACAAAACCGCTCATTCCTGGCAATGCCAAAGAAGCCATTGAACAGGTGGTGAACATAGCAAAAATCTTCGGCATTCTCTTAGCAACACCGCCCATTTCATCCAACATCAGGGTGTGTGTGCGATCGTAAGTTGCCCCTACAAGGAAGAACAAACTCGCCCCAATTAACCCGTGAGAAACCATTTGCAATACTGCCCCACTCAATCCCAAATCCGTGAAGGAGGCGATACCAATCATCACAAAGCCCATGTGAGAAATTGACGAGTAGGCAATTTTTCGCTTCAGGTTGCGCTGGGCAAAGGATGTCAAGGCAGCGTAGATGATATTAACTACCCCCAAAACTACAAATACTGGCGCAAAGAAAGCGTGGGCGTCGGGGAGCATTTGGGCATTCATCCGAATTAAGGCGTAACCGCCCATTTTCAGGAGAATCCCTGCCAATAACATGTGTACAGGGGCTGTAGCTTCCCCGTGGGCATCAGGTAGCCAGGTGTGCAAGGGAATAATCGGCAACTTGACGGCGTAGGCAATCAGGAAGCCAGCATAGAGGGCAAGCTGGAAATTTAGGGCGAAGTCCTTTAAGGCGAGCGATCGCATGTCAAACGTCACCGTATCGCCGTAAAATCCCATTGTCAGGGCAGATAGCAAAATAAACAGCGACCCGCCAGCAGTGTATAAAATAAATTTGGTCGCTGCATATTGCCGCCTTTTGCCTCCCCAAATTGACAGCAGAAAGTATATCGGCACCAGTTCCAGTTCCCACACCAGGAAAAATAACAGCATATCCTGGACAGCGAACACGGCAATCTGACCGCCATACATCGCCAAAATCAAGAAGTAAAATAGCTTGGGCTTGAAGGTAATAGGCCAAGCTGCTAAAATCGCCAGCGTGGTAATGAATCCAGTCAAAATAATTAGGGGCATGGATAAGCCATCTGCCCCTACTGACCAATTCAAATCTAGTTGGGGTACCCAGGGGTAACTTTCCACCAACTGCAAACCTGGATTGGAGAAATCATACTGAGTATAAAAAGCATAAACAATCAGTGCAAAATCTATCAGCCCTACGATCAGGGAGTACCAGCGCACTGTTTTGCCTTCTTTATCAGGGATGATCGGAAGAAGTAGCGACGCCGCTATCGGAAACAGAATAATCGTCGTCAGCCACGGAAAATTAGCTGTATTCATCACAATTCGTCTGCTATCAAAATCATGTTTGGCAAAAAGTCACTAGTTATTAACTAACAGCTTTTTGAGGATTTCGTCTTCCTCGTTAGGTTGATTTAATTAAATTAGCAATCTCCTATTTTTTCTCTTGAGAATCTTTTTTAACAGTTGGGGGTGCAAAATGTAGTTTGAGATACTCCCAAGTGTCAAAAATTTACCCTAAAAAAGCCGCTAAAATTATAGTTTAGTGGTGCGATGTCTACGACAAGCCGCTCTGCGTCTACGCGTAGTCTAACCTATCGTTAAAAATACACGATGCTGTTTGATGATTAATGTAAAAAGCGATTTGGTGCAAAAAAACATGACAGGAGAAATAACCATAATGATAATCACACAAATTGAAAGTCAGATCCGTTATGTCACCAACCTAAATGGAGAAACAACAGATGTACTCGTCCTTGTATAACTTTGGCAACAGATCGCTCTCATCACGACAATAGGTGATTTGATTGAGTTTTTTTAGTAAAATAGACAGGGAAAGTTGATAAAGGAAATTCGATTATGTCATCTCCAGCGATCGCTACTGTAATTAAGATGATGGAATCTTTATCTGAAGATGTGCAAGAAAGAGTTGCAGAACATCTCCGAGAGTACCTGGAAGATTTGCAAGATGAATTCAAATGGGATAAATCATTTAAGAAAACTCAACAACAACTGATTGCATCTGCCCAATCTGCTAAAAGAGAGATTGCAGAAGGACTTGCAAAACCAATGAACTATGAAAAGTTATGAATTCTGCAAGTCTTCCTTCTTTTTGGGATAAATATCAGTCTCTTAACAAGCAAGTTAGACAGAGTGTAAAAAAAGCTTATCAGTTATGGAGAGAAAATCCTTTTCATCCGTCTTTGCATTTCAAATGTATAAATAACGAGGAGAATATTTGGTCTGTCAGAATAACTCGCAATTATCGAGCAATTGGGGTTTTAGAGGGTGATACAGTTACATGGTTCTGGATAGGTAGCCATGACGATTATGAAAGTTTTTTTTCATAACCCGATCGCTATTTGATTTACCACTTATAATAAAATTCTATATTTTAAATATTAGTAATTTTTCTTGATCCTAAAAATCCTTAGATTTCAATTCAATAAATAATGTAATAGAATTGAGCGCGACCTTTTTTGTGGACTTCAGACCTTCACCGCTAACAAGGATGAAAAAGCCCGTGAGGTTAACGGCATCATTGGTTTAGCTTGAATTTATGAACAAGAGAAGAGCTAAAAGCACAAATATGGTCATAGTGAGTACCTAAACTCTCTAGTACAATTACCTCTTATTCTAAGCATTAGCCAGCTTCATTACTAAGCATCTTAATAATATGTTTTGCAAGTTGCTCTTTGATTTCTCTATGTCTGGGAACAGCTTGAGAAATTTTTGTTATTGGATTCTGATACCAATCATGTTTGCCACCATGACGAACGAAGATACAACCCATTTCTTCAATCTTACTGATTAAATCTCTTCGTTTCATGAAACTTCAAGTTCTGCAACTCTACGAATATTTTGGATATTTCCACTTGTTAATTCACTGTAAATATCAAGTAGATTTTCTCTTAACTCCTCTTCTGTTTCACCCTGAGTCCAATAGTCAGGATATTCTTCGAGATAACCTAACCACATATCATCATCTTGCCAGTAAATGTATTTCTTCTTTGTCATGTGCCTATTCGCTGCCTTTTTCTAAACTATCGAATTACTGAACTATCCGCCAAAAAAAGAGTCTAAATTAGACTCTTAAAAAAAAACTTAGGGGCGGACAGTCGCCCACCCCTATAGAAATCAGGTGACACCAAAGACAACCACTAAGCCCAAAACCGCCCCAAACACAATCAAGGCATAGAATTGAGCGCGACCGTTTTCTAGGTACTTCAGACCTTCACCACTAACAAGGGTGAAAAAGCCTGTGAGGTTAACAGCACCATCTACAACGCGGAAGTCAACTTCCATAACTTGTCTAGCTAGGCGACGCAAGCCGACAACAAAAACCCGATGGTAAATGTCATCAAAATACCACTTGTTGAGGGATAACTCGTAAAGTGGTTTGATTTTAGCAGCGATCGCAGCCGGGTCAATCTTATGGCGCAAATACATCAGCGAAGCCAAAGTAATCGCAATCAAAGAAATTCCGACTGAGGCACCCGCCATAATGTAGAATTCCGTCGGATTGAACTCGGAAGCCTTTTCTATAACTTCGGAGAGAGTTTCGCTAGGAGGAAAGATAAACTCTTCAAAATAATTGGCGTAGGGAGTTCCCACCAAACCAATCAAAATCGAAGGCACAGCCAACAGTGCCAACGGCAGTGTCATCGTCCACGGCGACTCGTGGGGGGAGTCGCTGTGATGCCCGTGGGAGTCATGGGAGTCATGATGCTCACTAGTTGCCGCCAATTCTCCTTTCTTCATCGCCCCAGGCCCAAAATTCGGGACTGGTTCTTGTGACTCTAATTCCAGGACAATTGTCGCCGCAGCTTTTTTAAGTTTTTGCTTGATTTTGTCGTCATTACCCCGGAATTCGCCTTCAAATGTCGAGAAATACATCCTAAACATATAAAAAGCAGTAATACCGGCAGTTAGCCAGCCGATAAACCAGAGAAGTGGGTTAGCCTCAAAAGCCTTCCCCAGAATTTCATCTTTTGACCAGAAACCAGCAAAGGGCGGAATACCAGAAATTGCCAAGCAACCAATCAAAAAGGTAATTGACGTGATCGGCATGTACTTTCGCAGTCCGCCCATTAGGCGCATGTCTTGCGCTAAGGCAGGGTCGTGTCCAACGACACCTTCCATGCCGTGAATTACCGAACCTGAACCCAAGAACAGCATCGCCTTGAAATAGGCGTGGGTCATCAGGTGGAATAGTCCAGCACTGTAGGAACCTATTCCCATTGCCATCACCATGTAACCAAGTTGGGAAATGGTTGAATAAGCCAAGCCCTTTTTGATGTCGTTTTGGGTAATCGCAATGGTTGCCCCCAAAAACGCCGTAAAAGCCCCAGTAAAGGCAATGACATTCATTGCGGCTGGGACGTGTTCAAATACTGGGTACATCCGGGCAATCAGGAAAACACCCGCCGCCACCATCGTTGCTGCGTGAATCAAGGCAGAAATGGGGGTGGGGCCTTCCATTGCATCTGGTAGCCAGACGTGGAGGGGAAATTGGGCTGATTTTGCAACTGGGCCTAAGAAAACTAAAATCGCAAACAGGACAGCGAGAAAATTGCTGATAGAACCTGATTCGACGAGTTGGGCGAGGCGATCGCCCATGACATTAAAATCAAAGCTTCCTGTTGCCCAGAACAGCCCCAAAATGCCGAGTAAAAGACCAAAGTCGCCCACGCGGTTGGTCACAAACGCTTTTTGAGCGGCATCTGCTGCTGACTTGCGATCGTACCAAAAGCCGACCAGCAAGTAGGAACACATCCCGACCAGTTCCCAGAATATATAAATCTGTACTAGGTTGGGGCTGATCACCAAACCTAACATTGAGGAGCCAAACAAACTGAGATAGGCGTAAAACCTCACGTAACCCGGATCGTGAGCCATGTAGCCATCGGTGTAAACCATGACTAAGCAGGCTACCGTTGTGACAATCACCAGCATTAGGGCTGTCAGGTGGTCAATAGTGTAGCCCATGCTCAGGTGAAAATTACCTGCTGCCGCCCACTCAAAGGTGCGAATATAAGACGCATGTCCTTGAATTTGACTCCAGAGCAAGGCAAACGACATCCCCATAGCTGCTGCCATCATGGAGATAATCACCACAGCGTTAAGCTGGCGGAGGCGGTTTGTCACCTGATTCAACGAGATTAACCCTAGACCGACCAGCATTGCCCCAAGAAGAGGGAACACCGGAATCAGCCAGGCATACTGATAGATTACTTCCATCACTGACGCCTACTTTTATAATTCTTGACTAGCGTGTCGGAACTGTTAATAATTGTGACACACACCCTTTAGGATAAAATAACCCACCCAAGGGTGATTGGGTGGGGTGTTAAGCATGGTTTTAGATTTCGTCACTGGTCATTGGTCATTTGTTATTGGTCATTAGCGCTCTTTTTTCCTCTCATTAGAGAATATTTAAAAGATTGTTTCTCCGTGCTTAGTTCCAAACAAGGATTTTTTGGCAATGCTTATTAAGCGAGGCTTTGAAAAAGATTCAAGGTCAGCATCTTACTTTTTCTCTGCTCACAGACAAAAAAGAGCGTTAGTTTTAATGCCCAATGCCAATCAAGCAGGCCGATACTCTAAGTCAGCTGTTTTCGGACTTTTGTAGATTTTTGGGCAACTGCTGTAGTTAGCTTTAATGTCTTCTAAAGCTAGACGTAAATCTTCTCTGCCGCCAAAGCTTTCCAAGCGATGCCGAAGAGTACCATTTTCAATCAATAGTAAGGTTGGTAGTGACTTTAGCCTATAAGTAGTAGACAATTTAAAATTTTGATCGGCATTAATCCCAACTAATTTAATTTCTTCCCCACATTGGGCTTGAAATTGCAACAATAGCGGGTGGATAATCCGACACAAGCCACACCAAGGTGCTTCAAAGTTAACTAAAACAGGAATAGGAGATTCTAAAACTTCTTGAGTAAATGTCCGCTCACTAACCGACAACACCATGACGCCTCTTGGATTATAAGGTTTTTATATCAAATTACCTGTCAGCACTGAAGTGAGGATTGGTAAGTCGTTAACTGCCGATAGATGCTTTCAGGAACCAAATCTCAGGACACAGAATAATTAGGCAAAAATTGAGCGCGTTGATGTGTCTCTGACAAAAAAACCAGCGCGATTCTCACGGTGGCTTTTTTGGATGTTAGACCCCTTATTGCGATCTCTACCTGTGAATTTGACTGAATTGCCATTTATTCCCAAGCAAAAGCAACTGACCAACTACCAATATAAAATCTCAAACTAACTGAACGCACCTCCACTGAATAGCTGTTTTAACTGATCGTACATTGATTCGGGGTAATTGATCAGGTGAAATTATCATCTATTTTGGATTTTATGCTGACAATAAGGATCGCATGAACTACCTACATTTGGGCAAGCGGTAAGTGTCGGTTTCCCAATTTATTGGCAACAGCTTTGGCAATAGTAGACTTGCGCCCATAACGCTTTAGTCTGACGTTGCCTCCAAGGGCAGTATCGCTCGTTCCCAACGACAAGATCCGCAAGCCTTTATTTCTGATAATAATTGCCGCGTTCACATCTCTGTCATGGTGTGTATTGCAGTGAGGACAAAGGAAAGAACGCACACCTGAGTCCATCTTAGAAATTAGCAATAAGCTATTAGAACAGAGATGAGATGACGGGAAAAACCGCCCAATTTCGAGCTAAATTTTTCCTTCCCCTTTCGTCTTACATTTAAGCATGGTTTGGAATATTCCCCATTCAGTATCACTGATCGATTTAGCAAGGTTGTAGCTTTTAACCAACTTTTTAACTACCAAACTTTCTATCACAATCACTCGGTTTTCGTTAACTATCTTACGGGATACCTTGTGTATTAAATCCTCTCGAACTCTAGATATTTTTGAGTAAGCTTTAGCCAGAGCTAGTTTAGCTTTACGTCGTTTGTTAGTAGTCTTATCCTTTTTTCGGGATAGCTTTCGCTGTTTACGCTTTAAGTTTCGTTCGTATTTTTATCAGGTGTTTTGGATTCTGATATTTTAACCCGTTAGAAGTGACAACAAAATCAATCCAACGTCAATGCCAATCGCCTTCGCTTCTTGAGCCAGTGCGTTGCGTATTTTCCCCCGTTGTAGCATCTGGTGAACCAGCGCACCCAAGTTGGTCTCCTTCTGTAGGCGACTGGTGTTAGCGCAGCGTTAGCGAGTCTTCTCCCTTGGCGTTAGCCTCTCACGAATGCGAGAAGGTGAGACGCTTTAGCGCAACGAGCGTCACCCGTTCGCTCTTGGCGTCTCCGTCAGGAGAAGGGCGTTGCTAGATGGTATCTTTTCAGCTTCATGGTCAATTAATAAAGATGCATTATCTACCATCATGTATCTGAGAAATAGTTATAGTTCTCAATTTACCAACAAGGTCATGGGGAATGTTCGCTTTTACCACTGCCAGTTTTCTAGGAAATTTCATCTCTGAGTTAGAGATGATTTTGACGTTAGCTGGATATTGAAGAGACTGTCTACCGTGCCTAGTCTTAAAGGTTGGGTATTTAGTCAGACCATCATAGAAGTTGATAAAAGCTTAAGACAGATTTAAACAGGATTGCTGCAAACATTAGGAATAAATACTTTGAGCCATTTATACTCAACTTTCCAAACTAGAATCTGTTTCTTCATGTCGTAAGCTGACAAGCCCTTACCCGCCTTTTTGGAAGTCTGAGATATTACACATAGAGACTGATTCCAAACCCAGCTAACATAGCTATAGGCTTGTACCAAATGAGCTTGCTGGGCTGTTGTTAGGTAAAGTCTGACTTTGACCGCTCTCAACATGAATCGACCTAATCACGCTTGAGTCACCATGATAATATCTCTTCCGCCAACAATCAAGACATTTGTTCATCTCCTCATCCACCTCCTTGATTGTCGAGAGCTACGCTTGTTGATTCATTCGGGGGGTAGAATCGTCGTCTCAGGCGCATTAAATGGAGCAGTGTGGTGAGCCTGATGCTAACAGGGGGTTTCCCGACTTGTACCCTACGGGGAAGCAAGCTACGCGTAGCGTCTGACTGGCCTTAGCTGCGCTACCTTTGCGTCACAAGCATCACCCGTAAGGATCTTGGGGGAAATCCCATGAGTGAGTACCGTCTCATCACCTCGCTTTTCTGCAGAAGGCTACCGTGAACGGGTAGGCGAGAGGCTTTTGCTCTTTAAGCTAAATTTCCCATCTGATCCTACTAGTTGCTTCCAGCAACAGAGGGTGCGACCACCATAGCAAAACTATAAAAATAGTAACTCCGAAATAGGCAGGGCGGATAAATTCCTGCCATTTGATAGATTGACGGCCGTCAATAATTGCTTTGAAAGGAATAATTGAAGTCCGTTGTTTAGCAATTTCAAAGGATTCCCCATAGCGATCGCTCAGACGGCGATCCCCATGCCAAACCCCAAACAAGTGATGCAACACCAATCCAATGGAAGTTACAAGGGTAAAGGTAGTACCTAGCCACAGAGTATGGGCAACACACCAAATTATTTGTCCTACCATCTGAGGATGACGGGTAATCCGAATAATTCCTGTTTCGTAGAGATGAACTTGAGGCTTTTGAATGGCAGCAACTTCTAGTAGATTGAAGGTAGCAGGATATAAAAACAAGAACGAGATCGCTGACAGCAGCCAAACAAATTCTCGCACTCCTGGCACCCCTTGTACCTGCCAAAGTTGCAAACCATCATAGCGGTGCCTAAAAAAGTAAATAATTAATATCACAGCCAACGTTAAGCTGACTAATGCAAAGAGAATGCGATAAAGCCTTGGTCCAATGTATTTTTCTGCCCAAGGGCGCAAAGCAGCACCTCCACTATGAGCGATCGCAAAAACTATTTGTAACCCCAGTATGACAAAATGACTAGGTGTCAACCAAGAAATCAGCAACATATACACGGGTGAAGTAATTTAAAGAAAATTGAATTCAGTACAACCAATACCACAAAGTGTTCAAAAGGGGACTTGAGTCAAGATGTTGTGCTACTGTCTTTTTCAAATTAAGCCTTCAAGTTTAATATGCAACAAATCATGCCTAGCTGATTGCTGCCAAACCTGATTTATTGTGTGCATCCGCTCCTTTCAAAGTTTGTGGGTTGAGCCTTATGTCTGACCTTCCTTTCACTTTAGATCAGTTACGTATTTTAATAGCGATCGCTCAAGAAGGAAGCTTCAAGCGCGCTGCTGATAGTCTTTACGTCTCCCAACCTGCCGTCAGCTTGCAAGTCCAAAATCTCGAACGACAGCTGGATGTCCCCTTATTTGACCGTGGCGGACGACGCGCCCAATTAACCGAAGCAGGGCATCTACTCCTAAGTTACGGTGAAAAAATCCTCAGCCTGTGTCAGGAAACCTGTCGCGCGATCGAGGATTTACAAAATCTCCAAGGCGGTACTTTGATTGTCGGTGCTTCTCAAACCACTGGCACTTATCTTTTGCCCAAAATGATTGGGATGTTCCGACACAAATATCCAGATGTGGCAGTGCAATTACACGTCCACTCCACCAGGCGAACTGCTTGGAGTGTCGCTAACGGACAAGTTGATCTGGCAATTATCGGCGGTGAAATTCCGGGTGAACTATCAGAATCTTTAGAAGTTCTTCCTTACGCTGAAGACGAACTAGCGCTGATTCTACCTGTATTTCATCCCTTAGCCAAACATGAAAAAATCCAAAAAGAAGAGCTATACAAATTACAATTCATTGCCCTAGATTCCCAATCAACTATCCGCAAAGTAATTGACCAAGTGCTAGGACGCTGTGAGATTGATACAAGACGTTTTAAAGTTGAAATGGAACTAAATTCCATTGAAGCAATTAAAAATGCTGTGCAATCTGGTTTGGGGGCTGCCTTTGTTTCAACTAGCGCGATCGCTAAAGAGTTACAAATGGGTGTTCTGCACTGTGCCAACATTGAAGGCGTCGTCGTCAAACGGACACTGTGGCTGATTTTTAATCCCAATCGCTATAGATCCAAGGCCGCAGAAGCTTTTAGTCGGGAAATTTTGCCCCAGTTTGCTAATCCTGGATGGAATCAAGATGTGTTAACATTGCCACAAAAAAATATAGTGGTAACTACATTAGATATAGGGACGCCCACCTCCGGCGGCGAAGACTAAAATCTGGTGATTAGTCTTTGAAATTCTGTACCCTTGTTTTGAGGTCGCCGCTGCGTGTAGCTTGGCTTTTGAGTAGGGTTCCAGGAATAGTAACCAGACCCTCTCTACCAGACATGCTCTCTACGCAAACTCGTTGGCAGAGCCTCTGGTAGAGTTGAGGCTGTGCTATCGCCGTCAGTCGGCGCTCATACTTCTTTTTTTGTCATTTGTTCTTTGTTTTTTTGTAAATGACCAATGACCAAATAATTCGTAATCCCCTACGGAAAGGCTGCGCTTACGTAATTCGTAATTATTACCTCATAGCTGTTCGCGCAGCGTACCATAGCAAGCTAGGGGTTTGATATCAGGAAAAAAGTTTCTTGTTCTTTATAAATAAATTTAGTCGCTCTGTAGCCTGAATGAATTACGAATTACATAGCTTGCTTCTCGCCAGAGGCGAGTATTATCAATTACGAATTATTTTGACTAATGACTAATCACGAAAATGGAAGTTTACTGTACTCGTCCACGTTGCCCACGCCCACAAAACTATTTTGCCGATTTAGATGATATTACGACGCTGAAAACAACGCAGCAAAAGTACTGTACTACCTGTGGGATGCCACTGCTGCTAGATGGTCGATATGTGACAATTAAGCTGCTGGGAAGAGGGGGGTTTGGAGCAGCGTTTTTGGCACGCGATCGCCGAATTCCCGGAATGCGTCAATGCGTAGTTAAGCAGTTTCAACCAGCGGGTAATTTAACTTTAACTCAACTGCAACAAGCACAGATAATGTTTGAGCGAGAAGCAGAAGTTTTAGCACAGCTTGGTAACGATCACGAGCAAATTCCTGACTTGTTTGCCTTCTTTCCAGTGATAGTTAATAGTTTGCAGCCAGGACAGCAAGACCAGTTTTTTTATTTGGTACAAGAATATATTGATGGGCAAAACCTAGAGGAAGAATTAGTTCAACAAGGCAAATTTTCTGAACAGCAAGTGTTGGAGGTGCTGCAAGAAATCCTGAAGGTGCTAAAGTTTGTCCATCATAGAGGCATTATCCACAGAGATATTAAACCGTCTAACATCATGCGCCGTCGTGATGGTAAACTTTTTCTTCTAGATTTTGGCGCAGTTAAGCTTGTGACAAACGCTGCATCTGGTTCTGCTGCTTCTTCCACAGGAATTTATTCTATGGGATTTGCACCACCTGAGCAGATGGCTGGAGGTCAAGTATTTCCATCTACAGATTTATACGCTTTAGCTATAACTCTTATTACTTTGTTGACAAATCAGGAAGCAGTTCAACTATTTGATGCCTATACCAATCAGTGGAAATGGCGACCGCAAGTGACTATCAACCCTCGCCTTGCTGATATTTTAGATAAAATGCTGCTACCTGCTGCTAATCAGCGCTTCCAATCAGCCCAGGAGGTTCTAGATGCACTTAACTCACAGCCTCTAGCCGCGACACAACTTAATTCGCCTTCTGTAACACTCCCAACACAACCACCTAAAAGTTCCAGTCCCGTCGTCCCCCGCCGTCCACCAACTCAGCCAGCGTTTTCTACAGTGGAATTATTGGGTGGGGCGGCATTTAGTGGATTTGAGGGGGCATTGATCGCGATCGCCCTCTCCAGTCTAGTAAAATTACCAATAGCTACTTTCACTGTTGCATGTGTGATTTTAGGGATACTGATATTTGCCCAAACCAGGCGGTGGATTGAAAAGTTCGATTTATTAATTATTCCGACAATTACTTTTGCGATTATTTTTTTTCTCCCCTTTTTACAAGGGGGTCTTGGTATTCAGACAGTAGTTTTTTTATCAGTTGCAGCAGGTTTAATAGCCATTTCATTAACAGCCGTATTTCGACTTATTTATAAATTATTATCTCTGTTACTTTAAAAACTCCTGGTCTTAACAGCCACCTATGTCTCAGAAAAACGAAACACTTAGCCTTTTCTTAGCCGTAGTCATTACCATTGGCTTAATCTTTGGTGGCTTATGGTTTTTTATGGCACGATGGGCGCAATTAAATAAACTTGTTGCGAACCAGTCGGAGAATAGCAATCCCAGAGATACCATTTCTGTTCCTAAGCCTATAGAGACTGGTAAGACAAATAATACCATCAGCAAATGTGACGTGCCCAATCTCCCAGAGGGGACATTCAATTATGGTGGTAGCACAACCTGGGCACCTATTCGGAAAGACGTAGACTCCGTACTCCAAAGCCAATGCTCTCAGTTTATTTTACGCTATACTCAACCTCCGTCAGGTGAATCAGGATCTGGAACTGGCATTCGGATGTTGATAGACAATCAACTAGCTTTTTCTCAATCTTCTCGCTCGGTTAAGGCTGAAGAAAATACAGAAGCTAAACAAAAAGGATTTAGTTTCAAAGAAATTCCAGTGGCGATTGATGGAATTGCGATCGCAGTTAACCTCAATCTCAACATTCCTGGTTTAACTGTCGCCCAACTCAAAGATATCTACACGGGCAAGATTACTAATTGGCAACAGGTGGGCGGGCCAAATTTACCAATTACAGTTTATTCTCGTAGCAAAGAAGCTGGGGGTACAGTGCAATTCTTTGTTGAAAATATTTTAAATAAAGAGAATTTTGCTGTCAACGTTAGTTATATTAACACGACCACTGAAGCAGTACGAAAAGTAGCTGCAAATCCTGGCGGAATTTACTATGCTTCTGCCCCAGAGGTTGTACCCCAGTGTATGATAAAATCCTTGCCACTAGGGCGCACAAGCGGTCAATTTGTGCCTCCTTACCAAGAACCCTTTGTACCTCCGTCTGAATGTCCCACTAAGCGTAATCAGTTGAATACTCAGGCGTTTCGTAGCGGTGACTATGCAATTACCCGCAATTTATTTGTAATTGTTAAACAGAATAGTCAAACAGATCAGCAAGCTGGCGAAGCTTATGCAAATTGGTTGCTGACACCTCAGGGTCAAGAACTGATCCAAAAGGCTGGATTTGTCAGAATTAAATGATCAAAGCGGTTAGATTTAACAAAATAATCAAATAATAAACATTTTTATTTTATTCAAATTTCTTTATGTCACAAAAGAATGAAACCACAATTTTAGCCTTGGCTCTGTTGCTGACAGTTGGAATAGTTGGCGGTGGTTTTTGGTGGTTTACTAATGGTGGGTTCAAAATTGGTAATACCATCATTTCAAATCAAGAAACAGGCAGCAATCCATCCCTAGAAAACCGGATTAGTTTTGGGGAAAAAACTTTGACTCCAGGTGACATTTCTCCTGCAAAAAAAGAAGGAGTACAGGCGATCGCTGCTAAAAGTTATGATAAAGCGATCGCTAATTTCACAGCTGCCCTAAAACTCAACCGTAACGATCCAGAAGCATTAATTTTTCTTAACAATGCCCGCATCAGTTCCAAGAGCTACACCATTGTGGCTTCTGTACCATTCGGCACTGACCCTAATGCTGCTTTAGAAATTTTACGTGGCATCGCCCAAGCCCAAAATCAAGTTAATAGCTCTGGAGGAGTCAAGGGAGTGCCGTTGAGGGTAGGGATAGCTAACGACGATGACAATCCAGAAATAGCCAAGCAAATCGCTTCCAACTTAGTCACCAATTCAGAAGTATTAGGTGTAGTTGGGCCGAATACTAGTGATTCCACCTTAGCCGCAGGTACTATCTATACTTCTGGACAACTTGTAGCCATATCTCCTACCAGCACATCTGTAAAAATTTCTAACTTTAGCCGCTACGTTTTTCGCACGGTTCCCAGTGATTTTATGGCTGCTAGAAGTTTAGCTAACTACATGGTGAAAACCTTGCAGAAAAAAAATGCAGTTGTTTTCTTTAATTCTCAGAGTAACTATAGCCAGTCTTTAAAGTCTGAGTTTGTTTCATCTGTTTCCTTAGAGGGTGGACAAGTATCCAGCGAATTTGACTTATCCAAGGTGGATTTTAGTGCGGCTAAAAGTCTAGAACAAGCAACTAAGCAAGGTGCAGAAGTGTTGATGTTAGCTGCTAACACTGAAACTCTGGATAAAGCGTTACAAGTAATTCAGATTAACCAGAAAAAGTTAACTCTGCTGGCGGGAGATGATGTTTACACCGTCAAAACTTTAGAAATTGGCAGAGAACAAGCTACGGGGATGGTACTGGCAGTTCCCTGGCATATTGATAGCGATCCTAAGTCAGATTTTCCCCAGAAATCACGCCAGTTATGGGGCGGTGATGTGAGTTGGCGAAGCGCCCTCAGTTATGATGCCACTGTAGCTCTGATTGAGGCATTAAAACGCAATCCCACACGAGCAGGAGTCCAACAAGCACTCTTCTCCTCTGACTATTCTGCCACTGGCGCTTCTGGTACAATTCGGTTTTTAGCATCAGGCGATCGCAATGCGCCAGTCAAACTTGTGAAAATTGTTCCTGGTTCTCGCTCTGGCGCTGGTTATGACTTTGAACCAGTGCGATAATCATCGAAGAAAGGCAGAGAGCACGAGGCAGCAGGGTTTTAGCCTAGTTTATCTTTCTTTACCTTACTTATCTGCTATCCAGATTGTCTGAATGCTTTTTTCTCACTTGTGAGAAATCGGGGTAATACTGCCATGACTATTTAATAAACTTTGCTTTTCCTTAACTTTTCATTAATTTTCAGGTAACAAAATACAGAAGTGGGGATTTTTAGCACCTGGTGAGGTAGTGCAATCTTGAGGTTTTCCCAAGTGAGTAACTGCCGAACCCAGAGGGCTAATGGACGAGTTGTTTAATACCTTGTCCTTTGTGGGGAAAATCAAGAATAATTTGATGCGATGAAAATTGTACCAATCTGACTTCTAGATTTTTCTTTATACCTTCAAGCCTAGCCACAGCAGTGTCTTCACTTTGGCATTATTTTCGGTGTGCAAAGAACGCACTTTTCTAAACTATGGGCAAAAATATTAACAGCAAAATTATGCTGAATGCAACACCTTTAAAAAGGTTATCGCAAGCAACTGCTACCGCAGCGCTTGGTTTCGCTATGCTTGCAGCTATTGGTACAGATCCTGCCCACGCTGTCAACTTGAAAACATTTAATATTTCAGGAAATTTTGCTCCTGCGGCTCTTGATGGTTCAGTAGGGCTACCTATGAATTTAGCAAATGGTTCTTTTAATGGGACTTACACAGTGGATATGGATCAATTACCCACTTCTAGTTCTTTTGTAGATTTGACAAGTTGGACTGTCAACTTAGTTAATGACAATACTGTTTTGCGAACATTATCTAACAGTTTGGCTGGCAATACAGCTTACATTCAAGAAAACATACTTGCTTTTGCAGACGCAGGCTTATTGACAAAGCAAAACCATGATTTGTACAGTTTAGAACTATATTTTGACAGAAATCTCACAGGTACGGGTAGTACCAATGATGGAAAATTTTTGGACAACAGTAACCTGGGAAGTGTCCAAAGCTCCGGCATTACTGCCGTTACTTTTGCTAAAAGTGAGCCTGTTCCTGAACCTCAAACTTTTGCTGGAACAGTAGTTGTTACTACTATTAGTTTGTGGCTGAAAAGAAAGCAAAAAGCTTAAATAGCGGCATAATTTTGCTTCTGCTCAAAGGTGTTGAGTTCTTCTGAATTTCGGAACTAATAAAGCGCGGCGGAAGCCAAATATCTATTTTAAATCAATCGCTTGCGGTATATGAATAAGAATTACAAAGGAGATGTGCTTTGAAACGATTTACAAAGTTCTATTTTGCTCTAACACTCTTGCTACTACCGTCCTCAATCATACCGTCGATGTTTCTCGGCTCGGCGATCGCAGAGGATGCCTCTGGACATGAAGCATTGCCAGCAAACTCAATTGTCACAACTCAGCCAAATGTAACGCCAGACGTGACGCGATACTTAAATGATCCGCACAAGGAACCCAAGCTGCCGCCGAAGTTGCTCACGAAACTGCTTCACGAGCGGATCAAATATGTCTTCGTAATCTTTAACGAGAACCACTCCTTCGACAACGAGTATGGCACATTGCCCGGTGTTAACGGACTCTACTCAGATGGACAAAAGCCTCGTGACCCAAAGAAAACGCCGGGCTTCACCCAGAGCTATACGGATGCTAAAGGCAAGACCGTCACAGTTCAGCCATTCCGGCTCGGGCCTGAGCAGAACTCCAGCGTCGTTGACAGCGTTGACCACTCGCACACCGGACTTGCAACCAAGCTCCACGTTGTGGACGGCAAGCCACAGATGGATCAGTTCGCCTCCGACGAGTACACACGCTTCGCGTCGAAGGGTGGAGCAGCTAACATTGCTGAGGGCAAGCAGTTCGCCCGCCTTGTCATGTCGCACATCGACTGCGACACCATTCCGTTCTTCTGGAAGTGGGCTAGTCGCTTTACGGTCTTCGACAACATCTTTGCAACCGAAGACACGCCCTCAACCCCGAATGCGGTGGCGATGATCGCGGGGCAGTCGGGTGAAACGCAGTGGGTGAAGCATGGTTCGAGTGGTAAATCTTACACTGTGGGCAGCCATACTGGCACGACGCAGGGTGTACCCCTGGTCAACGATCCACAGCCCTTCTATGGCTCCCAATTCGACACAACAACGAACAACAAGCAACCTGCTGGTACAAGAGAGAGCTACGCCGATAACAACATCTCCTCGAACCTGACCTTCGCCAGTCTGCCGCTCACCTTCCAGGGGCGCAATATTCGGTCGGTCTTGGCTGGTAACAGGAATCCTTCATTCGATCTAGCCGACGTTCAGCAGGATATCCCTTATATCCAGAAACTCCGAACTGAGCCTGTGAATTGGCGCTGGTATCAAGAAGGCTACGATCTCGAACCGACCGATGCTAACGGAGTCGCCTCGCACAATGCCTATGTCACCCATCACAACGGCGCACAGTATTTCGGCTATATCGCCAACACGCCAGAGGTGAGCAAAAATCTCCGTGGGCTGAATGACTTTTTTAGCGACATAGCCAAAAATGCGCTGCCCAAAAGTGGCGTGTTCTATATTCGTGGTGGCTACACGAACCAGCAGGGGTTGAAGCCGCCGATTACGAACCCTAACACACCCGCAGATGAAATCGCCGCGATTAATGCGGCGAAGTCGGGTGATGATGATCATCCGGGCTACACTGATCGCCAGCTCAGCGAAGCGATGGCGGCCAGGGTGATCAACGCGATCGCCTCAAATCCCAAGCTTTGGCAGCAAAGTGCTATCATCATTACCTACGACGAGTCCGATGGTTTCTACGATCATGTGCCACCGAGGATCTTGTCCTATGGCCCTGACGGGCTGCCACTCTCCCGTGGTGTCCGTGTGCCACTGATCCTAATCTCACCCTACGCCCGGACGCACGCCGTCTCACACGTCGAGGGCGATCACAACTCGGTGATCGAGACGATTAACACGATCTTTGGTTTACCTGCACTTGCCAGCCTGCCCGATGAGGTACAGGCACTTGCTGCTGGCAACTCCCCACAGTTCAACAAGTTCGGGCCGCCAGGATTTGAGCAGAAGTACCTCGGCCCACGGGACATCAATTCGCCGATCACCGACAGCCTACTATCGGGCTTTGATCCGAAGCGCCTACTCGGTGTTTCGCCGCCACTGCCAGCCTCGTTTGCAAAGATTCCAGACAGCGTTGTAAACACACTACCGCACTACGGTGGGCAAGGCTGCCGGGCGATCGGAGTTACGCCGGAGGACAAGCGTCAGGGGATAGTCAACAAAATCCCCAAGGGCTTTAACTCACTACCAAGTACTTATCCAGTGGCTAACCCCTAAAGTGCTGAGTGCTGAGTAAAGAAGTAGGGAATCTCACTTTACTTATTCAGCACTCTTCAAATATGCCCATTTTTCGACATTCCCTGAGGATAATTCATGCGCTTTATCTTAGTCTTGCTGACTCTGCTTGGTGTCAACTGCTCGATTTCCACTGCTCAGGCGGGTTCTGTGATCAAACGTGTCAAGGAACACAATGTGGTTCGCTGTGGCAGCGTCGAGCGGACAGGTCTGGCAACTCAAGCCGAGCCAGGAGGCTGGAGTGGTCTCAACGTCGACGTCTGCCGGGCGATCGCCGCCGCCGTACTGGGATCTGCTGACCGCATCGAATATCATGAGTACGAAACGCCGAAGGACTTCGATGCTGTGCGTAACCAGCAGGACGACGTATATTTCCTCACAGGATCGGAGATTGACGAGCAAAAGCTGGCTGGCAAGTTGGTACCTGGCCCTACTATCTTCGTAGAATCCAATGCGGTAATGGTGGCGTCCACCTCGGCTGCACAGCACGTCAGCGACCTGGCCAAAGAAAGCATCTGCTTTATGATTGGCAGTTCGGTCGAGCGGAGCTTGACAGCTTACTTCGGTGCACTCCATAAGAACTGGTTCCGTCGACCATTCTCTGAAGACGGGGAGATGATAGATACATACAACGTGCAAAATTGCCACGCGATCGCTGGTGAGATCACGACCCTTGCAAATATCCGCCTCGACGCTGGGATAAACCGATTATCGAGCCGCATCCTCCCGGAGTCACTGACGACCTTTCCGGTGATCGCTGCAACCGGAACCGCGGACGCTCAGTGGTCTGCGATCGTCGCGTGGACAGTGGATACATTGATCAATGCAGAAAGACCGGAAACGCCCTGGTATGCGGGTGGTGCTGGAGCGATGCCGATCTTTGCACCAGAACTGGGTCTCGATCAGGAGTGGCAGCGCCGCGTTCTCGTATCTGTAGGCAACTATGGCGACATCTTTGATCGCCATCTGGGGAAAGGCTCCCTACTCAGGCTTGATCGTGGATTAAATGCGAACCATCTCCAAGGAGGACTTCTTCTAAGCCCGTTCCTTGAGTAATTTCAACTAAGCATAGAAGTGTCAGACAAAGTTTTTGGCGAATATATTGATGAGGAAATTTATTATACCTTGGCATCTATTGTAGTCAGAAGTTAGGATTTATCATAATTCCTTAACAAAACACCCGTCCTCCCAATACAATCTCAAGTAGCAAGCACCTATCAAGTCAAGCACTTATATTGAATGGACGCGCGGGTAATTTAGTATGTCCCAAAAAAACGAAATACCTATTCTTGTTTTATCCATCCTAATTACGGTAGGGCTAGTTGCTGGAGGTTTTTGGTGGTTCACCAGAAAGTCTGGTGTTGACCTAAATACAATTAATTCTGGTAGCACCAAAACACCCCAAACTGCATCAGAACAACCTAGTGGCAAGACTTTTGCCTCAGTACAGGATGTTCCTACAGGATTATTCAATTACGGAGGCAGTACATCTTGGGCACCGATTCGACTGGTAGTTGATCCAGGAATTCAAGCGGCGCGACCAGAACTTCGGCTGCGCTATGTAGAACCCAGCAATGGATCTCCTGGTTCTGGTACTGGTATCCAGTCGCTGATAGACGGTCAATTAGCTTTTGCCCAGTCCTCCCGACCAATTCTAGATCAGGAGTTAAGCCGTGCCCAGCAGCGTGGGTTCACCTTGAAACAAATTCCTGTGGCAATTGATGGTTTGGCAGTCGCAGTTAACCCTAACCTGAATATCTCAGGACTAACGATAGAACAGTTAAAGTCAATTTATACAGGCAAAATCAATAATTGGAGCCAGGTGGGCGGCCCCAATATCCCGATTAAGCCCTATTCTCGCCGCATTGTTGATGGCGGTACAGTCGAACTTTTTGTTCAAGACATCTTGGGTGGTCAAGCTTTCAGCTCCAATGTGGAATTTATCTCCACAACCACCCAAGCCTTGCAAAAATTGGCTGGTAGTCCTGGTAGCATCTACTACGCTTCTGCCCCAGAAGTGATTCCTCAATGCTCTATCAAAGCCTTGCCGTTGGGGCGGACGCAAGGGCAATACATTGCTCCATACCAAGAACCTTCTGTCCTCCCGTCTGAATGTCCTGGTAAACGGAACAAATTGAACACTGAGGCTTTCCAATCAGGAAAATACCCTATTACTCGCAATCTGTTTGTGGTGGTCAAACAGAATGGTCAGACTGAGCAGCAAGCAGGTGTCGCTTACGCCAACTTACTACTGACTGAGCAAGGACAGGAACTGATTAGCCAAGCTGGGTTTGTCAAAATTCGCTGACAAGAGCGATCGCCTCCGACGGGGCGTAGCCCATCGTACTCAGACAGAGTGGCGGAAATCGCCGCTCTGAACTGTGCTTTAACCAGCTCTATTAATCGATTCTGCTGGCAAGCAAATGAGATTATCCCCTTGGGTGAGGATTAAGCCGCGTTGACGCAGCTTACCCATCAAGCGGGTGACGGTGACACGAGTCGAACCAATCGCGCTCCCAATTTGGGCATGGGTGAGGGGGAAGGGCAGACAATAACCGCGAATCACATCAGGATCAGTGTCGCTCATTGCTGGCTCTCCATATTCCTCAATTAACAATGTGAGAAATCCTAAGAGGCGGTCAATTGTGCGGCGTTGTCCCAAGGCACTCAGCCACAGCAGCTTACGCTGGTGCTGATACCTAAAGGCATCCATAACTTCGCGACGGAAGTGAGGCCAGTTGTCTAAGTCATGCCAGTACATCCATAGCACCGCAGTTTGGTCAACATGGGCGTAAGCCTGGAGTGTGAATGGTGATTGGGCAACAATTTCAAATGGCTGTCCCGCTCCCACAAAACCCAAAAACGCTTCTTCTGGAGTTCTGTTGATTCGTCGAGACGTTAGCTGACTGGCAGTCGCACTCACTTGGGCGGTTCCTACCATGCGGATCGCACCCCTTTGCACCAAATATAGCAATCCAGGTCGGGCTGGAATGCGCTCATCTTTGCTAAAGGTACGGCAGCGGTAGTGTTCTTGAGCCCAGTCAAGAATTCGTTGCCAAGTTAAAAAAGGCCGTGATGCCTCAGAAAAGGAGGATGGAGATTGCATAGGTAACAAAGAGCGTTCGGCTGAAGACAAAGACGTCATGAAAAGGTGCAAGGAGTGTCTTTGTGTTGGCGAGGCTTAACGCCTAACAGCGCCAGCCAATCCAAAGAATAGAAAGCAAATTACTCTCTACTCTTTTGTTATACTTCCTACTGTACAATGATGGTAGTAAAGTTTACTTACTATTCATCGATTATTCATCAAATTTTATCCTCTTCTCATTTTTCTTTATCTAAATTATATTTATCTCGCAAGATAGATGACAGAAAATCAGTAAATATATTTTACATGGCTATTTAAACAAAACTACGTGCATTATAAATTACTAGCTAGGAAATATACGTCAATTAAACAGCTATTATATAGTCGTCTGGAAAAATTAATAAGCATTGATACTTATAAATTAGAAAATATATGCGTAAAAGACGAAAAAATTCATCTCTATAAAGATAGAGATGAAAATAGAGTTTTATATATATCAAGTGTGGCCCTGCGACTATCAAAATCTCAGAATCGAAAAGCTATGGAGCTTGCCAGTGCGATCGCCTCTGATTTATCAAAGACTTGTGGCGACGTTTTTAGCGTCCAAATTGTTCCCCCTGGCTGGATACATTTTGAATTAACTCACTCTACCTTAGCGGCTTGGTTACAAAGTCTTGCAGTGGGGAGTTTAGAAGGAGCAGGGGAGCAGGGGACAATTGATGCCCAATACAACTCTTGGAGAGGCTGCGCCAACGACGCCGCTCAGTACAAGTGCCCAATACCTAATTCATTGTTTGCTGTTCAGTATGCCCATGCACGTTGCTGTTCGCTAGTGCTGATGGCTCACCGAGAAGGATTGATTAAACTTAGAGAACCAGTTCCAAATACTAGTCCAGCTTTTTGGAGTGTTATCTTCCCTAACCCTTTACCTTGGCTCAATTGTGATGGAACATTGCGGCTAAATCACCCAGGTGAGCGTCGTCTAATTGCTGAATTAGTGCAAGTAGTAGATAACATTGAGTGTCCTGATATTAGCGGTTCTGTGAAATGGGAAAAAGTAGCGCTGAATTTGAGCCAAGCTTTTGAAAACTTCTGGTCTAATTGCCGGATTTGGGGTGAGGTGAAAATTACCTCACCAGAGCTAGCCCAAGCCAGACTTGGATTGCTTATGGCTACTCAATCAGTATTAAGATATGTGCTTGAGGAAAACTTGGGTGTTTTTGCGCCCTTGGAATTATAAATCGGTAATGTCGCTTAGGTAGAAAATAAAAACTTTTATAATAGCTATTGACTGAATGCATGACCTGGGCTACATTAGCAGGTGTGTGAGGAGCGAACCAGCTAGGGCACCGAGACGAAACACGGCCAGTCGTCGGTGTCCTTTCTGATTTATATGGGTTAACTCTGAAGAAGTGCCCTGATTACAGCAAAAACTTTTCAATTGCTACTGCTGCTCCGTCTTCTTCTACGCTAGGAGCTACCCACTGAGCGATCGCTTGCACTCCTGCTGGTGCGTTGCCCATAGCTACACCAAGTCCAACATATTCCAGCATTTCCACATCATTGAAGTTATCGCCAATAGCCATAATGTTGGCTGTCTGTAATCCCAGCAATTCTTCGGCTAGGTAGCGCACAGCAGTTCCCTTATTCACAGAGGCGTTAGTTGCTTCAAAAAAGGTAGCAACAGATGTTGTGAGATAAAGTTCAGCAGGTGTGTACTGGCGGCGCATATTCCCCAATAGCTGATCAATCACATCAGTGTCATCGCACAAAGCGAGAATTTTTGTTGGTTCATTCGTTAAGGTTTGGCGCAAATCACCCACAGGAATCGGGGTGATACCAGAACGTTCTGCATAAATTTGGGTTTCTCTAGTTAACTCACGGACGTATAGCTGATCATTGATGTAAAAGTGGACAGATAGGAGCGATCGCAACTCAGGCTGCTCAAAATAGTCGATTAGCTTGTGGGCAATTTCCCTGGAAACAGCCCAATGGCGATGAACTTTTTGGGTGATCGGGTCTTGAATCCAAGCTCCCTGATAGGCCATTAATGGTAAGGTAGAGCCAATGTCTTGATGGAAGTGCAAGGCTGAACGATACATTCGACCTGTAGCGATCGCCACTTGAATTCCTCGGGCTTGCGCTGCAACAATTGCTTGCTTTACACCTGCACTAATGGCGTTAGAATGTCCAGCGATCGTGCCATCTATATCTAAAACTAGTAGTTTAATGTCTTTTGCAGCGGGCTGATTATCAGTAGATGCTAAATGTGTAGCAGATGCTTTGTGCATAATTTTTTAGATTTTAAGTTCCAGTAAGAGGTTAACAGGCTCTAGAAACCAGTGGGGAGTAATAAAGCTGCAAATACGTAGACATCAGTTTGTCTTAAATTATGTACAGGAGCAATTAGTACGCAAAAACTGCGCTATTGTCGCTAAAGCCAAGCTGAACGAGCATCTGAAATTGCTAACTATCTGACAAAGCTTCTGGCTAAAATAGGGCTATGTCTGAAATCACTTCTGCAACTGCAACACGCCCCACGTTCATCCTCGTAGATGGACACTCCCTGGCTTATCGTTCATACTTTGCTTTCGCCAAAGGGCGAGATGGAGGACTGCGGACTACAACGGGGATTCCTACCAGTATATGTTTTGGTTTTGTGAAGTGCCTGTTGGAGGTAATGGCAACACAACAGCCCCAAGCAATGGCGATCGCTTTTGATTTGGGCGAGGCAACTTTTCGCCACGAAGCCGACGATACTTATAAAGCCGATCGCCCGGAAACGCCAGAAGACTTCATTCCCGACTTAGCAAACCTGCATGAGTTGCTCAATGGCTTCAATTTACCAATTTTCACTGCCCCTGGTTATGAGGCAGATGATGTTTTAGGAACCTTAGCACAGCGAGTAACTGCTGCTGGGTATAGGGTGAAAATTCTGACTGGCGATCGCGATTTATTTCAACTGATTGACTCTGACAAAGAAATCACTGTTCTGAATTTTAGTCCAGATGCCCTAAAGCGCTCTACAAATAGCATTACGGAATTTCAAGCAGAACAAGTCAAAGAAAAAATGGGCGTTTTACCTTCACAAATTGTGGATTTCAAAGCTCTTTGTGGTGATAAATCGGATAATATTCCTGGAGTCAAGGGAATTGGAGAAAAGACAGCAGTGCAGTTGTTAAATACCTATGGTTCCCTTGAGCATGTTTATGCTGCGTTAGATGAAATTAAAGGCGCAACTCAGAAAAAACTGGCAAGTGGTAAAGAAGATGCCGATAAGTCTCGGTATTTAGCAACTATAGTTTTGGATGTTCCTATAGAAATTAATTTAGAAGATTGCAAATTAAAAGGGTTTGATACAAATCTCCTAACACCAATTTTAGAAAAGTTAGAATTTAAGTTTTTTTTAGGAAAAATCAACGACCTCCAGCAACGTTTTGGTGGCAAAATTGAAGAAAAAAAAGAAGCTAAAAAAGACACAATTAATCCCAACACTAACTTAGAATTGAGTACTGATGAAGATAATGATTTGTGGTTTTTCAGTGCTAGTGATACAGCAGCAGTTCCACAACAATCTACTTCCCCAATTACACCACGCATCATCAATACTGAAGCCAAATTAACTGAGTTAGTGAAACTTTTGCAAAAATTCACTAATCCACAGACTCCCGTTGCTTGGGATACTGAAACCACCGATTTAGAACCAAGAGACGCTGATTTAGTAGGAATTGGTTGCTGTTGGGGAACGAAACCAGATGAGGTAGCCTATATTCCTCTGGGGCATAAAACTGGGGAAAATTTGAATAAAGATTTTGCCCTAGAAACACTACGCGCAATTCTCGAAAGTGCCGATTATCCCAAAGCTCTACAAAATGCCAAATTTGACCGCTTAGTTCTAAAGTGTCAAGGAATTAATTTGGCGGGAGTAGTTTTTGATCCGATGCTGGCAAGTTACATTCTAAATCCAGATTCTAGTCATAATTTGATGGATTTGGCGCAGCGATATTTGGGATTGACGGCTAAAAGTTACTTAGATTTAGTTCCTAAAGGTAAAACCATCGCTGATATAGATATTTCCGCCGTAGCAGATTACTGCGGTATGGATGCTTATTCTACCTTTGGCTTAGTCCCGAAATTACGTGAGGAACTGGATAAATTTCCAGCTTTATCTAAGCTATTAGTGGAAGTGGAACAGCCACTAGAAGCAGTTTTAGCCCAAATGGAATACACAGGTGTCCGCATTAATTCAGCTTATTTGCAAGAACTTTCGCAGCATTTAGAAACTGAGTTAGCCAGGTTAAAAGAGGAAGCAACTGAAAAAGTTGGGGAAAATTTTAACTTAGGTTCTCCTAAGCAATTGAGCCAAATCTTGTTTGAAAAGTTGGGGTTAAGCACCAAACATTCTCGTAAAATTCAAACAGGCTACTCTACAGATGCAGCAACATTGGAAAGACTCCAAGAAGATGATAAAAGTGGTTTTGTTGAGGCGATAATTGAGTATCGCACCCTATCTAAATTAAAATCAACTTATGTTGATGCATTACCTGCATTGGTACGTTCAGATACCCAACGGGTGCATACTGATTTTAATCAAGCAGCGACATCAACTGGTAGATTATCTTCTTCTAATCCGAATTTACAAAATATCCCCATTCGGACAGCTTTTAGCCGCCAAATTCGCAAGGCATTTTTGCCAGAATCTGGTTGGTTAATGGTGGCTGCTGATTACTCACAAATTGAATTGCGGATTTTGGCTCATTTGAGTCAAGAGCCGATATTAGTGCAAGCATATCAGCAAAATGAAGATGTTCACACTGTTACGGCGCGGTTAGTGTTTGAAAAAGAAAATATAACCTCAGAAGAACGAGGGATGGCGAAAACTATCAATTTTGGCGTGATTTATGGAATGGGTTCTCTAAGGTTTTCGCGCTCAACTGGGATAGATAAAACGGTTGCCAATGAGTTTATTAAGCGGTTTAATGAACGATATCCGAAAGTCTTTGCATATTTGGAGCGAGTCAAAAAAGAAGCGATATCTCTTGGTTATGTAGAAACTATTCTCGGTCGTCGTCGTTACTTTGACTTTACCAATAACAGTTTGCGTAAATTAAAAGGTAGTAACCCAGAAGATATTGATCTGAGTAAATTAAAGAATTTAGGTGCTTATGATGCAGGTTTATTACGCTCGGCTGCTAATGCACCAATTCAAGGTTCCAACGCTGATATTATCAAAATTGCAATGGTAAGACTGCATGAGGTTTTGAAGAACTATCAGGCGCATTTGTTGTTGCAAGTTCACGATGAATTAGTGTTTGAAATCCCCCCTCAGGAGTGGGAAGAATTACAACCGCAAATTAAATCGGTGATGGAAAATGCAGTCCAGTTGAGTGTACCCTTGCTGGTCGAGGCGCGTGTCGGTGAAAATTGGATGGAGACGAAGTAAGTTGAACTGGGGACTGGGGATTTGAACAATTACGTTGGTATTATAAGTACTTTTGCCTTATACCAATTTGCTATGAAGATGTACTTAATTTTTATTCAACGAATCGCCATCTCTGCCAGAGGCTTTCGCCAACGCGCAGCGTCTCGTAGAGAAGGAAGAAGAAATCATTAATGCAAGTTTACGGAGAATTGATATTAGTAGGTACATCAAGTTGACAAAGTAATCAAGAGTCAAAAGTATTGACCCTTGATTGATGATAGAGCACGCAATAGTTAAGAGTTAAGCGCCACGCTGAAGCGCTGCTTCAACTTGCTGTAACTCCTTCTCCAAACGATTTTTGAGTTTTTCGGGTACAGAACGATTTGGGTAAGAACTGTAATGTCCAGCTAGGGAGTTGAGGGCTGTTCGCATGGTTGTAAAGGAGCCAAGACCAGAAACAGAGTTAACCCGCTGATAGCGAGCTGAAAAGTCATTAATTTTTTGACGCGCTTCTGCTTGAACTGCTGCTTTGTCTGGTGAATCTTGTGATACATCCAGAGCTTGTCTCATAACATTGACCACAGCTAAGGTGTCTTGGCGATAATCCCCACTTAAACTATCTGGACTGCCAGAACAGCCCATTAAGCCGATAGATACAACCAAAACCAGCGCAAGCAAACGCGACCAATAGCGCTTCATATGCATTAAGTAAAAGAATATGTAAATCAACGTCTATCCTATCTTGAATTGGTAACTTGGGGATCAATTGAGTGGGGAATGGGGAGAGACGCGATTAATCGCGTCTGTACTAAGGAGTAGGCTGGGCTGTTTTTTTCCTAAAAGGCGCTCATTTACAAGCATATTGGGCAAAAAAATCGGGTGATTAAAAAATCTGATGAGACAATTCTCACCCAGATGCCTTCTTTGCGAGAGACTTTACCAACAACAACTCCTTAAATGTACATATTTAAAGATTTAATCAACTAATTTTTCTTGCTTCAATCTTTGCAATTTAAGCATCGTAATACATATCATCAGCCACAAAAAACCGACTCCATAACCTGCAATTATGTCTGTGGGCCAATGCACTCCTAGATATAAGCGGCTGATCCCAATAACAGCAATTAAAATAACAGTTAAACTGTAAATAACTTTGGCAAAATGATGATAGTGAGTTGCTAATTCGTAAGCAATCAAACCATAAAGTACCATAGAGCCTAGTGCATGACCACTAGGAAAACTAAAGGATTTTTCATAAATCAATTGATGCCACAGTTCTGGGCGAGGTTTAGAAAAAAACAACTTTAGCCCTGTATTTAAAATTAATCCTCCTAAGCAAGCAAATATAAAAACTTTCGCTTTTTCTTGGTAACGTCGCCACCAAAGTAATAAGACAGTAATACCTGCAACTATAACCACTGTACTAGGATTACCAAGATTTGTAATAAATAGCATTAAGTTATCTAAATTTGGATTGGCAAACTGATGTAGCCACAACAAAAAAGTAGTATCAAATGCAAAAGCATCTCGCTCCAAAACCTCTTCAGCCAGTTTTGCTAAAACAAAAAGAATGAGCAGACAACTAGCAAGTCCAACAATACCAATTGTCGCAATTAAGGGAGCTAAACGAGGATGTATATGACGCAACCAGAAATTATAAATTTTTTGGAGCATACTTTAATTTTATTCATTATGCTTAAACGCAATCACTCAATTGGGTGATGCACTTTTTTCTCCTTTCGCACGGAAAAGAATAGCACAACTGCCAGCAGGATAAAGGCGATCGCCGAAGCATATTCCCTTGGAAGTGATAGACCGCCATTTTTGACTGGCTTAGTAAGAAAATCTCCGAAGGTGGCTCCGAAGGGACGTGTGAAGATAAACGCGAGCCAGAACAGGAGAATATCGCTCAACTTTGTTACGTAGTGAAGGGCGATGACAACACCAATGACGCTGGCTGTCACGAATGCGCCCTGGATATAGCTCAGTCCCAAGTTGCTTGTCAGAAAGTCACCAAAAGCCGTTCCCAAACTGTTGGAGAACACGATAGCTAGCCAGTAGGTGGTTTCTGCATCTTTCCTAGCGATCGGATAAACGCTCAGATCGCGATCGCGGTAGTACCAGATGGCAAGAATGCTCAACAGACCAGCTACCAAAATAAGCGATCCCACTGCGTAACCCAGCCCAAGAGATCGATCCATCAGGTCTGAAACTTCGGTTCCAGCTGTGGTTGTAGCGATGATGGCCAACCAATAAAGGACTGGACGATATCTGTCGGATTGAATTTGAAAAAACAGTAAAATAGCCAGAATGGCGAACGTTACGGCAAAAGCTACGTAATACCCTAGCCCAAGAGACATTGAGATGTAGTCACCTGCCGTCTCGCCGAGCGTTGTGGCGATGATCTTCATGATCCAGAAGAAAATTGTGACTTTTGCAACTTTGTTCATTTATTTTTCACAATAAAAAATAGTAAGTCAGCGATCGCTAATTAGTCTTGTCGGTCAATCGGCAGTAAGGTTGGTTTCTTCTGCTTAAGGCTTAAGTAAATAACCAGGCTTATGATTATAGAAAGAAAAAGGATACTGGTTCCGACAGTACCAAAACCAAAGCCACCATTTGTAGTAGATTGGGATAGTAAATCACCTATAGATGCTCCAAGTGGACGAGTCAAGATGTAAGCTAACCAGAATGCCAAAACTGCATTCATCCACAAGTAATAATAAGCGATCGCTATGATTGCAATTGAAGCGCCAAATATCAGTGCTGATTGTGCATAACCTAGTCCCAAAGACTCTGCTAAAAGGTCTCCTGTTGCAGTACCCAAGGCAAACGTAAACAAAACAGCCACCCAATAAAAAAGCTCTCTTTTAGCTGTATTGATCGAGTGCATGGCTAATGTTTTTTCGTTTGAATACCAGAGGACAAAAACTAACAACAAGGAAACACTAAAAACTACAGTAGTTGTCACCAAACTAACTCCAAGCTCGTCTACTAATCTATCAGTTATTAGTGTGCCAACGATACTTATTAAAACGACTACAAACCAGAAAACTGCTGGAACATAGCGTTTAAGCTTAAACTGATTCAACAGCACAATCAATAACACGCCGCTCATAATGTAAGATGTAATGCCTAAACCAAGGTTCAGTGTTGGTGACAAAAAATCTGCTGCGGTTTCACCTACTGTGGTTGCCAGAACCTTGATAATCCAGAAGTAAATTGTCACCTCTGGAACCCTGTTTAATATCTTTTTCATAATCTTTCTCCTTCTTGATTTTTCCGTAGAAGTGAGATTACATCACATCCTAAAGTTAGCTGTGTTGCCATAAATTACTGAGTGATTGTACTTTACACAGCAAAAGTCAAGAAATAGTCAAGATTTGATTGAAAACTGAATTTTATCCTGGTAGAAACACTAAAAATAGCTGAAATGTCTACTTAAAAATTAATTTCACCATTTGATATTAAATTTGTTGAACTCAAATCAATCTTGACTATTTCTGGACTTTTATTACCTACAGTGAAAATACAAGCCCAGACTTCAAGGAATTTTTCAAGCATGAAGACTTCAACAAAAATTATTTTGGTAGCAGCTTTTGTTGGTACTTTAGGACTTGCTGAATTGTCGAAAGTTGTGTCTGCAAAACAACCACAATCTTTTGTAGCAATTGCACGCCAGCATCATAGTGTTAGGACTTACGCAAAAATTGCTAAAAAGCTTAATTTATCGAACCGCCAAGACGCCAAGAGCGCCGAGAATTCGTAGAGTGTGCGTAAGTCCTAAGTGTTACTAAAGTTGCTGAAGCCAGTGATGGAGACGGTGAAACCAACGACGATGCACAAGAAGCGGCAAAACTGCAACCGCTAGCTAAAATTACAGCACAACAAGCACAGCAAGCAGTTGAAGTATCTGTGGGAGGTAAGGCAAAAAGTGTCAAACTCGAAAATGAAGATGGTAACTTAATTTATGCTGTAGAAATTGGTCAGCAAGAAGTTACAGTAGATGCTGGTAACGGCAAAGTTCTCTACGCTGAAAATGCTAATCAACAAGATGAGAAGAATGAAGCAACTCGTCCCAAGAGTAGTATTCAAGTTAAAGAAACTAGTGATGGCGATCGCTAAACCAATGATGATGGTAAGTAAGGAACTTAAAATCACATTGTCAAGAGGTTGGTAAATGCACAGTAAAACAACTACCAACTCCTAATTGACTCGTAACACTAATTAATCCACCGTGACTTTGGGCAATAGCCTGAGCGATCGCTAGCCCTAAACCAGAACCACCTGACCAATAAGAACGAGACTGATCTGTTCGCCAAAAACGCTCAAAAACCTTGTCAATATGCTCTGGTGCAATTCCCACACCTGTATCTTGCACGTTGACATAAAGCTGGGAACCGATGCGACTAGTTTTAATTTCGACTACGCCTCCTGATGGTGTATAACACAGTGCGTTTTCAACTAAATTAGTAAACAGTCGCGTTAATTGAACTGAATCACCTATTAGCTGAAAATTAGCAATTAATTGAAATTTAAAGTTAATTTGTTTAGCTTCAGCTTGAGGTTTATACAGTTGTATTAGGTTCTCTAATATTGACGTTAAATTGAGAGTATCCCTATTCTGAGTCGGGACTTTATCGGTGCGTGCTAACAATAATAAGTCTTCTGTGAGGCGAGTCATCTGGTTAGTAGCGCTGGCGATCGCCTGAAACTTTTCTGCATCTTTTGGGCCTATTTCTTCTGGATATTGTAGCGGTAACTCGGCATTAATTTTGATAGCCATTAACGGACTGCGTAGTTCATGGGAAGCATCAGCAGTAAACTGTTTGAGTTTTTGAAAGCTCTCTTCAATGGGTTGCATTGCTTGACGAGTTAGCAAAATTCCGCCAATACCACTAAGAAGCAAAGTTATAATAATTCCACCCCCTAATACCCAGTCTAGTTTTTGCAGAGTTTCATCAAATTCTTCTAAAGATTGGCTCACCCTTACATACCCAACAAGCTCACCATTATCGCTAGCAATAATTGGAACAGTCACCACTTGGATAGGAACTTTACCTCTCTGAATTTGTACCCTTTTGTTTGGTAAGAAAGGTAAAGTTAAAACACTTTTTCCTTGTTGGTTAATTAAATTTCCCTGAGTATCAAACCACTGTAATCCTTGATGATAAGCAATTAAGTCTTGTGGACGAAAGTCACTTTCAATTGTTAGGCGACCTTTTTCAAATTCTACATTTGCAGCCGCACCTTTGCCTATAGCTATGAGTTTATCTGTTATTTGCTCACTCAGACTGCGAGTGAAAGCAAATCGGACTGCGATCGCAAATATTCCTAGCAGCGATGCAAACACTACTAAATAAGACAATAATAAACGATATCTAATTTTTTTAAACACATTATTTTCGCTATATATTTGTTAAATAATTAAGTAAATTATATCTAAAATTAATATTTTTTTAATTATTTTAATTATGTCCTAGACGATAACCAATGCCATAAATATTTTCAATCAAGTCCTCTGAACTTCCAGATGCTTTAAGTTTATTCCGCAAATTTGTAATATGAGTTTTAATACTTCCTTCTCCCGAAGATTTATCAAAGTCCCACAGTTTGTCAAGAATTGCAGAACGAGTGACAACTTGATTGGGATTTCTCAAAAAATATTCTAATATCATATATTCTTTAGGAGTTAATGATATGATATTTCCTGCATAAGTAACCTGTTGAGTTGCTGGGTCTAGTTGCAAATCACCGTGGATTAAAATCTGGGGACGAATATCTGGAGTTCTTCGAGCTAAAGCCCTGATGCGTGCTGCTAACTCTTTTAATTCAAATGGCTTAACCAAGTAATCATCAGCACCAGCATCGAGTCCTATAATTTTATCGTCTGTTGTATCTTTTGCTGTCAGCATTAAAATCAAAACATTAGATGAAGTAGCGCGTAAACGCTTACATAAACTAATTCCATCTAATTTAGGAAGCATTAAATCTAATAAAACTAGCTCATATAATCCTGACTGCGACCATTCCCAGGCTGCAAAACCATCGGTTGTTATATCCACAATATGGTGTTGTCGTCTTAAAAACTCGGCTAATGGTTTAGCAATGCGATCGTCATCTTCAACTATCAAAATTCTCATAATATTCTATCTCTAAATCATTAGGGCTTGCTAACACCGAATCAGGATTATCTGAACTATAAGGTTAATCTTAAAACTTTTATCATATATTCTTAACCTGAACTTAATTTAGTTTGATTAATGTTTTTATGAATGCTTAAAAAATGTAATATTAATCAAGCTAATTCCTTAAATGGCCAATTCCTAAATTAAATAGTTACTTCGAGTGGAATAAGGAGAAATAGAGGAATTTAAGCTTGTCTAATTTAGGAACCAAATACCTTTGTCAATAAGCAGTTTTCACAATATATTGTATTGTTTTAGCTGAGTTACGTTCGGTTATTTAACTATTAATTTCTATTGATTTATAACGTTAATAACCACAAACCTAGAACAATGCATAGGTTACTTTATCAATGAAAGGACATAAATAGGATGACTCGATTTAGCAATTTTCATCTACCTACTGTTTTAAAAACAGTGATTTTCAGCACAACTATTTTAACAGGACAGACATTTTTACAATTTAATAACTCAGCAGCAACAGCAGCCAGCCTTTATCAACATGTGTTGCTCTTATCAGTAGATGGACTACATGATGCTGATATCGCTGATCCTTTGCTTCAACCTTATTTATCGAATATTAAGAATTTGCAAGCAGATGGTGTTACTTACACTAACGCCTTTAGCAGCATACCATCCGATTCCTTTCCTGGTGAATTGAACTACTTAACAGGAGCAAGCCCAAAAACTACAGGGGTTTATTATGACAATTCATATAGTCGCTCATTATTAAGTCAACTAGGGAGTCCTGCTGGTACTGAAGTTCTCTTTGATGAAAGCATTGATAAAAACTCTAATCTTCTTAGTGGAGGAGGTGATTTTGGGAAAGGTAGCATTGATTCAAGTAAATTGCCAGTAGACAGCACAGGAAAACCTATTTATCCTCATAACTACCTGAATGTCAATACAATTTTTGAGGTAGCCCACGATGCCGGGTTACACACCGCATTTATTGACAAACATCCTGCCTATGACCTTGCTAATGGGCCTTCAGGCAAGGGAGTTGATGACTTTTATGCTCCAGAAATCAATGCGAAAGTAGCTTTGGAAAATGGCAAGTTAGTCGATCAATCAACAGCTAAAAATCCTAGTAATCTCACATTTAAAACCACAACTAAAAGCACTAGTCTTACAGAGGCTTATGATGACTTAAAGGTAAATGCGCTTTTAAACCAAATAGTTGGGAAGGATTCTCAAGGCATCACTAATCCCGGAACTCCTGCTATTTTTGGCATGAACTTTCAAGCTCTCAGTGTTGCTCAGAAAGATGCTAGTAGCGATGGTGGAATTGCTGCTGATGGAACACCTTCGCCAGGTTTCGTTGATGCTTTACAACATACAGACGCTAGTATCGGGAACATAGTTAATGCATTGAAGCAACAAAATTTGTTTGATTCAACATTAGTGGTATTGACAGCAAAACACGGTCAAAATCCCCGTGAGGGGACAGCTACTCTGATTTCTGAAAACACATTTACAGATGTTTTAGAAAAAGCTGGGATTACTGTAAATCAAGCAACACAAGATGATATTGGCTTATTTTGGCTTGCAGATCAAAGCCAAGCTGATACTGCGACAACTCTTTTAAAGAATCTGAATAATCCGGCAATTAATGAGGTGTTATCTGGTGATGCACTACAACAAGCAGGCTTTGGCAATCCGTTGTCAGATGACCGTACACCAGATTTAATTATCAAATTGAATCCTGGATATGTAATTTCAGATAGTACAAAAAGGGCTGAACATGGAGGTTTTTCGGATGACGATACCCATGTTGGATTAATTGCTGCTAGTGGGGTTTTAGCTTCTGGACTCAAAGGTACAATCCAAACGCAGACGGTAAAAACAACTCAAGTTGCTGTTACGGCTCTAGATGCGTTGGGGTTAGATCCTGAGTTATTACAGGGTGCTGTGAAGGAAGGTACTAAAAAATTACCAGGTTTAGAAATTTCTGATATTCGTGCAGTCCCAGAGCCAAATACGAATCTTGGCTTGTTATCTTTTATGGGCTTGATGTTAACTGTCTCTCTATGGAGACGATGCAAGCAACTCATAAATGGTTGAAACTAAGTTAAGGGTTGAAGATTAGCTGAGTTGTAAAGGCTGTTTTTTTTCTGCGCCTCGGCGGTGAAATAAATTACTTTTAAACCGCAGAGGCGCAGAGAACACAGAGATAAGAGTTAAGAGTAACTATTAACTTTTTGATAAAGAGTATTGCGTTGTTGGTAAGGTCTTCCTAAAGAAGCGATCGCATTTTCCAAGGTTTCCACTTCCATACATGTACCACCCAAAGCACCTGCCATTGTGGTAATATGTTCCTCCATCAATGTGCCGCCGATATCATTACAACCCCAAACTAAGGCTTCCGTTGCACCTGCAAGCCCCAGTTTTACCCAACTCTGCTGATGGTTAGGAATCCAATTACCTAAGTAAATCCGCGCCACAGCGCCTAGCAGCAGTGCATCACTCAAAACTGGTTGATCGCGTCCGACACGGCGACGTAATGGTTTGGGCGCTTCTTGGCCAACGAAGGGTAATAAAATAAACTCTGTTATCCTTGCTGGATATCCCTGATTAATAGCGGTTTGTTGGAGCGATCGCAATTTTTCTAAATGCCCGATTTGCTGCTCGTGGGTTTCAATATGTCCAGATAACATGGTGCTAGTGGTATGCAAGCCTAATTTATGAGCTGTGCTGACAATTTCTAGCCAAGTGGCTGTGTCAATCTTCTCTGGACACAATATCCGCCTTACTTCATCGTCTAACACCTCAGCTGCTGTTCCTGGCATTGAGTCAACACCAGCATCGCGCAAAGCAGCAATTACATCAGCATACCCAAGTCCATCAAGTCTGGCGATAAATTCTACTTCTTGAGGAGAGAAAGCGTGGAGATGTATCTGAGGAAATTCCTGCTTAATGGTTTCCACGACCTTGAGATAATAGGGTAAAGATTTACCATTTATCTGCGCTTGTGGATTTAATCCCCCCTGCATACAGATTTCCGTCGCACCCCGTTGCACTGCATCTGTCGCTTTTTCTAAAATTTGCGCCGAATCTAACCAGTATGCACCAACATCACCATCATCTCGACGGAAAGCACAAAAACTACAGTGCTGCTCACAAATATTAGTAAAGTTAATATTACGATTAATTATGTATGTAACCGTATCGCCTGCTTGAGTGTGGCGGAGTGTGTCGGATGTATCACGTATTGCTGCGATCGCTTCTGGCTCACTTTGTTTTAACAATACCACTCCCTCTTCGAGAGATAAGTCGTATCCCATCAAGACACGTTCAAGAATTTTTTCAACAGTAATTTTTGTCAGCATTACTTTCTTAATTTCTCAGTAAATATTAATTTTCTGATCTTGTAAATAATAAAATTTAGCTGCTTTTCTTTTCTAGGCGCCACAGCCTACTATACTGGAAAACATCGACCAGTTTGTATTTCTTCTCAAGCTCAGATCGAAATATTTTAGAAGGATTATACAAAAATAGATTGCTGAAACTATCAGGAATGTGTGGTATACTTGGTTCAATTACCAATTGCATCTGCACTTTTTCATCTAGCAGATGAATGAGAGACATTAGGTCACCAATATTTAGAGAATAATTGCTACTAATTAATAGTGGGTGATTAGCTTGATTAATGATTCGAGCTATTTTAGGGTTGGCATGGCTGCCTTTATTCCACCATGTCTCGGCTTGAGAACTGATGGTACAGGATACAACTCCAGTGGAAATTACTACTACCATTACTAATTGCCAAAATTTGCGGGTTATTAACTTAGAAGAAATAATTTGAGCCGCCAGCAAGTAAGCAACAGCTAGCTGAATGCCCAGATAACACGGAATGACATATCTAGATCGCAGACTGAGCTTACCTCCAATAATCAAATCAGGCAATATGAGAGCTAAAGCAGGTACTCCACTTAAGAGAAAAACAAATAACCAAACTCGTTTCCCTGCATGACTATAAAGAAATAAGAAGGAATATACTACCAAGATTAGTATTAAGGGAATTAAAAATCGACCCCAGCGTAAAACTGGCAAATTCAAATCTGGAAAAAATACTTCATAGCGCCAAAAATCACCAAATAAATAGCTAATATTCTTAATCCAATTAGAAAGCAAAACTGACAGAGATTGTCTGGTGTGAGCGCTGGCTGTTGTGCGATCAATTTCAGACAAGCTATTAATAACAGTTAAAATCCAAGGAGCAAAAGCTAAAAAGCCAACGCTAGTTGCTATTAGATAAGCTTTAACGCTTTTAGTAAATCGAAAGCGTTCAATGGCAAATACATAAATACCGTGGGCGATCGCCATCAACCCAGAAAACAAAAAGGTGTACAATCCTAGTGCCACTGTTACTGCATAAATCCCCCAAAGCTGCTTGCTACCCAGCCTTATTGCTCGCAGCAGTACGGCACTCCCTAGCAAAGTAGTCACCATCCACAAACCGAACTCCCTTGCCTCTTGGGCGTAGAGCACATGGAAGGGCGAGACTGTTAGAAGAGCTACGCTTATCCATGCCGTTATGGGTGACTGAAATAATTCTAAGCACAGCCAATAAATGCAAGGAAAGGCTAGCAGGCTAATTATGGCTGACAAGCTTCTCGTAGTCGCTACTGAATTGCCAAAAAATTGCATCCATAATCTAAGCATCACGTAATAAAGTGGAGGATGTTGAGCATCCTCCACCGCCAAAGAGTTGATTGTATTGACTAAACCTTTATCAGAATTAGGCTGTTGATATTTTTGAATATCTCCAACAGCAAACACGTGCCCATTAAATACTTGTTGAACAAATTCTGTCTTAGTATAACCAGAGATTCGTAATGATGTATAAGCTTCATCGTGCCAGTAGACTTTTCGATCCAGATAAGCAAAGCGAAAAAATATCCCTAAGATTAATAAAATAATGATTAAAAATCGTAGCCAAATAGGAGGAAAATATTTTGCAAATACTGATTGTCTGTTTATCATAAATATCGAATTGTAACGTTGATTACAGGTTCATAAAGTACAGTAGCAGCAGTTTGTAAACCAGTTTTTTAGACGTTTAGGATTAATAAAGTTAAGAGCCGTTGCAAGCTGCTTCATAACAAGTTAAGGAAATTTATTTTTTAAGGTAGGCAGGAGAAGCAAGGAGAAAAAAAGCTTAACCTAAGCGGATTGGTTTACATAAACCATTATCTAAAAAAAAGGTTTCACCACTACTTGTCAATGCACTTAATAAAAGGCGCACTGAATGTGGTGCAATTTCTCCTTATTGTAGTTCTTGCTGTCCACCAATAACCTAACCACCCAACACTCCAAGTGATAGTAAAGTAGCTGCTATAATAACAAAAATATTTATATTTGATTGAATTTTCCTGAACATTCAAATTTAAGGTTTCTCCAAATACTCCGAAAGCAATAAGCATATCAGGAATAACTATGAAATAATTAGTTCTCTCTGTATATGGTTTATACATAAAATGACGTATAAATACTGTTAAAACTCAGAGACTTTTGCTAGAGTTTTCCGAGACTGATTCTCGCTTGTTCTGGATTTCACAACCTAATTAGCAGTTTTGATGTAATATATAATTATTGACAATAATTATTCATTCCTCTATTTAGCAATTGCAAATCTTTTACAATTCTTTTTTGGTGCTAACCGTAACTAAATGTCATGCCCAACAACTTCGCTCTAGGAAATGGAAAACCGTGGAGCCGTCGTGAATTCTTGAAGCTAGGGCTAGCAGGTGCTGGAGTGATTGGTGCAGCTGGACTTTGGCAGATGCTAAATCTACAAAGTAAGTCAATAGTCAGAGTGCCACCACTAGATATGGAAGCACCAGACGACGGTACTAACCCGATGAAAATGTTAAGGGATTTTGATTATGGGACGGTAAAGCAGGAAAATGGGCGGACTATCCGAGAATTTCAATTAACTGCCGATACTTCCATAATAAAACTCAATAGTGCTGTATCTTACAACATCTGGGATTTGAACGGTCGCATACCAGGGCCAACGCTACGGGCAAAACAGGGCGATCGCGTGCGAGTGCTTTTTTTCAACAAAGCAGGACATTCTCACTCTTTGCATTTTCATGGCGTTCATCCGGCAGAAATGGATGGGGTTCGCCCAATCAGCAATGGCAAAGCCACAATTTATGAATTTGATGCTGAACCCTATGGAGTACACTTGTACCACTGCCATATTGAACCAGTTACCCGTCACATCGCCAAGGGACTGTACGGAATGTTTATCATCGATCCACCTACGCCCCGTCCCCCGGCTGATGAAATTGTACTAGTCATGGCTGGGTATGACGTGAATGATGATGGCCATAATGATTATTATGCCTTCAACGGTTCGCCCCATCATTACATGGATCATCCCATTCCTATTTACCAAGATCAGTTGATTCGGCTATATGTTCTCAACATCATTGAATATGATCCGGTAGTGACGTTTCATCTCCACGCCAACTTCTTTGATGTCTATCGCTATGGCATGAGTATGACTCCTAGCGAGAAAGCTGATGTGATTACGATGGGTATGGCCGAAAGGCACATTTTGGAATTTGCTTTTCGCTACCCAGGTAAATATATGTTCCATCCCCATCAGGATACGATCGCAGAAAACGGTTGCATGGGTCAATTTGAAGTACTTGCCCAGAGCAACTCTCAAAATCCTGTTAAACATTCCTGACAATATTATTAGTAATTCGTAATTAAATTTTTAAATAAATAGTTGATAAAAAATCTCATTATATGCAACAGTAATATCTATGACAATATGTCAAACAAACTACCTGATAGTAATAGTTTGAAATGTTTCAATTAATGCCTTTTTTAGTTGTGCGAGGATCAGAAATGAAAAAATTTCGCTATATCTGTTTAACAGTGGCAGCTGCGGCAATAGTTACCTTAAGTTCCTGTAGTAGTACACCAACGGCAGAAAATCCCTCAGCACCAGTTACTAGCCCTCAAGCTACAGAGGCAGTCAGTGAGAACAGTCATAGTGATCACAGTAGCAAAGAAAAAATTAACATTAACACTGCAATATTGTCAGAATTGGATAAGTTTGAAGCCAAGCTAGGTGTCCCGGCTTTATCCAACAAAATTCAGGCAGGTCGTCCCTATGGCAGCCCAGAAGATTTAGTTACTAAAAAAGTAATTACTCAAGAGCAGTTCAACCAAATTAAAGACCAGGTTGGTGTTCAAGAAGTGGTACTCACAGGTGAGGCAAAAGATGTTGACTATATGTCTAAATTAGGCTTAATGAAAGGGCATCTTTTGGTAGCACAAGAACTACTAGATCAAAATCAGCCGAAACAGGCAGAACCTCATATAGGACATCCAGTTGAGGAGATTTACGTTGACGTAGAAGAACAATTGAATGAGCGCAAAGTCAAAGAATTTAAGACAACTTTGGTGAGTTTGCAAGATTTAGTGAAATCTAATTCAAAAGATAGTAAAGTTAAGACTAATTTTGCTTCTTCAATGCAATCAGTTGACGGAGCGATCGCAGCTTTGCCAGCAGCACAACGCTCCAAACCAGGATTTGTGCTACAGGTAATTAACGAATTGCTAGATTCAGCTAACTCCGAATATGGTGCTGCGATCGCAGATGGTAAAATAACCGCGCCTATTGAGTATCAAGACTCTCGTGGTTTTGTCGTTTACGCCAATGATTTATACAAAGGAATTTCTAGTCAAGTAGCTCAAGCCGATCCCGAAGCACACAAAGCGATCGATAGTAGTTTCGCTGAACTAATAAAAGTTTGGCCCGCCGCCATCCCACCAGCAAAAGCAGTCAAAACTCCTAGTGATGTTACTAAGCTAGTGAAAACCATTGAGGAAAACTCTCAAAAAGTGGTTGACAAATCTAATACCAAAGCATAGCGATAACACTTTCATTTAATGGGAAGGGTAGGGTAAAGAGTTTAAAATGAGGAAATCATTAGGAGTTACGAATTACTTACTCCTAACTCATTACACTCTATTCGTTACTTGAACTAACAACTGATGCAAGAACTTGACCAGAAAAAGACCATTGACCTGCTGAACGCCATCATGGAATTTGAACTAGCAGGGGTAGTGCGCTATACACATTATTCTTTGATGGTGACTGGTCCTAACCGTATTCCAATTGTGGCTTTTTTCAAAGCACAGGCAAGTGAGTCTTTACTTCATGCCGAACAAGTGGGAGAAATTCTCACCGGTTTAGATGGGCATCCCTCCCTGAAAATTGCCCCAATGGAAGAAACCTACCAGCATAAAGTCAAGGATATCTTGGCAGAAAGCTTGTCTCATGAAAAAAAGGCATTGGATCTGTATAAAGATTTGCTCGAAACTGTCACCAATGCCAGCATTTATCTTGAAGAATTCGCTCGCGGCATGATTGGGCAAGAAGAGATGCATAATCTCGAATTGAAAAAGATGCTACGTGATTTTGGTTAATAGTTATTAGTCATTAATTATTGGCTAAGGACTAATGACAAAGATAGAAGTATGAAGGCAGCGAAAAACCGGAGCGGATATTTCCTCTGCTCTGGATTTTTCAATTTTTGGCTTCCGGCCATAAGAACTTCTCCTAAGGGAGACGCTGCGCGTAGCTTGCTTAAGAGAAGGGGTACAGGGACAAAAGACAAAGGATAAAAGATGAATTTTAGTACTGCTCTACCTACTTTTGTAATAACACTTCGAGAAGGAGTGGAAGCTGCCCTTGTTGTTGGCATTGTCCTAGCTTTGCTCCAAAAAGCTAAACAATCGCGACTCAACTCTTGGGTGTATGCTGGTATCGGCGTTGGCATTGTCGTCAGTACCTTAATCGGTGTGCTATTCAGTTGGATAATTCCAGTACTGGGAGCAGTGAATCCTCAATACACCTCTGTAGTTGAGCCAGGGTTAGAAGGTGTGTTTAGTGTATTAGCGATCGCAATGCTCAGTTGGATGCTAATCTGGATGACCAAACAAGCCAGATTTATGAAAGCTACAGTTGAGGGAGCAGTTACACAAGCACTGACACAAAACTCAAATGCTGGTTGGGGTGTTTTTACTTTAATTTTAGTTGCCGTTGTCCGTGAAGGCTTTGAAACTGTTCTGTTTGTTGCTGCTAATTTTCAACAGGGATTAATGCCAGCATCGGGTGCTATTGCTGGTTTGGTAGCGGCATCTGCCATTGGAGTGCTGCTATTTAAATGGGGTGTCAAAATTAACATCCGCCAGTTTTTCCAGGTAATGGGCGTTTTATTAGTGTTGATTGTCGCTGGGTTGGTAGTTTCAGGCTTGAAACATTTTGACGACGCTGTAGCTAACCTTGCCCTTAGCAGTCGTGCCACAGAAAGCCTTTGTTTCTATTACGAACGTTTTACTAAAGTCCACTCCTGTATTTTGGGGCCAATAGTTTCAAATACTTCCACAATCTTGCCTGACGAACAGTTTCCTGGGATTATTCTCAAATCTTTATTTGGTTACACAGAGAATCTCTATCTTGTACAAGCAGTAGGATATGTGGCATTTTTACTTGTCATTGGAGGACTGTATTTACGCAGCCTTAGAGGTGCTTCTCCTGAAGGTAAAAAGAATATCCCTTTTGCTCAAAAATAAATTAGTTCTGCAAAAGATTAAAAGCACAGTCAATTTTATATTTTTTGCCTCGTTCCCAGTCAAAGTAGAATCTGCAAATCAGATTTTAAATTATATTTATTGAGCTAAGTACAGTTTTGCATAAAATTGTAGCGTTTTTAAATGCAGAGGGACGCATTGGCATTGTAAACGAACACATTGGCATTGTAGAGGGACGCATTGGCATTGTAGAGGGACGCATTGACATTTTAGAGGGACACATTGGCATTGCAGACGAACACATTGGCATTGCAGAGGGACACATTGGCATTGCAGACGAACACATTGGCATTGTAGAGGGACGCATTGACATTGCAGACGGACGCATTAACATTGTCAATCCAAAATCAGCAATTCCATTATCCAAAATTGCTTGACCTTTGCTAACACGGAGAATATCCTTGAATCTTGAGTCATTCTTAAATAATTTACTACCAGTGATTCCGATAACTTTTGTTTGATCAAGTCGAGAAGATAATGTCAGCAAAAAGAGAAGAAAGAGCAACAACTCTTTTTGCTGATCCTTTAGGTAATTGCTGAGAATTTCTCTTTTTCGTCTCAGTAGGGTTTGTGACCTTTTTTGTGGCTGCTGAGTAATTGCAGTTGTGCAAGCAGCTAAAACTATACTCATCTTTATAAAAAAATGCGGCAACACAAATAGGGCTTTGGCAGCCTTGAAAAAATAGGTTTTAAAACCCTTACTACTTAACTATATAATTCGATACACGTTGCCCACAATTATCTAAATTGGGGTCGATAATTATTGTGTCCATCTACTGGTAGGTATGTCTAACCATCCCTTGAACGTTGCAAGATCAACATTATTTTGGCGGCGGCTATTCGCTGTTGTTTTCACTAGTAGTTTGTTACTCCCCAACTTTGGAAGCGAACCAGCAAGGGCGCAAGTAACCCAATATTGTCAGTTATCATCAGCGGCGGCGCAAGAAAAAGAAAACTTACGTTTGTCAGCCCTCAAAGGCAAGCAAGATGCTCAAACGCGCTACCAAAACATGGTAGAAAGACACGCACAAGAATTACACGAGTGTCGCGCTCAGACTTGGCCGCAAATCCAAGCCGTCTGGTTACGCGTATATCCCTGTGACATTCAGCCAGGAATAATTGATCAAATTATGGATCGGGCTGTTAACCGTGGCTATAACCAAGTTTATTTGGAAGTATTTTACGACGGTCAGGTATTATTACCAGCAACAGCTAACTCGACGGTTTGGCCTTCTGTGATTCGCACTCCAGGGGCAGAAAAAGTTGACTTACTCGCCACAGCAATAAAAAAAGGTCGGCAACGCGGTTTGAAGGTTTACGCCTGGATGTTTACCACAAATTTCGGCTATACTTATGCCCAGCGCCAAGATAGAGAACCAGCGATCGCTCGTAATGGTAAGGGTCAAACCAGCCTATATGTGGTAGATAATGGCTCTCAAGTATTTATCGACCCCTACAACTTGCAAGCAAAACGCGATTACTATCAATTAATACAGCAAGTTTTGCGCCGTCGTCCAGATGGCTTGCTATTGGATTATGTGCGCTATCCGCGACAAGCAGGAAGTGATTCGATAGCTACTAAAGTTTCAGATTTATGGCTATTTAGTCCCGCAACCCAAGAAGCTTTATTTAAACGGGCACAAAATTACAAAGGGCTGGACTTGATTCGCCGCTTTTTGAGTCGAGGATACGTCACCACTGGAGATATCGCCGAAGTTGATAAACTTTATCCCCAGGAAGGGGAACCCCTCTGGCAAGGACGCATTCCCCGACCAGCCCAAAAATCAATCGTCTCTGTAATTGATAGACAACTACTTTTACAATGGGAGTTGTGGCAGCTCACCGTTGCCCACGCCATGCAAGGAATTCTAGATTTTGTCACCATAGCCAATTACCCAGCAAAGAAGCAAGGAATTCCTACAGGAGTGGTGTTTTTCCCCGATGGTAACCAAACTGTAGGACAAGGGTATGATTCCCGCTTACAACCTTGGGATCGATTCCCCACGACATTAGAGTGGCATCCTATGTCTTACGGAAATTGCGGTAATGTCAGTTGTATCGTGGCACAAGTGCAACGGGTTTTGAGTATGGCAAAACCTGGTACGCAGATAATCCCTGCTTTAGCTGGTGTGTGGGGAAAATCCATCAGTAATCGTCCATCCCTAGAAGCGCAAATGCAAGCACTTCGCAAATTTGCCCCCCAACTCAAGGGAGTTAGCCATTTTGCCTATTCTTGGCAATATCCTCAGAGTGATAGCGATCGCAAATTTTGTCGCACTCGCTAAATAGTAGAATTCAGGAGTCAGAATTCAGAAAGAAAATTCCCCTCATCCCCCATTAATTAATTCTGAATTCTGTATTCTGTATTCTTCTTCAATTAACTTAAAGCTAAGTCCTCTGGTGTATTACAGTTAAACAGCATTTCGGGTTCTGCTAAGGGCAAAACTTCTACCGGATATTGCCGAAGCCACTGCTGAAACGATCGCCCCCCTTGGTTGATAAACTCTAAGAGTTGTGGCAAACAGCGACGGCGATAGAAACCACACAGAGGTTCCCAGCCTTTAGGATGATCGGCTAAAGCTGCGATCGCATTATCCCCCACATTATCAAGTCTAGTTACCCAATCTTGCAACACCTCAACCCGCAACCTCGGCAAATCGCAAGCTAGCAACAGCACCCATTCTGTTTGCACTTCGGCTAGTCCTTGGGAAAAACCAACTAAAGGCCCGTGGGCTAGAGATTCCTTAGATAAAGGTACTTCCCGAATAAACTGACAACCAGGCAAAAGCAAGTCTTGATAGCGTTCTGGCCAGGGAGTCACTACATAAACAGTATCAGCACAGCTTTGAGCAATACCACAAACTAGCTGCAACAATGGCACCCCTTGAATGGGAATCAAAGCTTTATCTTGACCCATGCGAGAACTTTTACCGCCTGCTAATACAATGGCGGTTAATTTGCTAGGCGAGTCAATAGTCATTCGTCAAAAAAATAGAGGGTAGAAAACGAGTCAAAAGTCAAACTAAATTAACTCTGACGCTGAAAGTAGAATAAATTTATCTTCTACTTAAACCCATCATGGCTAGCCAAGAACTCGAACAACAACTCCTTCAGCTTTCCCCCAACGATAAACTGTACATCATCCAACTCCTTGCCCAAAGCCTGACCACACACAACAATAACACCCACCCAGATCAACCAAGCAAACTCTCAGAGTTTTTCCATCAATCGCCCCTGGCTGAACTCACCGAAGAACTCGACCTTAGTCGAGATCGCAGCCTTCCCCATGATGCCTTCACCCTATGACTTACCTGCTTGATACCTGCCTGATTTCCGAACTTGTTGCCAAACAACCAAATCAACAAGTTTTAGATTGGCTAGATGCCCAAGTGCCAGAAACACTTTACCTCAGCGTCATTACAATTGGCGAAATTGCTAAAGGCATCAGCAAAATTACTGCATCTAAGCGGAAAGAATCTCTAACAACTTGGCTGAATGAAACCCTACCCAATCGCTTTCAACAAAGAATTTTAAGTATAGATGTCTCAACAATGGTGTTGTGGGGAAATTTAGTCGGGCAGCTAGAACAAAATGGACGACCTCTACCTGTTATGGATTCTCTTATTGCAGCGATAGCAATTCATAACTCTTCATCACTTGTCACCCGTAATGAAAAAGATTTTGCTGGGACAGGGGTTGTAATGATTAATCCTTGGTCTGTTTAAACTCATCACTATCCGGGGTCAAATGAGCAACCGCACAGAAAGTTACGATCAAGACTGGATAACCTGCTGGTAACATCCTAGTTCGGAGAAATAAAATTATTTCACGCCCTCACCTGACTTTGCTGGACTTGCTGCAACAAATGCTCTACACTTTCTGCTGGTGCAAGACACTTCAAACCTTGGCAAACTAACCCAACGCTTCTCTCTGGTAAATCAGATGTGATGGCAAATACAGCCGTTGGTAGAAATCTGGGGATCAAAGTGTTAATTTGCTCAGTTGTGCTGCGAATCAAGGTAGAATTACGATACCAATCCAAAGCTGTAAATAAGCTGGGACAACCTTGGGGAGCGCTATGCATTACACTCCTAAAAGCTTTCAAACCAAGTTCGGCTAAATCCAAATAATCTAGATTATCGGTGAGTAAGGCCAGACGCACAAGGTTAGCGATCGCAATTCCATTGGCTGATGGTGTAGCATTATCTACGTAACTACGCTCTCTGACAATTAAATCTTGACTAGAATCACTAGATGTGTTATTGTAACCACCTAATTCAACACTCCAGAGAAATTCGTTGAATTCATCTTGGATAGCGATCGCATTTTCTAACCATTGTTTATGCTCAGGGTTGGAAGCTTGTAAATCCAGGAGAGCTTTAATAAAAAAGGCATAATCTTCAGACTGCGCTAAAACGGTCGGTTCTCCTTGATAGTTGAGTCGGTGGAAACGCCCATCCACAAACTGATTTTCCCAGATAAAATTCGCCGCTTGTGCTGCTAATTCCAGGTATAACGGTTGTTGGAACACCCCAGCAGCTTTAGCCAACCCAGAAATCATCAAGCTATTCCAGGCGACAATCATTTTTGTATCTGTCACTGAAGGAATGCGACCTAGCCAGTTAGCAGTTTTTGCTTCTTGGTTATTACGAGCCGGGGGAAAAGTTTCTAGTGACTCAAGACTAACGCCATAACGAGCTGTAAAAAGCTTGCTCAATGCCGTTTCCAGCGTTGCACTCAGTTGCCCTAAATTATTTCTTTGCAAGACATTACGTCCTTCAAAGTTACCGTTAGGTGTCACCGTAAACTGTTGTTGTAATTCCCTGAGTTCTTCAGGCGTTAACAGTTGTTGTAGTTCGCTGTAATTCCAGACATAAAAGGCTCCTTCTTCTGGTTCTACTGCCGTGGGTTGGGTGAAGCTATCGGCATCTTGAGCAGCATAGAAGTAACCTTCAGGCGCAGTCATCTCTCGCTTCAGCCATTGTACAGTACCAGCAACTGCCCTTTCAAAGGCTGGTTCTTGTATTCCTGCACTCCACAAAGAAGCCAGATACTCCATAATCTGTCCATTGTCGTAGAGCATCTTTTCAAAGTGGGGTACTGTCCAAGTAGGGTCAACAGTATAGCGATGAAAACCACCACCCACATGGTCATAAATGCCTCCCAGCGCTAAGTTTAGTCCCCGCTCGGTAGAAACTTGTTTGCCGTCATACTGAGATTCAAAATTAAATCGAGTTCCCCGCAATGCTAATTCTGTATAGGGAATCATCGGAAAGCTATTGCCAGATTGCCTAGTAGTAATTACACCTGTGCTGGTTTCCCAACCTTGACGGAGTAATTCCCGGTCTTCAAGTTCGGTTGTTGTACCGGATTGTAACACCGCAGACGTAAGCAAAGACTCAATAATTAAGGCTTTGCGTTGCTGTAAGTCTTCTTTTTCTATATCGTAATAACGGCGAAGCGATTGCAACACCTGCAAAAATCCAGGACGACCATAGCGCGGGTCTACAGGGAAATAAGTACCAGCGTAAAACGGCACTAAATCTTCTGGGGAAAGAAAAATATTCAAAGGCCAACCCCCTTGACCGCTCATCATCTGCAAAGCCTGCATATAGATGCTATCGAGGTCAGGTCTTTCTTCCCTGTCTACTTTGATGGGAAGATAATTGGCATTCATGTACTGGGCGATCGCAGTATCAGAAAAAGCCTCGCCTTCCATAACAGTACACCAGTGGCAACTAGAGTAGCCAATGGAGAGAAAAATCGGTTTATTTTGCGCCCTTGCAGTTGCAAGTGCTTCGTCACACCAAGACCACCAATCAATCGGGTTTTCGGCGTGTTTGCGGAGATAGAGGCTCTTAGCTTCAGCAAGGCGATTAGTCATGATCAAATAGCAAGTAAGTTGCCTTCTTTGCTCAGTCTATCCTGTTCCCAAGAGTGTTAGCCCTTAAGTTAACAGGTAGTAGTGCATGTCTTTGATATCGCCGATACCTGTGCAATTTGTGAAACATTCTTACTGAAAAGGTCGCAATAGCAAGCTAACAATATTTGGTGGCGTTTCTGGCATAGGTGATGCTGTCTTTGTCTGAATCAGAGTATTTGGGCTAAGTCCTACTATCAGGTGGAGCAAGAAGGTGATGATGGCGGCTTGTACAAGTTTTTCCAGCATGGCACGTCTCTCTCTGTGTGGATAGCATTTCAAGTAAGACTGGTTATTCTAAATACACCTCGTACTATCGATTTACCGAATTTAACAAAAATAATTTAATAATTGCTGAGGTAAATCCTAAGAAAATGTTTAATATTTTACTGGATATTTAACATATTTCTCTAAGCAGGTCGAATTTCGGTTATCGGTTTAATTACTACATCGCCAAGGTAGTCCAACAAAAGCCGAGATATGAGGTTGGCGATAATTGGAGTTTTTTGATTTGTCTTTCCCTAAATGGGGATATTCTCTGAGACGGCTTTTGCCGCTAAAAAGTGCCCTTGGGGGTTAAATCTATTGCATAAGCACCTTTTGCCCTCTTTTTAGGTAAAGAAAAACCAGCAAGGTTTAATTTATCTGCCTGGGAACACTAGAGATAAACCCCAGTTTCGTGCGTGTCAACTTAATGTGAAACCCTTGTCAAGACGTGATATTCAGTTCTCTGGCTTCCCATTCCGATGCCGCGTCACCCTAACCCTCCCCGATAGATTGGGGAGGGAACTAAATTAAATTTCCTGTTTCCCCCCTTTATAAGGGGGGATTAAGGGGGGTAAAACGCCTGTGGGATCATTGCATTTGAGCTTAAGTTGACACCAATGACCCCAGTTTCGTGCTGTCACCGATAAAATGTATTTAAAGTAGCCACAAACACGCTTCCATGATTCCTATCGTTATTGAACAATCGGGTCGAGGTGAACGCGCCTTTGACATCTACTCACGGCTGTTGCGTGAGCGCATCATCTTTTTGGGACAACAAGTTGACAACAACATTGCTAACTTGATTGTTGCCCAACTGCTGTATTTGGATGCTGAAGACTCGGAGAAAGACATTTATATGTATATCAATTCTCCCGGTGGTTCGGTGACGGCTGGCATGGGCATTTTTGACACTATGAAACATATTCGCCCTGATGTCTGTACAATTTGTACCGGATTGGCGGCAAGTATGGGCGCTTTCCTCCTCAGTGGTGGTGCTAAGGGTAAGCGAATGAGTTTACCCCATTCTCGGATTATGATTCATCAACCTCTAGGTGGCGCTCAAGGACAGGCGACTGATATTGAAATTCAGGCGCGGGAAATTTTGTACCACAAGCAACGGCTAAACAACTATTTAGCTGAACATACAGGTCAACCAATTGAGCGGATTGCTGAAGATACTGAACGTGACTTCTTCATGTCACCAGAGGAAGCGAGGGAATATGGCTTGATTGACCAAGTGATTGACCGTCACGCCGCTGGTAGCCGTCCAGCAGTTGCTGTTCTTAATTAATAGTCACGATTTGCAAATGGTGATTTACCACTTTTAATTCTCTTAAACCCTAAAAATAACCCCTTTTCAGAAATGAAAAGGGGTTATTTGATTTCAAAACTAGATTTAGAAGTTCAAAACTCGATTTAGAAGTTCAAAACTCGATTTAGAAGTTCAAAACTCGATTTGGAAGTTCAAAACTTGATTTAGAAGTTCAAAACTTGATTTAGAAGTTGGAAACTTGATTTAGAAGTTCAAAACTTGATTTAGAAGTGCAAAACTCGATTTAGAAGTGCAAAACTTGATTTAGAAGTTGGAAATCAAAATCCTGCTCTTGGGTCTGGCTGAGATTGGAGATATTGAAGGAATTCATGCAATTCATCATCGGTTAGCAAAAAACGCGATCGCTTCCCATGATTTTTTTGATATATTCCCATCCCTGCTTTTGTGTCCACCATAACCATTGGATTTCAACATTAATTTTGGCAATGATAATTTCGTCTAATGTTGGTGTCGGTTGAGATGCAAGGTATTGGAGGAAGTCTAGTAATTCTACTTGTGTCAGCAAAAAATGCGATCGCTTCCCATAAGTTTTTTTAAGATATTCCCGTCCCTGGTCTGTTGTCCAGCCTCGTAGCTCCATTTCGATATCTGTTTGAGCAATTACTTCAGAAAAATTTACCGATTCCATAGCTTCATTAGTATTTTAATAGCCTATGTCTTTTCTGATTGACCCTTACCAATTACAAAAGACAAATGACTATTGACTAATCAAAATCCCGCTAATGGGTCTGGCTGAGATTGCAGGTATTTGAGAAATCCGTGTAATTCTTCTTCAGTTAGCAAAGTACGCCCACGCTTACCGTAGGTTTCAATTAAATGTTCGCGTCCCTGTTCTGGTGTCCACCCTAAACGCTGGAGTTCGACATCTGTTTTAGCAATTACATCCGATAAATCCACGGGTTCAGCTTTCTTCTTTCTCTTTCCTGTCACTGACGGGGTAGCGACATCTTCTTGAGGGCTATAACTCCGAGGTGTAAATGGTGTGACATTATTAGCAGAAATTGCTGGAAAAGTCTGATTTTCCACCTGGTTATCAAAAGTTATTTCCAAGTTTTCAACTGGAGGATCAAATTCTAGCTCCCGGTTGGCAGTCACAGGAAAGTTTTGACCTAAATCTTGGCTATAGGTATCGTTTGATAGGGGCGCAGCATCGCTGTAGCCGTATTGTTCGTTACTGCTTGTTACTACTTCTGGTTTGATGTTGCGGACTCTGGAAGGCGGGATAGATATTTCTTTGTCGCTGACCACTGACCACTGACTACTAACAAAATCCTCATCTTTTGCAGAGGAATAGGCAGCAGCCTCATTCAATCCACCTTTGATGTTCAAAGAAGGGTTTAGCTGCGCTGGGGAAATTGGATTTGAGGTAAATGCCACTGATTGGGGTGGCGCATTTGTAATACCCAAAACTATCAGTGCCCTCGTTCTGGCTTGGTCTTCTGCTGCTTCTACTGTTTCTGCCGCTGCCATACCCGTAGCACGGGTTACGCCTTCAATTTGCACGCTTGCCCGGACAATATATTTTCCTTGAAAAATTTGCACTAATTCAGAAATAAGACTGCCCTTGGGATACAAGCTCTGGAATTGAGCCAACATAATACTGCTACCAATCTAAATCTGCTGGGGACTGGGGACTGGGGACTGGGGACTGGGAAAGAATTATTTTAATCCTAATCCCTAATACCCAATACCCAGTCCCTTTTAATGCTTTGTGTTGTGTCCTAATTGTAGCAGTAGCTCTTTTTTGACGAAATTTTTGACTATCGCTAACTTACCTGGGTAGTCTTGTCTACAATGCTATACTGATAACCCAACTCAATATCTAGAACTATTTTCTGGAAGTGTGCTCTAAATCTACAATAATGAAGATAAGGTTCGCCCTCACTGCTAATTAAGCTGATTACCTAATTGTTACCGATTCTACATGTGGGAAAATTGGGTTCATCGGCAGTTCCTCCTAGTTCAAATCAGAGTCTAATGGCGTAAAACTACCTTCACTCTAGACAATCAAACACCTGTAGTTTCCACGTCACTTGCTCCATTTGGGGAGACCCCTCTGAGCGCAGTGACTCCCCTGCATAGCGCTTTTGGGCAGTATGGATTCTCTAAACCCAGCTTCTCAAAAACCCGTCGCCTAATTACCTAGCGGGGCTGAATCTTAATCAGGTGTGCAATCTGAAGTTTGGTTAGGTGAAGAAACTTGAACGCAGGCGAACTCTGAGAGCATTGTGCAGTGAGAAGTTCGTAAACACCCAGAGTTGTCCGTTGGTAGGCTTCCTTTGCTCGTAACTGCGGGAGTAGTTTCTTGCAAGGCTGGGTTGGGCTTCCTTTCCTTAGAACTTAGGAAGCTTTGCCTCAGGGCAATTCGTTTCCAGCTTGTTTCTGTAAGCCGTGAGGGTATACAGAAAAGAACCAGATGTAAACAAAAAATGATGTTTTGACCAAAGGTCGGTTCACTGCATGGAATTTTCAATCGCTACACTCCTTGCCAATTTCACTGATGATAAATTGGTAGCTCGAAAGGTTTTAGAAAAGAAACTTGGCTGTGAAGATGAAAAAAGCTTACAAAAACTTCACATTGCTTTAGATGTTCTCGAAAAAATCGGTATTTTAGTAAAAGAACGGGGTAAGTATCGCCATGTCTCAGAAGAGGGAATAATCGAGGCAAAACTTCGTTGTTCTAGTAAAGGCTTTTGCTTTGCTATTCAAGATGTGGAAGGATCTGAGGATATTTACATCCGCGAAAGTCATTTGAGTAATGCTTGGAATGGCGATCGCGTTTTGGTACGAGTTCTCAAAGAAGGCAGTCGCCGTCGCTCTCCTGAAGGGGAGGTGAAGCTGATTCTAGAACGTTCTAACCACACATTACTGGCACGAATTAAGCAGGTGGATAGCGGTTTTCGCGCTGTGCCCTTAGATGATCGATTGCTGTTTGAACTCAAGATCCAACCTAACGAGGCGAAGTTGTCAGAAGCGATCGATCACCTTGTCCATGTGGAAGTCTTGCGTTACCCATTGGCACAATATCCCCCACTAGGTCGAGTGGTGCAAATCCTTGGCAGCGATGCCGAAGCCGCTGCTGATATAGATTTGGTAACATGCAAACACGACCTTTCCCGCACTTTCCCGGATAATGTCCTAGATGCAGCCGCCAAGTTACCCAAAAAGCTGCTCAAAGCAGACCTGAAAAATCGGCTGGATTTGCGTAATTTGTTTACTCTCACCATTGAAGGGCTAAATGGCGACACCAAAGTTATAGAAAACGCTTTTAGTTTAGAAAAAAACCTAGCCGGAAATTGGCTTTTGGGCGTTCATATCACCGATGTTTCCCACTATGTCCAACCTGACGAAGCCCTAGATAGAGAAGCACTTAAACGGAGCAAATCAGTGTATCTAGGAGAATTAGTGCTGCCAATTTTGCCACCCGCTGTGGTTGAACGCTGTTCTTTAGTACCTGGGAGCGATCGCTTAACCATCTCTTTTTTAATTACAATTGATCCCCAATCAGGACAAGTGTTGGAGTGGGAAATTCAACCCAGTGTAATCAATGTAGAAACAGCACTGAGTACTGAACTTGCCCAGGCAATTCTTACAGGTAAAGCTGAAGATCAATCTCCACAGGTTACTCAAATCCTGCAAGACCTCCAAGCCTTGCAAACAGCGGTTAAACAGATAAGGTTGACTCGTGGCAGCCTCCAGTTGAATCTGCCACCCAGCCAAAACGCCTACTATGATGAGGGGATTCTCGGCGCTGTGGTGGTGAATGATTTACCAGTGCGATCGCTACTCACGGAGTTGGTACTCTTAGTTAATCAACTGGTAGCAACTCACTTAAATGCTCTTGGTGTTCCCGCTATCTGGCGAGTCCAAGGCACACCCGATGTCGAAGATGTCCAGGAAATGCTGAAATTGGCAGTCAATTTAGGCGTTGACCTCACACTAGATCCAGAAGTCGATATCCAACCCTTAGATTACCAACATTTGACCACAGCTTTTGCGGAATCTCCCTCTGAGCAAGTTCTTACTTACTTATTACAAGATACACTTAAGCCATCTGCATACAGCACCACCAAAGGATCTCACTTTGGTCTGGCACTACCGCAATATGTCCACTTTAGCGCTCCCTTGCGGCGTTACCCAGATTTGCTCATGCAGAGAGTGTATTACACGCTACTCGAAAACGGACGCGATCGCCGCAATACCCGTGTTAGAGAACGCGTTAACCTCCGCCACTCCTCCAGCCATGAGGAAATTAACTGGAACGTTTTACCCCCAGAATTGCAACAAGAACTGCAAAGCGATTTAACTAGGGTAATTGTCCAAATTAACGACCGAGAAAAAGAAGTCCAAGAAGCTGAAGCCGATTTAGCTGGGCTGCAAAAAGCCCAACTGATGAAGCAGCGAATCGGTCAGGTATTTCAAGGCGTAATTACTGGTGTTCAATCCTACGGTTTCTTTGTGGAAATTGAAGTCCCAGCAGCCGAGGTAGAGTCCAGTAGTAATCCTGGTGTGCCTTTAAGGGTAGAAGGATTAGTACACGTCAGTTCTCTCAAAGACGATTGGTATGAATACCGTGCTAGACAACAGGCACTGTTTGGTCGCAAAAATCGCGCTTCCTATAGATTAGGCGATCGCGTCGCCGTGCAAGTTAAGAGTGTCGATTACTACCGTCAGCAAATTGATTTGGTAACAGTCGGTAGCGATGGTGTAGCCAAAGTTTTAACTGGCAATGGTTCCAATGACGATCTTTCAGACCTCTATTTACCAAATGACATTGAGCCTGATGACCTAGACCCTTACTCGGAGGATGAGTAAAATCCACTAAAATTTACGTGTCAAATAACACTAAGCCTTTAATTTTAGGCGTATCGGGCGCATCTGGTCTGATTTACGCTGTTCGCGCGATCAAATTTTTGCTAGAAGCGGATTACAGCATTGAATTGGTTGCCTCTAAATCTACTTACATGGTTTGGCAGTCAGAACAGGAAATTCGGATGCCACCAGAACCAACCGCGCAAGAACAATTCTGGCGAGAGCAAGCTGGAGTTTCACTTTCGGGTAAACTCCGCTGCCATCCTTGGGGTGATGTTGGAGCCGGGATTGCTAGTGGTTCCTTTGCCACTCTAGGGATGATAATTATTCCATGCAGCATGAGCACAGTGGCAAAGCTAGCGGTTGGCTTGAGTTCCGATTTACTAGAACGGGCAGCGGATGTCCAACTCAAAGAAGGACGAAAGCTGGTCATTGTCCCTCGGGAAACGCCTTTTAGCCTCATCCACCTCCGTAACTTAACCTCTCTAGCAGAAGTTGGAGTGAGAATTGTCCCCGCTATTCCCGCCTGGTATCATAATCCCCAAACCATCGAGGATTTAGTTGATTTTGTAGTTGCCCGAGCTTTAGATCAACTAGATATTGACTGCATCCCAATTCAGCGGTGGCAAGGTCGTCGCTAACGCCCTCATTGGAAATTTTATAATAGTCCTAAAAGGGTAAGCGAATTAAGCGCGGTTTATATAAAACTTCCACTGGCAGGATAATTAACGCCGATACCGATTGGAAGTATAAATATAGTTCGCATAATACCTAAAGCTGATGAACGGATAGTGAGATTGCTATTTATCCCAGTAATTTTAGCAATTTGGTCTAAGATTACAAACGTAGTTGTCTAGTGTTGGCAATATGAGGGTAACTTTTTAGAGATTTCTTTCTCTGAGCGGTAATGATAGAGATGGCCCATAGTGTCAGTAATCAGTGAACAGTAATTAGTGAAGAATATAGGACTTAGGCAAGAACTCTCTGAAACTCTTGTTTCTTAATGTCCAACTCTTGGAGACGCTGCGCGATTGCGGTAGCCTGCGGCAAGCCGCTTCTCTACAAGAGGCTGCGTCAACGCGTCTACGTTTTTTGATGATTTTGCGTAAGTCCTAGAATAATCAGACTGATAACTGACAACTGATAACTGACAACTAACCACTGACAACTGACAAAATTGCTATGGCTGTAATTCGCTTAATTTTATTGGTGGCGGTGCTTGGAGTACTAACGCCGTTGTTAGTCCAAAATTGGTCACCTCCCCTATCGCTAGTATTTTTGGGCGTGCGAACTCAACCATTACCACTAGCGATATGGATTTTGTTCAGTGCTGCCACTGGTGCTTTCACATCTATATTGATTGCTACCTTGTTTAAATTATCCAATTATTTTGTGGCAGGACAACGCCAAACTCCTGACCGGCGAAACGCAACTTCGCCTCGTCCTAAGGCAACCCAAAGAGAAGAACCGACATCTCGCCCTGTCAGTCCTCCACCACCAGCTAGTAAAAAAGAACAGCCTACTAGTGATGTATTTGATGATTGGGAGACAAATGGCACTAAAGATGATGATTGGAACTTTGATGAAAAGTCAGAGGAAGCGCCTACCCCTAATCCTCAAGCTCAACAGCCTAGAGACTCTAAAACTTACGAACGTCAATCAGAAGCCAAAAGCAGTTCTCAGTCTGGTTCAGTTTACTCCTACAACTACCGTGAGCCAAAAAATACAGCTGCGGGAAAAACTGAATCAATTTACGATGCTGATTATCGGGTAATTATCCCCCCTTATCAGCCACCGACTACCAATCAAGCGGATGATGATGATTGGGAATTTTTTAATGATGATGATGATTTTGAGGATGATGATAAGCGCTCCCGTCGGTAAAATGTAGCAGGCTACGTCTCTACTTGATGCCACACCGCTCTCTAGACTCTTGCTTGACCTTACCAATCATGGCAGCTTCCTGTAAAGTCATGAAAGCATTAAAATCTTCCAAGTCATATCGGGTAGTCAACAGTTGTCGGAGTTGATTTTCAGCTTCTACTGTCAAATAGCCAGTTGCTAAAGCTTTCTGTACAACGTCACGAATTCGAGTCATAGTTGACACCTCATTCATACTATATTTATTCATTCAGGCTTATTGGGGTGAAATATGCAGTAGTCTTTGTACCAAAACTTCAACTTCTTTGCAAAGCTTTTTTAGACGATCGCGGTAAATAAGTCATCATTTACACCTTAATCAGGAACATTTAATTGAGTAGGGCTTGTTATAACTGAACTTTTAGAATAACGATATTGTGCTGTTAATAACACAGTATTGAGTACACTTAATAATTACACACCAAAGTCAAAGTCTCGGTTATTTAGATAGACAGGAATTGTTTGAATAAAGTTTCAAACAAGCTATATTATTTTTTTCGTTAAGTATAGCGATCGCTATGCAGCAATTACCAAGTTACTTCAGGAAGGTTACTACATTCCTGAGAAATTCATCGTTTATTATTTATGGTAATTTCACAGAAAAATGCTTAATAGACCTTTTGCAAAAGTCAAAAAATCAGAATATGATTCTGTTCGCGCAGCGTTCCTGCAGGGTACGGAATGCAGTGGAGAGAACAAAGAATCTCACTATTCTGTTTCGCTCCGTTCAACATGACAATTTAAGCATTTATGCAAGAGGTCTAATCTATTGTATAAGTTACTTTAAATACATTAGACTTATCCGAAAATTAGGTTTTGACTCTTGCTGTACAAGGCTTTGATACTCATTTGCGGATATGTCTATTAATTACAGTAATAACAGCAGTTGATTCAACTCAAATAATATAAGATGAATTTATATAAGCTAAAAACAATATAAAGTTAGAAAAGTTATATGTAAATTTGATATCCACAAAGGAAAAAACTTTAATGCCCGTTGAAAATAAATTTCTTAGGGACTTCCAGTTAACAAACATCCTATCGCAGGGGCACAAGGCCAAAATTCCCTACAAATGTCCAAATAAGTTTGGATAATTTATTTTTTGTCAGTCCCTTAGAAGTTTACTTTGGGGTTTTACTTCTGCGGAAATTACTAATGTAATTTATCAAAGTCGTAGTAGCAGTACTGTTAGAGGATGTTTGAAAGTCGATGAAAGGTATAGTTCGTCATTCTGAACGTAACGAAGTGGAGTGAAGAATCCCGATTTTCTGTTAAATTGTGAGATGCCTCACTACGCTGACGCTCCGTTGGGCATGATATTTTTTACTTTTCAAACATCCTCTTAGAGTTTATCTTTCTAATGGATTATATATTATATAAATACGTAGAATAAATGCTGAGTAACCAAGCAATTGATGCAATCATAGCCAATTCAACCCAAACTTAAACTCACAAATGTAAAGTAGAGTAAAAAGTTAGGATTTAGAAGTTAAGAAAATTCATAATTGGAGCGAAGCGACTAGTGAGTAGCTTATTACAAGGAGTTAACCTGTACTTAATTGGGATAATGGGTGTTGGTAAGACGACAGTAGGACGCTTACTGGCAAAGGAACTGGGTTATGGGTTTGTGGATACCGATAATGTTATTGCCCAAGCAACAGGTAAATCCATTAATCAGTTATTTGCACAAGTTGGTGAAGCAGGGTTTCGCCAGTTAGAAAGCGACGTGCTTTCACAAGTTTGTGCTTTTACAAAGTTGACTATAGCAACCGGTGGGGGCATTATACTGCGGCGAGAAAATTGGGGTTACTTGCACCACGGTTTGATAGTGTGGCTAGATGCGCCAGTGGAGATAATTTACAGCCGTTTAGCTGAGGATAGCACGAGACCACTGCTGCAAGATATTGATCCCAAAGGGAAATTGCGATCGCTCCTCGAACAACGAACACCACTTTACTCTCAAGCCGATTTGCATATCACTGAGCGAGAGGGAGATGCACCTGAAGACGTTGCCAAGCGAGTACTTGAGGCAATTCCTAGCGTTCTCAAAACACAAGTTTCTCATTAGGAAAACTCAATTTACCAAATTTTGGCCATTCGTAGGATAAACCCTGGTAATTCTGGATTACCATTAACTGCTTCGGGATTTTCCAAAATTTCAAGTTCCCGATTAGTCCGGTAAATGTAGACTTTTCGATTCTGCCGATCAATTAACCAGCCTAATGATACACCGTTATCGATATACTCCTGCATTTTGTCTTGTAATTTTATCAGGCGGTCACTGGATGAGCGTAACTCAATCACAAAGCTGGGAAAAATTGGTGCAAATGAAGCTTTTTGTGCATCTGTTAAGGCATTCCAGCGCTCCAGTTCAATCCAAGAAGCATCAGGGGAACGCATTGCTCCATTGGGTAGCGTAAAACCTGTACTGGAGTCAAAGCCTATGCCAGTGCCATCTTGTTCAGTCCAATACCCAAGCTGTGCAGCAATGTTAAAGTTACGGTTGCCCGTATCTGAAAAAGCTGGTGGCATAATGATGACTTCCCCATTAGCAGTGCGCTCGATTCGCAAATCTCCATTGGCTTGGCAAAATTCGTAGAACTGCTCATTTGTCATCTGCACCAGCGAGGGGAAATTTACCGTTAGGGGTGTGCTTTCAATTTGAATTAGCAGCGTGGTCATTTTCATTCCCTAGCTTCAGCCGAATGATTTTAATTCTAGAGGTTTGAAGGAGCAATCGCCTAATACCTGTTATGTTTGCAACGCAAGGTTTGAGTCGATGATAAAGGTGATGAACCGACTAACTCGTAGCGATGCCTTGGTTATACGACATCCAGGGGGAGTTTCAAAAGGATAGTATTAATTGATGCTGGTGCGGAGTAGGTTATGAATATAGAACAATTGTTGGGATGTTATGCTACTGGGGAGAGAGACTTCAGTGGAGTTAAGGTGGATAGCGCCAGATTGAGAGATGCTGAATTGCCAGGGATTAATTTGAGTGGTGCAATCTTGTTTGGTGCCAAGCTGGACAGAGCCAATCTCACTGGTGCCAATCTCAGCCATGCGAACTTGGGTAGTGCGTGGTTAGAAGAAGCTAATCTCACTGGTGTCAATCTCAGCCACGCTATTGTATCGGAGGGGGATTTTCCTTAATATTTATTTCAGCCTATTCACCAAGCTTCTGTTTTTAGATTTTCAATCTCTTGAAAATGAGCATCTCGCGTAACAAGAATTAAATTATACTGAATTGCAACAGATGCAATCCAAATATCATTTTCAGGCAATGGACGACCTTTGAGACGCAATTTATTCTTAACTTCACCATATTGACGGGCTGTTTCTACATCACATCCAATGACCGTATTTCTGGCAATAAACTCCTCAATACGTTCTAAATTTCCTTGCGATCGCCCTGATTTTCTTGCACCGTAGAATAATTCACCAATAGCAACACTGGGAATAAATATTTCTTCTGCATTTACTAGCTGATTATTTACTGCTATATCATTTGCAAATAAAGCAATAATAATATTAGTGTCAAGCAGGTATCTACCACTCATCTATATCTACCTGTTCGCAACCTTGTTCAATTGCTTCACGCATCAACTGGATATCATTTGGCGATATTGTACCTGCAAAACTTAATAATTGCCTACCTGGAACACCATGAATTTGCGAACTTACTAAAGTTCGGGCAAACTCCAGCACTCGATATTGCAAGTCTTCAGGCATAACTTTTAATTCTTCAATTAGCCGATTGAGAATCGGTGTGTCCATATTTATCCTGATAATTTTCGATTTTGGTTGCTAGTCCTTCTTTTATAGATTTTCACATTTTTGAGACGAACCAAACAGCTATGGCTGATCAGTACAAAGATACTCGACTTTGGCAGCAGAGATTGTGAGGAGTTACAAAGTCTTCTACACTGACTGAAATAGGTTTTAACTCTCTCTGTTAGGCTCCTCATGACGGTCAACGATTCGGAATACATCAGGCAAGCTGAAGCCACTCGTGTGCGTGTATTAAGCGAAGCACTACCTTATATTCAACAATTCGCCGGTCGCACTGTTGTTGTTAAATATGGTGGCGCAGCCATGAAAGACAGCACACTCAAAGACAAAGTTATCCGCGACATTGTATTCTTATCCTGCGTGGGCTTGCGTCCGATTGTAGTCCACGGCGGTGGCCCAGAAATTAACAGTTGGTTAGATAAGCTGGGAATCGAACCACAATTTAAGAATGGTCTGCGAGTCACTGATGCCGCCACAATGGATGTGGTGGAAATGGTTTTAGTTGGTCGAGTTAACAAAGAAATTGTCGCGCTAATTAACCAAGCTGGTGGATTGGCTGTAGGACTATGCGGTAAAGACGGTAATCTATTTACAGCCCGTCCCCAAGGTCAAGAAGGTATCGGCTTTGTGGGGGAAGTCAGTAATGTAAATATCAAGATTTTGGACACCCTCGCTAGCAATGGTTATATTCCGGTAGTGTCCAGCGTCGCCGCAGACGAGACAGGGCAAGCTTATAACATTAACGCCGATACTGTAGCTGGAGAAATCGCTGCTGCACTAGGAGCAGAAAAGTTAATTTTACTGACTGATACCAGTGGAATTTTAAAAGATTACAAAGACCAATCTACTTTGATTCCAAAAGTAGATATCCGCGAAGCCCGCGAGTTGATTGTCAATGGTATAGTCAGCGGTGGGATGATTCCTAAAGTGAATTGCTGTGTGCGATCGCTTGCTCAAGGAGTCCGTGCAGCACATATCATCGATGGTCGCATTCCCCACGCCCTATTACTAGAAATCTTTACTGATGTTGGGATTGGGACGATGATTCTCGGTTCGCAGTTTACATCGTAGAAGAAAATGAGGCCAGGGAGAATAATTTGTAACTGTAATTTTGTGTAAATTAAAATTTGTTTTTTGCTCGTGGACGAGTCTTTAATACTCGTGGACGAGTCTTTGATAGGACTTACGCACACTCTACGAATTCTCGGCGCTCTTGGCGTCTTGGCGGTTCGATAAATTAAGCTTTTTGGCAATTTTTGCGTAAGTCCTATTTGATACTCGTGGACGAGTCTTTGATACTCTACCTCTCCTGCTCCCTTTGCTCCCCCTGCCTCCCCTGCCCCCTGCTCCCCCACTTTCCTAGCGGGGATAGGTAATAATAACCCGCGATCGCCCACTGCTAAATGTTGTATGACGCCATGAATTATTTATAATCACCGGATTAACTACAGTTGAGTCTCGAATTGTCGGATTAATCAAAGTTGGATTAATCAGGGTGGAATTATCTCACGTTCTGCCTTACCTCGGAAAGTAAGAATCAGGCTGCCTTACCTGGGGAAAATAAGAATCGGGCTGCCTTACCTGGGGAAAATAAGAATCGGGCTGCCTTACCTGGGGAAAATAAGAATCGGGTTGCCTTATGTGAGGATAGTAAGAATCGGGGTAATTATTGCGTTGTGGCATTAATCCCGTTGCTGGGTCTACAGGCATAGGTGTAGGAATCGGACTACCATAAATAAAGGAACCGACAGCAGGCGATGTCTGACGACAAGCTGCTCCGCAGCTACGCCTGACTCCATAACCACCATCAATCACTCTCACACGCTGGGCAGAAGCTGGAGCAATGCTTACACCCATAACTGCTAAAGTCATACCTGCTAAGAGCCAATTCAGTTGCGAATGCTTGATTTTCAACATATTTTGCTCACCTGCATTTGATACCGGAATTTTTAATCAGAAAATAGTCGCAGCTACTTAGTTAAAATTTTAGAAGTTTATCCACTTTCAGATTGCCAGCTTTTGAAAAGATTCCAAAAAGATTGCTGGCATTGGCAAAATTAAAACAGTGCTGATTTTTTATAGAAGACGTGAGTGCAGAAAGTTTAGAAATTGCTAAAACCCGCTACCAGACTGGGAAAGTTGCCTTTGAAAATGGGCAATACCGTGAAGCCGTAGAAAATTTAGAAAAGGCTAGCGCCCTGTTAACTGGTAATTCTCGCCTTGGGGGCGAAGTAGAAATTCATCTAGTGACAGCTTATGAAGCGGCTGGACGCACGGATGATGCGATCGCGCTTTGCGAAAGACTCAAACGCCATCCCTTTTTTGAAATCAGCAAACAAGCGCGACAGATGCTTTACATCTTAAAAGCACCAAAGCTGAAAAGACCGAGCGAATGGATGACCCAAATCCCGGATTTGGGCACATTACCCGATAATGAACTCAAAATTTCTATTGCTGCTAAACCTACTAAATCTTCTGTGCAGCAGAAGCCTAAACCTACGGAGCCAGAATTTGTTGACCTGAGTCAGGTCAATACCAGAGATAATCGCTTTATCTGGGTGGCATTAATTGCCATTGGTTTAACCATCTCGTACTTGGTTTGGTTGAGTTTATCAGGAACCCCTGGCTGATATCAATTTTGGATTTTGGACTGAAATTTTTGACCAAAATGGTGTTCCACGAATCTCAAACAATACAAACAAGTCAAGATTGGTTAAAAACTTTGACTTTTGGGGAGATTTATAGTTATGAATTCTTCAATTTTCGGAAATATTTTCTTGTGGTTAATCAGACCATTTACCTTTGTGTTGGCAAAGATGAAATTTCTCTTACCACTAAATGGTCGAAATCGAATCAACCGCGTTTTTCCCATCCGAAATCCTATTCTGTGGCTAGTACTGTTAACATCCCTGCTACTGTCTGGCTGTGTGAAGTACGATGTGGGGCTTAACTTTGACAACTCAAATAGTGGTGAATTAGTACAGCATATTAAGTTGGGAGAACGGCTAACTAGTTTTAGTGGCGATTATGTATATGAGTGGTTAAATACCATAGAGCGCCGCGCCCGTAAACTTGAGGGTAAAGCACAGAGAATTTCCACTGAAGAAATCATCGTCACAATTCCTTTTAGCAGTGGCAAGGAATTGCAAGAGAAGTTCAACGAATTTTTTAACTCCCGTGTTAATCAATCATCTGAGTCTGTGCAGAGTAAATCTGACTCAGAACTGCCGAAAATTGAATCAAACGTCCTCCTGGAGGAGAACAATTTTTTACTTTTAGTCCGAAATCGGTTGATTTATGATTTGGATTTGCGATCGCTTTCTCTAATTGCCAGCAAAGGTAACGTCCTGGCTAATGCTGGTTCAATTCTCGACTTGGAATTTAGTTTAAAGACTCCTTGGGGAGCCAAAAATATTCAACTAACTGAAACTGCCGTTGCGCCAGAAAAGAATGGCAATCAACTAGTGTGGAAACTCCAGCCTGGTGAGCTAAACCACATAGAAGCTGTTTTCTGGCTTCCCAGCCCCCTTGGTATTGGTGCGTTGTTAATTACCCTGTTTGTCTGGGGAGGATTGTACTTGAGATACAATTTCATGCCAGATCCCAGAATGCAGTTTCCTGCTAAAGCAGCAGCGATCCAGGAACAGTAGACTATTCATCTGTTCAATATTGTCAACAAAGCCGATGAAAAATGCATCGGCTTTTTTACACTTCCCCCAGCTTTTTGTAAAATGGACTTCGTGATTTGCGTAATCTGGCGCGGAAGTACACAAGACAATAGCCTCGAAAAAGCTGGTATTCAAAAACTTTCTCTGTTTGAGATGGAAGAACTTTCGGTGTGGATGGAACGTTCCCTTTGAATATTGCTATGTTCTGGTTGTTCGCTGCCATACCAGCGTTCAGCAAGTGCATTAAGTTGATGAAGCACATCAATTAATTCTTGACCACGTTCTGTAAGACCGTAAGTTACTTGGGGTGGCACAGTTGGTTGATAATGGCGATAGATAATTTCTGCTGCCTCAAGCATTCTCAGTCTTTCAGTCAAAACTTTGGTGGAGATGCCCTCGACTAGATGCTTCAATCCACCAAAGCGAGTAGGTCCACTATTACACAACACCCACAGTATATACATTGTCCAGGCCCCTGATAGTAAGGACATCAGAATACTCACTGGGCAAGCATCAGGATTTTTAGAGACAGACATCGATAAGTTAGCCAAAATTGTCCAACAGTTACTTTATAGTAACTACTTTACTTTAGTAACTAGTTACTTTTAGTATCTGATGTAATGCTTTGAAATTTAGACTCAAAAAGTCAAAGCAGTAAATCCTAGTTAATCAGGAGATATTTCGTGGTAAACATTTTACATATTGATTCCAGCCCCCGTGCTGAACGATCGCACTCAAGAGAACTATCTAAGGAATTCGTCAGTGGTTGGAGGGCGGCGCATCTTGAAGATGCGATCGCTTATCGAGATTTAGGGCATCACCCAGTACCTCATGTTGATGAAGCTTGGATTGCAGCTGCATTTTCACCCCCAGAAACCCATACCCCAGAATTAACTGAGGCAATCAGGATTTCTGACGAGTTAGTAGATGAATTTTTCGCTGCCGATCGCTACGTCTTTGGAGTGCCAATGTATAACTTTAATATACCTTCCACTTTCAAGGCTTATATCGACCAAATCGTTCGGATTAACCGGACTGTTGCTTTAAATGATCAAGGTTTTAGAGGATTAGTCGAGGGTAAAAAGGCAGTTATCATTACAGCTAGCGGCGGTGACTATAGTGCAACATCCCCTGCTGCTGCCTATAACTTCCAAGAACCATACCTGCGGGCGATTTTCGGGTTTATTGGGGTTACAGACATTCAATTTATTAACGCTAATAACATAACCCAAGGTGATGATGCCCGTACCCAATCTCTATTACAAGCACGGGCAGCAATTCAAGATTTGATCAGCCAGTGGTAGCCATTTTAAGGCGACAACCGCTTAATATTCCAAGTGCCATTATCTAAACGGCTATAGAGTAAGCGATCGTGCAGACGGCTGGGGCGACCTTGCCAAAACTCAATTTCTGTGGGGATCACTCGTAAGCCTCCCCAATGAGGCGGTCGGGGAATCTCCTGATTTTCATATTTGCTCTTAAACTCCTGCAAGCGTCGCTCCAGAACTTCTCGGTTTTCTATCGCCTCGCTTTGATTAGATACCCACGCACCCAGGCGACTGTTGGCAGGGCGACTGTCAAAATACTGGTCAGACTCAGTTTCGGAAACTTTCTCCACATACCCCGAAATTCGGACTTGACGTTCCAGTTCTGCCCACCAAAAGACTAAAGCCGCCTGGGGATTTTCTGCCAGTTCTTGTCCTTTGTGACTGTTGTAGTTGGTGAATAAGACAAAACCTCGTTCATCAAAATCCTTGAGCAGCACCATTCTAGCCGAGGGCTTCCCGTCTGAGGTGGCGGTAGCAATGGTCATCGCATTGGGTTCAGGAAGTCGTCCTGCTAAAGCTTGATCGAACCATTTTTTAAATTGGATAAAAGGATTGAGGTCTACTTCGAGTTCGCTTAAATCTTCCAAGGTGTAATCCTTGCGAAGGTCGGCCACGGTTTTGTCCATTGTGATTTGTTTCCTTGCGATCAGTCTTTGTTAAAAATATCTATGATGATGATCAGTGCCATCAAGAATTTTATAAATTCTCTCAAAAAATATATAAAATAGGTTCCATAAGATGCGCCGTTCGGCCTCCCTTCAACGCCTGTTAATTTATGGTCTAAGCGGTCCAATTATCGCTCTCAATGTCTGGTTACTGTCGGTGCTTTTTCGCTATTTCCAGCATCCGATTACCGTCTTGAGCATTGCGGCGATTCTGGCTTTTCTCCTAAATTACCCAGTTAAGTTCTTTGAACGGGCTCAGATCACGCGTACTCAGGCGGTGATCATAGTTTTACTTGCAACGTTAACCCTGTTTGTGATTCTAGGTGTCACCCTAGTGCCCTTGGTGATTAACCAAACAATCCAGCTATTAAATAACATCCCTGATTGGTTAGGTGCCAGTCAAGCAAACTTGGAGCAGTTTGAGATGCTGGCAAAACAACGACGTTTGCCAATTGATCTGGGGGTTGTGAGCAGTCAAATCAATGCCAACATTCAAAATGTGGTGCAACAGCTAGCTTCTGGTGCAGTAGGATTTGCTGGAACACTGCTCTCAGGATTGCTTGACTTAGTGTTAGTTATTGTGCTTGCATTTTATATGCTTTTATATGGCGATCGCGTCTGGTATGGTCTGATCAATCTTTTGCCCTCTAATATTGGAGATCCCCTCAACACATCCTTGCGCCTAAATTTCCAGAACTTCTTCCTCAGCCAGTTGTTGCTAGGACTGTTTATGGTGCTAACCCTAACGCCAATTTTCTTAGTGATAAAGGTGCCCTTTGCGCTATTGTTTGCCATATTGATTGGTATCTCAGAACTCATTCCTTTTATCGGGGCGTCTCTAGGCATTGGTCTGGTAACAATTTTAGTACTGCTGCAAAATTGGTGGTTGGCAGTTCAAGTTGCCATAGCGGCAATTATCATGCAGCAGCTTAAAGATAACTTGTTAGCTCCCAGGTTACTCGGCAATTTTATCGGACTGAATCCTATCTGGATTTTTGTGGCTATTTTGATGGGATTTGAGATTGCTGGGTTGTTGGGGACGCTTGTTGCTGTTCCCATTGCTGGTACTATTAAAGGCACTTTCGATGCGATTAAGAGCGGCAAGTCAGGTGACTTTCTCTCAACTGTGATCATTGCTCGTGACTCGCCCCACGATTAAGATGGCAGGGGGGCAGATTTTAAATTTTGGATGAGAGGATTTGTGTCACCCACAAGGGATAAAAGCGCATAGCAGGACGTTATTCTGGTATGAACCAAAAGATTTTTTAATCTAAAATCTAAAATTGATATGGTTAAAAGTTGCACATTCTGATCTCACAATTCACAATGGTGAGGGACTTGCAAATTTCAGGGGATACTGCCAGCAGGCAATTCCTGAATAAAAGAAGCGCAAGGGAATTCATAAAGTACACGCTTTGCCAATAGTCAATGAGTTTACTGTTGAATTTACGGTCTTTTGATTCTCATTAATTAACTTAGAACCTGTTGATGGAAGCTTCTGAGCTATTAGAAACAATCACACTTCTGATTTACCAAGCTGAACAGGGAGAAATTGACCCTTGGGATGTCCAAGTGATTGAGGTGATTGACCGTTACTTGGAACTGATGGCACCGGAGGCAATAGGAAGAGGTTATGAAGCGGACTTGTCTCAATCTGGACAGGCCTTTTTGTCAGCATCAATGCTGGTATTATTCAAAGCAAATACATTGATGCAATTGTCAACAGTAGGAGATATCCAGGATGGTGTAGTAGATGATGCCCAACTGGAAGATGAAGACGGAATATCACATCCAGGTCATCGTCTACCATTAGAACGGCAATTGCGTCGTCGTCCAGCGGCAATGCCGCCACCAAAACGCCGAGTGACTTTGCAAGAGTTAATCAAGCAATTGCAGATCATGGCTAACCAACTGAAACTGGTAGAAAAAGTCAGCAAACCTATCCGTCCGAGGCGTCAACCTAGCGTCCAAAGTATGCGGGAGGCGCTGGAGTTAGCTCACCAGGAAAATCTGACGGAAGTAGCTAGAGAACTGGAGCAGGTATTGAATTTATCGGCAAGGGAGCTAAATTTAGAACAAAATTGGTTGAATTTAGAACAACTTGTAGAGTTGTGGACTCACACAAAGCTTCTCAACCAAAATGGGTCTGGACATGATTCTAAACACAGTCATTTAGTTAGCGTTTTCTGGGCGCTACTACTACTCTCGGCTCAATCGAAAGTAGAGCTATTTCAAGAGGAGTTTTACCATGAGATTAAAATTCGCTTACTTGCAGATTCAGCTAACTCCTGCAAACCTTTTGAGCACCCGACGATGAACTAAAAAAGCCAAAAGTAGCCCTACAGATAATTTACAGATTTTTGATTCAGCCCTAAAATCCGAGTAAATTGAAAAGATAAGCGATCGCTTGTCATCTAAGTATACCTATGGTTGCGATAACCAGTAATTCCTGTTATCCCTGTTTTGAGGGATGACTTAGAGCATAAATAAAAACTGATGATTAAGTATCACTCGATGAAAGTAAACTGGCTTGTGGTTGAGGAATAAATTTTTATGAAAGCGATGATTCTCGCAGCTGGCAAGGGGACTCGCGTGCGTCCGATTACCTATACAATTCCCAAACCGATGATTCCCATCCTGCAAAAGCCAGTGATGGAGTTCTTGCTGGAACTGTTACGCCGACATGGATTTGACCAGATTATGGTCAACGTTAGTCATTTGGCTGAGGAAATAGAAAACTATTTTCGTGATGGTCAACGGTTTGGGGTGCAGATTGCCTATTCCTTTGAAGGGAAAATTGATGACGAGGGGAAACTGGAGGGAGAAGCAATTGGTTCAGCTGGAGGGATGCGCCGCATCCAAGACTTCTCACCCTTTTTTGATGATACCTTTGTGGTTTTGTGCGGTGATGCTTTGATTGACTTGGATTTAAGTGCGGCGGTTAAATGGCATAGAGCTAGAGGGGCGATCGCTACTATTATTACGAAATCTGTCCCCAAGGAAGAAGTTTCTAGCTACGGTGTGGTTGTGACTGACGAAGAGGGCCGTGTCAAAGCTTTTCAAGAAAAACCTTCAACTGAAGAAGCCCTCAGCACCAACATCAACACAGGTATTTACATCTTTGAACCAGAGGTGTTTAATTATATTCCTTCTGGTGTCGAATATGACATTGGTAGTCAATTGTTTCCCAAATTAGTAGAAATCAAAGCTCCTTTTTACGCCATTCCTATGGACTTTGAATGGGTAGATATTGGTAAAGTACCAGACTATTGGCGGGCGATTCGCGGTGTACTGCTGGGTGAAATTAAAAATGTGCAAATCCCTGGTCATGAAGTCGCCCCTGGCATCTATACTGGCTTAAATGTTGCGGTAAATTGGGACAAAGTGGATATCACAGGCCCAGTTTACATTGGTGGCATGACCAGAATAGAAGACGGAGCTAAAATTGTCGGCCCAGCGATGATTGGCCCCAATTGTTGGATATGTAGTGGTGCAACAGTGGAAAACAGCGTGATTTTTGAATGGTCGCGCCTGGGTCCTGGAGTCCGCTTAGTCGATAAACTGGTGTTTGGACGTTATTGTGTAGATAAAACTGGTGCTGCGATCGATGTTCAAGCAGCTGCTTTAGACTGGCTGATTACCGATGCTCGTCAGACGGTGCCATCACATACCCCTGTTGAACGACAAGCGATAGAGGAATTGTTGGGGACAAACGCAAATTAAAGTTAGGAGTTAGGAGTTAGGAGTTAAGAGTTATAACCTTTATTCCTAACTCTAGCCTGCGTTTTGGTGGTCGCAAGTATGCTAAAACCTTTGTTATGAAGTTCAATTTGGTTTTGCAAGTTCCATATGTATTTTTTTTGACCGCGCAAAAACTATTAACCTCTCGTTCCTATTGCTCTGCATAGGAATGGATTTGGGGAGGATCTGCCTCCTTGGACTATAGGCAGAGCCTCTAGATGAGCATTCCCATGCAGAGCATGGGAACGAGATCATGTCATTTTGACAGGGCTACTCTTCACTCCTAACTCCTGTACAGACGTGATTAATCGCGTCTCTCCTCACTCTTAACTCCTAACTATTTAAATACGTATATCTTCTGAGACTCTGCTCGTAGGTTTGTAGCAGTCTCTGAGATTCTGCTAGGGTAATGCGCTTTTCTTCTAATGCTTGCTCGCAACGCTGACGAATGTTTTCCACCATATCTTCGGAGTCATACTGGACGTAGCTCACCACTTCGCTCATGGTGTCACCTTTGACAACGTGTTCAATCTGGTAGCCTTTGGGCGTTAATTGGATGTGAACGGCGTTGGTGTCGCCAAATAGGTTGTGCAAATTGCCCATAATTTCTTGGTAAGCTCCATTCAAGAACATCCCCAAATAATAGGGTTCTCCAGGCTTGTAGGTGTGCAACTCTAAAACCGATTTGACATCACGCAGGTCAATAAAGCGGTCTATTTTACCATCACTGTCGCAGGTGAGGTCTGCTAAAATTCCCCGCCGCGTTGGTTCTTCATCCAAGCGGTGGATTGGCATAATTGGGAATAGCTGGTCGATCGCCCAGCAATCTGGTGCCGATTGAAACACTGACATATTCACGTAGTAGATGGAAGCCATGATTTTTTCTAGGTCTTCCAGTTCATCGGGTACGTATTCTTGCTGTCTAGTAATGTTGAGAATTTTCTGACAACAAGCCCAGTAGAGGCGTTCGGCCTTGGCTCGTTCTCTGAGGCGTAAAATTCCTAAATTGAAGCGGCTGATGGCTTCTTCTTTGAATTGTGCAGCGTCGTGGTACAACTCTTGGTAATTTTCTTGGTTGATGGATTGGAAGCTTTCCCAAAGATAATTAATAATTGGGGATTCTCCCTCTTGTGGAGGTTCTGGGGGGTCGAGGGGGACATCACTAGTACTGAGAACATCAAAAATCAGCAGCGACTGATGGGAAGCGAGCGCTCGTCCACTTTCGCTAATCAGTGTTGGTACGGGAATTTGGCGTTCTGCACAGGTATCTTTTAACTCTGCCACGATGTCGTTGGCATAGTTCTGCATGTTGTAATTTTTCGATGCATAGAAGTTGGTTTGGGAGCCATCATAATCTACACCCAAGCCGCCACCAACATCAAGGTATTTCATATCTGCCCCCAGCATCGCTAATTCCACATAAATGCGGCTGGCTTCTTGGATGGCATCTTTAATCACATTAATGGCAGAGATTTGTGAGCCGATGTGGAAGTGCATCAACTGCAAAGAATCGAGCAGGTTAGCTTCCCGTAACTTGTCAACAGCCTCGATTACCTCAGGCATTGTCAGACCAAATTTAGCGCGATCGCCACTAGAGGCTCCCCAACGTCCCATACCTTGGGTACTGAGTTTAGCACGAACACCTAATATCGGCTTAATACCTAACTGGCGATTGGCATCAATCACCAAATCCACCTCTTCAATCTGTTCTAGGACGATGATTGGTGTTTGCCCTAGTCTTTGGGCTAACATTGCCGTTTCGATGTATTCTCGGTCTTTGTAGCCGTTGCAAACTAACAATGCTCCTGGTGTATCCAGGATAGCCAGAGCAATCATTAATTCTGGCTTGGAACCGGCTTCTAAACCAAATTGATGAGGCTTGCCAAATTTCACTAAATCCTCAATCAAATGCCGCTCTTGGTTGCACTTGACGGGAAACACGCCCCGGTAGATGCCAGGGTAGTTGTAGCGGGCGATCGCTTTGGCAAAACAAGCGTTCAATCGCTCAATCCGGTCTTCCAAAATATCAGAAAAGCGAATCAACATAGGAAGTCCCAAGTTGCGCTGTTTCATGGCGTTGACCAATTCAAACAAGTCAAGAGATCCCCCGCGATCGCCCTTGGGTGCCACGGTAACGTGTCCAGCAGCGTTAATGGAAAAATAAGGTTGTCCCCAACCTTCAATGCGGTATAAGGCTTCGCTATCCTCAATTTTCCAGGAGCGAGGTAAATCTCCTGTGGTAGGACTAGGTGGTAATAGCTTTTTCTGTTTATGATTTTTCACTTCAGATTTCTGTCCATTGGACGGTACTTGTACCACTTCGTCAGATGTAGCAGTTGACTCAACACCCATTTCTTCCTAGCCTCTGTTTTTCACCCACGAATTAACAATTTAACGCATTCATCTGGGAACGTATATGCACCCAAAGATAATTTCTGAGATAAACTCTGATTGGTCAATAGTCATGTGTTATCAGTCATTAGTCATTGGTCATTAATGCAAAACCTTAGACTCAAGACAGAGGACGAAGAACAAATGACAACTGACTAATAAAAAACTCATTAAGTTTTTGGAGATAGCAATGGAACGTACATTCTTAGCAATTAAGCCTGATGGAGTACAACGGGGATTAGTGGGGGAAATTATCCGTCGCTTTGAAACTAAAGGTTTTACCCTAGTTGGTTTAAAATTCCTGAAAGTCAGTCGGGAATTGGCTGAACAACACTATGATGTTCACCGGGAACGTCCTTTTTTTGCTGGTCTAGTCGAATTTATCACTTCTAGCCCAGTGGTGGCGATGGTATGGGAAGGTGATGGCGTGGTTGCATCTGCCAGAAAGATTATTGGTGCGACGAACCCTTTAACATCAGAGCCAGGAACGATTCGCGGCGATTTTGGACTGAATATTGGTCGCAACTTAATCCACGGTTCTGATGCTCCAGAAACCGCGCAACAAGAAATAGCCCTATGGTTTAAGGATGAAGAATTAGTTAATTGGCAACCACACTTAACACCTTGGTTGCACGAGTGATCGAGAGCTAGGAGTTAAAAATTCATAACTCCTAATACCAATTTAATGTGAAGCTGCACTAAATGAGTAACTCTCTATTCTTGGCGCTCTTGGCGTACTTGGCGGTTCGTTTAATATTCTGTGCATCTTCATACAGAATTGGTATAACTCCTGTACAGACGCGATTAATCGCGTCTCTTACTTCGAGACTTCGCTCTTTTCCGGTTCTACTGGTTGAGGCAATTCAGTGCCAACACGCTTGGAAAATCCCCAGCCTAAAATCAGGAAAATGGCAGCAATCATGATCCATTCTGGTGGAACTAAACTCTCGTTGACCACTTTCAACAACAAGCGTAAGCCCACCAAAGCTACAGTTACATAGCCTGCGTCTTCCAAGTTTTCATATTCATCTAGCCAACGGATGAACAATCCTGCCATAAATCGCAGCGTAATAATACCAATTGTTGCACCCGTCAGCACCAGCCATTTTTCTTGAGAAACTGCGATCGCAGTAGTCACGCTATCCAAAGAAAATGCCAAATCTGTAAAGGCAATCACGGGTATCGCTTGCAACAACGAATTAAAACGCGGCTCGTGATTGCGATCGTCTTCACTTTCTTGAGAGCTAAAGTGTTGGAATACCAACCACAGCAGGTAAGCAGCGCCCAATAATTCAAATTGCCAGAATTGTTGCACCCAAGTAGCGGTAAGAATCAGGGTGATTCGCAGCACATAGGCAACGACTAAACCAAAGTTGAGGGCCTTACGCTCAAGTTCTTTGTCTTCCAGCCCCCGAGCGATCGCAGCCAGGGCGATCGCATTGTCGGCAGATAACAGCGCCTCTAAAAGCACCAGGATGAGCAGAACTATCGGGGCTTCAACGCTGAAATGAAAATCGAGGTAATCAAAAATTCGGTCTAGCATTCCGGGTTTCTCAAGCAGAAAAAATTAAAATTTGACAAAAACAGAGATTTGCATATTAAAAAGCGCAATAAATTGCCACTTTAATTCAGCTTAACGTGGTTGTGGTGCATTTTGAAGGGGGTTAAATGGATGCGATCGCCGTGCCATTAGGGTGTTTTGGGTGTTATTCAATACACTAAAGATTTTAACATTTTGCTTAATGTGATGACAATAGACTGCTGTCATTTCGCTCGTTGGTATCTTTTGTAGATAAATTGATTTCTTGGAGTCCCTGTTGTATACCATAAAAGGTTCCTAAAAGGTCAATTACAGTACACAAGTTTGTCACAAAACGCAGGTAACTTCGAGGTATTGGGCGGGCTAAGACAGATGGATACTTTATCAGTATAAAATCGCTATTCTGTTGGAATTGTTGCTTAATTCTGCTTAGATCATCGGTTCCTAAATGCTCTTTTAACAGGGGCAAAGTTTGTCTAAAAGCTTTACATTTTTATCTTTTTTCAAATTACTTAAAAATTTAATTAGGTGTATATTTTATTCTTTGGAAGTCCCTAATATCAGTTAGCAAACATTAAGCAAGCTACATGTATTATCATAGTCAATCAATCAACTCCACAGCCCCTAGCTCCTTTAAGGAGGCTTTTTGAGCCTCAGTAATGCCTAAAACACCTGTGATATTCATTTCCTCGTAGGGTCTAGCGGCTCTGAACGTTTTGAGGCACATACCTGTGTTAATATTCCAAAGCTTAATGGTCTCATCTTGGCTGCCACTGGCAAGGGTTTGAGCATCAGGGCTGCAGGCAACTGACCAAACGCAACTGGTGTATCCGTGCAAAGTTTTGAGGCACACACCCGTGTTAACATCCCAAAGTTTAATTGTCCCATCATGACTGCCACTGGCAAGCATACGACTATCGGTACTAAAAGCGACTGAATATACCCAACTAGTGTGCCCTTGTAAAGTTTTGAGGCATTGACCTGTGCTGACATCCCACAACTTCACTGTTTGATCATGCCCGCCACTAGCAAGAGTTTGCCCATTAGAGCTGAAGGCAACAGACCACACCCGACTAATATGCCCTTGTAAAGTTTTGAGGCATTGACCAGTGTTGACATCCCACAATTTTACTGTTCGATCATGACTGCCACTGGCAAGCATACGACCATCGATACTGAAAGCGACTGAACAGACCCAATTAGTGTGCCCTTGCAAAGTTCTGAGGCATTGACCAGTGCTGACATCCCACAATTTTACTGTTCGATCATGACTGCCACTGGCAAGCATACGACCATCGATACTGAAAGCGACTGAATATATCCAATGAGTATGCCCCTGTAAAGTTTTGAGGCATTGACCAGTGTTGACATCCCATAACCTCACCGTTTGGTCAGGACTCCCACTAGCCAAGGTCTTACCTTGAGGGCTGAAAGCGACTGATGATACAAAATTTGTATGTCCCTGCAAAGTTTTGAGGCATTGACCAGTGCTGATATCCCAAAGCTTGATCATTTTATCTCCACTGCCACTAGCCAGGGTCTGGCCATCAGGGCTACAGGCCACTGACCAAATCCAGTTGGTATACCCTTGCAAAGTTTTGAAGCATTGTCCAGTGCTAACATCCCATAACTTTACCGTTTGATCATGACTGCCACTGGCAAGCGTTTGACCATTAGGGCTGAAGGCAACTGACCAGACTTGACTCATGTGCCCTTGCAAAGTTTTGAGACATTGACCAGTACTGACATCCCAAAGTTTAATTGTCCTATCTTGACTGCTACTGGCAATAGTTCTGCCATTCGGATTGAAAGCAACTGACAATACCTCATCACTATGTTCGTGCAAAGTTTTGAGGCATTGACCAGTGCTGATATCCCAGAGCTTTACTGTTTGGTCATTACTGCCACTGAGAAGAATGTCACCGTTAGGGTTGAAGACGACTGCTCGTACCCGATTGGTATGTTCGTGCAGAGTTTTGAGGCATTGACCAGTAGTGACATCCCATAGCTTAATCGTCTTATCTTCACTGCCACTAGCTAAGATTTGACCATCAAGGCTGAAACTAGCTGAACTGACCCGGCTACTATGCCCATACAAAGTTTTGAGGCATTGACCAGTACTGACATCCCACAACCTTATCGTTTGGTCTACACTGGTACTGGCAAGGGTTTGACCATTAGGGCTAAAGGCAACTGAATATACCCAATCAGCATGCCCATGCAAAGTTTTGAGGCATTGACCAGTACTGACATCCCACAACCTCACTGTATGATCAAAGCTACCACTAGCAAGTATTTGACCATTAGGGCTGAAGGAAACTGACCAGACCCAACTGGCGTGCCCTTTACATCTGAGTAGTTTTTTCCCATTTGAAACTTGCCACAAGCAAATTTTACCATCAACATCACTTGTAGCTAAAAGTTTCCCATCAAAGCTAAATGCTACTGACATAGTAGCGTGCAAGGTTTCAGTAAAAATTGATTTAGCTAGATCTGAGTGGGCAAAATTTACATGGTGCAAATTCACACCTTGTAAGTCTGCTTGCCAAACTGTTAGATAAGAAAAATCATAGCCGCTTAAATCAATCTTCAGTTGACAAAGTAGATTAAGAACATTTCCCCCTACATATCCTGGTTGTAACGGAGATTTCTCTTGCAGCATTGAAGTAATTTGAATTAGCTGGCATTTCAGATTTGTTTTGCCTAGAGTATTGAGTAAGAATTTCGTAATTGGATTGAGCACGAGGCGAATCTGAGTATCCCTAACATAGTCTTTTGCCTGAGCTTTGAGCAGAGCATGGCTGTTAAGGAGTACAATTTCACCAGTCTCAATTTCTTGAGTAATATTCTCAATTAATTTCTCAGTGATGTACTCCATGACAACTGGTTGTTGGGTAAAAAATGCTGCACTTTTCTGAATCAAGGAACGTTGTATTAGAGAGTTTAGAGTGTCTATCAATCCTCTTTGTGATAATGGGGATACAATATCTGCTCGTAATTCAGATAGTAAAACTGGTTCACGATTAATTGCTATCCAGTACATTATCTCTTTCTCTAAATCTGTCAAGCGATTGAACTGTCGCTCCAAAAGATCGTGAATATCATTAAAAATAAACTGTCCTGAATTTAGATAATCTTTTATTAAAATAGAAATATTATTATCTAACAAATCTCGAGTAAGTGCAGCTACTATCTTTAAGGCTAGGGGATTACCAGCATAGTGTTCAATGACAACTTGCCATTGATCATCTGTTGCCGAAAAGTTACCCAGATTGTTAAAAATATTTTTTCCCTCTATCTGGTTCAAGCCATGTAGTTGTAAGGAGCGAACTTGCTTTCCCTCTAATAAGGTAATTTCTTTAGGTTTCTCCCGACTAGTTAACATTAAGCAGCTCTGATGAGATACTTCCCCTAATCGTTTGATTAGTTCCCCATATCCTTCGTATCCTTCATGATAGTGTCCAGTGTGCTTGCCACTACGCAGAATAGCCTCTACATTGTCTAACACCAGTAGACAGCGCGAGGAACGTAAACACTCAATCAATTGCGATATTCTACCGTCTGCGCTTTCTGATAAATTTGTTTCCTGCTGGTTAGACAATAAATTGATAACATCTGCCAGGATTTCTGTAATAGGTGGGGTATTACGCAATGAGCGCCAAATGACGTACTCAAAGTCTCCTTGAATCTGCTCGGCACAGCATACACTTAGAGCAGTTTTGCCAATCCCACCCATGCCTAGTAGTACCACCAATCGGCAGCGGTCTCTTACAATCCATTGCTTCAAGATGGTTAATTCTTCTGTACGCCCGGAAAAATCGGAAATATCAACCGCCTCTCCCCAATCTTGGTGGTTGCAGTAATTCTGCTGAGTTAGGGGAGTTATTGGATGTAACCTAGGTTCGTAAACTAGGTGGGAGTTGGAAACAATCCTACCGCGCAAATCTTGCCACGTCGGTGGCAATTGGGCTGAATTCTGGCAAATCGTTGGTAACCAAGTAGCACAAGGAAATCGATCTTCTAGACCTTGCAGTCTTTCCCGTGCTTCCCGCACTGCTACATAAAAGGACTTACCATGAGAAAAAAACTCTAAGAAATACTTCAAAAACTCCTGTGCAACCTGGTCTGGCACAGGCTCACGCATCACAATGACTTGCGGAATGTGCAAATCAGCTAGCTCTCTGGCTAATCCCAAACCGTCGCACGAGTTGAAAATTACTAGCTTCAAACCGCGTTCAACACTTTTTCTCAACGCATACTTTAGCTCATTAATCGTTAAACTATCAGTTTGATTAATGTAAAGCTGACCAGATTCACCATTTGCTTTACCTGAGCTATGCCCAGCGAAAAAGAGAATATCCCAATCTTGCTCCCAAAGCTTTTCGTTCAACTCTTGGCGTTGAGGCTCTGCTAGAAAGGTAACTTCAGCCTCAGGTAAATGCTCTAGTAATACTCGATCTGCCTGGGTATCAATACCAGCACTATTACCCAAAACCGCTAAGATTCTCACATGATCTCTATGAGGTAATGGCTGTTCAACAAATTCATAACTAGACGTACTTAAAGCAATTTCAGCCTTGGGATAAAGATCAAACCAATCCCACAGATGCCAAGGTAATCGCTGAAGTCGGATGTCTTTGGCTTGAATAATTACTCGAATTTCGTCCGATGCCATTAATCTTTCTAACAATTTCTCTCTAATAGAGCGAAACGATTCAGATTTAAGCCAAGCATTCAAGTGGTTAAGCAACTCCTTTGCGGTATTGTAGCATTTCTCTTGAATAGAAACATTGGTGACTTGAAAGGCTTCAGCTGTCAACCGAGAACTTAGTCCTAAGCTACGATATGTTGATTGCCAGTAGATGTAGTGTTGAAGAACCTCTGGGGCTGGAGGTAGCTTACCTATAATTTGTACCCAAGGGAGAGCGTCATCTTCGCCAATCTGCAATGTAACTGGAAACCCTTGCTCAGGATCACTATCCTCCAGCTTTAAAACAACTAACTTACCCACAATTGTTGCTGATTCCTTAGAAGTTTCTTTAATTTAGAATACAATATTTTTCCATGTTTAATTAGTAGATCACAAAGTTTTTTAAAAGCCCTGCCACATCAGCATTCCATCAAAACGCTTGCACACAATAAAAGAACCTATTAATGAACATTGCAGTCGATAGGTGAGTTGCCTGAAAGCGTAGGCGTAGCCGGTCGTAGACATCTTAGAGGATGTTTTAAAAGGGTCTTTTGCTCTCATACTGAGTACAGCGAAGCATCTCAGTGCCGGGAGCCATGATTTGGCTGTTGATCCAATTGACTACAAGATTATTTTCTGGGAATTAAACTGCGATCGCAATTTCTATCTAATCCGTCAAAACCTTTCCTCATAAGCATTTAGGATTCACGGACAGTCTACTATTCAGCCGCATTCTCAACAGATATTAGGTTCTAAGCTAAAAATCTTTTAATTTGCATCCTCAAAAAAAAATCTCTTGTGGGGTGGGCATCTTGCCTGCCCTAGTTGTGCAAATTAAATGCGTGACAGCTTATCAGTTAGTTTTACTCGGAAACTTTTGATAACAATTCTCATAATGAGAATTGCTGCATACACAGCGCCCCATTATAAACGTTTTTTAAAAACTTAAAGGGGAAATATCATTAGTATATGAAGTTTTGTTACATAATACGTAATTGTTACAAGCCAAGCTGAATTCATAATTATGAGCGTTCATGAAAGATTTAGAAACCTAATTCTTTCGTCCTCCTCTAGATTTGATTGCTTGATTGCAAACTTTAGTAATCAAATTCTCGTTAATGATTAGTACATTGCAAGATAAGTTCACACATCGACCAGTCTGCAAGATAAGTAAAAGTTATGTATTCTCAAAAAAAACAACAGTTACATTCAATTGCGATCTCATCTTCAATTATACCTATACATGATTAGTTGTATATAAGTAATCATCTATAGGTGTAATTTAGTATCAGCCATATTTCAAAGATTCAGGAAGAGTGGAAATTTACACGAAACTTGCTGAAGAATGGTGTAAATAAGCAATAAAAATCATTGATTTTTTCATACATCACTATTTAGTGCCAAATGTATCTTTTGCATGGACAAAATCATGTAAATTCTTGGCTATAGAACTCACAATCTTGATGATGGTAAATTTTTGATTTTCTTAATAACAAAGCAATCTGTCTGTGATGCTCAACAGGGTTGATTAGCCATAAAAATAAGCTATCAAGCTCTATATTACTGCTCATACATTATCGAACTAAAATGCCTTTTATCAGAATTGAAACTAATCATGACTTCAGTCCAGAAGTTATTCATGATGTCATCACTCAAATTACTGAACAATTTCATATCATCAAAGGCTATCCTCAGTCCATGATCTTAGTAGTTGTCAACACCAAAGTGAATGTAGCTTTTGGTGGTGATTATGAAAAGCCTGCGGCTGTTGTTCAAGTAATGAACGGGAGAATGCCTGTAGAGATTACCACCAAGCTAACAGAAATTATCAGCGATCTTCTCCTAGCAAAATTCAATGTTCCAGCTAACAGAATGTATATATTTTTTCAAGAAGATCTGAAAATGCATTTGGTTGGCTGGAATCGCACAACTTTTGAACAAATATTAGGTGCTGATGACTTAGCTGATGTAGAAGCAGCTCGAAAAGAAAGTACAGCCGCAAAAAAAACAGCAATTGAATATAACAGGAGTGATAACAGAAATGAGTAACTTAATCCAAAGAATCATTGCAGGCGAAGTATCATTAAAAGAATATACCAAGACAGAAAAAGAACGTTTAGTTTACAAAGTTCTGTCTGATTTACCTTTATCCTCTATCTTAAAAATTAAACAAGAGTTAAAAGGTAATGTATTTGCTAAATCACGGCGAGCGTTTGGTAAAATAGTACATCGTGACTCGCTGATTCCTATTCCCAATTTAAGCTTAGAGTTATGGGATAGAGATCCATTTGGGTTAAAAGATTATTTAGCCTGTGGAGAAACAGATCAAAGAGGAAATTTTGAAATTATGTATGATCCAAAAGCAGGAGGTTTTGGTGATGCACCAGATTTAGAATTAAGAATTTTTGACCCGCCACAAAATGTCTTTATTCATGGTCAAAAAAGTGAATTTAGGAACTTAATTGAAGTTAAAATCGGGCCTGATAATGTTAGAGATGACTATGATTTTGGTGTTTTGCAAATTTTATATTATGAGTACGATCGGCAATATAAATTTTCTTACAGCATACCAGATTCTATTCGCCATGATTTTGTACCTGAAGCTTTAGCCAGGACAATGCAATCTGTAGCCAAGTATAGCCAGATAATGGATACACTAATCCAAATAAATCGTCGTAATCCTAATCAGCTATCCTACGATGAAATCCAAAAATCATTTCCGGAAACTTTAACGCTAATTTTAGAAAAGAGCCACAAAGGCTATACCAGAAGTGATGATTTTTTTGGCGAAAGGATGCTCAATGGTTTCAATCCGGTTATTTTTAAGAAGGATAAAAATAATCCTTCACTATATAACACTGCTTTTAATGGTGATAAATTTACCCTAACAGGCAAAATAGATTTGCCTAATTACAAAGTCATATTTGAGTTAAAAAACGGAAAATTACTACCTATTGAAATCACACTGCAATTCCGTGAAGATAGGTGTAGTGAACCAAATTCACCTTTAAAAGCACCACAGACTTATACCCCTGCTGATGGTAATAAATGGTTGCAAGCTAAACGAGTTGTTCGCGCTACTCATCTGGGTGTTTTAGGTGAAGTTAAAGGGCATTTAAGCCAGTGTCACTTTAACATGGAACAGTATGCGATCGCTTTCTTAAGAAATATTAGAAAGAATCCGCTACGTGATTTTTTATATCCCCATCTCAAAGAAGTAGTTCATATCAACAAATTTGGGCGTAAAATCCTCATGGATGCCAAAGAAGGATTTTTTGCCAAACTCGAACCCATGCCTATTAAACCAGATATGTTGCAATGGATAACAACAAATATCGGAACATATGATTGGACAGATTGGCAACCTAGAAAACCTCTGTATGAAGGTCATACATTTGCCAAACTCGGCAATTTATACTGGAATATTCTCACTACTTATGTAGAGTCATTTTTTGCTGCAAATCAAGAAGAGATTGCTAATAATTGGACAGAAATACTCAACTTTTCCAACGATTTAGTACAAAACAGCGTTACCTATGTTCCTCTGAGTATGGAACAAGTAGATGATGGCGATGAATGGTATGATTTAAACGAAATTGAACACTCATCAAATCCACGTCAAGAAGTTAATGGTGAATTGAAAGCCATTAGAGCGATTACTATATCACCACAACCAACTGAGCAAGATATAGTAAATCTTAAACAGGTTTGTAAGTATGTGATTTATCAATGCACTTTTTGGCATAGCTGGATTCACAATGAACATAATCCTGAATTTGGGGAATTGAAGTACGGCGATTTGTTAACCAATGGCTCAATGGGTGACGAAGATGATGAGAGTGTATTACCAGGTCATCAGGTAGCCAGTATCATTTTGGGTGTGACAAATATGCTGACCAATTTTAATTACGGCTATATACTTAAAAACGAAGATGGAGACGTATCACCAGAGTTAATCAAACTCATTGAAAGTAAAAAAGCAGAGTTTGAAAAATTAGGATTTGATCTCACAACCTTACGTTCTAGATTGAATAGCTAAAAATTTAACGTTTGCAACAAATGCTTATAGCAATTATCGTTTGGATGCATTACAGTCTGACCTCCTTTGTAACCTCTCTCCTAAAAGGAGAAAGGCTTTGAATCTTACTCCCCTTCCCTTATAGGGAAGGGGCTGTTCTTGTTAGGTCTGTATTCCATGCAATTGAGAACCGCTATAAACGTTTCTTATAAATGCTTTAACGTGAGTAACAATTGCTTCAGCATTGATGAAAAAAAATTAACGTTTGCAACCAATGCTCAAACTTTCTTATGAATGCTTGAAAGTGAAGAACAAATGTAAATAGCCTTTAGAAGCAATTTACGACAATAGAATTTTAAATCTCACAAAATCTCTGCCAACTTTACGAGCAGACTATTTGCTAAATCCAATAATCTGATATCATCTGCATCAACACTATTTTTTTCACCAGCTAACAACCTTCTCACAGCAGATAACCTGTCATTAGTTTCAGAAATTCTCCAACATTCTTCTAAGTTTACTGCGAAATCAAACAGCGATCGCTCTTCTAAATGCTCTCTTACCCTAACGGCTACACTCTCATCACTTACCAAAAATTCTTTAATAGCATCTAATCGAGAATTACCTAATATTTCGTCATGCCCCCAGGTTTCTAGCCAGTCTCCATCTACATCTTCAACGTAAAAATTTACAAAATTAACCCCGTAAGTTAGCCAGTTTTGCTGCATTTGTCGCGCTGTTGCTAAAGCTTCAGCAAATGCATCTACTTGATTGTTGCAGCTGTGAGTTTCTCTTTTATTAACCATAAAAGCTGTAATTAGCAGGTAGGTATGTAGGCTGGAATATAAATCTGGAACATCAAATGGAAGTTCACGAAAATTTTAAATATTTGCCACCAGAAAGATAATCACTGTTATATAGTGCCACGTTGACTAACTGGTTAACAAAATTAGCGTTTTTGGGATTGTAACTTAAGAACAATCCTCTCTCTATTTCCCATGATCGCAGTGTATTTTGCCAAGCTTGGTACTTTTGGTAATTAAGTTCTTCAGAGACACTGGTAACTTGAATGCACAGTGGTTGATTGTTACGACTAACAATTAAATCTGTTGCCATTGAAAGGTCGGCAATATAACGCTGCCAAAAACTACCTTCACGCTGAACAATATCTTGGGCTATTGATTTAATTATATCATCATCAACCTGATTAAATTCGCCTCCCATCAATTTCTGTTTCCAAATATAAAACTTGGAGTCACTTGCATTAATCCATCTAGGAAAAAGATAACTATACCAATATCTTTCAATCGGCGTCATTTGATCGAACTTTGCTTTTTGTTCTTCTTCCGAAGGTAAGGATTTCACAATCAGCCAAATTGTAGAATCCGTAATCACCTCTAATAGAAATGCAATCACAAAAGGTTTTGCAGTCAGGGAACCTGGCTTGATATTCTTTACCCAACGATTGATTTCGTCTAATCTTCTCGCTAAATCCGGATCTATCGAGGAGGCTTGCAGGGTAAGGGACTTTAGCTTATCCTTAATCTCTTTTGCTTGCAAACGATGTCCTACTTTCAGAAGATAACGCTTTTTTCACACACTTATAACTAGATTTTAACTTGAAAATGTCTTTAGTTAATTTCCTGATGTCATTAAATATTCTCTGGTTCAATGCCCTGTGTAAGTAAAACCTCCCGCAATCGAACAATTTCTTGCTCTGCTTGTTGGGTACGTTCTTCTGCCCGTTGGGCAGGTATTTCTTGTTCAGCTAGTTGTTCAAATGATAATATTAATTGATTTTCAGTAGTGAATAATCTTAATTTACCTTCATAAACTCCCAAGTAAAGTTTTAACTGCTGGCTCCACAAACGTCCATCAGTGGTAGATTGAATTTCTTGATACTTACCATTAACTAGATGAAATCCCTGAAACTCCATTGTTACAGAGTCAAGCCAGAAATAATCTGGTGTACGGAAGGTATCCTGGTAAACTTGTTTTTTTAAGCTCTCATCAGCGATCGCTCCGCGATTTACATTCATTTTACTGAAGATTTGGTAACTTGCAGACGCTTTTGAAAACTTGTAATAACTCAGCTGCACCTGGAGATTCATTCAAATTTAATAATGGCATTAACTGATAGGTTGGTTGCTGGTCACATCTTAAATAAACAAATTGATAACGCAATCCGTTAGTTACCAGTCCCCAAACAGATGGTTGTTGATTTAAACTTCAATAACCGATTCTATTTGAATTTCTCCAATTTGTTTAAATTGATAAACTCTCAGGGTATGACAAGATAACCTCTTCCCAATTAAATCGAGGTGAAAATCTGATTCTGGCAATAATAGCGGCTTACGCACCCTATTCTCAACTGTAAGCGGTATAATCTGTGCTTTGCACCACACTTGTATCTTTTCATGGCAAAATATTCTCAGGCTCAATCACCTATAGATATCAAACCTTTTTTTATTGCTTGGTTTTGGTTGATGTAAGCTAAATATCTTGCAATTTATGTTCAGCTTCAGGAAAATTTCAACACTGTCTGGCACAACTAAGCTAAAAATAGTTTTCAGTAACAATACCGTTTGTAGATGTAATCATGTCTCAACCAAGTATCGAATCAATCCCACAAGAGAACAGTCTCTTTCATCCTCCCTCCGAATTCTCACAGAATGCCCATATCAAAAGCCTAGATGACTATCAGCGTCTCTATGCTAAAGCCAAAGCCGATCCGCAGCAATTTTGGGCAGATTTGGCTACAACAGAATTAGAATGGTTCCAAAAATGGGATACAGTATTAGACTGGCAACCACCTTTTGCTAAATGGTTCGTTGGCGGTAAGATTAATATTTCTTACAACTGCCTTGACAGACATCTCACTACTTGGCGTAAGAATAAAGCAGCATTGATTTGGGAAGGAGAACCAGGAGATTCGCGTACTCTCACCTATGCCCAACTGCACCGAGAAGTTTGCCAGTTTGCCAATGTATTGAAGCAACTGGGTGTACAAAAAGGCGATCGCGTTGGTATTTATATGCCGATGATTCCCGAAGCTGCGATCGCCATGTTAGCTTGTGCCAGAATTGGCGCACCCCACAGTGTGGTATTTGGTGGTTTTAGTGCCGAAGCTTTGCGCGATCGCTTAATTGATATTAAAGCTAAACTAGTAATTACGGCTGATGGTGGTTGGCGCAAAGATGCGATCGTTCCTCTCAAGGAACAGGTAGATAAAGCCTTAGCTGATGGTGCTGTTCCCAGTGTAGAAAATGTACTGGTTGTGAAGCGCACCGGACAAGAAATTTATATGCAGTTGGGCGGACGCGATCATTGGTGGCATGATTTGCAAAAAGGAGTATCAGCAGATTGTCCCGCCGAACCAATGGACAGCGAAGATATGCTGTTTGTCCTCTACACTTCAGGCAGCACTGGCAAACCGAAGGGCATAGTGCATACAACTGCTGGTTATAATTTATATACCCACATGACCACCAAGTGGATATTCGACCTGCAAGATACAGATGTATACTGGTGTACTGCCGATGTAGGTTGGATTACTGGACACAGTTACATTGTCTACGGCCCTCTTTCCAACGGTGCAACGAGCCTGATGTATGAAGGTGCGCCCCGTGCTTCTAATCCTGGTTGTACATGGGATGTGATTGAAAAATATGGTGTCAATATTTTTTATACTGCACCTACAGCAATTCGAGCCTTTATTAAAATGGGAGAACAACATCCGAATGCGAGAAACCTGTCTTCATTGCGTTTGCTAGGAACCGTCGGCGAACCAATTAACCCGAACCCTTGGATGTGGTATCACAAAGTAATTGGTGGTGAACGTTGTCCAATTGTTGATACTTGGTGGCAAACGGAAACAGGCGGAATCATGATTACACCGCTACCAGGGGCAATTCCCACCAAACCAGGTTCAGCAACTCTTCCCTTCCCAGGAATTATCGCAGATATCGTAGATTTAGAAGGAAACACCGTACCCAATAACGAAAGCGGTTATCTGACAGTGCGACATCCTTGGCCAGGAATGATGCGGACAGTCTACGGCGATCCAGAACGCTTCCGCCGCACCTACTGGGAACACATCCCGCCCAAAGATGGTAACTATAATTACTTTGCTGGTGATGGTGCCAGACGCGACGAGGATGGTTACTTTTGGATAACAGGTCGTGTGGATGACGTACTGAATGTGTCAGGACATCGGCTCGGTACAATGGAAGTAGAATCAGCCTTGGTTTCTCACCCAGCGGTTACAGAAGCGGCAGTAGTGGGTAAACCAGATGAACTTAAGGGTGAAGAAGTAGTTGCTTTTGTGACTCTAGAAGGCAGTTATCAGGGAAGTGAAGAACTGAGTAAAGAACTCAAACAGCACGTTGTCAAACAAATTGGTGCGATCGCCCGTCCGGGAGAAATTCGCTTTACCGATGCTTTGCCCAAAACGCGATCAGGAAAGATTATGCGGCGATTGCTGCGGAATCTAGCTGCGGGTGAAGAGGTATCTGGGGATATTTCGACATTGGAAGATAAGAGCGTGTTGGATAAATTACGGCAAGGTACGTAAATAATTCCAAATGAGCCTAGTAGGGGCGCATATATCTGCGCTCCGTCTGTCTTGTGATCCATTATGCCCTAACGCACCTCAATTTATTATATATAAAGGTTAGAACATTATTGAGGCACTCAGGGCGATGAAGTTGAAGCACAAACCTAAATCAGCATTTGTTCAATTTTTTAGCGGCATGACGCTGAGTATGCTCACTGTAATGGGGATATCACCACTAGTGTCAGCGGTTCCGGCAAAAGTGTCTTTGGATTCCCCTGAACAGTATACACAGAGACAATCACAAAAACTAGCACAGGCTCAAGCTCCAGACAAAGGATCAACAGAGCGATCGCAGATGATGCAACAAGCCAATGCTTCATTTAATCAGGGAGACTTAACAGGTGCAGAGGAAAATTTACGCAAATTAATAAAAAAATTCCCAGACGATGCCTTTGGACGCTTTCAACTGGGAAATGTGCTTTTTCGGCAAAAAAAATCAGAAGAAGCAATTAGCTCTTATCGAGAAGCCATTCGCATCCAGCCAAAATATGCTCTAGCCTACAATGCGATCGGTATTGTTTATGCTAGCCAAAGTCGCTGGGAAGAAGCCATTACTGAATATAAAAAAGCTCTAGAAATTAATCCTAATTATGGCGAGGGGCTGACTAATTTTGCACTGGCCTTGTGGCAAACAAATAAAAAAGATGATGCATTATCTTCTCTACAAAAAGCTTTAAATATTTTTAAAGCACAGAATAGAGGTGAAAAAGTTAACCAAGTCGAACGAATCTTGCGAGAGATAAAAACTGGTGATCAGCCTAATGTTTCATGAAAATCATATTATTTAGTGGATAAAAGCAAGATAGAAGGTAAAGTTGCGGTTAGCCAGACAAACTCAAAATAATTTTGTTCTTTGAAGAGTTGCTGGCGAGCCGCTTTACTGATGCTTTGCTAAAAGTGCGATTTGGTAATATCTACTGTTTAGGCTAAATGTAATTCGTTTTTTTTATCTTCTAACCAAACACGAACTTGTTCAGAAAAACTTGACCAATCAGGAGATTGAGATGCAACTCTAATGATACGATTTAATCCGATTTCTTTATTAACTCCCATCTGTTGAATGAGAAGATTCACTAAATTATGTTGATCACCAGCATTAACAATATCGGAAGCAATATTTTTAATCTCTTCATTTTCTTTATCAAGTTTAACTGTTAATGTATGAATACAATGGAAAATAAATTGTTTAGGAGATTTATTTGACGGTAGATTGAATTGCGTTATTTTTTTTAATACTTCATCCCTTAGAATATCTATTTTATCACCATTTCCAGTCACCATTTTTTTAAGTTGTTTATCCTTATCTTCAGAAGTAATATATACATCCCCATCTAAAACGAATAATGCATTTCTAATTGATTGACCAGACAATAAAAGTCCCGCAGAGACGGTAAATACGTTTATAGCTGCACCATATTTATTAATGAATACATCCTTAGAAATCCCAAGAGAGCTTGCAATATGCATAACTATTGCTTCTGCTAGTTCATCTTCAACATATACTTCAATTGACTTGACTGATTCACCAGTCATACGGCGAGTAACATCTGGAGTCGTATTTGGCAGACAAATTGTTTGTGAATCAGTTTGATGGATATGTCTTAACTGTACTTTATCTTTGAGTTTAAATAGTTCCGTATTATGAGAAGTAAAAATTATCTGGTGATCCTTTTTAATAGCTTCTTTATATAGAACATCCATTAATCTTTGCAGAGCAAAGGGGTGCATTAATAAGTCAATCTCGTCTATCAAAATTAGGCTAGATTTATTCTGTGCCCTAAATACAGTATCAAGAATTGTAAATATTCTTTGTTCTCCTGCTCCCATAGTTAGTGCTGAATATTGAGTTTTTCCAGATTTTACACCAAGAATAGTTTTATTTTCATATTCATGTACATGTAAACTATCGTAGTTTTTATTTAGTATAAAGCCAGCTTGATTACGGATTAATTCGTCTAACGGAGTAGTTTGAATTTTGGTAGCTCTATATTTAATTCTTTGCCCCTTGTTTTCAAACTCAATCAGTGGGACACAGGTTTTTATACCAATAAATTTAACATATCTTTCCGGTCTTCTTTCATATATAGTCCATCTATCTTGCTTGTTATATTTTTTAGAAACTTTATTATAATTTTTACTGTCATCTCCGTAGCTATAGGTTATCGAGAATTCTGTCCCAGACCAATCAAAGTGATCAGTTGGTGGAAAAAACATAGTAAATTTATTGTTTTCATCTGTGTCAGATATGGGTTTATATACACAAGCTAAAGCATGTAATATAGTTGATTTACCACTTCCATTCACTCCCATAATTGATATCAATGGGGAATTCTTAAAATCAATAAATACGTTAGAAAGATTCTTGAGCTTTACAATATCTATGTTATGGAGAACTTGGCTGTGTACTACCACTAATTTTCCTTTTAAAAACTATGACTAAGCGGCTTGAAGAATTATCTGAGGAAATGCGCTCCTCAATTTCTGGTTTAACTTTATTTATTCTCGAATAATTGAGTGATGCATTACTTTATTTTACTACCTTGGCCGATTTGCAATCTTGGTTAGAAGGACGAATAAATTAAACTACAGGCTTTTCCTATTATGCAACGCTTCTTAAACTACCTCTTGTTGTTTTTGAGTTAGATACATTGCAATTCCTTTCTCGTAGTAAGCTGCTTCATTAATAAAAATAGGATAAACGGTAGACTCTCCCTCATAAAAAATATCTTTTCCTTCAAAAGTCAGAAACATTGGATCGCCTGGATTCAGAGGTTCATAATCTCTAAACTGAAGCTGGGGGTGAATCATGGCTTGAATTTCCCCGCCGTAGGCATCGCTTCTAGGATAATCGATAGTCTCAATGTATTGATAGAGTGTAAGCGTGCTGTTTATCTGCGGAATATTACCTTGGTTGCACCTTTCAAAATAATCTAAAATTGCATAAATAAGCTGCTCTGTTTGCTGAAATAATTCTGCATTTAAAATATTCTGAGCCACAGCACCAACTTCTATAACAAAACCCAATTCGCACAAAGAACGGAGAAAACCACCTTCTTTAGATTGTCGATTAACAAAAACCTTTACCATCGGATTGATAGAACTTAAATAAGCGCCTAACCGAAGTAATAAGGGATGCAGATCACAAAAAATCAGACTTAACCCCATGTTGGCAGTTGTGGTGTGCAAATCAACAATTACATCCACAAAGGGTTGATTTTGCGGTTGTAGTATCTGTTGGATTGCTTTTGCTCGTGTATCTTCATAACTTGAAAGTTGCTGATTTTGTAAGCCTTGATTGGTGAAGCAACGATTTAAATCCTTGTCAATGTATCGTTTGCCTTCTTCAATAGCTTTGAGATTGCCAAGTAATGCCAGAGTTTCAAAACTTACTTTGTTGATTAAATTAGGATATTGCTGAAACCTTTTGACTAGATGTATTCCTGTTAACTCATTACCGTGGTTTCCTCCAACGATCGCAACTCGTTTAATCTGACTCATAACTACCTCATATCTAATAAAATTATCGGGTGGACGACATTATAATGCCCAACGCCAGTTGCTCTACTCAAGACCCTTCGGGTGACGCTCCTACGCCGCTAACGCTGCGCTATCGACGGGAACCGCCAAGACGGGGGCTGCTTCACCGCACTGGCTCCCCTACGGTTACTGAGAATGATACAAGATACAACATAGCAGTATAACTGCTGCTGGCTAAATCTTGTCAGAGAGTGACGCGATGTCTACGACGAGCTATGCCTACGCTCCATATTCGAGCCAAAATGTGATAACTGTTAAGCTGTTAGCTTTAGCACAAAAGGGGAGGAAATTTATGGAGCATAACTTTCAAGCGATCGCTGAACTTTACAAAAACGCTCTCCTCAACGATGTCCTTCCATTTTGGGAAAAACACTCCCTTGATTGGCAGCAAGGCGGCTATTTTACCTGCCTTGATCGCTATGGCAAAATTTATGATACAGACAAGTTCATCTGGCTGCAAAACCGCCAAGTGTGGACTTTTTCCATGCTTTGCAACCAGCTAGAAAAACGCGAAAACTGGCTGAAAATCGCCAGCAATGGCGCTAATTTTCTCGCCCAACATGGCAGAGATAGTGATGGTAACTGGTACTTTTCTCTCACCCGTGAAGGGAAACCACTAGTTCAGCCTTACAATATCTTTTCTGATTGCTTTGCAGCGATGGCATTTAGTCAATATGCACTCGCTGGGGGGGAAGAATGGGCAAAGGATGTGGCAATGCAGGCTTATAACAACGTATTACGCCGCAAGGACAACCCGAAGGGCAAATATAATAAAACCTATCCCGGCACACGTCCGATGAAATCATTGGCTGTACCGATGATTTTAGCCAACCTGACTTTAGAAATGGAATGGTTGCTGCCAAAGGAAACACTAGAGAATGTCTTAGCTGAGACAGTCCGCGAAGTGATGACCGATTTTCTCGACCAAGAACGGGGACTAATGTACGAAAATGTTGCCCCTGACGGTTCCCACATAAATTCTTTTGAGGGGCGGGTAATTAATCCAGGTCACGGTATCGAAGCTATGTGGTTTATCATGGATATCGCGCGTCGCCAAAACGACACCAAAACTATTAACCAAGCCGTTGATGTGGTGCTAAATATTCTGGATTTTGCTTGGGATAGCGAGTATGGCGGATTGTATTACTTTATGGATGCAGACGGTCATCCCCCACAACAATTGGAATGGGATCAAAAGCTGTGGTGGGTTCACCTAGAGTCTTTGGTTGCATTAGCGATGGGCTATCGCTTGACTGGACGTGAGGCGTGTTGGGAATGGTATCAAAAAATGCACGATTACGCCTGGTCACACTTTGCTGATTCAGAATCCGGTGAATGGTTTGGCTATCTCAATCGCCGTGGAGAAGTATTATTGAACCTCAAAGGTGGCAAATGGAAAGGATGTTTTCACGTACCGCGAGCATTGTACCTTTGTTGGCAGCAATTTGAGGCGATCGCTACTCCTTTGCAATAGATTTATTACAAAAATTCATGTTCATAACCACTACTGAAGCTGAGGTAGCGACAGCTTCAGTGATTGCGATGCCTGCGGTGGTAAACAACGCAGTCAGTTTAATCTAGATCAGAGCACCATCTGCACGATTTAACTCATCCTAATATAAGAAACATTGTTCTCGAATTAAATCCGATACAAAATGATTTAATTAAAGGTATTGCCCAAAAAAAAACTTTTAATATGAGAAAACTGCCTCTGATTCTCCCCTTAGCTATCCTAGCTTTTGGCAGTGTAGTTGTTAAGAGCCAAGAAATATCCTCACCCAATACTTACACTAAATCTGTTAACCGTGAAGTTTTAGCGAGTGGTTATCCTACTCAAGATCAAAAGCAGATTCTTGAGCTTGTACGCTATTCCATCGCACCAAGAGCAAAACTCCCTACTCATACTCATCCGGGAATGCAGATTGCACGAGTAGAGGCGGGAACTTTAACTTTTACTGTTGTGGAAGGAGAAGCTAAAGTAACGAAAGCTAACGGCACAGAATTGATTCTTCAAAAAGGGAAAACTATGCAGCTTACAGTGGGAGATTCTTTAGTTGAATCTGCCGGAATGGTTCATTATGGAGAAAACCAAACAAACAAACCAATTATTCTGTTGTCTGCTTCTCTATTTAATGCTAATCAACCAAAATCTATTTTAATAAATCCTGAAAACAGATGAATTTGATGATAGATTTCGACTTTTGTCAGAGGTTTACTCATTAGTATTTGAAACAACACGCTTGGGTTAAGAAAATTTTTTCTTCTCTTTCTTCTCTCTGTGTTGCGTCAGTTGCTTCTCCTGTCGAAGACGGTCTTACTAGCAATAATTACAGACTAAATTCCGCTGCGCCATCCTCATTTACATCTGCATCTTTACCCATAGCAGTAGGTTTAAATTTAGAACCATGAATTAATTCACCAAACGCAATTCCTGGATTTTGATGAATAATATTTAGCACACTCATAAAATCTCGCACAATTTCTCCTGGTGTGAGTAATGCTTCTGCACCCAAGCGATTAATAATTTCTTGCACAAACTCCTTCAACTCACGATTTGTCAAAGTCTGTTCATACCCAAAATTGAGTGCATGAATCTCAGTTAAACGCTGCAAAAGCGTCAAAATTTCTACTTCACTCAACGGGTTCAATCGAATTACTGGCCCCAAATACTCCTGAACGCCAGATTGTGCAACAAAACGGCTTTCCTTTGTGCGTCTTTGCCAAGCTTGGTCTGCAAAAAGCCCACGTTTGGGATCTTCTAAAAATTTAGTTGTTCCACCAACAACAATACCAAGATGTTCTGCTTTACATTGCATGGTATCGTTAAACATTGCTAAAAGTCTATTATAGTTCTTTTCCCGCGTGACTGTATTAGATATTTGATATAAATGTACAGCTTCATCAAGTATAATTAACAATCCTTTACAGCCAATTTCAGCTACAAATTTAGCAAATAGTTTGATGTAATCATACCAACTATCATCATCAATAATCACGCGCACTCCTAAAGCTGCTTTCGCCTCAACTTTAGTAGTAAATTCTCCACGTAACCAGCGCATCGCCGCATTTTTTAAATTATCATCATCCAATCGGTAGCCACGCCAATAAGCGATAATCACGCTACCGAAATCAAATCCATGAACTAAGTCTTCAATATACTGAACTACTTCTCTAATTTTTGATTCAACTTTGTCATCAAAACCATCCTCATTCGGACGCATTCCAGTTTCTTTAACCACTTCTTGTTGAATTTTATTAATCCATCCTTCTAAAATTGAGACTAAAGCACCACCATCAGGACGGGTTTTTGTAGCTAGGTGGCTCATTAATTCTCGATAGGTGGCTACACCTTCATGGTTGCTTCCTGCTAATCGACGTTCAGAAGATAAATCAGCATCAGCTACTACAAAACCTTGCTCCATAGCACGGTTGCGAATTAGTTGCAGTAAAAAACTTTTCCCAGAACCGTAGTTACCAATTATGAAGCGAAATGCTGCTACACCTTCTGCAATATCATCGAGATTTTGTAATAGGCTTTTTAGTTCTTTTTCTCGACCTACTGCTATATGTTCAACTCCCACTCTTGGTACTACCCCCGCACCAAGGGAATTGATTAAAACAGTGGAGGTTTTTTTCGAGATTTTGAGCTTTGCCATATATTACACATCACTTTATTCTAAACGCAGAAACACGCAGTAAGTAGGTAAGGCAGATATTTACATTACTACTAATCTGACGACAGCAATAATAATTTAATTTGACGAAGGATGTCTAGCCACAAAGTCTTCATACATTACAATCATTTTTTTTATATAGATCATATGCTCAAGGTAAACTTCTGGAATTTCCAAATCTGAATTAATAATTAATTCACCAATAGTATCATTTGCCCGTTCATTTATAGAATCTATTAACAGATTCGGCATAGTGATGTTTGCTTCGGCAATTTTTTTAATAGCAGCCTTGGGATTATCTTGTTCGACTATAGCTTTTAATACTTCTAGTTCAGATCGTGGGAGATTTTCTAAAAAATTAGTCCATTCTTCAGGTATATTCTCTGATGTCTCAATTTCTGAAGTATCTCTGATTGCTGTATTTTCCATTATTTCAGAAAAAGGAAACAATTCAGAATCATCTTCCTGGGAATTATCAGACAAAGGCTCTTGATTGAATGTTTCTATTTGTTGGAGTAATTCCCATACTTGATTTTGTAATGAGTCTCGTTCTTCTTGTAATAATGAAACTTGCCCTTGCAATTCCTGTAATTCAGCTTTTTTTTCTACTAATTGAGTTTGTGAAGAATTTAGGATAACTTGGATATTTTCTCTTTCGGTTCTTGTTGCTACCAGCAATTGATTTTTTTGGCTTGTCTCAACTTCTAGTTCTTGAATTGCAATTCGTAATTCGTATAGTTTTTCTTCTAATTGGGGTTTGAGTCTGCCCAAAAGAGTTAAATTGCTTTCAACTTCTTGTTTCTCCTGTTTGAGTTCGGAAATTTGACTTTGCAACTGAGTAATTTCAGTGCGAGAGCCATTACAATTCAACTCTAGACGGCGCTTCTCTGCTGTGAGGACAGAAAAAACATTGTTCAATTCTGCTTGATTTTTATGCAAGTTATTAATTTCAGTTTGCAGATTATTGATTTCAGTTTCTAACTGCTTTTTCTGCCCGGCAAATGTTCTTAATTCTCGATGTATACTATCCCTTTGGTTACGGGTTTCTGTAACTTGATTTTGCAGATGTTGTGATTCAGCATATAATAAATTATGATGTTCTTCGATTTGATTAATTTCTCGGACAACACGAGCCTTCAATCCCTCCATTTCTTTAATTCGCTTGCGGAGAGAACCTAAAACGAACATTTCATAATTTCTGCGTCGCTTATCTACGAATAATGCTGCTGCATAGATAATAACGGCAGTAATTACACCTGTGAGAAAGGCTTTATTAAAATCCCAGTTTGGGACGAGGCTAAGGCCAAAACTCACACTAAAGGCAACTATCCCTAAGATAAATCGATTGCTGATCATTACTGATTGCATATTGCTGGTTTTTAGCGTAGTTAAATTATCAGAATAAGTAGCTCTCATACTAATTTATAATTCGTAATGGCGCTCACAGACTCGCTAACGAGCGTTAGGAGAAGGGCTGTAGGGAGAAGAGAAGGCTTTACGCTGCACTAACATAATTTGTAATTAGAATACACAAAGAATAATATTTACTAAAAAAGAGTTTCAATCTGTTGTTCTGTTTGCTGAAACAAGACATTTTTCCCAAATTTGGTATCATAGTTGTTCTGAAATCTCTAGTTTTAGTTCCTGGTATATAACATTGTTCTGTAAGTAACAAAAAAGTGCAATCATTAATGAACTAATTTTAATCAGAAGTGTCGGATGTATCCTTATTTACATTAAAAAGTCTTAAATCTGCCTTTAAAAAATCTACAAACTGCCGTGCTGTCCGTCCAGAACGACCATTATGGCGAGTTGCCCACTGTAATGCTTGAAATTCCAAATCTTCTTGAGTAATATTAATTTCAGCTTGTGCCGCTAGATGTTGTACAATCTTTAAATAAGTTTTCTGATTGGCTGGTTCAAAGGTCAAGGTTAAACCGAAGCGATCGCTAAACGAAAGTTTTTCCTGCATCGTATCCCAGGCATGGATTTCCTCGTTATCCTTAGGTGCAGGTCTATCCACAAAAAACTCCCGAATCAGGTGGCGGCGATTAGAAGTAGCATACACAACTACATTATCAGGCCGCGCGGTTAAATTACCTTCTAAAACTACCTTAAGGGCTTTAAAAGCATCATCATCTTCTTCGAATGAAAGGTCATCCACAAAGATGATAAATTTTTGTGACACTCCCCGTAAATGTTCCACAATTTCTGGTAAGTCTTTTAAATCAGATTTTGACACTTCCAACAAGCGAAGGCTGCGATTACTATATTCATTCAACAAAGATTTCACCAAAGAAGATTTGCCAGAACCTCGACTACCGTAAAGTAATACATGCAGTGCCATCTCTCCTGATAATAAAAACTCTGTATTTTTCAGCAAAGCATCTTTTTGAGACTCGTAACCGACAAGCGCACTCAGCTTAACTGGGTCAGAATATCGAATACCGATAAACTGCCCAGCTTGCCAGCGTAAAGCGCGATATTCTGCAAATAAACCAGAGCCACATTGCCGATAATAAGCCGCTAACTCTTCTACAGCATCACCCCAATTATCTAACTGTTGTAGATATGTAACGAACTTTATCTCTACTTCTACCAATTCTTGCTCTTTATACCACACTACTGGCGAAATCGGCATCTGAGCTACGCCTTGTATCCACTCACTCAAAGAAGCGCTGCTACATTTATAGAGACTTTGCAATATTTGTAAATCATGCTCAACTGCTGCTACTAAAGCTGGGGGCAAATCTTTAAATTCTCGCACTTCAGCCAGCTTTGTAAAAGGATTCTTAGAGAAGAGAAGTTGAGTAATTAAATAGTCTTCCCAGTTTTGATTTCTAGCAGCCAAAGCGTAGAAGTAACTGCCGTAGGCTTGGAGGCAACTGCGTGCATCAGCGTCAGTGTAACGTATAGCTTGCAACAGTTCTAGAAATGCTATCCCCACTTCGCCTTGCAGAACAGACTGGTAAAGTAAAAGTGAGGCTGCTTGGCGCTGGAGATATTGAACGTTTGTATATGAAGAAGTATTTGTCATTGGCATCGCTTAATTGTCCATCAATAAACTGTGTGGTATAGCTAAATAGCTATGGTAAATTGTCTGCTGACCCTGGCAGTAAAGTCAAAGTCTACATAGGTTTTAACAATGAATTTAAGTATAATTGCTGCTCTTGCATACGGCATATTAGCGATTGTTGGTGGCATTATTGGCTACATTCAGGCTAAAAGTAAGGTTTCACTCTTAAGCGGTAGCATTAGCGGTTTATTACTAATACTTGCCGCTTACTTTCAATTCCAAGGACTAACCTGGGGTTCGATTTTAGCAGGGTTAATTACTGCTGTTTTAGTAGTGGTCTTTGGGTTTCGACTGGCTAAAACACGCAAATTTATGCCTGCGGGATTAATGACGATTCTGGGTATCTTGGCATTGGCGGTGATGGTGAATCAATTTGTGGCTTTAAGGTAGCATCAATTTCCAAGCTAATAACCACTCTGCTGTTTTTTGTCACGCTTAGGACTTACGCAAAAATCGCCGAAAAGTTTAATTTATTGAACCGCCAAGACGAGGCAGTGCGTTGGGCGGCTCTGCCGACTTGAAGCAACTGCCGTGCCAAGGACGCCAAGAATCTTAGAGTGTGCGTAAGTCCGCAAGTGGCGTGGGATTAAGGGGGGTCTATTCGACTTATGCAAGAGGTCTAATGCAAGCCGACGCATTGGCATTGCAGGGTATTGCTAAATTTAATTCGCTAGGAGTTAATCAAATGCTGTACTTAGGAACGTGGATTAAATAAAATACAAAACTTCATCTTCTATCTTGCTTCCCTCTCCAATATATCGAAGAGGGATTGAGGGTGAGGTAAGTCAGGGACATAAATTGTATGTTATTTAATTCTTATTCCTTAGCGCAAAATTTGGTCAATCATCCGGTTCGCCTGGGAACCATAACCGCCCCCAAATAAATTGAAGTGATTCAAAACGTGATACAGGTTATAAAGCGTTTTTCTCTGCTGATAGCCTGCATCTAAAGGAAAGACTTCGTTGTAGCCTTTGTAAAACGCTGCGGAGAATCCACCAAACAATTCTGTCATGGCAATATCAACTTCGCGATCGCCAAAATAAGTTGCTGGATCAAATATCACGGGTTCTCCTGAGAGTGTACACCCAGCATTTCCGCCCCATAAATCGCCATGTACTAAAGAAGGTTGCACCTGGTGCGCTAATAGTTCCGGGATTGCTGCTAGTAATTTTTCTTGTTGAGGGAAATTTGCTCCCTTTCGCCTTGCTAACTGAAATTGATAACCCAGGCGATGTTTAATATAAAATTCTGCCCAGTCTGCTGTCCATGTATTGATTTGGGGCGTTGAACCAATAGTATTGTTTATTTTCCAACCAAAACCTTCGCTACTGCTAGCTTTATGCATCGCCGCCAACTTGCGCCCCATCTCTTCCCACGAATTGTTGTTACCGCTACCAAGTTCTAACCATTCCAGCACGATGTAGCTAGAATTTTCAGCTACACCCCAACTTAAAGGTTTGGGGACGCGAATACTAGCTGTTGCTAGCATTTCCTTTAAACCCAATGCCTCAGCCTTAAACATCGCAACTTCGGATGCTTGATTAAGCTTGACGAAGTAGGTTATCTCACCATTAGAAACAGCATAACCTTGGTTGATGCACCCGCCACTAACCGATAGCCGTTGCTGACTCTGAAATTTTTCGCCAGTCACCTGACTAATATGAGCATCGATTTGAGTCCACATTATGCAATTTTGGATTTTAGATTTTGGATTTTGGATTAGTAACTGGGCGTTGGGAATTAGTTATTGGTTATTCTCCTCTTCCCCCTAACCAACGGGAATTCAACAGATACAGCACTTTCCAGCCTCCCTTTCCGCTTCGGAGAGGGAGGAGCAACACAAAAATCAGCTTAAGCCTCTCGACCTTTCGGGGAGAGGGATCAAAACAGTACTCATCGAATTCACGTATACCCAATGCCCCATTTATAATTTACGGCTTGACAACAACTACACCATAAGCATCTGGCGAAAGATACTCTTTAGCTGCTTGCATCAAGTCAGTTGCGTCTTGGCTTTGAATATAATCTGGGTAGTTAAAGGCGGGTTCTAAATCTCCCACTAAAGACTGATAGTAACCATACAACCCAGAGCGATCGCTTGGTGTTTCATTACCAAATATAAATCTGTTAGCTACTCGTCGCCGCACACGGGCAATTTCTGATTCTGTGACTAACTCGGTTTGAACTTTGCGAATGTGTTGAGCGATCGCATCCTCTACTTCTGCTAAATTTTCCACTGCACATTTAGCTGAAATATAAAATGTCCCTTGCAGCTGATTGCTCATATTGCTCACAGAAATTGAAGAAACCAATCCCCGTTCTTCTCGTAAATCCCTCACCAGTCTTGATGTCCGTCCATGTCCCAAAATTCCTGCTAAAACATCCAGTCCATAGGTGCGATCTAACTGAGTCATTCCTGGAACCCGCCAAACCATCACTAGCCTTCCTTGCTGGAGACTTTCATCTATAAATTCTCCACGGACAATTTCTGTAAATGGTGACTCAGGATTTAGTGGTGAGTGGTGAGTGGGGAGTGGAGAGTGGTGAATTTTATTAGCTTTTGTAAATCCTTCAGCAACAGTTGCAATTAATTCTTCCACAGGTAAATTGCCCACAGCTACAGCAGTAATTGACTGGGGTTGATACCAACTAGTATGAAAATCCCGCATCTGTTGGGGTTTAAGTTCGGCAATCACCGATTCCGGCCCTAATACTGCACGGCGATAAGGTAGCTTAGTAAACGCTGTCTCCATCACCCGTCGAAATGTCCGTCGTTGGGGATTATCTTCTGAACGCCTAATTTCTTCTAAAACTACTAATCGCTCCCGTTCAAAAGCATCATCAGGAATACTAGCATTTGATAGTACATCTATTTGTAGTGGAGCCAGTTCGGCAAAATCTTTGGGGGCAGTGGTTATGTAGTAATGAGTATAGTCTTGGCTAGTAGCAGCATTGGTAACAGCACCCCGTTCTTCAATTCGCCGTTCAAACTCGCCGCTAGCCAGTTGTTCTGTTCCTTTAAAAATCATATGCTCTAAAAAGTGAGCCATACCGTTAATGGCATCAGATTCTACTGCTGAACCAACTTTAATCCATACATTGAGGTTTACAGCTTCAACTGGCATTTGCTCCGCTATGATTGTCAAACCATTCGGCAACTGATGCAGCGTTGGGGTATTAAGACGAGAAAATTTCCGTAGGGTTGAAGTCATTGCTACTTGTGTGAGGAGCTACGTTACTTCTTTATCTTATCCGTCACCGAAGAGACAGGGGAGCAGAGGGCAGGGGGAAAAAGAGTTTGAGCCTTATTTTCTTTTCTTCACACAGTTTGGTTTTATTGTACCGACTTACCTAGAATACAAGGCGCAAAAAGAGTTTCAGAGCAAATAAATTTATTTATGCCCAAAAGCAAAAATATTTATTTCGAGTGGAGAGTGCCACAATCAAAAATAATTAGGACTTACGCACACTCTACGAATTCTTGGCGCTCTTGGCACGGCAGTTGCTTCAAGTCGGCAGAGCCGCCCAACGCACTGCCTCGTCTTGGCGGTTCGATAAATTAAGCGAAGTTAGCAATTTTTGCGTAAGTCCTGATAATGCGTCTAAACCGCGTCCACCTTGAAAACTGTAGTTATTTCCGTGTGAAAACAAAAAACCCTCATCCCCCAGAGCCGCAAAGAAGTCCCTCTCCCCCTACTTGGAAGAGGGATTTAAGGTGAGGGCAAAAACTACGGTTCTCAACATAGATGAGGTTTAAAAGGTTTTACTACGCAAAACCTGTCCCTCTCCGACTCAGGTGCAATCAGCAAATGCGTAGGCGTAGCCCGCCGCAGGCATCGCTAAATCAACAAATGCGATCGCCGAATCAACAAATGCGATCGCCGAATCAACAAATGCGAACCCTAAATCAACAAATGCGAACCCTAAATCAACAAATGCGAACCCCGAATCAACAAATGCGAACCCCGAATCAACAAATGCGAACCCTAAATCAACAAATGCGAACCCTAAATCAACAAATGCGAACCCTAAATCAACAAATGCATTGGCGTAGCCCGCCGCAGGCATCGCCAAAATAACATTAGAAAGGGGAAACTAAAACATCTAATTCCCTCCCCTTTATAAGGGGAGGGTTAGGGAGGGGTAATTCAATAACGTACAACGTAGCCGACTCAGAGAGGGACAGACTTGAAAAAGAGCAAGCCTTAACCCAAGCGTATTGGTACAGACTTGAACTAAAGTTCAACACAGAAAGAGGTTTATCGAACTAACTAGGGTAAGGGTTATTGAAGGTTTCCCAAGCAGCAGTAGCCGCCTTTTGCAGGCGAAAGCTGAAGTCTACTAAGTCTTTCATCATCAAGTGCCAGTTTTTCTCAGCTTCATCCTGAATTATCGCCCAAGAGTCTTGTAAGCGATCGCGTTCTATCAGTTTCCTGCCTTCAATTAATTCCCGTGTTTGTCGCACAGCTTTCAAATAAGTTTCACGGGTGAGAATACCTGCTGACTCTGCTTGGCTGCGTCTTTATAGTACCTCAATCAGCGCTTCACTTCATCACTTTTACCAGCCATTTCGGTTTGAGAACTAAATAAATTCTACAATTACTATAGATTCGGTAGATTCAATTACTGTGGTTTCAAAGGATTCGATGTTATTAGCAGTCATAGTTAAAACATCCTTAATTACAATGCTTACTCTCAGATTAAAACTGCACCATATAACAATAATCATTAGTCATGTATGCGCGATAACCGCTATGCTTAACTTATATATTTGTGATCACTTCATAAATATGCTGTTTCTTATAAAAATTTACTATGCTCATAGAATTTAGTATTGGTAATTACCGATCCTTTAAGGATAAAGTCACTTTTAGTATGGTGGCTGCCAATATTGTTCTTAAAGAAAAGGAACTTGATGATAACAATGTTTTTGCGGTAGATGATGACCTAAAATTACTCAAAAGTGCTGCAATTTATGGTGCTAATGCCAGCGGCAAAAGTAATATTGCGAAAGCTTTGAGCTTTATGAAGTGGTTTATGATTAATTCCTCTAAAGAGACTCAAAGTACAGAAAAAATAGGAGTTGAGCCTTTTGAGCTAAATACGGAAACTGAAGCACAACCATCTTTTTTTGAAATTGTGTTTTTATTAGATGCTACAAAGTATAAATATGGGTTTCAAGCTAATCAAAAAAAAGTTATTTCGGAGTGGCTGTCTTACGTTCCTAACACAAGGAAAACTGCTCTTTTTGAGCGAGTTTCTGAGGGAAGTTCACGTAAGCTCAAATATCTATCTAAAAAGTTTCAAGCTGAGGGTATTTACCCAAAAACTAGGAGCAATGCACTTTTTCTATCAGTAGCTGCTCAATTTAACGTTGAAATAGCTGAGAAAATACTAGATTGGCTCACAAAAAAAGTAAATATAGTTTCAGGTTTAGATGATCAAGAGCATTTGATTCATACAGTAAGTTATTTAGCCAAAAATAATGATAATAAATCAGAAATTATTCAATTAATTAAACAGTTAGATTTAGGGATTAAACAAATAAGAATAAAGCCAGCAGAAATTATATCTATAGAACAAAGTTCTTATCATTTAAAAACAGAAAACTTAATTAAGACAGGGCATCAAAGATTTGATGGCAAGGGTAATTATGTTTCTATAAAATTCTTTGATTTAGAGAATCAAGAGTCCGAAGGAACTAAAAAAATAATTTCTATCGCTGGACTTTTGGTAGATAGTCTTAAATATGGCAAAGTTTTGATATTTGATGAATTGGATGCGAGACTTCATCCGCTAATTAGCAAAGCAATTGTTGAATTATTTAACTCCAAAAATATCAATCATAATAATGCACAACTAATATTTATGACTGATGACACCAATTTGCTCAGTAATAAACTCTTTCGCAGAGATCAGATTTGGTTTACTGAGAAAAATAAATATGGTGCTACAGATTTATATTCATTAGTTGAATATAAAATACAGAAGGATACCTCTTTTGAAAGTGACTATATCAAAGGCAGATATGGTGCTATTCCATTTATTGGTGACTTAAGTCAACTTATTGGTGAGCCTGATGCCTAGAAACCGTGGCTATGCTGATAGAAAAGTTGAAACAAGAGAACTTAGGCAAATATTTTTAATTATTTGTGAAGGTGAAAAAACTGAGCCAAATTACTTCAAGAGCTTTCGCGTTTCCACGACTGTCAAGAAAATTGATGTTAGAGGATTTGGATACAATCCAAGTAAACTAGTACAAGAGGCGAAAAAATTAAAGGCTCAAGAAGATTACGATCAAGTTTGGTGCGTATTTGATAGGGATGATTGGCCTAAGCAAGATTTTAACAATGCTATTGCGAACGCTGAAAAAGAAGGATTTAAAGTTGCTTACTCTAATGAAGCTTTTGAATTATGGTATGTATTGCATTTTGAATTTTTAAATACTGGACTTCCTCGCAAAGATTATATCGATAAGTTAGAGAAAAAGGAATTACTTGGACACCAATATAAAAAAAATAGTGCAACAATCTATGAGGAAATAGAAAATCGGCAATCTACTGCCATCAAACACTCTAAAAGTCTTCTCAAGCAATATAACCCTTCTAATCCAGTAAATGATAATCCTTCAACAACAGTACATCTTTTAGTTGAGGAGCTAAACAAGTTTATTCGATAATGCTTATCTTTGAGATTACATTAATTATTTTTTACATCATCCAGTACCTATTTTATTTACTAAATCATCGCTTCCAATTCTTCCAAAGCTTTAAAACTTCCTACTTGCCAACTATGTTCCACAGCATCAGGTTCAACTCCTGCTACACCTTAGCGTTTAAAGGTGGTGGAACCAAAAGGTTGGTATCTGATATCTTTAGCCTTCAGCAATATTTTGACAATATCAGAAATTAAATCTTTGGGAATTTCATGTTCTGGTAAAGGAGCCATAATTTCTAAACTACCCTGGCTATAGGCAATTCGTGTAGTTCTTTTTTCTCCCAATTCTTGTAAAATAGATTCAAATTATTCCCAGCTAACATCTGGAATTGTCACCGTGCTACCAGGTGCTAACTGCATCTGGCTAACAGGTTTAAAAACGGGGATGGCAGCAGTCATAATCAGAATATAAGTAATCTGAGTTTCAATAATTATCTATTAGGTTGCGGTGGATAATATAGCCCACCGTAACCTTTAGATTAATAGAATGAGTTTAACAAAAGCGATCGCTTTACACCTTAAACTTCTCAGCAATCCGCTTCATCGCTTCTTCGACATTTTGCCGACTGTTAAATGCCGAAATTCTAAAGTAACCTTCACCCGCAGCACCAAAGCCAGAACCAGGTGTCCCCACAACGTTGACAGTTTGCAGCAGCTTATCAAAGAATTCCCAACTGGATAAACCATTAGGAGTTTTCACCCAAACGTAAGGTGCATTCACGCCACCATAAACTGATAATCCGGCGGCTGTGAGTTTGTCGCGGATAATTTTGGCGTTTTCTAAATAGAAACTCACCAATCCCTTGATTTGTGCTTGTCCTTCTTCGGAGTAAACCGCTTCGGCTCCCCGTTGGACGATGTAAGAAACACCATTAAACTTGGTAGACTGGCGACGATTCCAGAGTTTCCACAGTTCTACATCGGAACCATCGGCGGCTTTTCCTGTAAGTGTCTTCGGTACAACGGTTAACGCGCAACGGGTTCCTGTAAAACCTGCATTCTTGGAGAAAGAACGAAATTCGATCGCAACTTCCCTTGCACCTTCAATTTCATAAATTGAGTGGGGAAGTGATGGATCGGTAATATAAGCTTCGTAGGCTGCATCAAAGAAAATAATCGAGTTATTAGCTTTGGCATAGTCTACCCATGCTTTGAGATATTCCTTGGTAGCAGTTGCACCAGTGGGGTTATTGGGAAAGCAGAGATAAATTAAATCAACTTTCTTTGAGGGAATCTCGGCGGTGAAATTGTTTTCAGCAGTAATCGGCAGATAAACTAAACCCTCAAATTCGCCTTTGTCGTTGGCATCCCCAGTATTTCCCACCATAACGTTAGTGTCTACATACACGGGATAAACTGGATCAGTAACGGCGATGATGTTATCATGACCAAAGATTTCTAGAATATTGCCAGTGTCGCACTTGGAACCATCAGAGATAAAGATTTCCGAAGCATCAATTTCGGCTCCCCGCGCTTGGAAATCTTGAGTAGCGATTTTCTCCCGTAACCAAGCATAGCCTTGCTCTGGGCCGTAGCCTTTGAAGGTATTGCGATCGCCCATTTCTTCCACAGCTTTAATCATAGCTGTGCGGCAAGCCTCCGGCAGAGGTTCGGTAACATCACCAATGCCCAGCCGGATCACCTTAGCATCAGGATTCGCTTCAGCAAAGGCATTCACCCGCCGAGCAATTTCTGGAAACAGATAACCCGCTTTCAGTTTCAGGTAGTTGTCGTTAATAGTTGCCATAGTAAATATGAAAAACGCCCTCAAACAGCTTACTGCTAATTTATAAGGGCGGGGAGTGGGGAGTGGGGGGACAAGGGGAATAACCAATGCCCAATGATCAAATATTTATCGGCTGTTTATTATTTTCTGATGTGTAATAACTGTTGCGATCGCTAATTACAAACTCCGTAATTGATTCTTTACCTGTAATCAATCTTGCTCCGCGATTACGGGTGAAATAGTTCCATGCCCACTGAATCATTACTACTAATTTGTTGTTAAATTCAATTAAGAAGTAGATGTGAATCAATAGCCAAAAGAGCCATGCAAAGAAACCTTTCAGCTTGATAAAGCCCAAATCTACCACAGCAGAATTGTGTCCAATCATCGCTAAACTACCATAATCGGTATAAGCAAAAGGTGACAAACTGTTACCTGTAAGCCGCTTTTGGACTAGCGCTGCTACATATTCACCTTGTTGCTTCGCTACAGGTGCAACACCGGGTAGCGGTTTACCATTTTGATGAGAAAAATTTGCTAAGTCGCCAATTACAAAAATATTGGGATGTCCCTTAATACTCAAGTCAGGTTCAACGATAATCCGTCCAGCGCGATCACATTCGGCATCTGTGCGTTCTGCTACCACTTTTCCCATTGCTGAAGCTTTCACACCTGCTGCCCATAATACCGTTTTTGAGGCAATCTCTTTAACTTCATCGCCTTGTTTGATGGTAACAACATCATTTTCAATATTCGTTACCAGCGTTTTTGTCTGGACAACTACCCCCAACCGCGTCAGGGATGCTTCCGCTTCTTGTGATAACTCTGGTGCAAAGGGTGGTAAAATCCGATCCAGACCTTCTAATAGCAAAATCTTGGCTTCCGATGTGTCGATGCTGCGGAAATCTTCTTTGAGAGTTTGATTTGCCAATTCTGCGATCGCGCCCGCTAATTCTACACCCGTTGGGCCACCACCAACAATTATAAAGGTTAACCAAGCCCGGCGTTTTTCTGGATCTGTTTCTTTTTCTGCGGCTTCAAACGCCGTAAAAATCCGGCTACGCATTTCTATAGCATCTTCTACGGTTTTCAAGCCTGGTGCAAATTCTTCCCAGTTATCTTTGCCAAAGTAGGAATGCTTCGCACCTGTAGCAACAATTAACGTATCGTAAGCTATTGCTTCGTCGCCCACAGTCACTTGTTTTGCTTCTGGATCAATATTATTCACCTCTCCTAGCAGCACTTTCGTATTCTTGCTCTTGCTGAGGACAGAACGCAACGGTGAAGAGATATCAGCAGGAGACAATGCACCCGTAGCGACTTGGTATAAAAGGGGTTGAAATAGATGAAAGTTACGTTTATCAATCAGAGTAACGTTTACTGCTGCCTTGGCGAGTGTTTTTGCCGCATAAAGTCCACCAAAGCCACCGCCAACAATAACTACTTTATGAGGTGGATTATTGTCAAGTGAATTTACCATAAGAAATATTATCCTGTTTTCCGACTATTGTAACTATTCTTAACAAATTTGTATCAAAATTGTCATCATATATTTTGTATTGTTTTTTACATTTGACTGAAGATTAAAGTAATCAAAACAACAGGATAAACAGAACTTTTCAAGATGGAGACTCAGACAATAAGATTTGGCAATATTTGAATTAATTTTTACTTATGTAAATTTATCAAAGGTAGATGTATGATTTATGCAAGCTCACTCAGAACTAGTTGATTCTGGTGTTTGTGTTAAACGTGGTGAATGAGTTCGCCGCCAACGCCTAAAGCCATAGACAAGAGCAGCAAAAATTAACAAATAGGGACTGTAAACAATTAACCAAATACCCAGCTTGAGTAAGCCAACGGAAAATGCCCTCAAAGAGTGGGTGGAGTTGTTCCAAGTTTCCTGAACTTGCAAACCAAAGGCAGGTTGGGGACTGGTGCTAGAAACTGCTGCTTCTAGGTTCAGCGTAATAGTGGAATAAGCAACTTGATTTTGTAGGCTTTTGAGTTGGGCATTAATTTGTTCTATTGTTTCACGGACATTACTCAGTTCTTGGGCAACACTAAGCACATCTCTAACAGAACCCGCCCGATCCATAATTTTTTGCAAATTGGCTTCAGTTTTCTGCAAATTGGTTAATCTAGCTTGGAAATCCACCAGGCGATCGCCCACATCTTCCGCAGTGATATTACGACTATTAACAGTGCCCAATTTAGCTAGTTGTTCTAAAGTAGGTTCTAGCAAATTCTCTGGTATCCGCAATTGTATTGTTGCTGTGTAACGCGGGTTGTCGTTTTTGGGTTGTTGTTGTTTCAACCCGATCAAATCCCCTTGCTGCTTATTAATAATTTGCGAAACGGCATCAATAGTCTGATCTACAGAGTTGACAGTCAAAGAGATTGCTGCCTTTTTGATAAGTTGGGGACGAGAACGGGCTATTGGTGCAGCTTCCGCCTTTTGGGAAACACTGCTTGCTTGATTTGCCCTACCATCGGCTGCAATTGGAGGTGCAGCCTGATTTGCTGACTGATGGGAAGAGGCACAACTGGTGAAAATCACCCCTCCTAATAACACACTCACAAATAAAGCAGATGTGTGCGGTGATTTAGTCGAAGCGTACATAATCTACCCCTAGATGGATGAAGTTAACCCCAGTATTGCCCACATAAAACTTAAAACCTGTATTGTTGCGATTTTTGTAACAGAGATGAAGAGTGCTGAGTTTGGTAAAGTAAATCCCCATCCGTAACGTAATTACGAATTGTTAATGGTTCATAGTTCATCTGTAGTACTCAATTTGGGGTACAATCGTAAGCCTGTAAATTAATGACCACGCTTGCTGACAGGAGATGCTTCTATGGCCCGGATGTATTATGACGAAGATGCCAATTTAGACCTTTTGGCTGGAAAAACTATTGCTATTATCGGCTATGGTTCTCAAGGTCATGCCCACGCTCTCAATTTAAAAGATAGTGGTTTAAATGTGATTGTGGGACTATATCCGGGTAGTAAGTCAGTAGAAAAAGCTGAAGCAGCTGGGTTAACTGTGAAGAATGTTGCAGATGCTGCCAATGCTGCTGACTTCATCATGATTTTGTTACCTGATGAAGTCCAAAAAACGATTTACAAAAACGAGATTGAACCCAATTTAGAAGAAGGGAATGTGTTAGCTTTTGCCCACGGTTTCAATATTCACTTTGGGCAAATTGTACCACCGGCTAACGTAGATGTGGTGATGATAGCACCCAAAGGGCCGGGGCATATAGTCCGGCGGACTTATGAACAGGGTGAAGGTGTACCAGCGCTATTTGCAGTTTATCAAGATGCCAGTGGTCAGGCACGCGATCGCGCGATGGCTTATGCTAAAGGTATCGGTGGTAGCCGTGCGGGTGTTCTCGAAACTACTTTCCGCGAAGAAACCGAAACTGATTTATTTGGCGAACAAGCAGTATTATGCGGTGGTTTGAGTGCTTTAATCAAAGCCGGATTTGAAACTTTGGTAGAAGCTGGTTATCAACCAGAATTGGCTTATTTTGAATGTCTGCATGAAGTCAAGCTGATTGTTGACTTGGTTGTAGAAGGCGGTTTAGCTAAAATGCGCGACAGCATTTCTAACACAGCCGAATATGGCGATTATACCCGTGGGCCTCGGATTGTGACCGAACAAACTAAAGCTGAAATGCAGAAGATTCTCAGCGAAATTCAATCTGGGCAATTTGCACGGGAATTTGTTCTGGAAAACCAAGCTGGTAAACCAGGATTTACCGCTTTGCGTCGCAAAGAAGCTGAACACAAAATTGAGGAAGTTGGCAAAGATTTACGCGCTATGTTTAGCTGGTTGAAAAAAGCTTAAGCAAAAGAAAGACAATTATCCAAACCCACTTCCATTCCTCTCCCCGAAAGGTCGAAAGGCTTTGAATTTCCCCTTCCCGCATCAGGAAGGGAGTCAGGAGGTTAGGTCTTTGATGACTTTGATTGTTTCGCATAATACTTTTCAAACATCCTCTTACAGCTATTTTCAAATAAATAGCTGTAACTTATAATAATTAGCTGTAAGGTCGCATAGAACAAGAGGGTAAAGCCCTATTAGAAGGATACAGGGATGAAAAAAATTTTTAATTTCTGTTTCGAGGTTGAATTTTATCTAAAAATCGCGATTTCTTGCACAATTGTTCAGCAAATATTTTATTGGCTATTACACAATATAGAACTCAATTTTATCAATCAGGTTTTGTTATACTGGGTTGTTGGTTCTATCTCATTTTATAGCATTGGTCTTTTAATCGAAAAGGTAATTAAAAACAATGATAATTTAAGAGAGAAACTAACTGTCAGAGTTAAGAAAGTCAAAAAACAACCATTTCTTTCCTTTACTGCTAAAGGCATTATTACTGGAGAAGTAAAAAGTTTCATAGCAGCTTTAATTATCCTTTATTTAGCGCCAGAGGTAAATAGAGGAAATAGTTTACTCTTAAACTTTGGATGGTTTTTGATGAGAATAATTGCTGCTGATTTCTGTTTTTACGTTTTCCATTCGCTACTTCACAGAAAATTCTTGCAGAAAATACATCTGAAACATCATGAGTTCGCGGACTCATCAAGTTTTGTTGCTGGGCATAAGAGTTTACCTGAATATATTATTATTACTATTACAGACCTTTTACCTATTTTTATATTTGGGTATGATATAACCCAGTTATGTGCTTGGACTATTATAGGCAATGCTTACAACCTAGAAGGTCATAGTTCCTTATCAATATTTTTTGTTCCATCAGATTTTCACGATCTTCACCACAGTTGTTTCAGGGGAAACTATGGAATTCAAGGATTTTGGGACAGGTTATTCAACACACTAAATCCTCCTACAAAGAAGCCAGGAATTATGTTTCCTGTAGCTTCTTTGGAGTATATGACCATGAAGTCGTCTAGTAATTTAGATTGAGTAGCTTAAATCAATCTTGAGCAATTCTAAAACCAGCGTGTTGATAAAAGTAGGGACGAAACCAGTTGCGATAGGTTGGTAATGCCATTGCACCATTAGTAGCCCAAGAACCGCCAAGCATCATCTGATGTTTGCCATCAAAAAAGGGTGCTGCTTGATCTTCGTAAAGCGGATGAGGTTCAAATCCTGGTAGGGCGTTGAAAGTGTCCCCCAACCATTCCCAGACATTTCCTCTGAGATCATAAAGCCCACAAGCGCTATTAGCTGGTTTGAACATTCCCACTGGGCTGGGGGAAATGAATTGTAAGTTGAGATTAGAGTTAGTTGATAAGTGGTTATCCTTACAGGTAAGTAAAGCTTGATTCCATTCGGCTTCACTCATCAAGCGGATTTCTGAGCCTTGAGAGCGACAAAATGCGATCGCTTCGTAGTAATTGACTTCCACAGGCCAGTCTAAGGGTAAGTCTATTTCGTCGAATGTGGCTCGATAGCGGTAGCCATCCTGCAAGGGTATCCAGAATTTAGGATGTTGGATGTTGTAGAGTTGCTTCCAATCCCAAGATTCAGCATTCCAGTAGTCTGAATTGTTGTAACCACCAGCTTGAACAAATTTCAGATATTCTCCGTTAGTGATTAGATATTGACTAGCTAAAAAGGGTTTTACTTCAACAGTGCGATCGCCATATTCGCTATCCCAACCGAATGTAAGATCATCCTTGGGTTTTCCTAGTTTCACCACACCACCGGGAACCCGACGCATTTCATTGTTGGGAATGTTCCCCTTGCTAGGTGCATAATTCCAACCTTGGGGACGTTTTAAGCAATTAGTAGGCAATTGACGCACCAGCATCGAAGAGGTTTCAAAGTGAATGCGACTATGTTCTATTCCCATCAGCAAAGCCCAGAAGGGATGCTGTTGATGAATCGGGAAATCCAGGGAAGTATTTTGGATCACCTTTGTAATAGCTTCTCGTGCTTTGTCTCGATATTGCCAAACTTTTTCTACATCAGGCCAGCTAACCCCTTTCATTCCTGCGTCGAGTTCTGTCGGTGTTTCTGGATTAACTCCGATTTCAAATAGGGTTTCGTATTGGGAATTAATTCGAGCTTTGATTAAACCAACTCTAATTAACTTGTTGATGAAAAAAACAGCTGAGTGACCAAGATAAAAAATTAGACGGTTTCTTAAAGGATCAGGGTTAAAATGAAAAGTTTCTTCCCTGACCAAACTTTTCATGAGTGTTTCTTCAAGCTCCCAAGAATTTTGAAAGTAGTTGAGCAGGCTTTGTGAACTGCAATCATTCAGTGTGGGGACTTGAGTCGATGTCAGTCTATTTAGCGTTGAAACTAAAGGCATGATATTTTTGACAGGAGATTAACTGTACAAGTTACGCAAACTACAACTTATTACAAAAATAAGTGTTGTTTATTACATTTTCTCTTGTGTCGTCATGATCAGCCAATTTGCTCAATTTGTAAATAGACAAAGAATGTATTTTAAAATACTTAAACTACGGGTTGCCAGAATAATATAAATAATGGATTAGCGCTCAATTACTTATCTTAACTGAGTTTCAGATGATTTTTCTGGAGTGCAAACATAGCACTTCTCGTTTGTATGCAATACACTCTCACCTTTCTCCTTTTAGGAGAGAGGCTTTCCTCGTTCCTAGCCAGAGGCTAGGAATGGCTATTGTGAGGCTTTGCCTCCTAAATTTGCGGCAGAGCCACTTTTAATGCATTTCCAGCCAGAGGCTAGAAACGAGAATTTTCTCTAGCTACTTTTGGCATCGCTGATTGGTATGCAAACGATGTCAAATATTTTACTCAATTTCCATTCCCTTAAAGGGAGGAAGTTACGTTAATCTAATTCGCAGTTTCTGGGTTAAATAAATCGTGCAGTGATTAACAAATCGTTTGTGCATAACTAAACCTGCGGTGGGCTGTGACGCTCGTTCGGGCCAGCGTGCCGTAGGCAAGACTTGATAACGGTGTCGCCGAAAGCCGGCGCTTAGACTTTTCGCTCTTGCTTTTGAGAGGCTTTGAATTCTCCCCCAAGGGTTGTAGAGTTGGGGGGTTAGGTTTCGCTGTCTTGTTTTTCAGATTCTGTGAAAAGTCAGGTCGATCATTACCTTAAAAGTGCTGCTCACTTCGGTAAAATTGTGATTAAGATTGAATAATCATCAGATCAACAATATTCACGGCAATTGGTAGAGAAAATGGAGACTGGTGCTAAAGGAGAGATTTAGCGTCAACCTCCTTACAATCCATCTGCACCACACAATTTCTTCCTTGTGCTTTTGCCTGGTAGAGTCCCTGGTCAGCAGTAGCAATTAAGGTTGCGGGAGATAATTGGCTATGAGGAGTGATGGTTGCCACACCAAGACTTAGCGTGATGAATTCACTGACCTGAGAATGGGGATGAGGCTTTTTTAACGCACTAACATTGTTCTGAATATCTCTTGCAACTGCAATGGCCGATTCGATATCAGTATTTGGTAAAATAACTGCAAACTCTTCTCCACCATAACGAGCAACTAAATCAGCAGGGTGTTTAACTGTCTGAGAGATTGCCTTGGCAACCTGTCTAAGTGCATCATCACCTGCCAGATGTCCATGCGTATCATTGTAAAGCTTAAAGTAATCGACATCGCACAAAATCAAAGATAGCGAGGCTTGCTCTCGTGCCAATCGTTGCCACTGTGCGTTGAACGTATCATCAAAGCAGCGTCGATTTGCCACTTGGGTTAGACCATCCGAACAGGCAAGGCGCTGTAATTCATGATTTGCTTGTTGTAATTGGTGGTAAAGTTCTGATTGCTGAATAGCGATCGCAGCTTGTCCCGCTAACTGGTTAAACAAGTTAATCTCCGATTGCTGCCATTGTCTGGCATGATGGCATTGGTGAGCGATCAATAGTCCCCACAAACCGTCTTGCTGCAAAATGGGCACGATAAGGTATGCCCGGATTTGCAAACTTCGGAGGAAGCCAACATGACACGGCGATAGTCCCGGAGTTTCAATGTCTTTGATCGCTCTGGTGTTACCTTGTTGAAAGTAAGCTGCACGCGTGGGTTGAAAGCACGTGTCCATGATGTATCCCTGAATGGACATACACCCTTCTGCTAAGGATTCTACAGCGACTAAACCACTCCAGTCTGGCTCAAACTGGTAAATCACCACTCGGTCTACCTCAAACAGTTGTCGCACTTCGGCTGCTGTGGTTTGCAAAATCTCGTCTAAGTTCAATGATTGTCGAATGCGTTGCGTCACAGCCGCGACAATTCGCTCGGACTCGCTTTGGTGTTGGACATGCTGCTCAACTTGCTTACCATCTGCCGATGCAACAGTTAACGCGATCGGATCAAAGTGAGGAGTTGTAGTGACAGGTATTGCACTGGGTTTACCAATCAAATAGCCTTGAGCAAAAGTTGCGCCTCGTTCTCGCAGCCAGTTCAGTTCCTCAATGCACTCAATCCCTTCAACGACGCTCTGGATATTTAACTTTTGAGTAATCTCCAGAAGCTTCTCTGTAATCGAAGCTTTGTAAAGATTTTGATGCACATCTTGAATTAACTCTATGTCCAACTTAATAAAGTCTGGACGTAACTGATGCAGCAAGTTTAGGCTGGAATAGCCAGAACCGAGGTCATCAAGGGCTACTAAAAAACCAGCGTCCCGGTAGTATTTGAGTACTGTCTTGAGATGGTCTAAATCTTGAAAATTGTCTGACTCCACGACCTCAAAAACAACCCGTTCATGGGAGATGCCTGCTTGATCAATTGCCTCTAGGGTACTACGTAGACAAAAAGCTGGATCATAAAGCGCCGTTGGTGCAAAATTGATGAAAATCTGCCCGCTTACTTGATGGCGGCTGAATTGAGCGATCGCGCTCAGACGAGCAACTCGGTCGAGTTGTGGTAAGAGTCCAGCTTCAGTTGCTAACTCCATAATTGGTCCCGGTAGCACTAAATTGCCTTGTTCATCCAGCCCCCGCAAGAGTGATTCATATCCGTAAATCTGCGATGTATCCTTAATTGAGACAATTGGTTGGAAGTAACTGGTGAATCGTTCCGTTGCCAGCATTTCAACCAGCCAGTCGGATTGGTTGAACTTAATGAAGCGTTGTAATGAGGTTATGTCACTAAAATCGTGGAGTTGAGGTTCGATAACACCTTGAAGGAAAAGGACTTGCGTCTCTCTTAATTCTCTCGGTGCAAGTAGTTGGGCCAGGTTACGGGCAATTTCTTGTGACTGTCCAGGTCTACAGTCCAAACTCAGACCTGAACGCTTGTGCATCAGTTCATACTTCAGGGCAAACTGCTGTAGGTAGGAGGTGACTTTTTTCAGTGTATGGAGAACGGGGAACCAGAGAAAGAGCTTGCCAGCCTCTTTAGTCCGGCAGCGTGCAACATTGCGACAAGGACAGGTTTTGGAGATAGCACATATTTGGCTCATAACTAACTAATTTGCTCAATCCGATTTCCCTTATTATTCCCACTATTTTTAATGTAAAAGATAAATTACACTTCAAATAGATGAAGATTTGATGAGTTTAATTAATTGAATAATTTAATTTAGTAGGTAACTCACCAATACATCCATAAGGTTAGACTAAATGCTTAAGTAGTTACCAATCTATTTTGTGCAATTAAGCCAATTTATGAAGAGTTTTATTAACAACTTAAGTTACCAAATCAAGGTAAATTTCAGCCAGAATAGGAATAACTTTTAGCTAGATTAATTAAGAGTAAATATATTACTTAAAAAAGAATCTAACCTCAATAAATTAATCCGCTTGGGTTAAGGCTTGATCCTCCCTAACCCTTTTTTTTAAGAGGGAATTAGAGCAAGCGTATTGCTCAGTAAATAACAAAAGCTCTCAAACAAGTCAAAAAAGTATCTCCTGTTTTAGGGAAAATGCATGATTTAAGTTGCAAACTGCTGAGATAGAAATTGTGATCTCAAGTCAGAGCATCACAACTTTTATCATAAATTAAATTTATCATATTAAGAAACAAGACTATTTGATTTTATTATCAAAGTTGCTTTATCCTGAAATCAGTACAGATTTGAACTTTGAACTCTTTACGGAGGATTGGGACTCCAACCAAGAACTTAATAAGAATAACTTCTACAGTACTCAGTACCGGAGCGCCCATTCCTGAGCCACTCGCTCAGAGTTCAAAGAGCAAAGTAATGTTAAATTGCCCAAAGAAGTTTTAGTGTGTCTACTTTTCAACTTTGAGAAAGCAAAAAAGGACAATAGCTAAATGCTAAAGGAGCAAATTGATTGCCCCACCAGACCCAAAACAAGTGCAATGATCATGAAACTTTTCCAAATCACTCTAGTGGTCTTAGTACTTTTGATCAACTTAGCAATTGCTTTCCCTTCCTGGGCAGAAAGAGCGCCTTTTTTAACTAGCAATCCTAACTACTTTCAAGTAGGGCAAAAAGTCATTTGGCTTTACAAGGCTCGCGCAGATTCTAGCGATGTCCAAAGAATTCCTGCCGAAGTAGTCAAGTTAAGCTCCAAACAAGTGCAAATCAAGGTGTACAAACATAACAACGAATTTGTTAATCGTTGGGTGAATCCAAACAAGCTTGAGAATTCGCAAAAAGTTAAAAGGTCAGTACTCTAAAATTGAGCCAGATGGAAGTAAACCAGTCCTAGCCAGTGACAAAAGTCTTTACTGGACAAAGTATTTGGATTTAGGGTGAGATAGCAAAAATGTTCTTTCCAAAACGGGATGCTCCCAAGCTATCCAGTCTAAAGTAGCCTGTTGATGGCACAAAAGTTGATGTCTACAACGGGCGTAGTTACGTTACAGCCCTAAACTTCTAAACTATTTTATTTTTTGTAAATTAAAAAAACTGAACCAATCGGCCCAAGGTTTTCTACATAAGTTTTCTGGTTATAATATAATCCTGGAGACATCCCTCCATCAAATAAAATCCCTTCTTGAATCTTACCTAAACAGTTATTGCTAGCAATACCTTCGAGGACATTATCAAACATATCTGGCAGTAACTCTTGATTAACCTGAGACAATTCAATATTTGAATTAGCCTTCAAGTCATTAACTAATAGTATTACATAGCCTTGATTAGTGATAGCTGCCAGAGAGCGATTAGTTGCATTTTTACAGGCAAATTCTCCCAAATCTTGACAAATATCTTTAAACTTACCTTGACGATAGAATCTGCCATTACCGCCCACTAAATTATAATTTAGAATATCGCTCTTTCTTCTACCAGTTTGGATCGTAGCCTGTCGCTGGTTGGGTGTACCTCCTGATATCCCAAAGGAAGAACGTTTATTCTTAAATGCTCCTGAATACTCTACGCCACGAGAAACATTTAAGCCTTGTGGTTTATCATCAGTACCTATATAATCGGCATTAATTGCGGCAATGGGTAGCTGGCCGTCTAATTTGGCATTCTCATCGTTGATAAGTTCATGAAACTGTTTTGGTACATATTCTTTACGTAGTTTCCCCCTAGCATCTTTGGCGTAGAGTTTATGAGATAGACCAACATTAACTTTGAAATCTAATTCTGCTGATTTGGGATTAAAAATAATTACATTGTTAATGCCTCTTTGATTTTTTTTACCTTGATTATTGGTTTTAAAAAAATCAATACTTGACTTAGCATCTTTACCAAGGCAAGTTTTAGATGCTTTTGGGACTGAATTTGCCTCAATCTTTTGACAACCTGATAAAAAGCTTGCACCAATTATCAAGCTAAATAACAAAAATAATTTTTTTGTAGACATATAATGCAAAAAAACCGCTACAGAATTACTATAGCGGGGAATAATTTAAAATTTCAGTTTGGAGTTAATCTAAGAGCCAAAACTTAAGGGAACCATTCTAAAACAGCTTCTTCTTTGGTGTTAGTATTCCGGGATGGTGTCTCACGATTAAATTTCATTTGAATTGACCGAGTTTGCTCACCATCAGCAGCTACAGCCAAAATCGGATAGTCGATTAAACCATCCTGGAAGGACATCTGGAAGCGGAATGTCCCATCTGGATTTAACTGAATTCTCCGGTCACCAATGGTTACAGTAGCATTAGGTTCAGTTGCACCGTAGACTATCAACTCAGCATCGGCAATTAACCAGAACTGGCGTGGACGCACTGGTACAGCAGAAGCCGAGAAGCCAACACCTGACATTCCTGCACCAGAAGCAGTTAACCCAGATCCGGTGGGAATTGCCCACAGACCTACACCAGACGGGAAAATATAGGAGCTAATGGCTTGTTCAGGACGCGCTGAACCTGGTATTTGCTGCTGGGAGCCGAAGATAGAACCAGCAACCCGTTGTGCTTCAGCAGATTCGGCTAAACCAAATATTTCGTCGTAGATGGGATTACCATTGCTGTTGCTGTTGCCGTTGACATTTACATTCACACCATCATTGGTGGTAACTGCAATCTTCTCAGCAGGGTGAACCAGTTCGTACTGAGTCTCACCACGCAAATCTTCTTCAAAGTTGACAGTAATGAAGACATCTTCAATCCAGTCAGAAGGATAGACGGGAGGAATGTGTACTTTAGCAGAACGAGCTAGTACCAACCAGCGACCATCAGCAGCACGATAACCGATATCGATCACATAATCGCGATCGCTAACTGGAACTGGTAGATACCATTCTCTAGCTAGTTCATCAGCAGGATATTCTTGAATACTGTGAGGGCTTTGGTATTCGATATTAATGTCCGTGACATCATAAATCCGTAGTGCGAGTTGTTGTCCTCCTTGTCGGCGGAGTTCCTGTTTATGTTCATTCGGAATATCCCAGTAAGTGTAAGCCCACTGAGGATCGCGCGGTAAGAGGACAATCCGGCTTTCACCATAACCAGAGGGCAGATCGGCGAGTCCTTCATCAACATCAGCCAAAGATCCACCTGTCCGATCTTCCTGACCTAATTCAAACTTAGCTGCTTCCACGGTTTCTTGTGCCTCCAACGAACGAGATGGACTGAGCAAAGTTCTGCTGCGCTGGACTTCTAGAATTGATGCCAGCAATTGTGATTTACGCATTCGGCTATAGCGAGAGATGCTATATTCGCTGGCAACTCTCCGTAGTTGCCGTAAGGTCATCTCTTCTAGTGGTGGGCGTTCTTTTGCCATTTATTTGGCCTCCAGTAGTTTAAGCGGTAAATGATTTCCCCTGGTTAAAGAATGCTATATAAAATGTCATCCACTCCAGATGAACTTCTTATTCCTGACTCCTGGTTTTGCCCAGTTTTTAAGTTTTTAAATTGAGATCACTTCCAATCAATTCCTCGTTATGCCAAAATCAGCATTTCTTTGGGATCGGAGGAGTTCTATTTGTTATCTTAAATCAATATTAACCACTAAGCATATATAGGGATCAAGGGGTTTCAATAGGTTTTTTAGCTGTTTCACGAATTTATCAGGTCTTCTGGGATCGAATTGTCAAATTTTCATAACATTGCTAGCTAGTTTATATTGATTAATGGCGATAATGTCAATTTTTCATGACATTAAGTTGTGGGTTAGTCAAAAACCGTAATCTATAAACAAAGGAGTAGGATGCAAAGGGGTTATGTCGTTGATCACAAAATAGGTAAGCTAGTGCGGATGATAGGCGCGATCATAGATATTACCGAAAGCTTGCCTTGCTGCGCGATCGCAATCGAGTACAAGCAGAATTAGCCAAAACTTGCGCTCACAAGTTTCGGCTAATATCACCCTGAAAATTCGTTAGTCTTTACAAATCGAGCAAATTCTTCAAACTCCTAATCTCCAATCAACTCCACTGCATCTCGTCCATCGCAATTTTGTAAGTAAACTTTGACAACTTCTTCTTTAGCAGTAGGCAACTGCTTGCCAATAAAATCTGGGTGAATTGGTAATTCTCGATGACCTCTGTCTACTAATACAGCTAAACGAATCACTTCTGGTCTACCGTACTCGTTGACTGCGTTCAAAGCAGCGCGAATCGTCCGTCCTTTGAAAATAACATCATCCACGAGTACAACTGTTTTCCCCGTCAGGTCAAAAGGAATTTCGCTTTTTGTTGGAGTCCGCAATCCAATTTTATCGAGGTCATCTCGATAAAATGTAATGTCCAAAGCGCCAACTGACACGGCTACACCTTCTAGTGTCTCAATCTGACGCGCTAACAATTCGGCTAATAACGCACCCCTGGTATAAATACCAAGAAGCACCAGTTGAGACAAATCACGTGTCCTTTCCACAATTTGAGAGGCGAGGCGAGTCAAAGTCCGACGGATTTCTTCTGATGAGAGAATTTCAACTACTTTGGCAGACATAGCGAGTGATAAGTTAGGAGTGATCAGTTAAGAGTTAGGAATTTTTATTCTTAACTCCTAACTCCTAACTCCTAACTTTATATTTATCATTATCTATTTGGGAGTATTAAGAATATAGCGATCGCTATCCCTAACCATAGCAAAAAACAATATCGAGTCAGCTGCAAAGCATTCTGAATAGAAGTTGCAGTAATGGGATAAATAGCATCTCCTAGCAGTGGTTTGTACTTAGCTACCCCACGATACCAATTTGTACCCCCCATCTGCACACCCAAAAAAGCAGCATAAGCGCACTCACTCCAGCCAGAATTGGGACTAGGATCATTAATTGCATCCCGACGACAAATTCGGCAAACATGCATCGGTTTACCTGATAACAGCGCCAGAGTCACAACTGTTAACCGACAAGGTAGCCAAGTCAAACAATCTTCCAACCGCGCACAAAACCAGCCAAAATAAGTATAAGGTGCTTCCCGATAGCCCACCATTGAATCAAGGGTACTACTGGCTTTGTATGCTAAAGCCAAGGGAGTTGGCCCCACAAGTGGCACAAAGACACCAACAATTGCATAAAAAAGTGGAGCCATTACCCCATCGGTGGCATTTTCTGCAACCGTTTCTAAAACTGCTCGTGAAATTTCTGCTTGTGAGAGGTTTTGTGTATCTCGACCAACGTAATTACTTAAAATCTTCCGAGCCTGCCCCAAATCTCCCGCTGTTAAAGGTTGTAAAACAGCCACTGCTGCTGCTCGCAAACTTCTGCCAGCAAAACAACTAGCCAAAAGAATGCTATCTATGGCAATTCCCAACAATGGATGAACCCATCTGGCACTTTGAATAATCAAAAAGCCAACAAGGCCGCTACCAATTATTAGGATAATGCCTAATACAATTCCAGCTAGGCGTTGTGTTAGAGAATTTTGACACAATTGCAGAGAAAATTTAGTCAGGCGAGAAATTACCCACCCCATAACTTGCACTGGATGAGGCCAATTCCAAGGATCGCCAATTAAGTAATCTAAAAGTGCAGCAATTATTAAGATATAGATGCTATTAGTCATAAGTTACTGGTCAAGGGTCAACCAATTTTGGATTTTGGATTTGGATAATAGAATTGACCTTGACTACGAAACCGAACAGAGGTACGTACCCCTACGGGGATCTTGCTACGCGTTAGCGTCTCCAAGAGTTGTCCGGGGCATAAACCAAAAAACCTAAAATCTAAAATTCGTGGTCAAGACGAGCCAGTCTTGTGCGGGAGTTTCTTCCGTCAAGTGAACTGGCTCTCAAGGGTCAATATTTTGATTATTGACTATTGACTATTGACTTTTTACTAAACCACAAAACTAGCCTCTTCTCCAAGGGAAGCCTGCCAGCTACGAGCATCGTAATAAAGGTCTGCCAGAGTAATACTGTACAAAGCTTCTTTAAGCTTTTGGTTGAGTCTCTGCCAGAGGCTAAATGTTACCCAATCTTCAGCTTGTGCAGGTGCTGGGGTGTGATGGGGTAAATGGCTAGTCTCGCCAACTGCTTCTAAAATTTGTCCTATAGATATTTGTGCAGGCTCTCTTGCCAATTGGTATCCACCAATGCTACCACGAATTGATTTAACTATTGACGCACGACGCATTTCTATTAGTAGTTTTTCGAGGTAAGGAGCTGGGATATCTTGGCGTTTGGCGATCGCTCTCACAGAGACAGGGCCATATCTTGGCTGTAAACTCAAATCTAGCAACGCCTTCACACTATAGTGTCCTCTGGTAGTTAGTTTCATTTTGGCAAGGTTTATTGTTTAGTCAATAGTCAATTTTACAGAGTCCAAATATTGACCCTTGAACGGTAGTTGCTCTTTTGGGGAAACACGCTTATTGCTCTATTTGGGGAGACCCTAAGACCGCACTGCCTCCTCTTGACCTTTGACTAAGAATCAGTTTTACTTATCATTCTCTGACTCAGTTATCATCTAAAGTTTGTAAACAACCTTTTGAGCGTTAGTTTAGAAAACTTAAAACTTGTATAGTCTAGCAGTGATTCACTAACTATATATATATAGTTATCAGCATTGCCAGCATTCTGTAAAATAGATTGTCTTGGCAATATTGTTAATCACATAACAATTGTGCCGATGAGTGTAATATACTTGGCTAGGTTGAGATAAAAACTAAAGGATTATGTTCCTGTTAGCTCAATGTCAGCTAAAATAAAATCGATTCAAACACTTCAAACATTCATTTTCGACCTAAGTTGATGCCTAAACTGAAAAAAATTGAACCCCTACTCGGTGAAGAACTGCTCAAAAAAGTCAAAGAGCTAGAGAGCGAGAGCAAAGAAGATAAAGCTAAGAAGTGCGGCTACTATACCATTACAAAAAACGGTATAGAGCGCGTCAATATGATGAAGTTCTTAAATGCCCTAATTGATGCCGAAGGCATTCAGTTGGACAGTACACCCAGTGCTAATGGGCGTGGTGGACGTAGTGCCAGCTATAGAATTAGTGTGCAATCAAATGGTAACTTACTTATAGGTTCAGCTTATACAAAACAGATGAATCTTAAACCAGGAGATGAGTTTCTGATCACTTTAGGCAAAAAGCACATTCGTCTGAGACAGGTAGATCCAGAAGATCGGGAAGATGATGAAGCTATAGAAGCCACAGCTTAATAATATAGTTAAGAGTCCAAATTCAACAGATTTTAGACTTTCCTGCGGAACGCTACGCTCAGTCTAACAATTTTAGATTTTGGATTGACCCCACCAATAAACAGATGGGGCTTGAAGATTTTGAATTTTGGATTTGTGTCACCCACAAGGGGTGAAAACGCGTAGCGAGACATTAGTCTAGCATGAACCGAAAAGACGCAAGGGTAGCGCAGCGTAAAGCCTGCGGCATGGCAACTCTAAGAGTTGCCGTTGGCAAACGAGAGGCGTGTTGCAGACAAGCCTCTCTAAGAGTTGGCTTTACGCTGCGCTATCGGGTTTTCTTCAATCTAAAATTGGCACTCAAGAGTCATTAATCAAAAGTCCAAGATTTTTGATCCTTGACCTTGCCAATTTTGGATAATAGAATTGTTTTTTGGTTCATACCACACCCCTTGTTGTTGGAACAAATCTAAAAGGCGCTCGTACTCCTGCGGGAAAGCAAGCTATGCGTAGTGTGTCATAGACAAGACTTGCTAACGCAAATCTAAAATCCCAAATTGATTGACCCTTGACTACTTATTAATAACTATATCTGTGGTGGGTAAGACTGGTAAATAGTGGCGAAGTGCCTTGCGCGTAACTGCTAAATTGTAAGTTAATGCAATTTGCTCTCTTTCTAGTAAACCCAAAATGCGATCGGGTTTATCTCGTGCTACCACTGGTAATTGATGCAAACCTCGAAGAGTCATCCGGTCTAAAGCTTCAGATAATAATTCATCCTGCCATGCGTAGAGGATTTCAGTAGTACAAATGTCTATGAGGGTTTGACTGGATAAATTATCTGGAATTTCAGTTAGCGAATTTGGGTAAGTTTGCCAAAGAGCAAGGGCGCGGTTAATATCTTCCAGAGAAAGTATACCAACTAATTGCTCTGCTTCATCAATTACTAAAGCACTTCGGGCGCGATCGCGGATCATTTCTACAGCTGCATCTAACACTCCAAGGGTTGCAGGTAGCTTTTTTGGACAGGGGTACATGGCATCTTCTACCAAAATTTGCTCCACAATTTCCGCTTTTTCATCTTTCAATTCAGAAAGACCAATTTGTTGTAGGTTAGAGTTAGAGTTAAAAGTTGGTTTAATCCTTTCCACTAGCCAAACACTCAAACCTACAGCTGCCATCAACGGTAAAACAATCCGATAGTCGCGGGTTAATTCAAACAGCATTAAAATAGCCGTTAACGGCGCTCTGACACTAGCAGCCAGCACTGCTGCCATTCCTACCATTGCATAAGCTGGGGGAGCTGCCATCTGATCGCAAATAGCCGGGAATGCCACAGCCAAAATCTTGGCGTAAGCTGATCCAAAAGAAGCACCTAAAAACATTGCTGGTGCAAACAAACCGCCAATGAAACCACTACCCGTACTAATTGCAGTCATCAGTAGCTTCACTACCAACAGCACCACCAACAGGTAGAGTGGAAATTCCACATCCTGAAGCATTGCTTCTACAGTTTCATAACCGACGCCCAGAATTTGCGGGAAGTGCAAAGCAACTGCGCCAATTATCATACCGCCAATAATTGGATGAATCGGCTCAGGAATTCGTCCCAAAAAGTCAAAACCTGGAACCTTTCCAGCAAAGCAGGCTTTTGCTCCCCGAATTGATTGAGTATAAGCCAAAGATACTAAGCTGGCCCCTAAACCCAAGCCAAGATAAAGGGGTAATTCCAAAGGACTACGGACTTGGTAAACAGGTAAATCAAAAGCAGGTTGTGCCCCCAAACCAATTTGGGCAATTAATGCTGCTACCACCGCCGCTAGCAGCACCACACTCACAGCAGAAGTAGCAAAAGATGTAGCTCCCATTACCACCTCTAGGGCAAAAAATACTCCAGCGATGGGAGCATTAAATCCAGCAGCGAGTCCAGCTGCCGCGCCAGCACCTAACAGCAAACGTTGTTGTTCTTGAGATACATTCAGGATCACAGACAACAACATCCCAAAATTTGCGCCAATTTCTACACTCGGTCCCTCTGGCCCCAAAGAAGCACCGCTTCCCAAAGAAACAGATGCGGCCAGCATCTTCGTAACTGGTCGTAGTGGTCGCTTAATCTCTGTTCCTTGAGAGGCAGCGATTAGAGATGAAAGTTCAGGGCCAAAGTCTTGAGTGCGCCAGCGCATGAAGCCAACGATTAAGCCGCCAAGGGTGGGAACGCAGGCTAAAGTCCAAGCACCCCAGACGCCGATTTGACCCATTAAATTTTCCAGCATCAACTGGTGAATCAGTTGGATTAAATAGTGAAAGGTGACTACACCCATACCAGTACCACCGCCAATCAGCATGGCTAAAAACAGCACAATGGTTTCTGGGGATGGTTGAAAACGATTAATTAGGTCAGCTAAACGAGCGGAAGGTGTAGGAAAGGCAGGTTGTTCCGTTACCTTCCTTAGTTGAGTGGGAGGCAAGAGAGTCATTCAGAAGCGGGGTAAATGTAAGAAAAAATTTAAATTTTTATCTGTTACTTCTCATTGTGAGCCATTATTTAGCAACCAGACAAGTAGACTTTATTTGTTTGATTTACAAAGCTTTAGCAAAAAATGTTATTGTGCAAAACTTTTGTGGGCAGAATGGTTAAATGGGAGACAATTGTTATTTAAGGGTCAACGATGCCTAAATTGGGCTATTCGGCGTCGCTAGTGGGGTGCGAGTCAGCGCCAACGCTACTGCTTTCTAAAGACAACAGAGCTTTTGTGGGCTGGGTGGACACACTCGCAAACATTAACTAGAAGGAAGTCATCCTTGCCTAAATCTAGCTATACTCGTGTTACGACCATTGAGCCATCCTTTGTAGTAATACAATGTATGTATGATTTATGCCTGATGTCAGACCATACTTGGAAGTCTGCTAAGTATTGATCGGCATTCAATATAACTATTGTTATAGAGCGAGTAAATGGACTAGGCGGACGAGGTAAATGAATATACACACCTTTGATAATCATTATGTTACTTGCCCAATTTGCCAAAGAAATGCTACACCAAAACTAGTTAAAACACGCATGGGCTTGTTTTGCTGTCCCTATTGCCAGGAACGGCTAGTAGTTTGCCAAAGCGGTCATTATGTCCGTGATCCGTTTACTTGGAGACAATTGATGATTTCTTCGGCGCTACGTCGTCAAAGCCGACCTTTAGCTAGGATTATCAGAGATTTTGTCCTGCTGAAGCGTCCTATGGTAGCCTTGGCTGTAGGAAGTGCCATTTTCTTTAGTGCGATCGCTTTGACTCAGGAAAAGACAAATTACGATCGCCAAATTTTTCCCACAACAGAGAAAGTTAATGAACTAGGAAACAAATCTCAGTAAATGGATTACTTTAGTATAAATCAAATCTTACTTTGATTTTTGTAATATTATAACTAAATACTTTTGTGAAACCGTGTCTTATTCGCCCCAAATAAGACACGGTTTTACATTATAAGTAAGATCTCTGATGTACTTAAATTGAGTTGACGCTTGAAATAATCTTGCTGAAAAACGGGAAGACTATGGTTACTTACTATTAGGGAAATTTTTATGAAAGTTCTAAATATAGAAATGCTCAAAAAATCTCTGTTTAACTTTTTGATTTTGCCTTTTTTTCTAGCACCCTGGCTGTGCGTGGGAACGCTTTTTGATTCCAAAGTTAATGCTTTACCAGGGCAAAGTACAGAGGAAGTAGGCACCTGGATTAAAGCACATCCCACACTCCGCCCCAGGAGTGGAGAGCAATTGTTTGTGCAAAAGACTGATACAGCTGCTCAACGATTCACTTTTCAAGCGTCGGTTTTGCCTCCCGGTAGGGTGGAATTTTCTAAAGACCGTGGCACAATTCGCAGTGAGCGGATTGCCATGTATGATGCCATTAACGGCATGACATTTGCGCGTCTCCAAGAATCCTTGCGGGTGATTTATGGCTTGGAGATTTATCAAGACTACGATCGCGCTCAGGTAGTGTATGAGTATCCCAACCAAAAGGTAATTAACTCAGCGCGTTTTGCCAAAACTCCGATTCGGGAAGCTTTAAAGGGAGAATTACGAGTAGGCGATCGCTATGTATATTGGGTGGAAATTGCCCAACCCAAGACTGGCAAAGCTTTTACGGGTCAAATGACGATTTTGCTCAAAACTGATTTAGACAAGTTAGAAAATGAACTGCAAATTCGTTAATGGGCATTAGGCATTGCGGTAGAGGGGAAAGACTTACTGCAAGCAACTTCCCCTTTTCTCCCCTTGCTCCCTCATCTCTTCTCGTTGGTTGTGATTGTCTGATCTATGAGGAGTTTCCGATCTGTTTCATAATTCATGTAGTCAGTTTAGCGTACATGTTGCTTCAGCAGGAATACCTAATTAAAAAGTCATAAAACTAGCTTCTGATTATTTATAACAATCTCATTTGATTTGTGAAAAGATAGGCTTGGAGAAAATAATGGGGGATTTGTGATGCTGTAGGTTAACCAGTATAGACTAAATATAATATCTTTGAAAAATACGTCCCGCTTGGAATAAGAAGCAAAATGATATCACCGAATTTACTAGAAATTGAGCGTTCCATCCGCACCTTGTCTGTGGAAGAACAACTTTGGCTGCTAGAAAGTATTGCTAGACAAATCCGAGAGAATGAGTATACAACAAATAAATTGGCTGATGCCGAAAATCACAAAGAAAAACTAGAAGTGATGATTAGTGAACCAAGCATTCCAATAGAAAATGCTGCGATAATTGATGAGTTTGCGATTTCTGAAATCCTCTGATATGTAAAACTAAAAATTATGAGTTTGCCAAATTTAAAAAGTCAAATATATAAGTTATAAGTGAGCGATCGCTTAGAATTCCTTGAGGCGAGATTTGATAGACTTACTCGCAGTGATGCTAAAAACCAAGACCAACAGTTGGTGTTATTAACTAAACAGGAAGAGATAACTGTTTGGTTCGCTCACACTTCTAAACCTCAGATTTCAGCTAGAGCAATCCTATCTGATTTGTTCAAATTCGCGGTGTCCAAATCCCCGACTTCCTAAAAATTGTCGGTGATCTGACTTTTCACGAATGATTTAGGACTGCGATCGCAATCCTAAATGAGTTGTAAGAAAATTCACCCTCCGATTCCTTGGGGGTACTACAGGGGGGTCGCAATAATTTTAAATTCTGCGCGTTTGATTTAGGACTGCTACATATAGTTGCCAATCAATAAGTACCATAGATAACTTTTGCATCTAAGTCTTGTAGATTGACTTTTATTTCATTTATCTTTACGATTCAACCACATTATGGTAGACAGGTGGGATAAATACGCTCCGATGATGTTGCTAATTAATCGGGCAATAGGGACGATCTCGCAAAAACAACTTATCAAGGGTGCTCATTACATTGTTTGAAGTTATGTAGCCTTTTGATTACGGCCTATCAACCACTGCGGTAAACTATGCGTTGATTATGATTCTTTCGCAGAGAAGAACACTCGAAAGGAGCGGTTTTTTCAATGTCTCATACAGTAAAAATCTACGATACCTGCATTGGCTGCACCCAATGCGTCCGCGCTTGCCCTACTGATGTACTGGAGATGGTTCCTTGGGATGGCTGCAAAGCTGCTCAAATTGCCTCTTCACCCCGTACAGAAGACTGCGTGGGCTGTAAGCGCTGCGAAACCGCTTGTCCCACCGACTTTTTGAGCATCCGGGTTTACCTGGGCGCTGAAACAACTCGCAGTATGGGTCTAGCTTACTAAAAAGCTCAGTGTTGAGTCACCGAACTTCTGATCGCGATGCGGGTCTACTGTCCAACCGTTTTTTCCAAAATGGTTGCCTTGTATCCTTTGGACATAAGGGAGAGGTGCAAGCCTTTACGCCTCTGGGCAGTGATATAGACCATCAGCCTCCGCACCCTGCGGGATCTTGGTACAGAGTTCTCGCTGAGTCCTGAGTTTTGAGGCAAAAGAAGTAAATCAAAAAAATAATTTCTTGATTCTTCACTCAGCTTTCAGAACTCAGAACTCAGTGCTCAAGAATTTTAAAGTTTCTTAATAGCAAGCATCTTTAGCAATACTTAGTAGTAAAGGGAGTAAATTACTCCCTTTTTTGTTTGCAAAACGTCAAGTTTGTGCTACCAACTAGACATACTGGATTTAATCATCCTAAAAAAAAGCGGTGTGAACAATGTGCGGAATCGTTGGATATATAGGCACTCAAGCGGCAACAGAGATTTTACTAGCTGGGCTGGAAAAACTAGAGTATAGGGGCTACGATTCTGCTGGAATCGCCACTATTTGGGAAGGTGAGGTAAATTGTGTACGGGCAAAGGGCAAACTGCATAACCTGCGTTCTAAACTCGAACAAATAGAAACGCCTGCCCAGATTGGTATTGGTCACACACGCTGGGCAACTCATGGTAAACCAGAAGAGTACAACGCCCATCCCCACATGGATACGGCAAAGCGAGTGGCGGTTGTGCAAAATGGGATTATCGAAAATTACCGCGAGTTGCGCGAGGAACTTAAAGCAAAAGGACACCAATTTCGTTCTGAAACCGATACAGAAGTAATTCCCCATCTCATAGCCGAATTTTTAAAGAATCTTCCGCCTTCATCTCCCTCATCTCGCTTCTTAGAGGCAATTCGCCAAACCGTTAACCATTTGCAGGGGGCATTTGCGATCGCAGTTATTTCTGCTGACTACCCCGATGAATTGATTGTTGTCCGCCAACAAGCACCTTTGGTAATTGGTTTTGGGCAAGGGGAGTTCTTTTGTGCATCTGACACGCCAGCGATCGTTGCCTACACCCGTGCAGTGCTACCTCTGGAAAATGGCGAAATTGCCCGCCTCACACCTTTGGGCGTTGAGATTTACAATTTTGCTGGCGATAGGTTGAAAAAACAACCCCGCCTGCTCAATTTCAATCCTGCAATGGTAGAAAAGCAGGGATTCAAACACTTCATGCTCAAAGAAATTCATGAGCAACCAGGGGTAGTAAGAGCTAGTTTAGACGCATACTTTAATCCAGGCGAATCTACCGAATCGCCAATCAATCTTGGTTTATCTGCGGATTTATACAACGATTTAGAACAAATTCAGATCGTCGCCTGTGGTACTAGTTGGCACGCAGCATTAATCGGAAAATATTTAATCGAACAATTAGCTGGAATTTCAACTCAGGTGCATTACGCTTCTGAATATCGCTATGCACCATCACCTGTGACGGCTAACACGTTGATCATAGGCGTTACCCAATCAGGTGAAACTGCTGATACCCTAGCAGCTTTAGCGATGGAAAAAGAACGTCGTCAGGGAAAAGAACCCAAGTATCATGCGCGACTACTGGGCATTACCAATCGCCCAGAAAGCAGCCTTGGTCATATGGTACCGCATGTCATCAGTACTTTAGCGGGAATTGAAATTGGGGTAGCGGCGACAAAAACTTTTACCGCCCAACTGATGGCATTTTATGCTTTGGCATTGGATTTAGCAGCTCGTCGTCAGACAGTTTCAAAAGATGTATTAGAAAAAATTATTAACGGGTTGCAGCAGATTCCCAAAGAAATTGAAGCAACCTTGGAAAGTCAAGAACGTTTAACTGAACAGCTAGCCCATGAATTCGCCGAAACCAAAGATTTCATTTTTGTGGGAAGGGGAATTAACTTCCCCATTGCTTTGGAAGGGGCGTTGAAATTAAAAGAAATCAGCTACATTCACGCCGAAGGCTATGCGGCTGGAGAGATGAAACATGGCCCGATCGCTCTATTAGATGCGAAAGTACCAGTAGTTGCGATCGCAATACCTGGTAGTGTTTACGAAAAAGTTATTTCCAATGCCCAAGAAGCCAAAGCCAGAGATTCTCGGTTAATTGGCGTGACTCCAGTTAAAGATGGCGAAGCTGCGGAAATCTTTAACGATCTTCTTCCCGTCTCTCATGTGGACGAATTACTTTCTCCGATTCTGACAGTGGTTCCCCTGCAACTATTGGCTTATCATATTGCAGCCCGTCGCGGTTTGGATGTCGATCAGCCTCGTAACCTTGCTAAAAGTGTTACGGTAGAGTAGTATAATTTTATACGTTTTACAGGTCGTACAACAATAATAAAGTCGTATAACAAATAAAAAAGTTGTACAATTTATCCTGTAGGCGCGTATGTGAGCATCTACAGGAGTTTTTATGGCTAGAAGCAAGCAAGATTGGACGCAAGCCAAGTTTGAGCGTTACTTGAAGGAAGGCCGTGGTCAGGGTAGTGGGAAAGACTATCAACCTTGGATAAAGATTCAGGATTTTCCCTCAAAGGGTCGTGTTTCTAGACCTCCAGCTTGGAAAACAAACCGAGAACATCATCTGCTTTCTGATAACGAGAAGCGGCTGTTTTACGTCTTCGAGTGGTCAGATACGATTGTAGATATAAGAGAGCAGTTTCCTCTAATTGACCTTGACTTAGCAATGAGTATTGCAGAGGAAATAGGTATTAACTATCCTAAAGATCCGCAAAGCAATACTTCCCGTGTTTTAACAACGGATTTTATGCTTTCTGTCAAGCAAGGCAAAATGATAGTCCAGAAAGCACGAACATTTAAGCTAACTAAGGATTTAGGAAGTAAGTCTGTAGCTGAAAAGTTTGAGTTAGAAAAGCGTTACTATGCTGCTAAAGGTATTGATTGGGGAATAATCACAGAGAAAGAAGTCCCTAAGCAATTAGCAAAAAATGTTGAGTGGGTTCATACTGCTTATAAACTAGAAGAAAATGCAGATATAAATCTTGAAGAACTACGTGACGGGAGCATGTCAACTTTGCTAGAACAGATGAACTATTGAAGAGTGGCAGAATCAATGAAAATAGAGGAAGAAATCAATTCTTACTCAACAATGAAACCAGCCAATCAGAGAAAACTCCAGAAACATCTTCAAGCCGTAGCAAAAATTCTGTATCAAGAAGCAGAGACTGAAGAATTAAAGAGTCTAGCCGGGATTGAAAAAACAATTCTTAGCAAACTATAGAATACATTACACCAGAATTAGGGGTTTTTTTCTCAAAGAAGCAACAGGAACTTCATCCGGACGAGTAAGAACAATCAAAAGTATTCTTGGAAAATTACCAGTCAGTGAGAAACAAGCACGAAAGTTAAAACTAGACAAAAATCAAAAAATAAGTCCCTATTTAGAGCAATGTTGCTTGAGAGCAAGTGCGAATGTTTCCTATGAAAATGCAGCCAAAGATATTTATAAATATACCGGGATGTCGATTTCTGCTAGTACACAACAAAGAATCGTTCAGCGGTATGAGTTTCCCGAAATAGAATGTGGACAAGAGCTAGAAGAAATTAGCGTGGACGGCGGTAAGGTGAGGCTTAGGACTGAAATAAAAGCAGAGCCATGCATCTGGAAAGACTATAAAGCCATCTGTATTAACCAACAAATAAAAGTAGCTAGATTGGGTGAAAATGAAGCTTTAGTCGATTGGGTAAATCAACAACAGTTAGCCAATCCATTAACTTGCTTAGGTGATGGACATCCAGGGATTTGGAAAATAATTCGGCAATTTAATTGTCCAGGAGAAAGACGGGAGATTTTAGATTGGTTCCATCTGATCGAAAATCTACATAAAGTGGGTGGTTCTCTCAAGCGACTCAAAACTGCGGAAACTCTTCTTTGGCAAGGAAAAATTGATGAAACTCTCGCTCTCATCTCTCCACTTAAAGCTAAACAAGCTCAAAATTTTTGCCAGTATTTGGAAACCCATCGGCATCGAATTGTAAATTATGATTATTATCAAACCGAAGGTATTTGTTCTATTGGTTCCGGTGCTATCGAGTCTACTATCAAACAGATAGATCGGCGATTAAAAATCTCTGGAGCACAATGGGATGAATCTAACGTCTCTCAAGTTCTCAAGTTCTCAAGCATCGCTGTGCTTATCTTAATAACCAGCTTTAGAACCTGTTTAGTTCGTTTGTTCTAACAAAGTTGACATGCTCCCGATTGGTTAAAACCTTTGCGTATTAAGCTTTCCAAAAGTTGTACAGCTTTTTTATTTGTTTTTAGAGACTAGTATGCTGAAATCGTACAACTTTATTTTTTCAAAAGTTCTGAGTAGCTAACGATAGAATAATACTTATAGGTACTTAAATTATACAACTTTTTTATCTTTCTACAGTAGACATCGCATAATCTAAAGGGATGCTGGGAATAATAATTTTGGGACATCAGCACCAAAATTCCATGAAACAGCAAAAAAATCAGTTCAGCCATCTCACTGCGATCGAAAGAAGTTATCTGTCATTTCCTGCACAGTTTTTATTAAATCAAAACCTTCTCCAAGGCAAAATACTAGACTTTGGTTGTGGCTTTGGTAATGATGTTAAAATATTACGCCAAAAAGGTTGTGATATTACAGGCTATGACCCTTATTATTTTCCAGAATATCCTCATAATAAATTTGATACAATAATTTGTTTTTATGTTTTAAATGTTTTATTTACTGAAGAACAAACTAATGTTCTTATGGAAGTGTCACACTTATTAAAACCAGGAGGTAAAGCTTATTATGCTGTAAGAAGGGATATCAAAAAAGAAGGGTTTCGAGAACATTATGTTCATAAAAAACCTACCTATCAATGTATGGTGAGACTTCCTTTTACTTCAGTTTTTTTAGATGAGTATCGGGAATTACATGAGTATATTCACTATAATTATCAGCAAAATTCATCTAATTGTTGCATATTTTGTAATCCTAATAAAAGTCTAAAGCTATTAACTGAATCAGCAACGGCTTATGCTCTTTTTGATGGCTATCCTATAAGTAAAGGACATGTTTTAGTTATTCCAAAACGTCATGTTAGCAGTTATTTTGATTTACTATTTAAAGAGCAATCTGCTTGCTGGTTTATGGTAAACAAAGTACAAAAAATTCTCAAAGCAGAATTTGAACCTGATGGCTTTAATGTAGGAATGAATATTAACCGAGCCGCAGGTCAAAATATTATGCACACCAGTATTCATATTATCCCTCGTTATAAAGGTGATACTATATCTACAAAAAGTGGAATCAGGAACGTTATTCCTAAAAAGCAATAGTTTTTTACTGACAGCTTCTAGGAGCAAACCCGGATTTATAGCAAGTACATAAATTTGAAAAGCCTGATTTTTCAGTCTTGTTGTATTGCAAAATATTTCAGTTAACCGAGATTTTCTGGATCTATTCCCAGCGCTCTTAATTGTTCTGTCAATTGTTGCACTCTTTGTTCTGCTTGTTGAGCGCGTTGTGCTTCTTGTTGAGCGCGTTGTGTTTCTTGTTTTATTTGTTCTGCGGGTGTGAGATACCGTTGTCCTTGCTCATCATACCAATACATCCATTCCCGCGTTACACCGCAATAATTTCCTCTTTCGCAACCAATTCCTAAGCCAATTTCTGTTAGCCAAACGGGGTTTCCTTCTTGCAATTCATACTTACCATTAACTAACTTATGTACTTCCAAATGCGGTTTGCGGCGGCGACGGGAAGAATAAATCACGTAGTAAAGTACACCCAAAGCCGCATATTCATCCAATTTAGTAGTATATTCCTTGCGATAATTTTGGGAAACTACTTCTAGCACGAAAATCGGTACAACATTTTCATCCCACAGCACATAACTAGGACGCAGTTCCTCATCATAAAACCGCTCTACCCCTAAGCTCAAAAACCCATCTGGCACAATGGCCGGTTTATCGGGGTGATGATAAATACCCATATCTATGGCAAAGAGCCAGTCCATGCGCTCTGCCCAAAGAATCAGCAGGATCGCCTTCAGTAAGCCTGGTATTAATTCTTGCAGTTCATTATCCACAGGTGTTTCATCAGAGTCTGGTAGTTCCTCGGCTGAGGGCAAGTACCTTGGCAAGTTGTACTCTAACATGGTTGGTTTCCCCAAAACTCAAAGGATATTTGGCTCACCAGAATTATAGCGATTTCTTTGCAACTATATCAGTAGCGTACTACGCAAGGCGGAAGTCAAAAGTTAAAAGTCAAAAGTCAAAATGAATATAGCATAAGCATTTCGTTGATTTGGATTGAGTAGTTTATTTCCGCAGTACTGTAGTATTAATGTATATTAAGTACTCTACTGACACTAATTGGCAGCTTTTAACTACTAGACAATCTTAAATCTGCCAAAATGATCAGGAAGAAAATTTATTTGATATCTAAATTCTAACTATCACAATCCGATTATCTTGTATGATGCAATGTTTTGTTTTGACTAAGGGATACCACTTGTGGTATTTAAAAATAGTCAAGATTCGATAGATATAATAGTTACTGGCTCTTTTCCTGATTTTGCAGAGCATTGCCTCAGCTAAAGTTGCAGCCAAGTCAAGAATGCAAGCGTTTCTAGCCCATCCAGGAAGTTGCTTAAGCTAATAAAATTTTGGTAACTCTTAACTATTAATAAATATATAGGTGCTTAGTGCTATTCATGCTTTATATTTAGCGACAGGGTGGTGCAAACAGCCACTCATATTCAAATACTAAGGAGGCAGTATCCACTGGGAGCAACTCACGCTTCGATACCATCAGCACGTAGCGTAAGTAAAGGTTAAGTTGATATTCAAACGAATAATTTTTGCTGAATTGCGACAGATAAAGACTAAACTAAAAAGTCTTGTGCAGCAAAACCTGTAGCTTTAAATGAAGTAATCATGTCTAAGGTTCTTGTCTCTGATTCGATTGACCAAGCTGGAATTGACATTCTTTCGCAAGTTGCTACCGTTGATGTCAAAATAGGTCTAAAACCAGCCGAACTGCTCGAAATTATTGGTGAGTATGACGCGCTGATGATTCGCTCTAGTACACGCGTCACCCAAGAAATTATTGAAGCCGGCACGCAGCTAAAAATCATCGGTCGTGCTGGTGTGGGTGTGGATAATGTGGATGTTCCCGCTGCCACACGCCGGGGAATTGTGGTAGTCAATTCTCCAGAGGGAAACACAATTGCCGCCGCAGAACATGCGCTAGCAATGATTTTGGCTTTATCTCGCCACATCCCCGATGCTAACGCTTCGGTGAAACGCGGTGCGTGGGATCGCAATAGCTTTGTTGGCGCGGAAGTCTACAAAAAAACTCTCGGCGTTGTCGGTTTGGGTAAAATTGGCTCCCACGTTGCCTCTGTAGCTAAGACAATGGGGATGAAACTCCTAGCTTATGACCCTTTTATTTCTACAGACCGAGCCGAACAACTTGGCTGTCAGTTGGTGGAGCTAGATTTACTCTTCCAGCAAGCAGACTATATCACCCTACACATCCCTAAAACCCCAGAAACCACCCACTTAATCAATGCCACAACCCTGGCAAAAATGAAACCCACAGCCCGGATTATCAACTGCGCTCGTGGTGGGATCATTGATGAAGTAGCTTTAGCAGCAGCTCTGAAAGCGGGTAAAATTGGAGGTGCAGCCTTGGATGTGTTCGAGTCAGAACCACTGGGTGAATCTGAATTGCGATCGCTAGGCAAAGAAATCATCCTCACCCCCCATTTGGGAGCCTCCACCGCGGAAGCTCAAGTAAATGTAGCCATTGACGTTGCCGAACAAATTCGGGATGTACTTTTAGGACTACCAGCGCGTTCAGCCGTCAACATTCCCGGACTCGGCCCCGATGTGTTGGAAGAACTTAAACCCTACATGCAACTAGCAGAAACTCTAGGTAACCTGGTGGGACAGCTAGCTGGCGGACGGGTGGAAGTACTCAATATTCGACTGCAAGGGGAACTCGCGACTAACAAAAGTCAGCCTTTGGTAGTCGCTGCCCTGAAAGGATTACTTTACCAAGCTTTGCGGGAACGGGTAAATTACGTAAATGCCAACATAGAAGCTAAAGAACGCGGAATTCGGGTGATTGAAACCCGCGATGCTTCCATTAGAGACTATGCCGGAACGCTTCATCTAGAAGCCACGGGTACTTTAGGGACTCATTCTGTCACAGGCGCTTTGTTGGGTGAGCGGGAAATCCACCTGACTGATGTTGATGGTTTCCCGATTAACGTCCCACCCACTAAATATATGCTGTTTACCCTACACCGCGATATGCCGGGGATTATCGGCAAACTCGGTTCTTTACTCGGCAGTTTTAATGTGAATATTGCCAGTATGCAAGTAGGTCGTAAAATCGTCCGTGGTGATGCGGTAATGGCTCTGAGTATAGATGACCCCTTACCTGAGGGCATTTTGGATGAGATTATAAAAGTCCCTGGTATTCGGGACGCGTATACAGTAACACTTTAATTTTGGATTTCGGACTTCGGCTACGCTCAGTCGAACGATTTTGGATTTTGGATTGGTAATGGCTAATTGCTCATTGTTTTTCGCATTGGTCATTATCCGTTACCTAGTCCCCAATCTAAAATCTAAAATCTAAAATCTAAAATTATATGGCAAACACCTGGTGGGAACTACAGATTTTATGTGAGCCAGACCTAGAAGATTCTATCTTTTGGCGACTGGAAGATTTTGGCTGCCGTGGTACAGCTAGTGAAAACAAAGGAAATTCATCTTTAGTTAGAGCTTATCTACCGACAATTCAAACGCAGCTACTAGATTTGGCAGCACTGTCGCTGTGGCTGCGTCAAGATGCCCTCTGTGTAGGACTTTCATCTCCCTCCCTGCAATGGCAGTTGATTGATGAGGAAGATTGGGCGACTAGCTGGAAACAATATTGGCATCCGCAGGAAATAGGCGATCGCTTCCTAATTAACCCCGCTTGGCTACCATTACCAGAAACAACGGAACGGCTAGTGATTCGTCTTGACCCAGGTGTAGCATTTGGTACGGGCAACCATGCCACGACTCAGCTATGTTTGGAATCCTTGGAAATGCGCCTGAGTGAACTTCCTCAGTCGTTTGTGGGTACTAGTGGCAAACATGAACATCTAGTAATTGCGGATATTGGCTGTGGTTCTGGTATCCTTTCTATTGGGGCGCTGCTACTGGGAGCAGAGAAAGTCTATGCAGTAGATACCGACCCTTTGGCGGTGCAATCAACTATCAGTAATGGTGCCCTGAACGACATTAGCTCAGAACGTTTACTACCAGCACTGGGAAGTGTAGACGTTTTGACAAAACTAGTTGAAAAACCAGTGGACGGTATTGTATGCAATATTTTGGCTAATGTGATTATTGAATTGGTTCCAGAAATGAGTGCGATCGCTAAACCTGAAACTTGGGCTATCTTCAGTGGTATTTTACTAGAACAATCTAAAGCTGTTGCTGACGCTTTAGAAGAAAATGGTTGGGTCGTTGCTACCCTGTGGAAACGAAAACAATGGTGTTGCTTGAATGTACGCCGTTCTTAACCCAGGGGATACTAGTACACTGTGGCGTCAGTTTGCCTATCTTTAAGACCTTATACCAATTTAATATGAAGCTGCATAGAAAAGAGCTTCTAAAATAAAGTTATAAGAAGAGATAGAAATTACCTGTTCAAATGTTAATTGCTCGAACAATTGTTGTAGGCGAGTGCGTAAATCTTGCAAGTCAGAAAACAGTTCATTCTTGAGAGATTATTTGATAAACTGCCACAGCTTTTCAATGGGATTAAGCTCAGGAGCATGAGGTGGTTGCAGTAGGGGAATAATATTTTCAGGCCAATTAATCGCACCACTGATATGAGCAGGAGCTTAGTCTATTTGTAAAATTGCATAATCTGAACCTAATTGTTGCGATAACCAGTCTAAAAACTGTTGAAAATAGTCACCATTCAGATGCGGGTAAACTTGGCTGAAAATGTCGTCCTGTTAATGGTTCAATTGCACCATAAATCCCAAAATTTTCTCTTTCCCATTTCACGGCTACAGTTGGTTTGACTCCAGCAGCCGTAATTACTTTTCCCGTTAAAGTTTTTAATCCCACCCTGGTTTCATCATGTCTCCGGCTTTGCACGTCCACGCCGCCGTTCCCCCGGAACACTTTTTCGTTTTCCCTTCTTCCCCCAATTCTTGCGCCGAATCACACGTAAACTAAAACCAATAAGGGCAAAGAAAGCAGTAAGAATCCGCGCAGCTTCATATTAAATTGGTATAGGAATCCTATTTGATTTTTGAAAAAGAACACGAGAGAATACGTAGGAGAGTAAAAGTGTAAGAACAAACAATGGTAAAGCAGCATTCACAAACGGCAATACCGACTGTGGGAGTGACAACTGCGATACTTCCATCTGAAGAAACCGCTTTGGATGCGATCGCAGAACTACAAGAATTTATAGCTCTTCGCCCAAATGCCCGTGAGGTAAGGAAAGCGCTGGCAGTAAAGTTAGTTTATCAAGGTTACTTGTATGAAGAAATTCAAACAATTTTAGATGTATCACTGGGTTCGATAACAGGTTGGAAGCAGGCCTACGAACAGTACGGAATTGATGGATTGCGCTTAGATCACAAAGGCAAAAAAAGTTACTTAAGTAGCGAACAAAGAGAACAGGTATTGAGTTGGTTGCAAACCAAGGATTTTTGGGAACTGGGGGAACTCGAATATAAACTAGCTTTTGAGTATGATGTGATTTATGAGTCAAAACAAAGCTACTATGACTTGTTCAACGCAGCAGGAATTAGTTGGAAGAAAACCACCAAAGTAAACCCTAAAGGAAATCCAAATGCTGTCGCAGAAAAAAAAAGCTTGAAACAGTGTTGGCAGATAACCGGGAGGAAATCGAAGCAGGAAAGTTAAGAGTACTGCTAATAGATGAGTGTCATTTAATGTGGGGAGATTTAAGTGGTTATGTATGGGGTAGAAGTGACCAAGAAATAGCAGTTCCAGTAGTTAACGAGCGAGAAAAGCAAACATATTATGGTGCTGTTGACTACCTCGAAGGAGAGTTAATTCTCAAAGCCTACGAAGCAGGGAACTCAAAAAATACTATCGACTACCTACGATATTTACTAGCTGAATCGAAGGAACAGCGATTGCTGATTTTTTGGGATGGTGCGAGCTACCATCGTTCCAAAGAAATTCAAGATTTCTTGTCCGAGGTAAATCTTGATTTACCAACAGAGGAATGGAAAATACATTGTGAACGCTAAAGCTCCCAATTGCCCTACGCAAAATCCCATTGAAGATATTTGGTTGCAAGCAAAAACATGGGTTCGACGCTTCTGCGCCTTAATTCCAACATTCCTGCATCTAAAGTGGATGTTTGAGTGGTTTATTCGACACACTACATTTGATTTCGCCACTCTTCAGATGTACGGAGTTTTTTCAAAAATCAAATAGGATTCCTATAGTTAAATAAGTGAATCTTAGACAAAAATTACTTTTGTTCAAAAGTGGCTGACAAAGTGTCTCGAAAAGGTCAAATTTCGGCGGTTTGTTCCTGCCCGAAAACAGCACCAATAGTAGATTGAAAACTGAAACTTGCTCAAAAAATCAGATTTAGGTAGGTAAAAATTATGGCAAATATCATTGGAACTAAGGGTAACGATACCCTATTCGGCAGTAACACCGACACCTTGACTGGTGCAGGTGGCAACGATATTTACGAACCCTACTACGGTACTTATATCACTGATTTTGGTGGGGTAGGTAAAGGCGCAAATCCCTCAGCAGCAGTTATTGCTGAAGTGGACATTCTAAATTTACAATATTTACAGACACCTGACTTGACTGCCCGAAATATGCTGCTGACCCAAAATGGCAGCAATCTCGAAATCACCTTTGAAGGGCTGGTTTACCTAGGCAAATTCGTCTTGCAAAACTTTGCCCTGGAAAACCTGGATAACTTGAGTAAATCTACAGGAGCCACTGTAGACTTGGGCAATATACAGTTTTATGGGCAAACTACCATTACTGACAGCTTTGATGTCTTCAATGCAAACTCCACCCAAAGTACTATCTTCAACAAGAATACAGTCACCTTCCTTAACGACCTCGACAATAATGTTAACGGCTTTGACAATTCAGATGATGTGATTAATGGTCAAGGCGGTGATGATATTATTGACGGCAAAAGTGGCAACGACCTTTTGCGGGGTGGTGCAGGGAATGATACTCTCATTGGTGGTGTGGGCAATGATACATTGAACGTTGAATTTTCAACAGGCAATAACCTACTCTTGGGTGGCACTGGTAAAGATGTCTTGGATGCTGGAGCAACATCCGGCAATAACTTGCTATCTGGTGGCGATGGGAATGATTCTCTTAGTGCCTCTTACCTTACTACTAACGACGGATACAACTATATTCCCTCCTCAAGCAATAACACCCTTGACGGTGGCGCTGGTGACGATTACTTGACGGCTCAGTCTCCATCCGGCGGCAATAACTCACTCTCTGGGGGCGATGGTAATGATTATCTCTCTACCTCTGGTTTTCACTTTCACAGAGAATTCTTTAGTTTTAGCTCATCAGGCAATAACACCCTCGACGGTGGCGCTGGTGACGATACCTTAAATGCTGAGTATTCCTCCGGCAATAACTTACTATTTGGCGGCGATGGTAATGATTCTCTCTCTATCTCTGGGTATCTCACCGATGAAGGTGATTATTATTACCCTTCCTTAGGCAATAACACCCTCATTGGTGGCGCTGGTGACGATTACTTGAGGGCCGATTTTTCAACAGGCAATAACTTTCTCTCTGGAGACGATGGCAATGATTCTTTCAGTCTAAGCACCACAAATACACTAGCTATCGATTTAGTGACTCAAACGGTAGATGGGGGTACAGGTGACGATTTGTTGTCCTTCTACAGATTGGATATGGAGAGAAGTGTTTCGACCATTTCAACCTTTAATCCTACCACTAACACTGGATCAATTACGGCGGGCAAATATCGTGTTAGTTACAAGAATATCGAACAATTATATATCTCAGGTGCAGACTCCGATGACAATATTGTCGGAGGCAGTGGCAACGATACCCTCTCCACGGGCAGTGGTGGCAAAGATACTATAGATGGCGGTACGGGTAACGATTTGTTGTCCGTAAATTACTACAATACTTCTGGGGGGATTACAACGACCTTCAATGCAACTACTAACATTGGCTCAATTACCGCAGGCACATATCGGGTTAATTACAAGAATATCGAACAATTAGATATCACAGGCACAGCCTACAATGACAACATTGTGGGGAACAGTGGCAACGATACCCTCTCTACGGGTGATGGTGGCAATGATACCATAGATGGAGGGACTGGCGACGATTTGTTGAGCCTCTCTTATACTAGTGCTACAAAGGGAATCACTTCAACCATTAATGCTACTACTACTAGTGGAACGATTACCGCAGGCAGCAATAGCGTTAGTTACAAGAATATTGAACGATTAAATATTGATGGTACAGGCTACGATGACTATATATTGGGGGGCAACGGTAACGATAGCCTTGACGGGGGGTATAGTGGCAACGATACCCTCAATGGAGGTAATGGGAACGATAGCCTCTTTGGTGGGTATAATGGCAATGATACGCTCAATGGAGGTAATGGGAACGATTTTTTGTCCGTTTATTACAGTAATCATACCATAGATGGGGGTAATGGGGACGATATTTTGTCCGTCGATTGCGGCAATGCTACAAAGGGAATAACTTCTACAATCAATCCCACTATTAACAGTGGCTCGATTACGGTAGGAACCAATAGCGTTAGTTACAAGAATATCGAAAGATTATACATTAAGGGTACAAGCTACGATGACAACATAGTGGGGAGCAATGGCAACGATACCCTCTCCGGGAGCTCTGGAAATGACACCCTCACAGGTGGGAGAGGTAGTGATACTTTTGTTTTCGATTTTCTATTAGGAGAAGAAGTTGGTAATCTTTCTGACTTCAACCCCACTAATGACCTGATTCAGGTATCAGCTCGTAGTTATAGTGACGCCTTATCATTAGGTTCACTTCAGACAAGCCAGTTTACTATCGGAACATCTGCAACCACTAACGAAGAGCAATTTATCTACAACAGCGCTACAGGTGCATTGTTCTTTGATGAAGATGGTAGTGCATCTGGCTTTACTCAGGTAAAATTTGCACAACTATCTCCTGGATTGTCACTAACTAACAACAATTTTGTAGTTGTTTAATGTTTATTAGCCCTGTCTTGCCAGCAATTCCAACTACTTCTGCCAATTCTACTCGCTCGCCTAAAAAGATCTCAAATGGATTCTATAAGGGGAGGGTTAGGGAGGGGTAGTTTTTCTAACCGCCGTTTTAACTGGGTGGGCAATGCCCACCCCAAATTGTTATCCAATTACCTCAGCAGTCTTCTCCTTATCCAACTTGAGAATCAGCACACCCAAAGGTGGCAAACACAAATCCAGCGAATAGGGATGACTGTGCAAAGACCAATCATCCGTCCACTTACCACCTAAGTTACCCATGTTGCTGCCGCCATATTTACGCGCATCACTATTGAACAACTCGGTATAAAATCCCTTTTGCGGTACACCGATGCGGTAGTGAGAATGGGGTTGCGGTGTAAAATTGCAAACCACGATCGCAAAATCATCAGAATCCTTGTCACGACGCATGAAGGCAACTACACTATGGCGATTATCGCTACAGTCAATCCACTCAAACCCCGCTTGGGCAAAATCTTGCGTGTACAAAACTGGTTCAGAACGGTAGAGATGGTTCAATTCCTGGAAAAACGTTTTTAACTGTTGGTGGGCTTCATCCTGCAATAAATACCATTGCAAATCAGTCCAATCATTCCACTCACTCCATTGCCCAAACTCCATGCTCATAAACATGGTTTTCTTACCTGGGTGAGCAAACATATAGGTAAATAAACAACGCACATTTGCTAACTTCTGCCATGTATCCCCCGGCATTTTACCGATGATATTGCTCTTGCCATGCACCACTTCATCGTGAGACAGGGCCAGCATGAAGTTCTCGCTGTGGTTATACCACATACTAAAGGTGATATTGTTTTGGTGGAACTGACGGAACCAAGGATCCATGTGGAAATAATCCAGCATATCGTGCATCCAGCCCATATCCCACTTCAAGTTAAAGCCCAGTCCGCCTGTGTAGGTGGGCCAAGATACCATTGGCCAGGAAGTCGATTCTTCAGCAATTGAGAGAGCACCGGGGAAATAGCTGAAGATCATGTGATTTACCTGACGCAGAAAATCAGCTGCTTCTAGGTTTTCTCTGCCACCATACTGATTGGGCAGCCATTCTCCTGGTTCGCGGCAATAGTCGTTATAGAGCATCGAGGCAACAGCATCGACACGAACCCCGTCAATGTGGTACTTGTCAAACCAGAAGAGAGCATTTGCTGCTAGGAAATTAGTAACTTCATGGCGACCGTAATTGAACACCAAAGTACCCCATCCTTTATGTTCGCCTTTGCGGGGGTCAGCGTGTTCGTATAGGTGGCTACCATCAAAGAAAGCTAAACCATGTCCATCTTTGGGGAAGTGACCAGGAACCCAATCTACAATTACCCCCATATCATTTTCATGACATTTGTCAATAAAATACATGAAATCTTCGGGGCTGCCAAAACGGGAAGTGGGGGCATAGTACCCAGTTACTTGATAACCCCAAGAACCATCAAAGGGATGCTCCGCAATGGGCAACAATTCTATGTGGGTGTATCCCAAGTCTTTGGCATAGGGAATTAGTTTTTCTGCCAGTTCCCGGTAAGTAAGGAAGCGTGCGCCCGGCTTCAGTCCAGAAACGACAACTACAGGTTCAGTTTCACCATTTGGCAGTTTAGCAGGTTCGGCACTCGAACCGTGTAACCAAGAGCCTAAATGCACTTCGTAGACTGAAACTGGCTGGGTAAGGGGGTCAATGCGACGCCGTTTTACCATCCAGTCTTCGTCATTCCAACTATAAGCATTTAAATCAGTAACAATGGATGCAGTTTTCGGGCGGAGTTCCTGTCGGAAACCGTAGGGATCGGATTTTTCGTAAATGTGCCCTTCAAAATTTTTGATTTCATATTTGTAATGCTCTCCCACACCGATTTCAGGAATAAACAATTCCCAAATCCCCGTGGGGCCTTTACGCATCTGGTGTTTGCGCCCATCCCAGAGGTTGAAATCTCCCAGCAATGAAACATTACGGGCGTTGGGTGCCCAAACAGCGAAATAAACGCCCTTAATGCCGCCTATTTCCGTGGGGTGCGCTCCCAGTTTCTCGTAAATCCGGTGATGGTTGCCTTCACTAAATAAATGCAAGTCAAAGTCTGTCAAGTTGGGAGAACGGAAAGCATAAGGGTCATAGGTGACACGCTCATTTTCCCCTTCTTTAATGCGTAACTGGTAGTTTGCCAGTTCTAGAGTGTCAATCGTGCATTCAAAAAAATGGGGATGATGCACTGTTTGCATTGGGTATTCCTTGCGTTCTTCAGGAAGAACAACCCATGCTGCACTTGCATTTGGTAGGTAGGCCCGCACAGCCCAGACAGTTTTGCCATCTTGTTCTATGGGATGAGAACCTAGTATTTCAAAGGGATCGTTATGCTGATTCCAAACGATACGGTTAACCTGTTCAGAGGCGATCGTGGTCATGGACATGAGGCTACCTAAATGAAATAACGTGATTGACTAAATCTACTTTTTTCACATCTATATATATTTATATATTCTTTACATTTATTTGCAATTTTGTCGCCACCGTTATCCTACCTCAGAATGAGTCATCAATCTTTTTGGGGCATGAGGACTGGGGATTGGGGAAGATGGGGGAAAGCTCTTGACTTTTAACCCTTAAGTAATTTATCAAAAATTTAAAAATGGGAAAAACTGCAATAATGTTTTACGTAGGCGAAGCAAGAAAATCTGTTCCCGAATTTTGGGGTCTAGTTTTGGTGGCGGGGCTTCTTGCAGCTGCGCTTGCAATTGGGCGTATTCGGCAGCTGTTAGGAATTTTCCATCAATAGGCGATCGCGCTTCTATGATAATCTTTGTCCGTAATATTTCTTCTGGTGTATCCTCTGGTGGCGGTAATCCTATTACTGCTGATTCCCAATGGCTACTTAATCCAACCAACATTGCACTAGTTACAATTATACTCAATAATTTTATCGCCTTTCTCGCTTTTACTCTCCCCATCTTCTAGACTGCGTTCACAACGCAGGATGAAATATCTGTTTGTTCCCATGCCCCATGATGCCACTTGCTTCTCTGTAGGGGTACAAGCCGGGAAACCCGAACAACGTAGTGGCTCCCCCATGCCCAATTTTAAAACTAGAGATTAGAATTTTTCCAATAAAAATCTGGCAATATCAGGGGACATTACCAGGTCTCTTCTGATACGGAATAGACTACAGTGAATGCTCTTGAGTAATTGCCAGCGATCGCAATGAATTCTTTTGTCCTCTCAAAACTCAGGAGTCTAAGCCATTCCAAACACCAAATGAGGCAAACAACCTTGCCCACAAGCTCGCTTAGATTTACATAACTCAACTCCCTTGGATTTGGAACAAGGTTCGGTCAGGTGAGAATTTCAGGCGGACACTTGGTTGAGGAGGGAATCTTCATCAACAGTATCCTTTACTGGTTGCCTTACTTAACTGATGTTTGAGCAAACTTTAGGCTGTGATATACCAATAGAAAACATGCAGGTTTTTACGTGAACCTAATTAATTCAAGCTATGTGGTGATGAGCCTTATCGTTAAGCTGTTTTTGGCATGATTTAAACTAAACAGGACTTACGCAAAAATATGCTAAAAAGCTTAACTATATCGTACATAGGTAGTAGCTTGCCCCAGGCTACCGCCTTCTCTACCAGACGCTAGAGAAAACGTGCAGCCTCTGGTAAAAAGTTGACGCTAAGAGCGCCTTTTCTACCAGAGGCTGCGCCAACGCGGAGGGTCTCGTTGGCACAGCCTTTCCAAGAGTTGAGAATAATTCGTAAAGTATGCGTAAGTCCGACTAAAGCTTAGGGTGCCTTATTTAGGACTAGCAGTGGGTTTAGTAGTGGGAGTAGCTGCGGGAGTAGCTGCGGGAGTAGTTAGGGGAGTAGTTAGGGGAGTAACGCTAGGGCTAGACCCAGCAGCAGGTGCATCAGTTGGTTCACCTGTAGCAGCTGGAGTACTAGTGGTAGTACCAGCACCATCACCACCGCCTTCACAGGCTCCGAGAATTGTCGCCAGACTTAACATTACTGCCAAACCAAAGATTTTTGTTTTCATAACTCCTCTTTCACCAATTTTGGCTAGAACAATTTTTCACCTGTTGAATACGATACCGTATTTATTGCTTTTTTTTAAATGCTGTGAGATTACATACTTAAAAAAAACAATCTTTTGGGGTATTTTTTTCAGATTAGGTATTATACAGCCATCTGATTAGTTTCTTTTAACTCAGGAGCAAAACGGAAATTCCCAAATTTTCTAGCAAACCGAGCTACCATAACAAAAAATTTTATTTTTTTCACGGAGTATTGCATTTTGCTACCCTACGTTGCCATACTTTAGGTGCGATATTTAAAGGGCAAGCTGTCCAGTTGCTAATCGCTGATTGCAAACGTTGCAATATCTAGAGGATGCAAACATTGGTACAGCTACCTATCAGAACAGTTAAAAGGGTGTAGTGTGTTATGTGCGCTGCACAGAAGGCGATTTTAACCTTAGCAAAAACAGACAATCAATCTAAAGTACAATATTTCCCATCTAAAAAAATTTATGGTAGTTGCTCGTAAATCTGCTGTTTCTACAAGAGGTACTTGGTTCGGGCGAAATTCTATCCTTTCTTTAGGGAGGCGACGTTCTTTGCGTCTGGAGTCAGCAGCACGGAGCGCTTCTACACCCGCTGCCCAAGCTGCACCAGTATTTTCTCAAAGACAACAGCGTTCCTCGAAAAGTTTCACGGTTTCTCCCACAAATGAGGCAGTTTTGCCTAAATCGGTGAAAGAGTTGGGTAAACAACTGCCAAATCTCAATCAGCAGTCGAGTGCGAACCAGAAGACTCCGAGGGTAGGTTTTCTTCGCCTTCCCATAATGCCTAATTCTGGAGCGGCACCGTTATGGTTGCTGCGCTTATACATCTTTGATCGTTATTCGTCAGCTTTGGCGTTGTTGTTAGTAGCATCGACACTTGCTGTTTATGGCTGGACGGTATATTCTCAAGAGCTTTGGAGTCAGTCATATCGCAGACTGCAAAACCTCCAACGTCATGAGCGGCTGCTAACGACTACTAACGCGACGCTGACAAATAAAATGGCTGATGAAGCAGAACAACCAGCAACAGGACTGGTATCGCCGACTCCTCAAGGAATGATTTTCTTGCCTCCAGCATCTCATAGTCCGAAGCCAGCATCGTCTAACACAACGCCGAATTCTGAAACACAACAGCAAACACTCTCGCCACTGGGGTATTAAGGTTAGGAGTCATTCAATTTTAGTAGGACTTACGCACACTCTACGAATTCTCGGCGCTCTTGGCGTCTTGGCGGTTCGATAAATTAAGCTTTTTGGCAATTTTTGCGTAAGTCCTATTTAGATTTTAGATTTTAGATTTTAAATTTTTCTTTCAATCCAAAAATTCAAAATCTAAAATTGCCACTTTTAGGAGTCAAAGCTCAAAGTTGAGAGTAACTAACTTTGACCCTTGACTCTTGATTCCGAAAAGCAATTTGCTACTGAGTAGGGCAATGCAAAAATCACCAAGCAAAATAAAATTCAGAAAGTTTCGGAATCCAGCATTCACAAGGCGACAGAAGGGTTCTAAACGAGGATTGTTGGGGACACTTGCCTCTAAGATCCAAGACCAAACATCCAATACTAAGTCTCGACTGTTTATAGTCTGGGGCGCATTAATGGCAGCAGGGTTGGGGTTAGGTGTCAACTTGTATAACCTGCAAATTGTTCGAGGAGCAAAGTTAACAGAACAGGCGCGAAACCAGCAAATGGTGAATTTGCGACCTTTTATGCCCCGTCGCCCGGTAGTCGATCGCAATAGTAATTTGTTGGCGATTGACCGTCCTGTATATACTTTATACGCTCATCCCAAGCTATTTGATAAGTCTAATGAAGATATGGCAGAGCGACTTGCCCCAATATTGGCAAAGGATACTGCTGAATTAGTAAAAACTTTTCAAAGCAAAAGAAGCGGAATTATACTTGCCCCAGACTTACCCGAAGAAATGATCGATCGCGTCATCTCTTTGCGCTTAAATGGCTTGGAGTGGATTCAAAAATACTCTCGATATTACCCGCCAGATGATTTGGTTGCTGATGTAGTGGGCTATGTGAATCTTGACCGTCGTGGTCAAGCAGGTGTGGAATACTCTCAAGAGAAGTTGCTAGAACGTCCTGTGCAAACGGTACGGCTCAGTCGGTCAGGTAATGGGGACTTGATGCCGGATCACGCGCCTGAAGGTTTTCTACATTTTGATGATTTGCAACTGCAACTCACTATCGATAGCCGTCTACAACGAATTGCTCGCGTTGCGCTTAAACAACAGATGGAGAAGTTTAACGCCAAGCGGGGAGCGGTAATTGTGATGGATGCGTTGGATGGTTCCTTACTGGCCCTGGTTTCTCAGCCTAACTATAACCCTAATGAATACTCTAAAGCTAATATCTCGCTATTTAAAAACTGGACAGTGGCGGATCTTTATGAACCGGGATCGACTTTCAAGCCTTTGAATGTGGCGATCGCTCTGGAAAATGGTGTCATCAAACCAGATGATATGTTTAATGACTCCGGTTCTATTCAAGTCGCTAATTACACCATCAAAAATGCGATGAGTAATGCTAATGGGCGAATCAGCATCGCTCAGATTTTGCAATATTCCAGCAACATTGGCATGGTGCAAATTATCCAACGCTTAAAGCCTTCAATCTATTACAACTGGCTAGAACGCTTGGGGCTAGGACAAAAAGTTGATACAGATTTACCTTTTGAAGTTGGCGGTCGGCTCAAAAGTCAAGAAGAATTTATCGCTTCGCCAATTGAACCAGCTACTACTTCCTTTGGACAAGGCTTTTCCATGACACCGTTACAGCTAGTGCAAATGCACGGTGCTTTAGCCAATGGCGGTAAATTGGTCACACCCCATGTAGTTCGGGGGCTGATTGATAGCAAAGGGCAGATGCATGATTCACCTCCTCGCACCATCCCCCGCCAAATTTTCTCAGCTGCAACAACCCAAAAGGTTGTGCAAATGATGGAAACTGTTGTTACTGAGGGTAGTGGGAAGGCGGCACAAATTCCGGGATATCGGATTGCTGGTAAAACTGGTACAGCCCAAAAAGCTAGTCCTAATGGCGGGTACATCAAGGGTGCTAGAATGACCAGCTTCGTGGCTATTTTGCCAGTGGAATCTCCTCGCTATGTAGTGTTTGCACTGGTAGATGAGCCAAAAGGAGAAAGTGCCTATGGTTCTACTGTCGCCGCCCCAATTGTGAAGTCGGTGATTGAAGCTCTGATTCCTCTTGAGGAGATTCCGCCAAGTAAGGAGATTGAGCAACAGACGAAAGCGCCGTAGGGAGGGGCAGGGGCAGGGGAGCAGAGGAGTGGAGTTCAAAGATTCGTCGGCGAGTATCAAAGACTCGTCAGCGAGTATCAAAGACTCATTCACGGAGTTCAAAGACTCATTCACGAGTATAAAAGACTCGTCAGCGAGTATAAAAGACTCGTCAGCGAGTATAAAAGACTCGTCGGCGAGTATCAAAGACTCATTCACGGAGTTCAAAGACTCATTCACGAGTATAAAAGACTCATTCTCCATGCCCAATGCCCAATGCTCTATGCCCTGTACTCTTCTAAACTTAATCTTTTCTTTATAACCTGGGAAAGATGTAGACAAAGCTACTTATATGAAAACTTATGTACTATAGGTGAAATTAATTTCTCACTTTTGCAAAGCTACCGAAGATTCCATGCAAAGCAATTTAGTTATATTTCCTAACGCTGGGGCTGCGAAAAAGAGCACGCAAACAGAAGAAAGAACAATTACCAAGTACAACCGTGCTGAGGAACAATTTATAGAACTGCTAGCAATGGAGGATTTGGACAATCAACTGGATCTAAAACCTGCAAGAGCCAGTGAGTTTGAACAAACGCTCTCTATAGCAATTCACGCCGCCTATAAAAACGATCGCTCTGATGAACAGGCTCACCGTTTTCTCCAGCGGATACTTTATCGAATTAATCGGCTAAAGCTGTTTTGGTACGACGATTTGCAGCACTATACCAATGAGCGATCGCCTTACTTGTACTCATGTCGTGACCAAATTGAAGCTGCTTGGCAAAAGTGGGAATTGGCACAAATCGATGTGGCTGCACTCCAAAAATTAGATGTAAGACAAGCTTTAATTGAGCGTGCATCTGCCGATTTAAATCCGGCTTTATCGGAGAGTAGTCGCTACATTCGTGAGGAAATGACAGAAGTTGGCTATCGTCACTTACTAGCGATCGGTTCTTTTGATGGTTTAGTAGAAGGTAGTCGCCTTTGCTACGTATTGGGTGGTGCTGCTAATGAAATGCAATGTACGCTGGTGCGAGTATTACTAGAAGAATACGGCAATGGTCGTTTATCTCGCAAGCACTCGACATTTTTTGCTCAAATGCTGGCTGAGTTTGGGATGAACACCGAACCAGAAGGATATTTCGATTTAGTACCTTGGGAAGTTCTAGCTTGCGCTAATCATAGCTTTCTGACCACTGATCGCAAACGCTATTTCCTCCGTTACAGTGGCGGATTGACTTATTTTGAGGTGGCTGGGCCTGCGGCTTACAGAAACTATCTGACGGCGGCGCAACGACTGGGACTCTCTGAGGCGGCGATGGGTTATTGGGAACTGCACATCAAAGAAGATGAACGCCACGGTCGTTGGATGTTGGATGATGTGGCTTTACCTTTAGCAGAACGATATCCCAATGATGCATGGGAACTGGTGCTTGGGTATGACCAGGAGAAACTAATGGGCGATCGCGCCGCTGCTGCTGTTGTGCGATCAATCCGCGAAGCAGAACAAGCCGTCTGACTCTTGTGAGTAATCTAAAAAATTAGGAATTAAAAATGGCAGATTCTTTCTAGCATTTCTAATTTCAAATTTCTAAATCATTTTATTGCAAATCCACCTATAACCCAATTTCTTTAGTGAGAATTCTTCACTAAAGGAACTGTTATTTATTGCCTTAATTAAAGGTATTAAATAACCTTCTATCACATTGATTATACCTTACACATTGAATTGTAGTCAAATGAAAGATATCTTTTTTTGCCCTGAAGAATCTAATTTCTACTCTCACTGCTTAGAAAGCTTTGTGATCAGAAATTGTAAAAATTCCGAATCTATTGTGGAGTTTGGCTCAGGGGATGGTAGTCCTGTAATCAATTCCTTATTAAGAAACAAGTTTAATGGTGTAATTCAGGGATTTGAATTAAATACTTCTGCATGGAAAGTCGCCAATTCAACCATTGATGAATATAATCTCACTAATAAATACATAATCCATAATTCATCTTTGTTTAATTCTTCTCAACTTGAAGCAGAGTATCTTGTAGCGAATCCACCATATCTCCCTGCACCAGATAATGATATTTATATGCCACTCTTATTTGGGGGCGTAGATGGAGCCACAGTTACCAATGAGCTTTTGTCATTAGGTTATGAAAATGTGTTGGTTTTAATATCTAGCTTTTCTAATCCTATAAGCACGCTGAACCTAGCAAAAGAAAATGGATATTGTGTTCAGAAGTTCATGGTGTTACCTTTGGAATTTGGCTATTATAGCTCTGATCCTAAAGTAAAGAAACACATAGAAGAACTCCGAAAAAATAAAATGGCCTTTTATTCTGGCGATTATTATTTTTTAGCTGGCGTTTTATTTAAAAAATGCCAAGATTCTGTAGTTGATTTATCTAATCAATTAGCTCAGGTAATAACTAGTTTGTGAAAATTGAGAACAACTTCCCAGTCTTGTGTCTATGAAATAGTGAGTTTTTCTAAATGTCAACCGCCTATGTATATATTTAGCAATATCTTTTAAACATGATTCAGTCACTAAATTTGCATAGGTGCGACGCTAAATAGCCCATTGTAGACATCGCTTTTCACTTTTAGTTTTGGAGCAATCACGTAAACGTATTTTGCAGAAAGCATCGCGTAGTTCTCCTTAGCGTTTTGCAGGAAGGAGAATTACGCGATATTAAATAAATCCATTATATTCTCAAGTAATCACTTTGTTTACCTGAGGTTATTGCATTAACTTGTTTGTTGTATGGCTGTACTGCTAGAGTGACCTTTGCGCTTGAGCGCTGCAAATAAAGTTACGATAGCACCGAACGACAAAATAGAAACGCCTGAAGTTGGTTCAGCTACAGAGACAGATGAGGTTGGTGTCAAGAGATAGGCGTGTAATTCACCATTAACTGCACCACGACCAACAATTTGTCCATTATTATTAATAGCAGATGCTGCTGTCAAAGTAAAACCAGGGTCTGAACCAGGAGCAATCAGGTCATTTAAGTCGTACAGAGTGTTATCACTGTAAAGAAAAGCCCGCAAACCATTGCCATTTGGTGTATAAAAGTCATTGTTAGTGCCAGAAAACCCGACTACTTGACCTAAATTATTGATCCCTATAGCAGCACTGAACAAATCTGTAGGACGTAACCTACCGAGGTCTTGGAGTCCCGTACTGGAACTGTAAAGAAAAGCATTACCATCATCTACTCCCGTAAGTCCAGAACTACCTACCACTTGTCCTGAGTCATTAATATCATTTGCTACGCTGTACGCATCATCTGGCAAAGTTCCCAAATTAGTAGTTTGGCCCTTTTCGTACAGAAAAGCTGTGTTTGTATTCAGAATGCCCACTACTTGTCCCAAGTTATTTAAACTGTAGGCAACAGTACCAGGAGTTCCGATGCTGGTTGCAATACCATCGCTGTACAAGAAAGGCCCAAGTTTGCTCGATCCCCCTACTATTTGGGTGCGATCGTTAATCGCATAAGGAATAGCGTCTTGGATAGCGAGGGGTTGGGTGATGCCATTGCTATATAGGAAAGGGTCATTTCCAGTAAAGTTATTATTACCAACCGAATTACCAACTACTTGCCCCAAGTTATTGATACCGGTTACTCCAAGTTGATTATCGCCAGGTAGGGGACTAATTTTTTTAACTGAACCATTGCTGTAAAAAAAAGAACTCGTCAAAGAATTAATGGCTACCTCACCTGAGTCATTAATGCCTGTAGCATAACTGAAGGCTTGTCCCGTAAGAGCGCCTAAGTCAGTAACTGAGTATAGTGATGCCGCCAATACTGACTTGGATGCAGTGAGACTGATTGCAGTCAAGGTTATTGCTGTTATACAGGATTTCCACTTAAGTAAAAGCATGTGACTTTTCCATGATTTTTTATTCCCCTACTAAATTACCACTGAACAGTAGAGTGAAAACCTGCCGTATCTGGGTAGTCGCTAAATACGTCATCAACACCTAATGTAAAAAATAGTCTTCATTGCGAAAGTCCAGACATGAACTAACAAACCAACTGCATGAGCATCGATGACTAAAGATGTTGGCGATGTCTGGCGATAAGCCGCTTCGCGTCTATGCAATTTCCCACTGCTGTCTCTATAAACATTCCCCCCCGAATTCAATAAACGACTGCCCGAATTCAATAAACGACTGCCCGAATTCAATAAACGACTGCCCGAATTCAATAAACGACTGCCCGAATTCAATAAACGGCTGCCCGAATTCAATAAACAACTGCCCGAATTCAATATGATCAGCGCCCAGTGCGTAGGCGCAGCCCGCCGCAGGTATCGCTAATTTATAGGCAGCAGTATGTATCTGGACAATAACCACTAGTACGCCACGGCGGAAATAGAGCAACCATTTAAAATAGACCTCTTGCAAAAATCCTTGAATCACCCCTCCCCAACCCTCCCCTTATGAAGGGGAGGGGGCAAGATTTAAAGTTTCCCCCCAATATATCGGGGAGCCACTGCGTTGCGGAGGTTCCCTCCGTTGTAGCAAGTGGCGTGGGATAAAGGGGGGTCTATTCGACTTATGCAAGAGGTCTAATATCTAAAAAGCTCATTCCATAAGACTTTTGACTTTTGACTTCCGCCTTGCGGTACTAGCGCCTCGGTGAGCAATCATAATTGGGGGCTTACGTGTAAAATTTTTAACCATAATTGCGTGCCATTTGTAATTTTGTAAGTTAAAAATTAAATATTAATTTAGGTGAGCGGATGACAAGTAATAATATTGAGATTGTTTTCAGTTTTGATACAACTGGGAGTATGTACCCTTGCCTTACCCAGGTACGGCGAAAAATTAAAAATACTGTTACCAGACTGATAGACGAAATTCCCTTAATTAAAATTGGGATTATTGCTCATGGTGACTACTGCGATGAAGGCTCAACTTATGTCACCAAAACATTTAATATATCCGGTGATGTTGATGCTATCTGTGATTTTGTGCAAAATGTTGCACCTACTGGTGGTGGAGATGCACCAGAATGTTACGAGTTAGTATTACATGAATCCCAATCTTTATCTTGGTCAAAATCAGCAACAAAATCATTGGTTTTGATTGGCGATGATATTCCCCACCCTCCAGCACACAATCCGAAAAAACTAAATTGGCGCAAAGAGTTAGATAAATTAGCTGAGGCAGAAATTACAGTTTACGGAGTTCAAGCACTCAATCGCCCTCATGCTAGTCCTTTTTATCAAGAACTTGCAGAAAAGTCTGGCGGTTTTCATATCAACTTAGACCAGTTTTCGTATATTAGTGATTTGTTTTTAGCAGTTTGCTACCAACAATCTTCTAACGATCAGCTACAAGCTTATGAACAAGAAGTAATTGATCAAGGACGCATGAGCCGGGGGTTAAATAAAATATTTAACACCATGATGAAGCGGGAAGCAACATCCTATTACGAATCGGCTGATTTACGAGCAGTTTCTCCGGGGCGTTTCCAAATTTTAGAGGTTGAACAAGAGATTTCAATTAAAGCGTTTGTATTAGAAAATGGTTTAAGTTTTAAAGTTGGGCGGGGTTTCTACGAATTCACAAAAACAGAAACTATCCAGGCTCAAAAAGAAATTATTTTAATGGATCGGGGAACGGGTGATTTATTTGAAGGAGGCGCTGCACGAGAAATGTTAGGTCTACCGATGGATGCAACGATTCGGATTAAACCTAGTAACCTAGAAAAGTATGTTGTGTTTGTCCAAAGTACCTCTGCTAATCGTAAACTGATTGGCAAAACTCGATTTTTATATGAAGTCGAAGACTGGGATCGCTAAATCCCAACGACTACAAGTCGCGGCTACCCAAACAAAGCCTGCTGATGCAGGCTATTCTATTCGCTAGGTATTTTGTAATAAGTCTAATGACCCAGATTAAGCCGGAAGTAAAACGTACAGAAGAACTGCGCCAGTTATTGCAACAAGCCAGCTATGCTTATTACGTTTTAGATGCTCCAATTATGGAGGATGCAATCTATGACCAGCTATATCGAGAATTGCAACAACTGGAAATTCAATATCCAGAATTGGCGACTCCCGATAGTCCGACTGCGCGCGTGGGTGAGCTTAAGCATACCCCGTTTACCTCGGTGCGACATAATATCCCTCTGTACAGTCTGGAGAATGCATTTAATATTGATGAGTTGCAAGCCTGGGATCATCGTTGGCGGCGACAAGTACCGAAAATAGACTCGGTGGAATATGTCAGTGAACTTAAAATTGATGGTTCTGCTTTGGCTCTTACCTATCAAAATGGCATTCTAGTTAGGGGTGCAACTAGGGGTGATGGGGCGACAGGTGAAGATATCACCCAAAATGTGCGGACAATTCGCTCAATTCCCTTGCGTTTGAATTTTGAAGGGTTAGAAATTCTAGAAAGGGTAGAAGTACGGGGCGAGGCGTTTTTACCGTTGGAAGTATTTAAACAAATTAACGAGGAAAGACAAAAAGCAGGTGAGCAATTATTTGCCAATCCCCGTAATGCCGCAGCTGGTACACTCAGGCAACTAGACTCGCGCATTGTCGCTAAACGGCGATTAGATTTCTTTGGCTACACCTTGCACATTCCTGGTAGAGATGACGCCAGTATTGCCAATACCCAATGGGAAGCATTGGAGTTATTAGAAAAGATGGGTTTTCGAGTCAACCCCAACCATAAATTGTGTGCCCCGATCGCAGAAGTGGCAAAATATTATGAATACTGGGATACGGAACGGCTAAATTTACCCTACATGACTGATGGGGTAGTAGTAAAGCTGAATTCTTTTAAACTTCAAGAACAGCTAGGGTTTACGCAGAAATTCCCTCGCTGGGCGATCGCTTTGAAGTACGCAGCCGAAGAAGCACCCACTCGTGTAGAAAATATTGCTGTGAATGTGGGACGAACGGGGGCGTTAACGCCGTTAGCCGAGATGCGCCCTGTGCAACTGGCGGGAACAACAGTTTCTCGCGCTACTTTACATAACAGCGATCGCATTACTCAATTAGATATCCGCGTTGGCGATACTGTCATCGTCCGCAAAGCTGGGGAAATCATCCCAGAAGTGGTGAGGGTAATCAAAGAACTTCGCCCTGCTGACACTGAACCCTTCGTTATGCCCACCCATTGCCCAGTCTGCGGTCAACCAGTGGTGCGAGAATTAGGTGAGGCGGTAACTCGGTGCGTCAATGCTTCCTGTGCAGCGATTCTTAAAGGTTCCATTGAACATTGGGTAAGTCGTGATGCCTTAGATATTAAAGGTTTAGGCGAAAAGTTGGTATATCAACTCGTTGATAAAGATTTGGTGCATTCTGTTGCCGATTTGTATGAGTTGACAGCAGAGAAATTGTGTGCATTGGAAAGGATGGGGCAAAAGTCAGCAGAAAAGTTGGTAGATGCGATCGCTCAATCAAAAAACCAACCTTGGTCAAGGGTATTGTATGGTTTAGGCATCCGTCACGTTGGCAGCGTGAATGCCCAATTGTTGACTCAAAAATATTTCACTGTAGACGAGTTAGCGACAGCAAAGCAATCAGATATTGAAGGAATTTATGGTATCGGTGCTGAAATTGCCCAATCTGTGTATCAGTGGTTTCGGATTGATGCCAACCAAAGGTTAATAGAACGCTTACAAGTAGAAGGATTGCAATTAACTGCCACAGAAGAAACAAAAACAGTTGGTGATAGTAATCAAAAGTTCGCAGGTAAAACTTTTGTAATTACGGGAACATTGCCAACCTTAAAGCGAGATGATGCGAAGGCTTTGATTCAAAAAGCTGGTGGGAAAGTTACTGAATCAGTAAGTAAAAAAACAGATTATTTGGTGGTAGGAGAAGATGCAGGTTCTAAATTAGAAAAAGCGCTATCTTTTGGAATTGTGCAGTTAAGCGAGGTGCAGTTGTTGGAGATGCTTGAGGATTGATGCATATTTGGCAAGTCACACTCAGATCACAATACGCTTGGGTTAAGGACAGGATTTACACCTCTCCCCCAACCCTTGTAGCGTTAGCTGACAATTCAAGTCATGTGGAAAAGCCCACGAAAAACCTAACCCCCTAACCCCCTTCCCGACACGGGAAGGGGGAAAATTCAAAGTCTCTCTCCTTAAAGGAAGAGAGAAATGGAAGTGAGGTTTTCCAGATACCTGAAAAGTCAGGTAACGTTAGGGGGTAAGATTCAAAGCCTCACTCGTTTTAGAAGTGAGGTAAAAATGTATTGCATACAAACGATAAGCGCTATAGTAATACCATTGAATTTATCTGCATTTATCCTAAAAATTGTAAAAGCAAAATTTGGAGTTTTATTAAATAAAACCAATGTCTGAACAAAAGCCCGTAAGTCCCTGGAATTACAAACCTTGGTGGTGTCAACCGTGGTCTATAGTTCTCACAGGTGTAACACTGATTGGTGGTAGCTGGTTAATATTTAAAACTATCTGGCTAACAGTTCTCGTCTCTATTCCTGTAGTGACGTGGATGGGATTTTTTGTATTGTTTTGGCCACAACTAATGATTCGCAGTGGTATTTTGGAGTCGTATAAAGACTAGTTTGAACTTGATATGTTACTGTAAATTGCTCCAAAGAGATAAAATTATTTTACTGACATTAAAAGTGAAGTTTTGGGGCGATCGCATTAAAAAAGTCCGCCTGCTTTGGATTTCCTTTTTATCCCCCAAACTTCAAGATCCTGTTGTTTTTGCTAATTTACCACCTGGCTGCCATGACTGCGGGGATCATCTTGACTAGCTGTTGGTGCTACTGGGGCTGAAAATTTGGAAACTTTCCCGTTAGCTTCAGCATAGGGGAGAGACGAACCAGTAACCAAAGCTTCTAAGTTGCTAGCCATAATCTTCCGGGGTTGATCACCAATCGCTTGGGCTATGGTTTCCCCTTGGTGACTTAAAAATACAAAATGGGGAATCCCATCTACCCGATATTTCAACATCTCTGGTAGCCACTTTGTATTATCCACATTCAGCATGACAAAATTCATCTTGTCAGCATACTCTGTTTCTAATTGAGCGATATCTGGTGCCATTTTTTGACAGACAGTACACCAATCTGCATAAAACTCTACTAAAGATGGTTTGCCGTTGCTGATTGCTACTTCTAGCGGTGTAGACGAATCGCTTAATTTGGTAAGGGAAACCGAGGTTGTTTCAGTTCGCAATCCTAAGATCAGGGCAACGCCTAGAGCGATCGCTACCATTACAATCAAGAAGTTTCTCAAACGCTTCCCGAATGTGGATTCAGACTTATCGGGGGAATTAACAGATGAATCAGTACTCATAACAAAATTATAAAAACTTATTAAGTAATTTCTTCTTCAGTCTAGCTGACTCCAAGCGCTCTTTAATACGTAATTTGATCCTCAAAATGGGTATTACAAATAAGTACTTTAGATGATATAGGTTTTAAAAGATGATTTTAAGCTTCAGAAATAACAGTGCTGTGTGTGCGGTATTTTTATTAGTCAGCGTTAGCAGCTTTCACAAATCAGCGATCGCCACTATAAACAACCAGTCCCAACTGATAGCGCAGCAGAGTAAAACCCAGCTACACCCAGTTTTTAAATCTATTCTGCCTAAATTAAGACAAAAGACTCAAATTAAGATTTTATTGCCAAAGTTCATTCCTGAGTCAGATGGGGAAAATCCAATTTACGCAATTATAGAAGCTGCAACGCAAAAAAAGTATGAGATTTTACTGGCTTTCACTCCAGACTGTAATGGTGCCTCTGCATGTCGTTTGGGCGTTATTTCTGCTGAAGCTGTAACCCACAAAACACCCCGCCTTAGTGGTAAACCTGTATCTTTAGCTAAGGGCATCACTGGCTATTTTGTAGATTTTACTTGTGGTGCTGGTTGCTCAGATGCTACCTTGTCTTGGAGACAACAAGGTGTACAGTATGTTGTTGGGCTAAAAGCAGGCGATCGCACTTCTTTGGTAAAAATGGCTAATTCTGCGATTAATCCTTAGCTAACGTCAGAGTTGGATTTTACTTAAAAGTGAAACACCGTGGCAATTAATAAACATTTATGGCGTAGTTAACAATCCACAGCACCAATTCAAAAACCAATAAATATCGTACCTACTGCAACTTGCTTTTAGAACCCAAAAGGTTTTTATTTGTAAGTCATAAAATTCACGATTAAAGTCAATATTGCCAATCCTCCTAAAATACCTAAAACTTGAGTAGTTCTATTACTTTTAGCGAGAATTTCTGAGTAAGATAGTTCAGGATTCTGAATCAGTAAAATGGAATGAGGATTAAATAAAAAAGGGAATAAACGATTTAAAAGTAAGCGCAGAAAGAAGTTAATACTCCATAATCGCTTCTGTAAAAGGTCTTGATTATATTGCCAAGGATAACTAATTTGTACTAAACGGATTAAAGCTTTAATATCTGGTTGACGTAAGCTTTCATAGCGAGGAAGTGCTTGAGAGAGATTATCTTGAGTTGCTGCCAAAATTTCATGGATTTCATAGACATCTTCTAAAGCTGAATTAACGCCTTGTCCAATATCAGGAGGAAAACAATGAACTGCATCTCCCAATAAAATTACTGCTGTTCCTTGGTTATCTTCAGGTTTTCCCCAAATTTTATACAACCCTGAACAATATTGAGGAATAGGAAATTTACCCCCATCACTAGATGTAAATCTAGCTATTTCTTCAGGAGAAATAATTTTTTCTAGGGGAAGCTGAGGAAATGCTTCTTTCAAAAATTGTTTAACTTCTTCTTTAGTTTTTAATTGCCAGATTTGATGATCTGGGTAGGTAATAATATTTCCCGTTCTTGGTTGATGAGGATTTTTAAAGGGTAATAACCCCAGAGAAATTGCTTTTTTACGCCCTTTAAAAGCAGATCTAATGGCATAAGCCATTGTAATTTGTGCTAAATCTCCTTCTGACTCTGATAAGGGAAATTGAGGAGGTAAAGTGAGAATTTTGTATTTTAAACCGGAACTAGGAGAAGGAAATTTTTGCATTTCAAAGGAATGTGATTGACCTTCCATTTGATGAAGAGTTTCACGCACAATAGAGTTTAAGCCATCACAACCTACTATCAGAGTAGGAATAAAGCTCAATTTTTCTTGAGATTGAGATTGGGTAATAATTTCTAAATGCTCTACATGTTGTTTAATTTCTACACCTTCAGTATTAAATAAGACCTGAATCGAATCTTGCCAATGTTGATGAATTTCTTGGTAAAGTAACTCCACAAAAGATGCTCTTGGCAGCCAATAGGCAGTCTTGCGTTTAGAATCAGCAATGGGTACTTTCGTTGTTTTACGTGTGCCGTCTTTTTGAATGATAGTCAAATAAAATTCGGTACTAGCGACACTTAAATCAGCTAGTTTGGCAGTTATTTCTAACAAATCAGTTAATTTTTGCCCTCTACCATCAATTTGATAACTAAAGGATTTATCTGGTTCGTAATAATCTGCTGATGGTCTTTTTTCAAGAACTGTAATATCTTTCCAACCTCTTTTCGCTAACATTAAAGCTGTGGCTAATCCTGCCGGGCCTCCTCCCATAATGACAACGTTTTTCTTGTAATAATGATTCATTAGACCTCTTGCAAAAGAATTTTGTGGTATATTACTAGGCTAAACAATTTTCTAAAATTTAACTAGCCTTTCAACGGATCGCGGGAGTCCCCAGCCTCAACCTTAAAGTAGACTGGAGAAGATGCTTCAGGTGACGCTCCTCATCACCTACAACCAATCTTGAACGCAGTGAAAACTTCTTAGTGAGTAGACCTCTTGCAAAAATCCTTGAATCACCCCTCCCCAACCCTCCCCTTCTAAAGGGGAGGGAGCAAGATTTCAAGTTTCCCCCCTTTATAAGGGGGGATTAAGGGGGGTCTATTCGACTTATGCAAGAGGTCTAGTGAGAATTCAAAATTAAAAATTCCCATAAATAAATTTAGTTGCTCTGTATTTTTTCTTTATCGGTCATGAGGGCATTTTTTCAAACTCTGATGTTTGTGGATTCAGTAAATAAATATACTTAGTCTCTACAAGAAAACATTTACTAAGGAGCTACAAAAAATACTTCAACTTTTGTTTGCTCTATTTTCTTGTATTACATGAATAATTGATGGGACTAAAGAAATAACTATAATTAATCCAATAATCGGTAACAAATACTTATCTACCTGTTCAGGTGGCAGAGACTTCCCTAAGAAAAACCCTAAAATGGTGATGCCGAATGTCCAAAGAAAGCCACCGACTAAGTTGTAAGACATAAATGTGCGATAATGCATCGCACCAATCCCAGCCACAATCGGCGCAAAAGTCCGTACAATGGGTAAAAAACGAGCTAAAACAATCGTTTTTTTACCGTGTTGTTCATAAAAGTTTTGGGTTTTAACAAGATGTTTTTTATGAAACAACCATGAATCTTCCTTTGAAAATAGTCTTCTGCCAAATTTATGCCCAGTAAAATAGCCAACATTGTCACCTAAAACTGCACAAACAAAAGCACCAAAAATCAGAACCCAAATGTTCAGTAAATTCTGAGATGCGACAAATCCAGCAGTGAACAATAAACTATCTCCAGGCAGAAAAAAACCAATTAACAAGCCAGATTCAGCAAAGATAATTGCCCATACCCCAAGGTAGCCAATTGATTTAACCAATTGTGGTAAATCTAGATGCATAGAATTTCTTACCTTTCAACAATAGATCCACCACATCTTAACGTTTAGCAATTTTCCTGAATAAAAAGTAATATTAAATTTACGTAAAGTTATTGTGTAATCTTGGGAAATGTTATTACGGATAGCATATTTTATGTTAAAGGTGCAAAATGCAAAGATATTTGAAAGTATTAAGACTATTTTGGACTGCTGCGATCGCAGCCGAGTTAGAGTATCGGATTAACTTTTTCATAGCTACCTTCAGCAGCTTGGGAAATCTTCTCGGCAGCCTGTTTGGACTATTCTTGTTTTACCGCACTGGCTACACTTTTAGTGGCTGGTCATGGGAAGCAGCTTTAGTAGTTCTCGGAATTTTTACCTTACTACAAGGATTTTCTGCTACTTTTCTAGCGTCGAACTTGAATCGCATTGTCCGCCATGTCCAAGAAGGTACTTTGGACTTTATATTATTAAAACCTATCCGCAGTCAGTTTTGGCTTTCTACCCATACCCTTTCACCTTGGGGACTCCCGGATCTAATTTTTGGTAGTATTATTATTGGCTACGCAGGTAAACGTCTCGGTGTAGGGATAGACGACTATCTATTTGGTGTGCTGCCGTTATTGTTCAGCTTGGTGATTCTGTACAGCCTGTGGTTTATGTTGGGAGCGACGAGTATCTGGTTTGTCAAAATATACAACGTTACCGAAGTGTTGAGTGGTTTGTTGGAAGCTGGACGATATCCTATCGCCGCATATCCCACTGCTTACCGCTTTTTCTTCACCTTTGTGATGCCAGTAGCTTTTTTAACTACTGTACCAGCCCAAGCACTGTTGGGTCGGAGTGAAATTAGTTGGTTGATAGGTGCGGCAATATTAGCAGTAGCGTTGTTTTTCGCTTCTACTTGGTTTTGGCGATTTGCGTTGCGGTTTTATACTAGTGCTTCGAGTTAAAATAATTCGTAATTCGTAGTTCATTTAGTTAGTGTGTTAGTTCCCACTAATCGCCCCAAAGATGGGTTAAGGGTTTGATTTCAACCTCGGTGAAATGTTATATGGCATCTCCAATAGACGTACCTTTGCCTAATGGAATTTTACAACGCTTGCAAAATGTGAAAGATTTTGTAAATGAAAGTGTTAACTCTTTGACTAATTCAGCAGAACAAGTTGGGGAGTCTTTGAAGTCAACAGCCACTACAACGACTGATAAAGCAATTAATACAGTTACGACAAGCTTAGAACAAAGTTGGCAAACTGCTGATAAATTTAAGAGTACAACATCGGGAGCAGTTAAAGATGCGATCGCGTCTTCTGCAAGTGATTGGCTGACACAACACCCGATATTTTTTAAGTTAGTTCAAATACTAGGTTGGGCGACTAATCACCCAATTATTAGTATAGTGGTTTTGCTGTTTGCACTTGCTCTAGTTTGGAGCATCATCAAAGCAATTGTCCGCTTAATTGAAACAGCTAGTTGGTCAATACTCAAAGTACCAATAAAATTAATTCAAGCTTTAATTCAAGTTAGCTTTTTATTCTTAGTTAAAGTTGGTAGCTTTGGTATTCAAAGAATCACAGCTAATAAAACAACTGATAACCTGCCAGCTTTACTACCTGAAAGTTTTCAACCAAATAAACAACAACGATTAGCAGAAATTTCTAATCGTTTAGAAACAATTCAAAAAGAACAAACTGAGCTTTTACAAGAAGCAGCAGACTTGATTGCTAGTGACACAATTGATATAGAAATATCAAAAATTAAACCGCTAAAAAGCGTTGAATCACATCTTGGCTGAGTTCAGATGTGGAACCGGAGGCGACAATACCACCTTTTTGCATAGCGTAATAGTAATCAGCTTGACGGACAAAGTGCAAATGTTGCTCTACTAATAAAACCGAAATACCCGTGGTTTCGACGATGCGACGGACTGCGGCTTCAATTTCTAGGATGATTGAAGGTTGAATACCTTCGGTAGGTTCATCTGAGACGAGTAATTGAGGTTCCCCCATTAAAGCACGGGCGATCGCTAATTGTTGCTGCTGTCCCCACTTAAATCGCCATCCATCCGCGAAAGCATCGTTTTTAATACCGGAAATAAGCTAAAAACTTCCTCTAGAATTTCTGCTTTTTTTACTGGTTTACGTCTAGCTTCCAACCCCAGCAACAGATTTTCTTTGACTGTCAACCGGGGGATAATTTCTCGTCCTTGGGGGACATAACCAATTCCTAACTTTGTCCTTGTTCCAAAAAATAGGTTTAGGAGTTTTGAAGCTAATTTCCGAGTTCAAAACTAAGTTTTCGAGTTCAAAACTAAGTTTTCAAGTTCAAAACTAAGTTTTCGAGTTCAAAAACTTAATTTACAAGTTTAAAACCAAAGTTTGCTAGGTCAATTACCTCAAGTTTGGGATGCGTAATAGGCTCACAGGTAAGAGCAGCAGAGCAATGTTAGCCTACTGACCGCAACAAACGAGTAAAACCTTCTTGCTCAAAGTGTTTATCAGTTGTTAATGCCTCCATAATTCCTTGCCTACGCATTAACACAAAACTTACAGCATCACATAACAAATAGGTTTTATAGCAATTATCGTTTACGTGAGGTACACCCGTAGGGGCACGGCAATGCCGTGCCCCTACACCTCGTGATGTAACGTTGTACTGCATCTGAATGGGAACCGCTATATCCTATCTTGCTAAACAATAAATCTATTGCTTCTCGATGTAGCGGCTCAGAGGTTGTTTGAAAAGTGGTTAGGTGTGATTTTAATTACTCCCCTTAATCCCACGTCACTTGCTACAACGGAGGGAACCTCCCTTCGGGTTCAGCAGTTCCTCATGGGGGAAACCCCCAAGACCGGACTGCCTCACCGCAACGCAGTGGCTCCCCGATGTATTGGGGGGAGACCGGAAATCTAGTTCCCTTTCCTTAGAAAGGGGAGGGTTAGGGTGGGGTAAAAAATATTTGATACATCAATCATGACTTTTCAAACATCCTCTCATCAACCCATACAATTTGAACGCTTGAATTGTTGATTAGTTGCAAAGCGCTTCGCCAAAGGTGGTATAATCACCAAAGGATTGCTAAACCCAGAGAATATATGAACGCTCTCAAATCCTGGGATAGTACCAATCAAGGGCAAGCGATCGCTACTAAATGCTACCAAGCAATGATGCCAAGTTCCTGCTAAATTCTCCAAAACTGGCAAAACTTCACCGACACTTTTTCGCAGCCACTTTTCACTCGCCTCTAAGTCTACCAAGGCAAGAGGATCTGTGAGAACGCGGCTAATTTGACCGATGCGGAAGCTACCATCTTGAAACTGAATCGCACCCGCATCTATTATTGGCGGTACTGGCTCATTACCGGGTTGATTCCACAATTCATCAACTTGAGTAGATTCAGCTTCTAGTTGAAACCGTTGCACATTAGCTGGCATAACTAAGGTGCGTAACTGCACATCAACGGGCGAGGTTTCAATTATTTCTGCGTGGGTAAAATACAGTTTGATGGGAATACCAGCAGATTTTAGAAGCTGGCGGCTGAGTCCACCTGCACAAATGACAACCTTAGCACTGTGGAAAGTTGCAGTAGTTGTTTTTACACCATCTTGCAGCACTTGTAATACTTGGGTAATCTGCATTTCACCCCCAGCCCGCAGAAAGCCTTGGATGTAAGCTTGTGTTGTTTTTTCTGGATGGATATGACCGTGTTTGACAGTTAAAGCCCCAGATATCGCCTCTCGATTCAACAGTGGTTCTAACTCACAAGCTTCTTGGACACTCAATAAACGGGGTGGAATAGCACAATCATTATATGATGCAGCAGTTGCTTCTGGGTCACTAGCGGCTGAAATAGTTAGTAATAAATCTAATTCCCGAAATTCGATATCAGCGTCTAACTCTTGAGATAGGATATGGTAACGCGCGATCGCATCTTCGCACAATTGCCGAGTTAGTGGCGTATTCCCCGACCAATAAGCAAGCCCACCATAACTATAACGAGTTGCATTCTGTGGTCTGCTGTATTGCTCCAACAAAAGTACAGAGAAGCCAGTTTTAGCCAGTTCGTAGGCGAGTGCAGCACCCGTAATTCCACCACCAACTACAATCCAATCGTAAGTTGTCATCTAATATGTTGCTTGTAAACGATTTAAAAGATATTCTCCCGCAAGAATAGGGGGATAAATAGGCGATTGTTCTTTCTGGCAACTTTCCAAACAAGCAATTTCTATATCATCATTAGGATGACAGAAAAAAGCAATAGAATACCGGGATTGCTTCATCCTATTATCACTGGGAATCATTACCCGATGCTTGGTTGAGCAAAACATATCATTTGTCCACCGTTGGATTAAATCGCCAGTATTAACTACCACAGTATCAGGAATTGTTGGTGCGCCAATCCAATTTCCAGATGCTGTCTGTACTTCCAACCCGCCAACGTCATCTTGGAAAAGTAAGGTAATACTGCCATAATCGGAATGCTCACCAGCACGCACCTGTCCGGGTTTAGGTGGTATCTGCAATGGGGGATAGTGGAGTAAGCGCAACGTATGATTTTGTTGATTGTGTCTTGTGATAAAAAAATCTTTTGGTAATTCCAACGTCAAAGCATAAGCTTGCAGTACCGTGTTTGCAAGTTCTGTGCAACTATCATAAAGGGCGACAATAGAAGCATCTATGTCTACAGCCGCTTGTTTGTTTACATTAAACGCCTCTTTCAAGTCGCCTGGTTTGTTGGGGTCAAGACGTTCTTTTTCAAGACCAACATAACCCGTGTTACTAAACTCATCACTCCAAGCTTGCTTTTGCTTAACTTCTAAGGGTAAATTGAAGAAATATTTGCTGTGAGTGAATACTTGCCTGATTAGGTCTTTTGATATTCCTGAATTTTGTAAGTACATGAAGCCAATTTCATGGCAAGCTTGATAGATTTTGATAACAGTTTGTCGAGTTATTGTGTTGCCATTGGTAAAGGCAGTTAAATCTATTACTGGAATTGTAACCATTTATATATAGCAATCCTATCTGAGTTGTGAAAAATGTAGATAATGAAACGAACCGCCAAGGACGAGCCAGTGCGTTGGGCGGCTGTGCCGACTTGAAGCAACTGGCGTGCCAAGGACGCAAAGGGAAGAAAGAAGAAAGAGACATATAATTTTCACAAATGATTTAGGACTGCTATATGATTATAGATTTTGTGTTTTATTAACAGTAGTATACTCAATACTTAGGTACGGAATTTGACAATGACTCTTGCTCCTTGGCGAAGCGCGATCGCTCATGCACTCGATTGCAACCGCAGCCTTGTTTATGCCCGTTACCTGCAACTAGCAACGGTGCAGCCGAACGGTCACCCCGCTAATCGTACCCTAGTCTTTCGCGGCTTTCTAGAAGATACAAACCAGCTAAAATTTATCATCGATAGCCGTAGCGCTAAAGCCGACCAGATACACCAACAACCTTGGGCAGAAGTTTGCTGGTACTTCCCCAATACACGAGAACAATTCCGCATCACTGGCTGTTTGACCCTGGTAGGAAATGATGATTCTCACCAGGATTTACAGCCAGCCCGCATTTCTATTTGGCAAGAACTGAGTGATGCTGCACGTTTACAATTTGCTTGGCCACATCCTGGTAAACCTAGAGTTGAAACCCCAGAAGCTTTTGCACCACCAGCACCCAACCCCGTACAACCATTGTCTAATTTTTGTCTACTGCTACTCGACCCAGTGCAGGTAGACCACTTAGAATTGCAAGGTGAACCACAAAATAGAAAGTTTTATCGCCGCGATGAAAATCAAGAATGGTTTTGTGAAGAAATTAATCCTTAATTTTTTGAAAAGGGAATGGGGAATGGGGAGAATACAGTTCGGTTCTCTTTCACATCATCCCTTGGGCAACCTTATTCTAGCTATTTTTCCGCAAGCATTTATTTCATAAGAACAAGGTATATTTGCTACTGGGTAATCAAGTTGTAATTACCAAAGTGGGTAAACATTCCTGTGCGGCCGGATAGGTTGTTTTCAAGTCTATTTGGAATCTGCAAAGTTAGCATCTATAATTTTTATTCCTCACTCCTCACTCTTAACTCCTAACTTTCTTTAAATACCCGCACCATCTAGAAACTGCTGTATTGCCTTATCTCTAAGGTTACACACAGGAGCATTTTGTAAGAAATCAGCTTGGTTAGAAGTTACACAACCTGTCAAGACAAGAGTTTTTCCAGAAGAGTTGGTGCGCTGAAGAGTTTGTATTTGTTCTTCCAGCGCCTCAATTCGGTCTACTAAAGCACGAATTACTTGAGCTTCTGAATCTGGTAAGTTATTATGTTCAAGAGGTGAAACCCGAACTCCAGAACGATACATAATCCGTCCAGGCACGCCCACTACAGTACAGTCAGAAGGGACATCCCTGAGAACAACAGACCCAGCGCCAATACGGACATTGTTGCCAATTTGGATATTGCCCAGTACCTTAGCTCCAGCTCCAACTACGACATTTTCACCCACAGTGGGATGGCGCTTGCCACATTCTTTACCAGTACCTCCAAGGGTGACACCTTGATAAATTAGCGTATAGTCTCCCACGATCGCAGTTTCACCAATTACTACACCCATCCCGTGGTCAATAAACACGCTTTGCCCAATTGCTGCACCAGGATGGATTTCAATTCCAGTCAAAAACCGAGCCAAGTGAGAAATCAGGCGAGGAATAAAGGGAAGACCAACAGTATAAAGCCAGTGAGCCAGCCTATGGAATAGCAAGGCTTGCAAACCAGGGTAACAAAATAAAACTTCCAACCAGTTACGGGCAGCTGGGTCACGTTCAAAGATGATACGAAAGTCAGCACGTAGTATAGATAGCACGAGATAGCACCCTCGAAAAGCACAACAAGCGACTCTCCCATATTATCCTTTCAGGTGTTGCGCGTAAAAATTGCGAATTGGGCATTGGGAATTAGGAATTGGGGACTTTACCCCTAACTCCTAACTCTTTAATTCACTGCTGCTCCACTGTCAGAGTATAATCGCGCTTAACCCCAGGATTAAATGTACCCACCCAAATCCGATAAGTGCCACTTTTCCATTTGCGATCGCTAACGCTAGCATCTTTACTTTTGCCAGTGTCATCACCGCAACGAATTGTGGTTTGATCTGGACCTTGGATCAGTAAAGTTGTGTCATTGTTGTTGCTATCAACTTGTATTGTTAGCTGGGAAAAGTCCTTTTCCAAAACCATAATGTGATCTGGAGTGGGATCAGCAAAGCCAATACAGGCTTTTTGATCGCGATCGCGGTTACTTATGGCAGACAATGAGTAAGAACCACCTGTAAACCCCTGCACTCTTCCTTGTGCTGGATCGAAGTTTGTTGATAAATTGAAAGTACCAAAATTTGCTGTCTCTGCTATTACAGGGGTAGCTGTGATGGCGGTAAGTATAGCCAACAGCCAGCCACCGTGAAACTGAAGTCGGGGGCGACAGTATTTCATAGTAGCCCTCCAACAGGCTTTTAAATTAGTAATGATATATACATATTTTACTGAAAAAATTCTAGTGAAATTTCAGTTGCTTGTGCCACATTCAAATGTGCCACAATAAAGGGTTGTGAAAGCAAGCCGTTAATTGCTAGGCTTTTTCTTGATATAAACAGCAGCTACAATTCTTCAACTTCTAATTTGGATGTGATCACCTCTGTTGGACGCAGGATCTTGTCTTTTAAAGAAAACCCTTGACGGACGATTTTAGTAATTGTTTGGTCTGCTATATCATTTCTGACTTCACGATCAACAACACGACATAAATTAAAATCTGGCTGTGTAGTTTGCAGTTCTATAGGTAAGACTTGGCGCTTTTTTAGTAAACTGAGAAACTTACGATTGACCGCTCCTACAGACTTGGGTAAACGCTGGATAAATTCTGGGTTGGAGTCGCCATTGTTTTTGAGGTAGTCCAGCAAGGCTTCTAGTGCATCACGAATTTCTAGCAGTTCTAAAAATAAATCTTCTGTATCTGCTGCGGTTTGCGTTTGCTGTTCTCGCAAAGACTGTTGTTGTGAAACATTTTCCTTTTGGAGGTTGCCAAATTGTTCTATAGTCAAGTCGATCTGTTCTTGACTGATAATAGAATTAGACATGGGAAACCTCCTTTGATAACTTCGGTAAAGTTTTAGTTGCCCAATTTTGCACTTGCGGATGGGTATGGTTACTCAAAAGCTGACAAAGCGCGATCGCTCTTTCTAACTGTCCAACTATTTTATACACTTTAATCAACCACATTTGGGCTTGAATGTAATCTTTACTATTAGTGTCTGTACAGCCTTGGCAGTAGTCTTCTAGATATTTTATCGCTTTGGGGTAACGTTCCTCTTTACAAGCTATAATGCCCTCAGTGAATAACTCTGATAGGGTTATCGGTAAAGGCTCTCGCTCTAGGCGTTCTTCTTGGGCAGATTGTGCGATCGCTTGCTCTAATCCATCAAATTCTGGCAATAATACCAATCTAGGTGCTGGCTGAAGCAAAACCGATAAATCACTATATTTGAAGTGCTTAATCGTGGGCAGTATCGGACGCAAATAATCGGCTATGATCCGTTCTTCTGGTTTTAGTAAGCTTTTTTGGGCTTTAGCAATGATATCCACAGGATGTTTTTTGTGCTTCATTGCCACTGCTACAGCTTTTGCAATTTCACCTTTGGATGCTGCTGGGGATACACCCAGAATATCATAAGGATTATATTCCATAAAATACCTTTAATTAACGAAGGTTGAGGCTACGGTACATTTCTTGAAAAGCAGGTTCGTCTGGACAAAGTTTATAAGCCCAACGACCTAATTGCTGAATTAAATCAAAAGATAAATTGCGGTTTTGGATACCTTTAACCAAGGTATTAATAAAAAACTCAGCGACTTAGTTGTGAATAGAGTTATGTTGTGAATATTTTGCCCGACGGACGGCTTCATCAAAGCGATCGCATTTCATCAGATTTTGAATATCCTTTAGTTCTTGGCTAAACCGATAAACTTCTTGGATATTTGGATCATCTGGACAGAGTTCATAAGCCCAATAGCCTAATTTATTAGGACTTACGCACACTCTACGAATTCTTGGCGCTCTTGGCGTCTTGGCGGTTCGATAAATTAAGCTTTTTAGCAATTTTTGCGTAAGTCGTGTTTATATAGCAATCCTAAATGAGATCCAAACTCATGATACTTTTATACTAAAGTCTTGATGACAAATTATACTGATGAATAATTTTTTACTAAAACAACAACAAAAATGAGAAAGAATAGCAATTTTAACAGAGTTCATTCACAGTCATCCAGAAGCAAGGGAGCTTAAACGGGCAATAGCAGTAAAAATGGCGTTATATAAGTTCTTTACCAATCACCAAGAATTTGATTTTCCTAAGCTGCATCAGTATGACCCCTGTTCGGATCTCAAATAGGATTGCTATAGCAAATGCTACAGAAAGTCTACGTAAATATTATGGGGCAAAAAAAAGGCAGAAGGTTAAATAATTTTTAACCTTCTGCACTTTGACTCTCTTAAACTCTCATTTCTCCGTGTCCTCTGCGCCTCTGTGGTTCGATGTAAGTCCTATCTCCATGAAAATCTCACGAATTATTGAGTTTAAAGAAGACGCCTCCTTTAAGCGCTCCTGTATCAGTTCCATAACTGCTAACTGTGAGCGATCGCAGATTATCAAAAAACGGTTTACCTAAGACTTCCACTAGTTTAAGAATCGGTACTTGACGCTCTAACAAATTCTGGCTCTTTGTCCAGTCAAGATATATATAGCCTTGATTTGGTAAGGGAATCGCAGCGATACTATCTTTGAAATTGGGATTATCAATTATGGAATTATTCTTGATTGTGAGAATTTTATCTATCGTCTCTAAGTCAGAGGTGAAAATTTCGTAATTTCCTAAAGTTGTATGCAATCCCCGCACTTTTGTTTCAATGCTAAAGGATGCTCCTTTTTTAACATCACTTTTTTTTGTAGCCGTAGTTAACTCTGTCCAAGCAGAGATTTTTTGCTTGTCTATAGTCAGCGGATTAATGCTGAGTCCATTTGATGAGGCGATCGCATCTAATCGAGTAACACCTTGTTCTACAGCCTCGGATTTTTCCACCACAAAAATCCAATGGGGGGTTGCTTGCTCTTCTGGTAACAATGCTATGGCATATTCTCCTTTTACCCAACTGAAAATATCCTCTGGAAAGTTTATCCCCCAGCGTTTTTGAACATCCGCCAAAGGTTTTGCTAGTCGAGAAACCACATCTTCCTTAGAACCATATATAGTTGCTGTTGCTTGTCTCCAAAGTTTGGCTACATCACTGTCACCCAAATTACTTAAATTTGAGCCAGAAATTGCCAAACCTGTGGACGCTGGAATATACTGCAATGCTCCCACAGGTTTAGATAGCGGTGGGGATGGAGGGACAATTTCTGATGAAGTCAGAAAGGTAGTTTCTGCTAGCAATCCTTTGGGGTTTAACGCCAGGGAAATAATTTGGCTGTTATAAAGTTGTTCTGGCAGTTCTAACCCTTGCCATTTTGCCACAATGGGAAGATTCAAGAAAGCTACAGCTAAACCCCCTTTGGGAAGTTGTTTTGTAGCTTTTCGGTATTCAGAGGAGCTAGTCAAATTGAGATCGGGCGCTTGGACGTTATTAATCGCGTCTCGCAACACTTTAGGATCGTTGGCAAACAACACAAAGTCTTCACCAACAACAGCACCAGCAAGCAAGTCTTGTTCTGGTTGAGAATTGTCAGAAATCAGCTTTACGCCTTTGTATTGTTCAACAGCTAAGTTTGCTCCAGCTAAAGCTCGTTTAGAAAACAACAACTCGACAAACTCGCGGCTTTTCTCCGGTTGCTTGGTTGCTAGTGCCAACAAATACCCTGGTTGCTGTCCGTTTTCTTGATCGCGATCAATATCTAAGGTGGTGATAGCTAAGGTAATTTCGTCCCCTAACCAGGGTTGAATGTCTTGTTTGTAATCTATGCCACTCTTGGCGAATAAACTGGTTTTGAGTTTAGATAGTTCCTCTTCCCGCTCCAGCGCCTGCAAACGTTCAGGATTCGCTAGTAATGAAACCATTACAGGGGAAAGTTTTGACACGAATATGGCTGCACCAGGCTGGGAGGTAGAACCAATCAGGTTAGCTGGACTTTTGGCGAAAAACCAGTAAAAGCCAACGATCGCAATCACTAGCAGTGCGATCGCGCCTGCGACGATAAAACCAATAAATGAACGTTGCCTATTCACATTAAACCTTTAATAAAGACGGTTTACAGCCATTTAAGCAGAAAGCTTACCAGGATATATCAGCCTTCTTGAGAATGGATACTCATGCAAAGGCAGAGATTTTCTGTAACCATAAATAGTATTAGGACTCTTTATAGGGAATTCTTTTAGTCAACCCATGAACCAGATTAGTGTAGAAGAACTGGCACAACGTCTTTCTTCTGGTGATGCAAATATTCAGCTAGTAGATGTACGAGAACCACAAGAATTGGCGATCGCTAGCATTGAAGGCTTTGTCAACCTACCCCTGAGTCAGTTTACCGAATGGGGAGATCAAGTCCCAAACCTCTTCAATCCCCAAGCTGAAACCCTTGTGTTATGTCACCACGGCATCCGCTCTGCCCAGATGTGCCAGTGGTTGATTGCTCAAGGTTTTACAAATGTGCAAAATATTTCGGGTGGTATTGATGCTTACTCCCTCTTAGTAGACCATTCAATTCCTCAGTATTAGCTTGTGTTTAGGTGCATTACTCAGATGGAACTTACTCTTTATCTGGCTTTTGCTATTGTGAAACCAGCAGTAGATAAGTTTAGGGGCTTGCCACTTTTGGCAATTTGTACATATCTACGGAGTTTTTCTACCCCAATTTTTGCGGCTATCACCGCAAAAATACGTATCTAATAATACTTTTATCAGTGTAGAATTATGCAAATATAAGTCGAAAAAGGATGTTGTAAATTCAAACTCTTAGCTTTTGCCGCAAAAGCCTAAATTCTGTTTGGAGCGCACTTTTAAAGAGTGCTGTATGTAAACCTTAAAGTTAATTATCACAAGATAATTGTATAATTTATGATCTTAATTAATTATTAATATTCTTTGTTTTCGATCAAATCAACGAATTTTTCCAGAGTCTGATTAAAATTTGCCTCTAGCGAAACATACCCTATGGAAGTCCAGTTAACAAATCGACAACAGCATATACTTTGGGCAACAGTACGTCACTACATTGCTACAGCAGAGCCTGTTGGTTCAAAGGCTTTGGTCGAAGAGTACGATCTGGGTGTAAGTTCAGCCACAATTCGCAATGTGATGGGCGTTTTAGAAAAGTCTGGATTACTCTACCAACCACACGCCTCTGCCGGACGAATACCTTCAGATTCAGGCTATCGCATTTATGTTGACCAGCTAATTACACCTTCGCTGCGTTCGCGCAGCGTGTCGCAGACAGACGTTACGCGAACGGAAACTTTAGGACGAGAAGTGGAGGTGGCACTACAAAAGCGCCTCCAGTGGGAAGATTGGAGTTTAGAAACCCTACTACAAGGAGCTGCACAAATTTTAGCAACCTTAAGTGGTTGCATTAGCTTGATTACGATGCCGCAAACAACTACAGCGCTATTGCGACATCTGCAATTAGTGCAAATTGAAGCGGGGCGGATCATGTTAATTGTAGTGACTGAAGGTTATGAGACACATTCCAAGTTGATGGATTTGTCGCCAATACCAGAGGAAACACAACGGGATTCAGAGGTAATTGATCGTGAGTTGCAGATTGTTTCTAATTTTTTGAATAGCCACTTGCGGGGGCGAAGTCTGTTGGAATTAGCCAACCTCAACTGGAGCGAACTAGATCAGGAGTTCCAACGCTACGGGGAATTCTTGAAAAATTCAGTTGCAGAATTGACTCGTCGCACTCTTGCGCCAACTGCAACACAAATTATGGTTCGGGGTGTGTCAGAAGTTTTGCGCCAGCCGGAATTTTCCCAGTTACAGCAGGTACAAACAATTATCCACCTGCTGGAAGAAGAACAAGACCAACTATGGCGATTAATATTTGAGGAACCAGAGCCTGAGGATGTGGGTAAGTCAAGGGTAACGGTTCGCATTGGCGCCGAAAATCCACTAGAACCGATACGTACCTGTACCTTAATTTCTTCCACCTATCGCCGAGGTTTAATACCAGTAGGAAGTGTGGGAGTTTTGGGGCCAACGCGACTAGATTATGAAAGTGCGATCGCAGTTGTGGCATCTGCTGCCGATTACCTCTCAGAAGCTTTCAGTTATTTCAATCCTTAAGGTGATGTTCAGGGACAAGCTGCTGTGGGTATAGGCGAGTGAACAATACCATAGCAGGCAGATATCCCAATTTGTAGCGGCAAAATCAATAATTAATACTATAGCAAGGGACTGGGGACTAGGGACTGGGGACTGGGTGAAAAGCCTTTTTGTGTCTAAGTTTTATCATCTGTTAATGTCCTAACCACCTTGGCTGTTGCTATACTTAAATCTTTTATGGTTAGAAAAATTGCCTTTGGCTTCCTGTGGCTAGGATTTATTACCTATGCTTTTTTCCTCGCTCCTCCTGAACAACCCGGTACATTGGAGTTAATTAAAAACCTTTCTAGTGGTCAGTGGCAAGGCGTCAACCCGTTAGTCATAGCACTATTCAACCTCATGGGTATCTGGCCTCTCATCTACAGTGCAGTAGTGTTTATTGACGGTAGAGGGCAAAAAATACCTGCTTGGTTATTTGCGATCGCCTCTTTCGCAGTCGGGATATTTGCCTTGTTACCCTACTTAGCCCTTAGGGAACCTAATAACAAGTTTGTCGGTAAAAAGAATGCCTTGCTTAAGCTGCTAGATTCTCGTGTTACTGGGGTTGTTTTGACAGTAGCCACGGTTATTCTAATTGCCTATGGTTTAACAGGAGGAGATTGGGGTAATTTTGTGCAACAGTGGCAAACAAATCGCTTCATCAATGTGATGAGTTTAGATTTCTGCCTACTTTGCCTATTATTTCCCGCATTACTAGGGGATGATATGGCGCGTCGCAGTTGGAATCCCCAGTTTTTCTGGTTAATAACGTTGATACCGCTATTCGGCCCATTGATTTATTTATCTGTGCGTCCACCTTTACAAGAAGTGGGTGTAGAGTCAATATCCAAGCAGCCAGCAGTAAATTGAAGAATAAAGTAAGTGCGTTTTTCGCAATCCAAAATGGTATTACCCAAAATCGCCTTTTTCAGTAGATCGGGGATTTTCTGTTGCGGGTGTGTAAATCCCAAGAGAAAATTTTTTTCTGAAAGTACTTTACAAAACGCAATAAATCCTTTAATATGTGTAACAGGTAGTCAAACCTACCTAATTCATTTGCAAATAATCGCATTTATAAAACAATGACAACAACCATTCAACGTCGCGAAAGCGCCAACGTATGGGATCGATTCTGTGAGTGGATCACCAGCACAAACAACCGGATTTACATCGGTTGGTTTGGCGTAGTCATGATCCCCACCCTGCTAGCCGCCACCGCTTGCTTCGTAATCGCCTTCATCGCCGCACCTCCAGTAGACATCGATGGTATCCGTGA
>NZ_JBALDF010000042.1:0-81137 GCF_036917275.1 Nostoc sp.
CTTATGGGTTTAGAAACTTTAATAATTTTAGAGTAAGATGCTTATTAAATTGGCATTTTTATTATTAGTTTGGCATAACAAGTACTGAAGAACCATCATTGTTAACCAGAGGGAAGCCGCGAAATTTTAAAATTGGCTTTGCTAATCTCCCCCTTGCGATTGGAATAAATGGTTGAGCGCATCTCATAATAAATTAATTCAAGTTTTCCATAAACCGTTGTGAGCAAGTTCTAAAGTCTCTAAAGCAACAGTGTTGACGTCAGCTTTCAAATCAGGGCCAGCCCATTTAACTGGATAGGCATTAGAGAAATTCCAACGCCACCTTTCAGTGCAGGTATTGTCCAAGAGAACGACAGAACCGTTTTGTCGCTGAAATTGTCCAGCAATGACATTTTGATGCCACGTCCAAAGCTCAAATGAGTACGGTGATGCCGCGTTTGAGGACTAAATTCGGAAATTTTGTCCCCTTTGGTAGCCGATGTACAAAATTATTCACACCGCCTTCGTGATAGTCTTCTGTTTCTGCTTGCAAACCAGAGACTTCAGAAAAGCCTCCGATTACTAGACCCTGAATTTCAACCAAAAAGTTAAAGGCTGCATACGGGTTTATTGTTTGTCCTACAACCATGAATTTTCCCTTGACTACAAACTTTATTGATTGTTTACATTACTATTTAACTTACGATTTATCTTGGATATTTCCTCACACCAAATTTGGCGATCGCGATGTTCCATTTGCATGATGTCGTCATAAGACCACGGAAAATGATATGCAATAAAAGCTACCTCTTCATACAACTTGTCTAAGGGGTAGCCAACTATACTTCCCCCAGGTTGTTGTCCTCCACTTCATACTCATGTCCGCACTTCGGGCAGACTGTCTTAATATTTCCTGTGCCATCTTCGTTAATCCGACGGTAGAAGTCTTGCAGAAAAGCCATATCAGTCGCAAAAATCCCTTCAACAATTTTCGGATTGATTTGCTCCACCGAACCCAAACGGGTAATCACCCTAGATAAAAGGATGATAACTAAATAATTAGGGTTGCTCTGCACGCGGGGATCTTTCGTTGGTGCAATCTCGTCTAAGGCAGTTGCTAAACGCATCACCCCATCTCGGTGGAGATTGCCATCCGAGTCTACATAGCCACGAGGCAGAGAAAAAGCAAACTCTGTTTGTAGCATTAGCCTTTAGCTACTCCCTCGTGAGCAATTTCTAAAGTTTCAATTGCGACTTCGTTCGCTGTAGCATTGAAGCTAGCACCAGTCCATTTAGTGGGCCAAGCTTCCCGAAAATTCCAGCGCATCTTTTCTTCTCCGACATCATCTAAAAGAACAATCGACCCGTTTTTGCGCTCTACAGTGCCCTCTACAGCTTTAGTTCGCCATTGCCAGAGTTCTTGGTCATCAGTAATCCCATATTTTAGGGAAATATTTGAATACTTTACCAAACCAGTCAACTTGCGGACTGTGAGAAATTTCTCGTTACCTTCACGATATTCGATTGGATCTTGGGCAGAATCCAACCCGGAACATTCGCGAAAACCAGCACGAGTAATACCATCAATTTCAACTAAAAAGTTATATCCCTTCAATGGATCTTTGCGAACACCAGTTGCCATAATCAAACTTCCTTAATCTGTGATAGTGATGCCGTTAGCACTTTGGATAATCCGAACAATGATGAATTCACCCGGAACGGCTGGAGCTAAAGCAATTTCAATTGCCACGTTTCCTAAATCTCTACTTTCTGGGGGGTTAGTTTCTTCGTCGCACTTGACGTAAAAAGCTTCTGTAGGTGAACCACCCTTCAGCACCCCCTTTTGAAACAAGTCATAGAAATAAGCGGTCAATTCCCGCTCTATATTTGCCCATAACCTGGTATCGTTGGGTTCAAATACCACATCTGCCATATTCATCTCTAACCATCGCTCGACTGTCACGAACAGTCTACGCACGTTGACGTAGACCCACTTCTGCTTTGAACTCAGTGTCCTGGCTCCCCAAACTCGAATGCCGCGTCCAGGAAATGCCCGCAGACAGTTGATATTTTGGGGATTGAGTTTATCCTGCTGGGTATTGGTCAAGGTAATTTCTAGGTCGAGTACACCTGCTAAAATTTCGTTTGCAGGTGCCTTGTGAACGCCAATGCGCTCATCACTACGGGCATACACACCAGCGATATGGCCGCAAGGCGGAACAAAACAACCGCTCTCTTGGGGACCGTCGGCGATGCGAATCCAAGGGTAGTACAAAGCACCGTAGTCTCCAGTTAATCTTTGCCGTTGTGCCTGAACTTGTTCGAGGTTCGCTCTCGGTAGGGAGTCCAGAATCGCAAAGCGATCGCCTAAACGACTACAATGACTCAAAATGGCTGACTGCATAACCCGTACCCGATTAGGGTCAATTTTTTCCGGAGGCTCAACCATAATATCCGGCGCACATACCAAATCAATGGTCTTGAGAGTTTCCAGGGCAGCTAGTCCCTCAGAGAGTGCATTTAAATCAGCGTCTTTGAGCCGCACCAGATAACACAAGCTACCCCCATTTTGGAAAAATCCCCGCACGACATAAGCCAAATAACTATTGGGCAAAGGTTTCTCAAATAACTGCTCGAACTCAGACCAATGCGTTAAAGGCTGAGGCTGATTAACGGCAATTTCAGTATTTTCACAGAGTCCCAAAAACGCTGGTACACCTGTAGGTAATCTAACCTTCGGCTCTGATAAAATATATTTATAGACACCTGGGGCTTTGTACATAGTTACCTTGCCATCTGATGTGGGGTTGCGATCGCATAGTGTGCCTTCTCTACGAGACGCTTCGCGAACGGCATCGCCTGCTCAAGCGCTGCTTTTTATTTGTCAGTCCCTTATTAGCCATTAGCTTTTGGGCCAGCCCACTGACTGATCCGGAAGATGACAAACTCGGCTGGTTTGACAACTGCCACACCAATTTCTGTCACAACCTGACCTAAATCTCTAACTTCCGGCGGATTAGTTTCTTCGTCACACTTGACATAGAAAGCTTCTTGTGGAGTCTTGCCAAATAAAGCTCCATCATGCCAAACATTAGTCAGAAAGGCTGAAACATTGCGTCGGATTTTAGCCCACAGTTTAAAATCGTTAGGCTCAAAGACTGCCCACTGAGTACCTTCGTCAATGGATTCACGCAGGTAAAGAAACAAACGGCGAACGTTGATGTACTGCCACTCTGGGTCTTCTTTGCTTGCGAGAGTCCGGGCACCCCAAATTAGGATATTGTTGCCGCTGAATTTGCGAATCACATTGATCCCATCTGGATTTAGCCCTGCCTGATCTGCCTTGGTGACATCAATTTCAACTCCTTCGGCACCGCGAATTACCTCGTTAGCTGGTGCTTTATGTACTCCGCGCTCGGTGTCCACACGGGAATAGACTCCAGCAATGTAACCACTGGGAGGGACATAAATATTCTTGTCAGTGATCGGGTCGAAAACCTCGATCCAGGGAAAATAGATAGCACCATAGCTACTATCTCTAGTTCCTCCTTGAATAGCCTCTTTAGTGAGATTAAAATTAGTAACTTCTTCATGCCGACCATCTAAAATTGCAAAGCGGTCTTGCAAATATGTGTCTTCGCAATGATCCAAAATAGCATTCTGGACTTCATCACTAACCGCACCAGGTACGACAACTATGGCAATTTCATCAATAGGCTTGAGAGTTTCTAAGGCTACTCTGACATTTTCAGGATTGATTTCATCAGCGATGCGAGTTACCCAACAACGGGTGCCACCATTGTTGAAAAAGCCGAATAGAGCATGAGCTAAGGTTGCATTACCTTCTTGAAAGTCGCCAAACCCCGTCTTGAACCTTTCCCAACTAGTAATCAATTGTGACTATTTTTCAATCCTAATAATATTTCTTCGTATTCAGTTTTTTGTGCTGCTAATTTTGTTGTTTTAATTAAATTTTCTATATTTCGTTTTTCGGTTTTTCTTCGTGCATCTAATTCTTTATTTATCTGTGTCATTACATGAAATCTATCTGCTACTACCTGAGCATTCGGCATTAATTCTTCTATTAAGCTTTTATACCCACGCCACAAATCTATACTTACTTCTTTTATTTGCTCTAATAGCTCAAGTTCCCATCCTAAAAGGGTTTGTTTGATGATTTCTTGTCTGCGTAGGCGTAGCCCGTCGTAGACATCGCTTAAAATCGCAATTAGTTTAGATGTATCTAAATTTACTAGTACCGCACAGTAATTACCCTTTCGTTTAATCAGAGCTATCTCATCAAGCCCAAGTCTTTTTAAATTTAAAGGTTTTAAATTGGGTAATTCCTCAGATGCATCTTTTAACATCCGTTCTATCTCTTCCGTTGTAACGATTATGTCTGGAATTTGAAACAGGCTACGAGTTTTGACAAGTTGCGTCCTTTGCGGGTCAAGGAAAACAAGTATCGCTGAAATGCTTTTGTGATATGGGTTTCAGCCTTAGCGTACAATTTTCCCGTTTTGGCACGGTGATGCCTAGTGCCATTCGTCCTGAAACCCTGAAACCTACGGAGGTGGGTTTTGCCTGTGTAGTCGAAGTTTCTAACCGCCCTTTTAACTTAAGTTCATTCATAACGTGTAGATCGTAGCTGGTAAAGATGGGTCAGAAGCAAAATAATATGAAACATACAATTTCTCTTATTTAATGCCACATACTACAATGAGGAGGCAAAAAAAGTGCGTAGGCGTAGCCCGTCGTAGACATCGCACAGCATCTGATAGAAAGCATTTTGATTCTGACTCACATTATTCAAATTTGATTGCTAAGTGCGTATGCAAAAATATTTATGTCATTGCGAGCGGAATGAAATGTAGCGAAGCAATCCCAAGACCTTGCGATTGCTTCATTCCGCTTTGCTCCATTCACAATGACAAATGTATATTTAATTTTGCATTACTACTTATAGATGTAAAAACTATTGTCCTTGCATGAATACTTTCACCAATTGGAAAACCCTAAACTGGCCTGAATATGGTGCAGAATTGCTGGGAACTGCTTTCAATCTATTGGTTGGATTCAGTATAATCACCTTCAATTTTGGCAAAGGCTTGCCGATGGAGCATCTTATCCCTGCTGTGAGTCCTCGTTTATTAATTAATGGTCTAATTTTCGCTGGCAGTGGCGCAATTTATAGTATTTCACCTTTGGGAAAGCTGAGTGGTTCGCACCTCAATCCCTGCTTATCATTGGCATTTTGGGTGCAAGGCAAAATGCATAAACGTGACTTAATTGGATATATTATTAGTCAATTTATTGGCGCAATTATTGGCACATGTTTAGCCTTAGCTTTGTGGAAAAATTATTTTATTGGCGTCAATTATTGTATTACTTTACCTGGAATAGGTTATCCTTTATGGTATGTATTTCTGGCTGAGGTTTTTATGACCTTTCTGCTAGTATTATCTATCTTTATCTTCTTAAGTCATCATCACCTATTGCGCTGGACACCTTTAATGGTGTGGCTTTTAGTAGCAACTATGGTATGGTTGGGAGCGCCAATTTCGGGTACTAGTATGAATACAGCACGCAGTATTAGCCCTGCTTTCTTAGCATGGTCTTGGCAATACCAGTGGATTTATTGTATTGCGTCCCCATTAGGAGCATTAATTGCTGTCAAAGTTTTTCAACTTCTAGCTATGGGTGAACGCGAAGTTTTGACAGGCAAACTTTTTCATGTTCCCAACTATCGTTGTATTTTTAAAAATGTGAAAGTATCACATATTCAAAAACATCAATAGATTGACTATTTTAGCATCTACCTAAACCTAAAAATTTCCTTGAGTCCTTTTTTAATCTAATAGATAGATCAGTGTCAGAAAACAATGTGCGTTTAATTGAGAGCCATTTATCAAATTCAAAAAATATCAAAATACTCTAGAAGGATAAAATCAATGAAGAAACTAGAAGGTAAAATAGCTTTAGTCACTGGTAGCAGTGGAGGAATAGGTCAAGCGATCGCTGTACGTCTTGCTGAGGAAGGTGCAGATGTTGTGATAGACTACCGTTCTCATCCCGAAGGCGCTCAAGAAACTTTGTCGAAAGTGGAAGCTGTGGGATGCAAAGGCTTAACTGTTAAAGCTGATTTAAGTATAATCAGCGACATTCGCCATTTAATAGACCAAGGTATTCAACACTTTGGAAAGCTAGACATTCTGGTAAATAATGCTGGAATCGACGGTAGAAATGCTGACTTCTGGAACCTCACCGAAGCCGACTATGATGCCGTGATGAATCTAAACCTCAAAGGTACATTTTTCGCAACTCAAGCGATCGCCCAGCACCTAATCGAAACCAAGCGAACTGGTAAAATCATCAATATTAGCTCTACCCATGAGGAAATAGCATTCCCCCACTTCACTCACTATTGTGCCAGCAAGGGTGGTGTAAAAATGATGATGCGTAACCTTGCAGTTGAGTTTGGCCCTCTGGGAATTACAATTAACAATGTTGCCCCAGGAGCGATCGAGACACCAATCAATACTAAACTATTAAATGACCCAGAAAAATTGGGAGCGCTATTGAAAAATATTCCCTTGGGTCGTTTAGGCAAAACGACAGATATTGCCCCCATAGTTGCCTTTTTAGCTTCATCAGATGCCGACTACATCACAGGCGCAACTTTCTATGTAGATGGAGGATTAAGCCGAAATTATCACGAACAGTAGATAGATTGTGTTGGCTCTACCATTCAAATAATAAACCAGTGTTTCCAATTTGCGAGATCCACGACAAAAGTACTACAGCAACAGTCAAAAGACGAAACAGTACTTTGTGCAACAATACCGGACAAGGTGTGGTGTACAACTCACTTGTATGGATGCCAAGGTTGGTGATTGGGATGGTGCTTATCATCAAGGAACAGTTTGGGGCTGGCTGATTGGGCCATTTGTTTTAGCCCATTTGCGTGTTTTCAATTATCCAGCCCAAGCTCGGAGTTTCCTTGAGCCAATGGCTAATCATCTATGCGCTCACGGGGTTGGTAGCCTCAGTGAAATTTTTAATGGCGATGAACCATTCACCCCACGCGGTTGTATTGCTCAAGCTTGGATAGCAACATCCTAAATGCATACTCTGACTAATTTGTATAGTCCGTAAGTCCTAATTTAATCCCAAATCGCTATGACTCAAGAAGAAGTAAGATTAGCAGCAGACCGTGATCGCACAGCCTACTGGAAACGATGGGGTTCCTATCTGAGTGAACGCCAGTGGGGAACAGTGCGCGAAGACTATAGCCCTGATAGTACTGCCTGGGAATTCTTTCCCCACGACCATGCTCGCTCTCGCGCCTATCGCTGGGGAGAAGATGGGATTGCGGGAATATCCGACAATCATCAGCGACTATGTTTTGCGATCGCTCTCTGGAATGGTGAGGATGCTATTCTCAAAGAAAGGCTTTTCGGTCTGACCGGAAAGCAGGGAAATCACGGAGAAGATGTTAAAGAATACTACTTCTACCTGGATAACACCCCGACTCATTCCTACATGAAATATCTTTATAAATATCCCCAAGCAGCTTTCCCATATAACCAACTAGTAGAAGAAAATCGCCGCAGAGATCGCCAAAGTCCAGAGTTTGAATTAATCAACACAGGTATATTTGACCAAGACCGCTATTTTGATGTATTCGTTGAATACGCTAAGGCTTCACCCGAGGATATTTTAATTGAAATTAGTGTAATTAACCGAGGCCCAGAAGCAAAAACGCTGCATTTATTACCAACACTCTGGTTCCGCAACACTTGGTCTTGGACTGATAGTCAAGAAGAAAAACCGTGGTTGAAAATTAGCCAATCTAACTCTCAACTCAGCACCATCGAAGCTTATCACCCCTCCTTAGAAACCCGATGGTTGTACTGTAATGAAACTCCAGAACTACTATTTACCGAAAACGACACTAATAATCAAAGATTGTTTGGAGTTAATAATGCTTCCCCATACGTTAAAGATGGAATTAACAATTATCTGGTAAATGGGCAAAAAACAGATGTCAATCCAAATCGCATTGGTACTAAGTTTGCTGCTTGTTATGAATTAAACATTGGTGCAGGTGAAACCAAAAAAATCCGATTGCGATTAAGTAACGCGCAAGATTTAACTGCACCATTCGGGGCTGAATTTGATACAGTTTGGCAACAACGCCAGCGCGAAGCAGATGAATTTTATCAACGAATTTGCCCGTTGCCAATGTCAGAAGATAAGCGAAATGTGCAGCGACAGGCATTTGCTGGGATGTTATGGAGCAAACAATTTTACTATTATGTAATTCAAGAATGGCTAAAAGGCGATCCGGCTAGCCCAATGCCGCCAGCATCCCGACTTAGTGGTAGAAACCATGAATGGTTTCATGTATTTAACGACGATATAATTTCCATGCCCGACAAATGGGAATATCCTTGGTTTGCGGCTTGGGATTTAGCTTTTCATGTAATTCCTCTCTCAATGATTGACCCCGAATTTGCCAAGCTGCAACTGAGTCGCTTGACACGGGAGTGGTATATGCATCCCAACGGTCAGCTACCCGCTTATGAATGGGCTTTTGGTGATGTCAATCCGCCTGTACACGCTTGGGCTGCATGGCAAGTTTATCAGATTGAGCAAAAAATCTATGGTCGTGCAGATAAAAAATTTCTGGAAAGTGTTTTTCAGAAATTATTACTAAACTTTACTTGGTGGGTTAATCGGAAAGATTTAGAAGGTAGAAATATCTTTCAGGGTGGCTTTTTGGGTATGGATAATATTGGTGTTTTCGACCGTAGCGTTCAACTACCAACGGGGGGATATTTACAACAAGCAGATGGCACAAGTTGGATGGCGATGTATTGTTTAAATATGCTGACCATCGCCTTAGAGTTAGCAAAAGATAATTCTACCTACGAAGACATTGCCAGCAAGTTTTTCGAGCATTTTTTATATATAGCTGATGCGATGAACGGCGTAGGCGATGCCGAAATAGCATTATGGGATGAAGACGATGGTTTTTACTACGATGCCCTACATTCACCAAATGGCCATCAATTCCCGATGAAAGTGCGATCGCTCGTGGGGTTAATCCCATTATGTGCCGTAAGCATTTTAGAATCAAAAACCTTAGATCAACTTCCAGGCTTTCACCAACGCACGCAATGGTTTTTGCAAAATCGTCACGATTTGACTAGAAATATCGCTTGCATGCACACACAAGGTATGGGTGAAAAGCGACTTTTAGCGATCGTTTATCCAGATAAACTCCGTCGTATCTTAGAAAAGATGTTAGATGCAACCGAATTTTTTAGTCCTTATGGTATTCGCTCTGTTTCTAAAGTTCATGCATCCCATCCTTACGTTTTAAAAGTTGATGGACAAGAACATCGAGTCGATTACGAACCTGCTGAGTCTACCACCGGAATGTTTGGCGGTAATTCTAACTGGCGCGGGCCAATTTGGTTTCCGATTAATTATCTCCTCCTAGAATCGCTGGAAAAGTTCTATAGCTACTTCGGCGACGATTTCAAAGTTGAATGTCCCACTGGTTCAGGTCAAATGATGACCCTCAAGGAGGTATCAATTGCATTAGGTGAAAGACTGATCGAAATTTTTCTGACTGATGCTTCTGGTCAGCGACCCTTTTATGGCGGAACAGAAAAATTCCAAACAGATCCAAATTGGCGCAATCTGATTCTGTTCAATGAATACTTTCACGGAGATAACGGCGCTGGTATTGGTGCTAGTCATCAAACTGGATGGACAGGTTTAATCGCAAAATTAATTCAGGAATGTTCAGAACAGGCGTTATCAGACGATATCTGAAAAGTTTTTTGTATATACCAAGCCTAAAAAAAAATAGGTATTGTATGTCAATACCTTCGCCAATTTCCGAGGCTGAGTTGATGTATTAACGTCCTGTTCTCCAGGGTTTGACAAAAACAATAAGTCCTAAAAATTCCTTCAAGGTTTCCCTTAAGCGTTTTTTAACGTATTGACCGCAGTATCAGGGGTTTTAGCTTCCAAGCTACCCTGTAAGCTAAACCCTTATTTATGAATTATTTTGCCGTTTTTGCCAAAATTTTTGTAGGCTCTTATTTTGGTAAAGGTATTGATTAAGACTACTTAATTATGGAACATTCCAGCACACATAAATACTTCATAAGCATAAGAAAAATCACTTCGTTCGTATTCATCTGTGGAAAACTACTACTGCTGACCTCTTGTAGTTCTACTAAATTGGACATGTCATCTAACTTGTCCCATACAGCAAGCGCGATCGCAGATGTGTCTGGTGCAGCTAACTTGTCTAATACAACACTGCCACCAGCAGATATTATTAAGCCAATAGAGGTTTTGAGAAGCCAAAAATACTCTGAAGGAGTTGTTGTAGACGGTGAAGGCAACCTCTACTTCTCTCAAACCAAAGCCGGAACCATCACCATTTTACCTCCTAATGGCACTCCTCGACTTTGGGCTAAAGTTGAAGGCGCTAATGGACACAAGATTATGTCTCAAGGTATTCATATTGTCGCAGCCAAAAACTCGGTTGTGAAACTAGATGCCAATGGTCAGATTATAAAAGTGGTTGCAAAAAAATTTAATGGCAAAACTCTACAGTATCCCAACGACATCACCATTGATCAGCAAGGAGGATTTTACTTTACTGACTCCGGCAACTCAAATTCTCAGACCCCCAATGGTGCAGTTTACTACGTGTCTCCAACAGAGAAAATCAGCCAGGTTGTTAACGGATTAGCCTTTGCCAACGGGATCGTCCTTACCCCAGATCGCAAGCATCTCTTTGTGGCCGAGAGCAATAAAAATCGGATTTTAGAGTATGATGTGCGATCGCCAGGAAAGGTAGAATCTCAGAAAGTGTTTGCTGAACTCCCTCTCAAACAGGGAAAACAAATCGACAATAAGCCTGACGGAATGAGCATAGACGCACAGGGAAATCTATACGTGGCTCACTATGGCATGGGTCAAGTACAAGTACTCAATACTAAGGGACAACTGCTCCGTCGATATTCCAGCGGCAACCTGACTACCAGCAATTGTGCTTTTGGCGGTTCAGATATGAAGCATCTGTTCGTCACTGGTGGCGTGGAAACGGAAGAAGGTCAAGGAGGAATCTTCCGTCTAGACTTGGGCGTGCGTGGGTTGGACATTCGCCCCAATTAGCTTGTATTACCTTCAGTTTTGATATAGCAGTTCTCGCTTTAGTGAGGTATTCAAGTTACCAACCCCTACCCGCAAGCGAGGATGGAACTGTGATGTACCTCATGTAATTAGGAAGCGCTGTAAACCAATGCTTGATAACAAGTCCAAATGTTTCAACAACAATATTAGTGTAGTTTATGAACTTGTATTCCAAAAAGATAGTGAGGAAATTGTAGTTATCAAGGGAGCTATACCAAAAGCTTTAAAGCTTCAATTTAAAGTTATTTGTGTAAAAAAACACCTGGAAATGAGTGAAGTATTGGATAATTTAATTAGAGAATGGATACAAGCAGATGCACCTCTTACCAAATTATCTCTAGATTGCTTAAACGAAGAGACTGAAGATGTTAAAGCGTATGTCCCAAAACCCTTAAAGCATGAATTTAAATTGATTTGCACTCAGAAACGAGTCACTATCCGTTCTATTTTATATCTACTCATTAAGCAATGGGTAGATATAGAATATCCATATTAATTATTCCACACTATGAAGAAAAAAGATCGTTGGAAAATTGGAATTGCTAATTATTTCCTCTCTTTTTTGCATAACATTAATATGTCACACTGATTGCGGGTTGGAAAAAATTACTGAAGCAGCGATTAACGACCATTAGACATCTCCATAAATTAAATATCCTTTATGCAGAACCCTTGTAGAGACGCGATATATCGCGTCTCTACATTCTTTTTCACCAGATGTCTATTAGTTCAAGCGTTCGTGTAGCGTCTTGTAGAGAGGGGATTTATAGTGAAATTCCTAGCTGGTAATGACCTTAAATTTCTGGATTTACCAAGCGGGTAGTAGGACGACTCTGATACAAGTCCTGAATGACTTGGAAAACAGAAACTACAGCTACAAGCGTAATGACTACAACAGGTAACAAACCTTTGCCTAAGATAGCGATCGCTAGCAGCACAACTGCACCCCAAAGTCGATACCGGGAACGGATTTTACAATAGCGGATCACTCCATATCTATGAAGAATACTGATTCCCAAAGAGCATAATCCTACTGAACCACAGATCAGCCATCGCTGTGAATCGGATAGTACTTCGGTTGGCTGGCTCAACAAGATTGTTTCTACACCAACTCCAGCAGCAGCAATCCCAATCATTAACGGTAAATGGGTGTAGAGCCAGATATTGACGACACCAATTCTTCCATGTGTGCGCGCTATCTCAATAGGCGCACCACCCAGGTTGTCAAAATAGACCCACCACCAACTAAAAGCGATAAGTAGACCAAACACGGCAGCAATCACGGTTAAAGTTTCCCATTTCTGCTGAGAAACACCATTTACCACGGCCGTAATTGCTTCGCCTAAGACAATGATGGTAAACAGTCCGAAACGTTCTGGTAAGTGGGAGGCGTGGGGAAGTAACCCAATCTGGAATTTAGATCCTGTTAATGGTGTAACAAAGTCAATAATGATTCCTAATGTCCAGAGTGCGAACCGCCAAGGAATAGGTACAAATGCCGAAACCAACCAACAAAAGGCTGCGATCGCAAAACCAATAGCGTAGCGACTCGTCAAAGGACGGGCTGAAGGAATATGTATTCCAGCCCGGACGTATTCTATAACCAGCACAGCCCTACCAAGAGCATAGGAAAGGGCAAAACCAGGCGAACTCTCACCTAAACCGTGGTGGATGTTGATCGCCATTGCTGCTGCTGTCAGCATTTGCAAACCAATCAGTAACCGATGTCCAATATCATCGCTATCAAAGCGGTTGGCATACAGTGTGGTACCAATCCATGAGAACCAAATAGGTATAAATAAAACTACAAAGTTAAAGTAGCCAGATAGCGATATATCTTCTTTGAGGTTGTGAGCCATTTGAGAAATAGCAACCACAAATACCAAATCGTAAAAAAGTTCTAGCCAAGTGGCGCGCCGCTCTTCTTCCATGTCTTGACCAACGCGTAACCTTGGCGGTTGGAGAAAATTAGTCGTCATATCCGTAATTATTGCTAAGTAACGTGGATTAAATATAAAGGAGGCTAGAGGCTAGAGACGATGTCGAGCTATGGAAAGATGATTTTTCTGCCAAAATCTAATCAATATTTCCGGTTTAGTGTTAATTTCTGTACAATTACTCATCCTTATCCTTACTATCATCTCTGATGTTTATTCTTTAGCAACTAAATTATTTGGCGCATATAATTTGCTACTTTATAAACCTAGTTTACCTGCATGAACTAACAAAAAATTAAGGTTTTAAAATTAGCACAGAGTGTCTTTATATCCGAGAAACCGCTATGTATCTAGTCTGTGTAGCCACGACTTGCGATCGCTAAGTTAAGTATGAAATAAGATTTATTTAACATTCTCTAAATTTTAAGTCTTTAAGGCTTTAAGGACTTTTTGTGATATATTCTTACTTGCGTGTGTTTGCTGCTCTTATGTTAAATATCCTTAGCTAGAGGAGAGAATAAGTAACAAATTTATAATTCCAAAATAGTTTTCTTCAAGATGCATAAATCACAAAGCCAAGCCAGTTATGTTTTATAGCTACAAAGGTAATAGGTTTTATGAAACTTTCAAAGCAGAAGCGTAAACGTGGTCTTATTCTTACTCCAGAAGGATTACAAAAACTTCAGTCTGCTAGACTTACTGCCGAATTAAACGAAAACTATGGCAACAGATATACCTTTGAAGATTTAAGTGAGCGCATTGGCATCAACACAGCAACAATTTCTAAGGTGCTGTCTCGTGAAGACGGAGTTGATAAACGAACAATTGAACTTTTCTTCCAAGCTTTTAATATCCAGCTGGATAAGGATTGTTATACCAATTCTGACCAATCTCAGCGTCAAGATTGGGGAGAAGCGACTAATGTATCAGTATTTTATGGGCGGGCAGAAGAAACGTCCACATTAGAACAATTGCTCCTTGAAGATCGGTGTAAGTTAGTGGCTGTTTTGGGAATGGGAGGAATTGGTAAATCGGCTCTGGTTATAAAGCTGACAGAGCGCATTAAAGATAATTTTGAGTATATCATATGGCGATCGCTGCGAGAAGCCCCGCCCATCAAAAATATTTTAGCTAGCCTGATCCAGTTCTTATCCGACGAGCAAGAAACAGAAGTTTCTTTACCAGAAAGCGTAGGCGAAAGAATATCCAGACTTATTGATTATCTACGGCAGCATCGATGTCTATTGATACTAGATAATATCGAGTCAATTCTGCAAAGTGGTAGTCGAGCCGGACTTTACCGAGAAGGATATCAGGGATACGGGGATTTGCTCAAACGAGTCGGGGAAGTAACTCATCAAAGCTGCTTGCTGCTCACAGGTCGGGAAAAACCTCAAGAAGTGGCATCCTTAGAAGGAGAAACACTATGTGTCCGTTCGTTTATTCTTGGTGGTTTACACGCGCCCGATGGACAGGAAATTTTGAAAGTCAAAGGAGTCTTAGCTTCCGAGTCAGAATCTAGCAGACTGGTAAAGCGTTATGCAGGTAACGCCTTAGCTTTGAAGGTCGTTGCTACTACTATTCAAGATGTATTTTGTGGTGACATATCTAAGTTTTTACAACAAGAGACAACTGTTTTTGGTGATATTCATGAGCTTTTAGAGCAGCAGTTCTTACGCTTATCAAATTTAGAAAAGGATGCAATGTACTGGCTAGCCATCAATCGCGAGCCAGTTTCACTATCAGAAATCCGCAATGATATTGTATCACCAATCCCACCACAAAAAGTATTAGAGTCTTTAGAGTCTCTGGTGAGGCGATCGCTAATCGAAAAAAGTGAAGCACTATTCACACTCCAACCTGTAGTGATAGAGTATGTAACTCAGAAGTTGATAGATCGAGTTTGTCAAGAAATTGCCACTGAGAATATAGATTTATTCAGGTGTCATGCTTTAATGAAGGCAATGGCGAAAGACTACGTCAGGGATATTCAAATTCGGCTGATTGTCCAACCAGTTATAGATGGATTACTTGGTATTTTTAGAAGCAAAAAAAACCTAGAAAATCAGCTAACCAAAATCTTGGTAAATCTCCGAGAAACATCACCTCTAGAACAAAGTTATACAGCTGGAAATATCCTGAATCTGCTTTGTCATCTGGGGACTGACCTCAGCAACTATGATTTTTCTTCTCAAACTCTTTGGCAAGTAGACCTGCGGTGTATGAAATTGCGCGATGTAAATTTTCAAAACGCTGATTTTGATCGGTCTGTCTTTGCTGAAACCTTTGGCGGTGTTTTCTCAGTAGCTTTTAGCCCTGATGGAAAACTTTTGGCTTTAGGTGATACCAATAGTGAGATTCGCTTATACCAAGTCTCAGATTGGAAACAAATTTTTACTTGTAAGGGACATACGAACTGGGTTGTATCACTTGCTTTTAGTCCAGATGGTAGAACTCTTGCAAGCGGAAGTGCTGACTCTACTGTAAAACTGTGGAATACCAGTACAGGTCAAGGCATCCAAACCTTTCGGGAACATAATAATACTGAGGTTTGGTCGGTTGCTTTTAGTCCCGATGGAAACACCCTAATAAGTGGCAGTAATGACCATCTGGTGAGGCTATGGAATGTTAGCACCGGTAAATGCCTGAGAATTTTTCAAGGGCATACAAGTTGGGTAATCTGTGTGATTTTCCATCCGAATGGTCAAATGTTACTGAGCGGCAGTGATGACGATACTATTAGATTGTGGGATGTCAGCACTGGTGAATGCCTGAAAATTTTCCAGGGTCATCGTGATGGCATCCGGTCAATCAGTATCAGTTCTGATGGTCAGACAATAGCGAGTAGCAGTGATGACCAAACAGTGAAGTTGTGGTGCTTGAACACTAGTGAATGTATCGCAACTCTTCAGGGGCATGATAGTGCGATCTGGTCAGTTGCTTTTAGTCCTCAAGGTAATGTTATCGCTACAGGCAGTCACGATCAAACAGTGAAGGTATGGAGTGTTAGCACAGGTGAATGTCTTAAAACTCTTCAGGGTCATTCTGGTTGGGTATTATCCGTCGCTTTTAACCAGCAAGGGGATCTTCTTGCCAGTGGCGGTGATGACCAAACAGTGAAGATATGGAATGTCACTAATGGTCAATGTCTCAAAACCCTTAGCGGATATACCAGTCAGATCTGGTCAGTTGATTATAATTCCGATGGTCAGATATTAGCAAGTGGTAGCCATGACTGCATGGTGAGGTTGTGGAATGTTAATACAGGTGAATGTCTCAAAACTCTCCAGAGCCATCATGCCGCAGTTCGAGCGGTTGCCTTTAGTCCAAATGGACAAATAGTGGCAAGTGGTAGCGACGATCGAACAGTGAAGCTGTGGAATGTCAATACAGGTCAAGTCTTGCAAACTTTTCAAGGACATCATGCTCTAGTCTGGTCAGTTGCTTTTAGTCCAGATGGTCAAATACTAGCAAGTGGTAGTGGCGATCAAACAGTGAGATTGTGGAATGTCAATACGGGTCAAGCTTTGCAAACTTTCCAGGGACATTGTGCTGTAGTTCAATCAGTCGCTTTCAGTCCTCAAGGAAGAATCTTAGCAAGTGGCGCTTGGGATCAGACAGTCAAGCTGTGGGATATTAGTACTGGTGAGTGCAAAGAAACATTAGAGGGTCATAAGAATTGGGTTTGGTCAATTGCTTTTAGTCCAGATGGTCAACTATTAGCCAGTGCCGGTTACGATGGAAAAATCCGGTTGTGGAATATTAGGACTGGTAGCTGTCTTAAAACTTTCGAGGTTTGTGCAAATGGTATCGTTAAAGCAGTTATTTTTAGTCCCGATGGTCAGACTCTAGCCAGTAGCAGTCCCGATTACACAGTAAAATTATGGGATGTGAATACAGGCGAATGCAAAAAAACACTGCGTGGACATTCAGCTTGGATCTGGTCAGTTACCTTTAGCCCAGATAATCAAACTTTAGCTAGCAGTGGCGCTGATGAAACAATTCGACTTTGGGATTTGACGACAAGTGAGTGCTTAAAAACCTTAAAAGCTGAAAAATTCTATCAGGGAATGAACATCAGGGGGATTACAGGCTTAACGACAGCAATGATTGCGACGCTGAAAGCATTGGGTGCTTGTGAAAAATAACTTCTTCGCGTCTCTACAAAGATTTCAGGTGACGTATATTTACAGCTATTTTTAGGTAAATAGACCATAGACCACACCTGTCGTAGGGGCAATTCATGAATTGCCCCTACGACAGATGTGGTTCAAATACTTGAATTCTGCTGTAATTTCTGGAGATGTCTATTATATAAGTAAGTCAGGGTGAAAATTTCAATGTATGTCATTGCGAATGTAACGAAGTGGAATGTTCGCGGAGCGTCTCCAAGAATTGCAATCGCAAAGGTCTTGTGGTTTTTACATTCTGTTACATGGTTATGTTTATTTATAGCGACTTACTTAGTTTTCTTGTGTTGCCTTGTTCCCAGCCTCCAAGCTGGGAACAAGTAAGGTCAAAAGTTGAGGGAAAAATTAAAAATCAGCACTGTCGAGATCGCTTGGCAATCCTTGTGGAAATTCCTTGTTCATAATGTTCTCTAACTCAAAGTCGGGATCGTTTAAGACATCTAAGCTGTTCTCAAAGAGGCTGGTAGGAAAATAGTCAGAGCTTAAAGATTGTTCGTCGATAGCGATAGTTGCGATAGTATTCATTGTTATGTCCTTGTAGTTGTTCTGAATTGGATAGTTGAGGCTGTATCGGATGAGTTAGTCTTAGTTGTTGGGTTACTGCATGAACAGTTAATAACCAAGTCTCACCTTTAGTTGTTTATAGGTTCTAGTAGTTTGAACGGTTTCAAGACATTTTGAATTTCCTCATCTGATATGTAGTCTTTTATCGGTGGGCTAAAGCGCAACAATGCGGCTTGGTAACAGGCTTTTGCCACACGGGTCTGCTCATTCGGAGTAAGTTCTGCAATCATCTCAACTGCCTCCTCTACATGCTCTACGTCAGTACCAATAGCACTGTGTACGCGTAGGCAGCGAGTGGCATTTTTACCTGATGGTAGCAATATTTCTATCCTCTGAATGTATTCTAATCCTCTGCATATTGCTAGGCGTTCGGCCGTATAGGAATAACCTACACAATCAATGGGATCTGAGTTTTGCACAGTTCGGGTGAAGTGATCCACTAAAGCCTTTGCAGATGGAGGAACAAGTGCTTCCACAACTGCTTGAGCTTCATATCCCATCGACTGAATATCAAGGAGAGCGAGTTGATCGTGACCTGCTTCCTCTTTAGCTTTTTTTAAAGCCCACTGTGCCAAACTTTGGCGATTTGCTGAAGCAAAATGTTGAGCAGCTTCTTCCATTAACTGGGGGGTGGAGTGGCACAGATGGTAAAGACCTGCAAGCCGCCATATCCATCGGATGGGAGTCAAGGCTGGTGGTCTGCGATCGCTCTTGACTGTGTACCAAGCAGATGCGATCGCTCGATCTAAAAGCTTTTGAGTTTGAGCTACCCTATCTGCATGATTCATATTTGAATCGGTGCGATCGTCACTCCCCGCAGAATCGGCTTGCTCTACCCTATTGCGGTTGGCAGTTTTCACCACTACTTCATCAAGCACAATACCCGCTGATTTAGTATTAATTAAAAACTTGTTACGCATGGTTTTTTCCTCGGTTGTAGTTATGACAAACAGAATGAGAAAAAGTCATTTGTGGCAATGATGAAACTTGTTAAGAACAACCTCAAAATCACTAAAATTGACGATATTTTCTTGACAACATGTGTTTGCCTTAGAATCAAAACTAACCTTACATCGCAAATAAAGAAGCTAAAGCAATACAGCATACAGACATATCAGAGGTTGGCTAGGGAATTATGCAAGTTCAAAATTAATTTATTTTTCATAATTTTGCTACATAATTCACCAACAGTAAATTAAAGTTTCAGTTTCTAAGTAAGTAGGCGCAAAGAAATTAAAGTTTGTAGTCGGAAATTTAGTCCTGATAATCCTTGTTTTGAGAGATGAATCGCTCAATACGAACTAGGATATTATTTTATGTTTAATTATACCTACCTAGCTACCTACCTAAAGCTATTAAAAAAGTACTTTGGTTTTTTCTTCAAGCCTTTAGGTCAAAAGTCAGAAAAACCATAAAGAAAGACTTGAGTCGAAAAGGACTTTTTTAACCTTTTTAGTCAAAAAGCAATTTTGCGGTTACTACAAACCTTTACTGGCAAGTAAAAGATATTAATCTCAATAAAATTTTGCCAATATCTAAAGGTTGCACATCGCTTTTCAGGTTTTGCCAATAAGGTCTATTTCCAATACTTACAAAACCTCTAAACAATTTCAGGCATTGTTAAGCTTCATCAAGTTTACTAACGCTCCCTAAGTGTTGTATTATATAATGATATTCTTCGTAATTGTAGTAGCGAACTGAATAAAGTCTGTTGATACTGAGTTTTGCAGCACTATGAATTTTTGTAAAATGAAGATCGATAACTTAAGGACAAACTTAACAACTTAACTGTATAAGAAAAGCGCTGAAGCACTTAGTTTATCTGTGCATTCTTCAGATTAAACTACTACATCCGATATTTTTACGACTTTTGGGGCGTTGCTGAATTTAGGTATGAAAATGATTCTGCATGATTTCAAAATCCTTGTAGAGACGCGAAACTGCTTTGGGATTCTCTTCAAGACACTGCGCGAACGCAAATCAAAGCGGATTCCTATATAGCGGTTTTCATTTATGTGAGTTACACCCGTAAGGGCAATTCATGAATTGCCCCTACACCTTACGAGATGATGTTGTACCACATTTGAATAGAACCGCTATATAACCCAATTATAATCAAATGCAGTTCTGTTAAGGTTAGCAGTCTTTGTAAGAGTCATTTATTAACGTAGACGCGAACGCGAACAGCGTCTCGTAGAGAAGCGAGTTCCCCGACTTGTAGCAACTGGCGCAACACACAGAGAGAAGAAAGAGAAGGAAAAATTTTCTTCCACGGTATCGACTTTAAGAAGATATTTTTTGTAAAACTTATACCGTAATAGTATAAAAGCTTAAATTTAGTCTTAACTCAAAGATTTTACCTGGTTCATACTTGGCAAAATTGTTAAAAATAAATTAAAGAAACGAGGTTGATAAAGCTATCAAAATACATTGCAAAAAATAATTATTGCAATGATTGCCCAATCATTTTGATGGAAAAGCAAAGCAAGTCATTCATCAAAGATTTTAGTCGATTACACAAGCAAAGCACTTAGTAACTTTTTCTTTCAAAACAATTTGGGCATTATAAAAGTTAATTCTATGTAAGAATTGGAGAAAATCCATGATTCAGCAAGATTATGCTACAATCAAGCAAAATTCCCAGACAACAGTATATAAAAATGCTGTTTTAGATGATGTAAAACTTCAAGATGCTTTAAAAAGTATCAATCCGAAATTTGGGGATTTTTGTACTCGCGTAGCGGGTGAAGCATGGGGTCTTCCGTTAATTGACCAAAAGACTAAGGCTTTAATCACAATTGCTATTGATGTTGTCAATCAAGATCAAGTTGGCACTGGTAGTCCTTTTGCTGCACATATAAATATGGCTATGCAACAAGGTGCTACCCGTGCAGAAATAGAGGAGCTTTTGTTGTTCATGTGCGTTTACGCAGGATTTAATAAAGCTGCGGGGTGCTTTGGTACTCTGAATGACATTTTCAATTCAAATGAATAGCCGACTGATAGACTGCAAAATTGAAGATGAATAAAAGCCTGTTGTAAATAGGCATAGGAGAAAAAACATGGTAACTAATGCTAAAAATCAGGGTAAAATAGCTGTACTAATCGAAGAACACTTTGACGAAATTGAATTTCGAGCATTTAATAGATTTTTCCCAAAAAATGGATACGAAATAGAGTATGTTTCTCATCTTTGGAACCAAGATAAACTGACATTTAAGGGAATTGATCTAATACAAGAAGTGACTGTCACAGTAGAAGTAAATGATGTTGAACCTACCGATTATCAAGGTATTATCCTCATTGGTGCTTATGCAATGGATCGTCTTCGTTATGAAGAGTATCCTAAACAAGGTCAACCAAATCAATCTCCTGCTGTCAGATTTCTCCGAAAAGCTGTTAAGGCTATGGATGCTGGAAAATTAAATATTGGAACTATCTGTCATAGCCTTTGGTTGTTTTGCGCCGATGCTGAACTCCTGAAGAATCGGGAAGTGACTTGTGCTCATAACATTCTTTGTGATGTACAAAATGCTGGAGGGATCGTTATCTTTGATGGTGATGGAACTAAAAATTTACACATTGATGGTAATCTGATCACAGCAAAACATCCTAATGTAGTCGCCGAATTTATGGAGGTTTTCTTAAAGGCGATTAATGAGCAGAAATTGCAGATAGCAACCAGATAAGAAAGTAGGATCATAAATTGAGTCTGTCATGTGGGAAAGAAAAACGCTGCTACTTTCTGAGCAATCTGGTTGGATTGTTTGTAACTATCTTAACTCTACTAGCCAGATTCAGGTACTTCGGATCGCAAATATTCCTAATTGGTACTTTGAGCGAATTATTTTCCCAAGACAACGCTTTCGGTTTGAAGCACCTCCTGATGCCGATCTAGAAATTCACACAAGCATGATAGCTAGTGCAATTCTTTCAGATAAAATTCAGTGCAACCGTTTACGCATTAACTAGAAACCAATTTCAGTATTAAAATAATACAAAAAAACTGGGTTTTTCTCTGCTATCCAACCCAAGTTTATTTTGCCAATATTTCAACAAAATTGGTTGAGCTAATTGTGGAATTGATGTTTCCAAAAATATGCTTGTTCCTGATCAAGCCTTGCGGAATTGTTCAGCAAATTATCAATTAACGCTCTAGGTGAGAAGAAAGGCAAAATGATTGCAACACCACTTCAATATCAAGCAGAAGCTACAACAAAGTACCAAGTAGAGTTGGGGCGCACATATCCTTTGGGTGCAAAGCCTGATAAACATGGAGTCAACTTTTCAATCTTTTCTGAATATGCGACATCTGTCGAGTTGTTGTTGTTTGAGACACCGAATGACTTAGAACCTATAGAAATCATTCAGTTAGATCCCAAGCTGAATAAAACCTTTTTCTTATGGCATATCTATATCAGAGGTTTAAAACCCGGTGCTGCTTATGCTTATCGCATTGATGGCCCTCAAGATTTGCATGGAAAAGGACACCGCTTTAACAAAAACAAAATATTGATCGATCCTTACTCCAAGGGAAACAGTACCACGCTGTGGAAACGCACTGATGCTTTAGGGTCGAAAGATAACTTGGCTACTTCAATGCGTAGTGTAGTCATAGATATATCAGATTATGACTGGGAAGGCGATCGCCCCATTAACCGACCCATGAATGAAACCATCATTTATGAGTTGCACGTCCGGGGATTTACTAAATCACCTTCTTCTGGCTGCAAACATCCCGGTACTTTTTCTGGAGTCATCGAAAAAATTCCTTACCTGCAAGAGTTAGGGATAACATCTGTTGAATTGTTACCAGTATTTGACTTTGATGAAACGGAAGTTCTTCGAGAAGTCAACGGTAAACAACTGAAAGATTATTGGGGATACAACCCACACAGTTTTTTCGCCCCGGAAACTTCATATTGTACTTCTCCCGATGAGAAAAACCCAATTAGAGAGTTTCGGGATATGGTGAAAGCCCTACATCAGGCAGGAATTGAGGTCATCCTAGATGTAGTCTTTAACCACACTAGCGAAGGAAACCATGAAGGCCCAACTATTAACTTTAAAGGGTTCTTTAATAGTATATTTTATCACCTTGTACCCTTTGATAAACAGTACTACATGGATTACTCAGGGTGTGGAAACACGATTAACTGTAACCATCCCTTAGTGCAGAAGCTAATTGTTGATTGCTTAGAGTTTTGGGTGCAAGAGATGCACGTTGATGGCTTCCGATTTGATGAAGCGTCTATCTTATCCCGTGACCAAAACGGCAGTCCGATGGTTCATCCACCTGTAGTTTGGCAAATTGAAACATCAGAAGTTCTAGCAGATACAAAAATTATTGCTGAAGCGTGGGATGCAGCTGGATTGTATCAGATTGGCTACTTTCCGGGATATCGTTGGGCAGAATGGAACGGACGCTTCCGAGACGATGTTCGGCGCTTTGTCAAGGGAGATTCAGGACTAGCAGGGGCAGTAGCTTGGCGGATTTCTGGAAGTGCCGACCTCTATCAAGCAAGCGGACACTTACCAATTAACAGCGTTAACTTTATCACTTGCCACGATGGGTTTACTCTCAATGATTTAGTTTCTTACAACCACAAGCACAATGAAGCCAACGGCGAGGGCAGTCAAGATGGAATAAATAACAATTTGAGTTGGAATTGTGGTGTTGAAGGAGAAACTGACAATCCCGAAATTGATACATTACGGCAACGACAAATTAAGAATTTTACAGCGATTCTTTTTTTGTCGCAGGGTGTACCAATGATTACATTTGGGGATGAAGTTAGACGTACTCAACATGGCAATAATAATGCTTACTGCCAAGATAATGAAATCAGTTGGTTTGATTGGAATCTTGTCGAGAAGAATACTGATATATACAGATTCTTCAAAATGTTAATTAATTTCCGTAAATGCTATTGTCATGAAGCATTACACCGCCGTCACTTCTTCAATGGCGAAGTTAATGAACGAGGTTTAGCAGATATATCTTGGCATAGCTTACATTTGTTTAAACCAGATTGGAACGACTCTCATAGCAGAATTATTGCCTTTACATTAGCAGGATTTCAAGGGGCATCAGATATTCACGTCATGATGAATATGTACTGGGATAGTCTCAAATTTGAAATTCCGGATCTTTCATCTAGGAAATGGTACAAAGTCGTGGATACTGCCCAACCTTCACCTATGGATATTGTGGAATCGGGGGAAGAAACTTTAATTCCAGAGGATTTCTGCTTAGTTCAAGGTCGTAGCATTGTCGTTCTCATTTCCAAATAGTTTGGCATTCAACGAATAATTACTAATTCGTAATTCGTAAACTATAAAATGTAAGGGCAATTCAGGAATTGCCCTTATTACGGAAAAAAATGCTTTCACTGCTTTTTTTGTAAGCCCTAATATTAAAAACTCGACGTTGCATTTTGGGAGATAATTTAATGAACACAGTAACTTTCCCATTCTCAGATTTAATTGCTGGATATGTTACTAACTTTAATTCTCAAAACGGAGCTTTTGGGACATTCAACCTGAAAACGACCGATGAAAGAGAGTTTGAAGTAGCGTTATCTGCAACAACCTATGCTGAACTTGTGCGTAATTTGGGTGAACCTTATTATGATTGCACTCTGCAAATGAGAGCAATGTTAGTTTCAAATTGTTATCTTTTTGTATACGGTACTTTTTTTCCTGAAGATAATCAGAATAAGTTTGAAGCTAAACATATTGTATTTCTTGGCAAAACCGAAAGTGAATATACATTTGAAAAGCAGGATTGGTGGGTTAACCAAGTCCGAAGCTTGGCTAATTTCTACTTAAAAATGCAGTTTGAAGATGGAGAAGTTGACTATCGAAAATATCGCACTAATTTAGGCTTAGTTGGTGCAAAAGAAATCAGCAATCGTCAAGAAACCGACACAATTTCACGTCTAGTTTACGGTTTTGCCACAGCCTACATGATGACTGGGGATGACCGTTATTTAGAAGCTGCCGAAAAAGGCACTGAATATTTACGCAATCACATGCGTTTTCTGGATGAGGGTGAAGGAATTTGCTATTGGTATCATGCAATTGACGTTAAACCAGATGGTAGAGAGCAAAAAATATTCTCCTCAGAATTTGGCGATGACTATGATGCTATACCAGCTTACGAGCAGATTTATGCCTTAGCAGGTCTGACCCAAACTTATCGGGTGACGGGCGACCCAGGTATCATGAATGATATCGAATTGACTATGAATCTGTTCAAACGCTATTTTCTCGACAAAACGGATAAAGGAGGTTTTTTCTCACACATCGATCCGATTAATCTCAGCCCTTACAATAGCACTTTGGGACATAACCGAGCGAAAAAGAATTGGAACTCAGTAGGCGATCATGCCCCAGCATACTTAATCAATCTTTGGCTAGCGACTGGTAAGAATGAATATGCTGACTTACTTGAGTATACCTTTGACATAATTGAAAAGCATTTTCCCAATTACGACTCTAGTCCATTTGTTCAAGAACGTTTTCATGAAGATTGGAGTCATGATACAACATGGGGATGGCAACAGAACCGAGCAGTTATAGGTCACAACCTCAAAATCTCTTGGAACCTGATGCGGATGCATCACCTAAAACCAAAAGAGAAGTATGTTGCCTTAGCAGAGAAAATTGCAGATATCATGCCCGCAGTTGGTAGCGACCAACAGCGTGGAGGGTGGTACGATGTCGTAGAGCGGATTCTAGAACCAAACCAAAAGACACATCGCTTTGTTTGGCACGATCGCAAAGCTTGGTGGCAACAAGAACAAGCTATACTTGCCTACCTCATCTTAGCTGGCTCACTTAACAATGCTCAGTACCAAAAACTAGCGCGTGAATCAGCAGCTTTTTATAACGCTTGGTTCCTTGATTACGCAGATGGGGGTATCTACTTCAACGTTTTAGCTAATGGAGTTCCCTACCTACTAGGAACTGAAAGGGGCAAGGGTAGTCACTCCATGAGCGGTTATCACTCCTTTGAACTGGCATACTTGTCTTGTGTTTATACTAATCTATTGCTGACTAAGAAGCCGATGGATTTGTATTTCAAGCCAAAACAAGGAGGATTCCAAGATAATATTTTACGAGTTCAGCCCGATATCTTACCACCTGGTAGTGTCCAAATTGGCGAAGTTTGGATTAATGGCCAGCCTTATTCTGACTTTGATGCTGAAAACTTGACGATCAAGCTACCATCAACTCCAGACGAACTAAAAGTTAGAGTTAGACTTCTTCCCACTCAAGTATTTTTCAATGCAACTTTGTTAGAAGTAACCGGAGGTGTTGCCAAAATATCTTTAAGTGGTTTACTTGATGCCAATGCTGTGGGACTGCTTGAGGAAGAATTGCAAAAAGCAACAGCTAAGTCAATCAAACGCTTGGTCTTGCTGGTAAAAGATTTGAAATGTATAAGTTCGGCTGGTCTCAGATATCTGATTTACACTAAGCAAAAGTTGGGTAGCGATATTGATATCTATATCGTTGGTGCAACTGATAATGTATTAGATTTCTTGAAGAAAGGTGCATTTTGTGAGGGTGTCACTGTTTTAGAGCATTATGACACTGTAGAACTAGCGATCGTGTAATCAAATTGATAGCATTTCATCTGGTAGTGAGGAATGGCTAGACGTGAGATTTGAGGAAGAATTCAGAATAAAGATGCTCCCCACGAAACGTTATTGCTAGCAAGATCCCCGCAGGGGTAGGAAGACTCGCTATCCCTGCACTATCTGCTTTTTAAGTCAGAGTTCATTCTAATCTGTGATACCAATTAATGATTGCAACATATCCTTGGGTGAAGAGAAGACGCGATGAATCGCGTCTCTACAAAAATGGTCTATTTGTCGCATTCTTTTTTTTAATTGGTATAATTTCTGAATTCTGTTTGATGAGCTTTTGAGTTTTAACGATATACCTCATTTAGTTGTGGTAAGGGGTTATTTAGCAAGGCTTTTAGAGAATTTAGATTGTGTTTTTTCGACCGATGTAGCTTGTGTTTTAGCGTTAGTTAGAGACTTAGATATAACACTTGTGAGAAGACTGAATACACACTGACTACAAAAAATTGTGTTGTTTGCTGGATGTTGCTTCAAGCAGCATTTTTTAAGAAACTTATGGCTAAACCTGTAATATTGACATTAGATGATGACTCGGAAGTTTTGCGAGCGATTGAGCATGACTTACGCAGCGAGTATGGCGATCGCTTCCGAGTGGTGCGAGCCAGTTCAGCTAAGATAGCTCTGGAGGTGCTGCAAAAGTTGAAGTTACGTAACGAGTCAGCAGCCCTGTTTATTGTAGACCAGCGAATGCCACAAATGACCGGTGTGGAATTCCTAGAACAGGCAATGGAAATTTTTCCCATGACCAAACGTGTCTTACTCACAGCTTATGCAGACACTAACGCGGCTATCCATGCCATCAACAAGGCAAAAATTGATTATTACCTCTTGAAGCCTTGGAACCCTCCTCAAGAACGTTTATATCCGATGCTGAACGATTTACTTGAGGTTTGGCAAGCTTCTTTCCGTCCACCTTTTGAAGGTGTTCGCGTCATTGGTTGCCGTTGGTCGCCAAGATTGCATCAAGTCAAAGATTTTTTAGCGCGGAATCATGTTCCCTATCAATGGTTAAACATTGAGTCAGATGAGGCTCACCGCCTTGTTAACTGCGTTAATAGCTCTGATACTAAACGCCAGCCGATAGTCCTCTTCCCCGATGGATCGAATCTTGTAGAGCCAACAAATATCCAAATTGCTGAGAAAGTCGGATTAAAAACACGTCCCAAAATGCCCTTTTATGACTTAATTATTGTCGGTGCTGGCCCTGCTGGTTTGGCAGCAGCTGTTTATGGGGCATCTGAGGGACTTCGTACAGTATTAATTGAACGAGAGGCTCCAGGAGGACAAGCTGGTACAAGTTCCCGGATCGAAAATTATCTTGGTTTTCCGGGTGGGATTCATGGCGGAGATTTAGCTAAACGTGCTGTCACCCAGGCTCAAAAGTTCGGAACAGAAATTCTTTCACCACAAGAAGTCACCGATATTCGTCTGGATAATCAATATCGCTTGATTACCTTAGCAGACGGTTCGCAACTCAGTACACACACTTTGATTATTGCAACCGGCGTATCTTATCGCAAGTTTAAAGCGCCTGGAAGTGAAAAATTAACAGGTGCAGGTGTATACTATGGTGCTGCAATGACCGAAGCACTGACTTGTAAAGGGGAAGAAGTATTTATTGTTGGTGCAGGTAACTCGGCTGGACAAGCAGCTGTATATCTTTCTAAGTTTGCCCACTCCGTTACCCTTGTAGTCCGAGGAGACTCCCTCAAGAAAAGTATGTCTCAATATCTGATTGAACAGATTGAGGAGATTAATAATATTCACGTCAAGCTATTGAGCGAGGTAACTGAATTTTTCGGAGAAGATAAGCTGGAAGCAATCACCCTTTTGAATTCAACAACTGGTAAAGTCGAAACTATTCCCACCAATGCCCTGTTTAGCTTCATTGGGGCAAAGCCGCGTACCGATTGGTTGCAAGATGTTGTAGAACGTGATGAGAATGGCTTTATTCTTACCGGTGCTAACACAATGCGAAATGGGATGTCACCGAAAGGATGGGCATTAGAGCGCGATCCGGCTTTTCTGGAGACTAACGTCCCAGGGATTTTTGCGATCGGTGATGTGCGTTGTAATTCAGTGAAACGTGTCGCTTCGGCGGTAGGCGAAGGTGCGATCGCAGTTCAATTAATCCACCAATATCTTGCATGTTTGTAGCGATATTCTAGGTAATTAACATGCTGGAAAAATTGCGTAAAATGTCAGTTTTTGAGCACTTGACTGAAAATGAACTTAAGTGCTTTCTCAATGGGACTGAATTATGGCTGAAGTCAGGAGACATACTGTTTCAGCAAGACGATCCTGTAGACTACTTCTATGTGGTATTTGAAGGAGCAATCCAGCTTTCACGAGAAATAGGCAACCAAAATATCGTGTTAGCAACATACGGTACTGGTACATTCTTTGGTGAAGTGCCTCTTTTGGCTGGTACTGTTCATCTTGCAAGCGGACAAGCAGTCCGTGAAAGTCACATGTATTGTCTACACGAGAATAATTTTTGGCAAATGATCACCATTTGTCCAACAATTAGAAAAATTGTTCTTGGTAACATGGCTTATCGAATGCAAGAGTTGCAATTGTTATCTCAGCAACACGAAAAGCTCGTCGCCTTGGGTACGTTGTCTGCTGGTCTGGCTCATGAACTAAATAATCCAGTATCCGCAGCACATCGGGCTGCTGGTCAGTTGCAGGATACAATCAAGTCCTTAGATGCTGTTACTCTGAAATTTATTGAGCAATATCTCTCACCAACTCAAGTCAAACACCTCTTGAGGTTCAGGCAAGATGCGATCGAATATGCTGCATACGCTGCAACGCAAAATTCTGTCGATCCTTTGGTTCAGATTGATTGGGAAGATGAATTAGTACATTGGTTAGAGTTACATGATGTTACTGATGGCTGGAAAATTGCTCCTGTCCTAGTTGCTGCTGGGCTAAACAATGAAAAGTTAGAGGCAATTAGCGAGTATTTACCTGCTAATATCTTTACCGATGTGCTAATTTGGCTCGAAGCAACCCTATCTACAATTGGGCTGTTAAAGATACTAGAACAAGGTACTACTCGTGTTTCAGAAATAGTCAAGGCGATTAAAGACTACTCCTACATGGATCGGGCTTCTTTATTGAAGATAGATGTACATGAGGGTTTAGAAAATACTCTGACAATTCTGCGCTACAAGCTGAGAAAGCACAATATTGTGGTGACACGCGAGTATGAAAAAAGTCTCCCATGCATTCAAGCTCACGGAAGTGCATTAAATCAAGTGTGGACTAATCTTATAGATAATGCGATCGATGCATTAGGTGAACAAGGTAATATTTGGATACGGACTTCCCAAGAGAAGGATTATATTATTGTTGAGATTGTAGACAATGGGCCAGGAATTCCCCTAAAAATTAAATCTCGAATTTTTGAACCGTTTTTTACAACTAAGGAAGTCGGTTCAGGTACGGGTTTAGGTTTGGAAATTTCCTATCGAATTGTCGTGACTCAGCATAACGGAGACATTCGCTGCTTTTCTCAACCTGGTAAGACGTGTTTTCAAATTCGTTTACCTATCTGTCCTTCCTGAAGCTACCGGATGTGGTTTTGCATAAATCCTAAACCAGTTAAGTTTTTCTCTAACGTTAGGATCTTATCTGGTCAAAAATTTCTTGAAAGTGAAAACTATATTCAAAATCAAAAATGCTTCGATTTGAACAGGTTTTATTATTAAACCAAATTAGAGAATTTTGTAAAGGTAATTATTTGTTTATCAGAGCCAATAAAATCTAACTGAAGCGATCGCAATTTTTTATCCTTCTATGTATACACCCAAAAAAAAGGCAGCAATTTTCACAAGAAGGCAGTTCATCTTTGCAAGTGCAGGTAGTGGAGCCGGATTGCTTGCTACAGCAATGTTTAAAGCAAATAGAATTAATGCAAACTCACAGGTGGATATAACGAAGTTTACAGAGTCTCTACCCACCCCATTTGCAGGTTCGCCACCCAGCACTTTGATGATTGCCAAGAATTCGCATTCGTTCCACCGCAACTTAGGGGCAAGCCCAACGTTGAGTTATGGTGGTTTATCAATTCTGGGGCCAACTATCGAAGTTACAAGGGGCACACCTCTGAGTATCAATGTAGTCAACAATATTGTTGGCAACCATCCCTTCTTGGGAGCAGTTGATACAGGGTTGCATGGTACTTTAGAATCTGATAAGAATAGCCCACGGGTATCGTTGCATTTGCATGGTAGCAACACCGAAGCTAAAAGTGACGGCTACCCAATGGATACCTTTAGACCAGGGCAGAATTACTTATACAACTTCAACAACAATCAGGAAGCAGCCACTTTGTGGTATCACGACCATGCGATGGGAATTACTGGTTTAAATGTGTTGGCCGGACTCGCAGGGTTTTACCTAATCAGGGATGTTGACGATCCTGTGGGTGGTCATGGACCACTCGGTCTGCCATCTGGGGCTCCCTATGAAGTACCCCTAGTAATACAAGACCGTTCTTTCAATAGCGATGGCTCGATGTCTCACTCCAATCAGCCACCCTGGTTAGTAGAATATGTTGTTGGCGTTGCAACTGTAAACGGCAAGGCGTGGCCGAACCTCAATGTAGACCGTACCTTGTACCGATTCCGAATTATCAATGGTTCAAGCGCCCGGACTTACAACCTGAAACTGTCGTCGAAACAGCCAATTATTCAAATTGGCACTGACCAGGGGATGCTCAACGCCCCGGTGTATTTGTCTCATTTATTGCTTTCTCCTGGCGAGCGGGCTGACGTGCTGATCGATTTCTCCGGTAGTTTGCCAGGAGATAAGATCGTCTTGGAAAATGACGCAATTTCTCCATATCCCAATGGCAGGGCTAACTTAATCATATTTAATCCCGAACTGCCTGAAATCATGCAATTCACAGTCAATGCGACTGCTGCAGCTTCTAAGCCAATTCCCAAGATGTTGCGACTGCATAAACCACAGATCAAACCGATAGCTGTTAAACCGATACGGCAACGGTTTCTGACACTCGTGGAGATAACTGGGCCAACTGGCCCGATTGTGCTGCTACTTAACAACGTCTATTGGGATGAGACATTCAAAAACCCCGAATTGATGGAGCGGCCAAAAGTTGACACCGTGGAGCAGTGGAACATTATCAATCTTCAGCCCGTCGCCCACCCGATGCACTTGCATCTGGTTCCGTTCCAAATTCTCAACCGACAAAAGATTAATCCGGCCAAGTATTTAAAGGCATACCTAGCTACAGGGCCTCGGACAGTTCTTATAGAACATGCAATGGGTGGGCCGACAGTGCCAACTGGTTATCCACCACCCGATCCTACTCCCTTTGCGATCGGGCCAGCAAGACCGCCAGCCCCAAATGAGGCCGGATGGAAGGATACAGTATTAGCTAATCCTTATGAAGTCACCCGTCTGATTGTTCCATTTGGAGCTAAAGCAGCAGAAAATCTCCCCTTCAGCAATTCATTTATCGGAACCTACGTCTGGCACTGCCACATGCTGGGACATGAGGACAATGAAATGATGTTGCCCTATGAAATAACAGCATAATTCCTAGTATGAAAAGGGTATCCCCTACTAGTCTGTCAGGCTAGTAATGAAAAGTTTGTAGTAAGCACTTTAGTGATTATAAAATAAGAACTTAAGTCCTTACTACGAATTTTCTTCCCCATCAATTTAAACTTGACACACTACTACGATGGTGGTCTATTTACCATCAATGAAATGACGTATTTATGTTGTTACACAACATATTTGTTTTGTTCAGTGCGTAAACCTTATAAATAAATTGCATTAAAAATTAAACCGTATTTAAATCTTATGAAAGTATCCTCAACTCTAGCTATTAGTAGTTATTCAATTTTACTTAGTTTTATCGCTATATCTCCACCCGCTCATGCGGTATCTGCAAGCGAGACTAATAACTCTTTTGCTACCAGAAAGATTCTACCATTTGGTGTTAGTAGTGTAGATGGACAGTTAGAAACTGAGAACGTTGACTTTTACACTTTCTCAAGTTTGGATACCGGAAATTTATTTACTGTAGAGGTAAATTCACAGTCATTTGATCCACTACTAGGGCAGTTGAGTGATTTTGGTAAAATTCAAGAAATAAATGACGATCAATCTGACAATAATGTTTTACCCATACTAACGGGAGAGATACCCACAAGTGGTAATCTCAACTTAGCTGTGTCTGGCTTGAGAGACATTAATCTTCTTGGCGACCACTTTGAATCTGGTCAATATACATTGTCATTAAAAACATTTACTTTTCCCCGTTCTTCTACTAATGCAACACTCGTAAACGGTAGTTTTGAAACTGGCAATTTTACCGGATGGTCAACACTAGGCTCTACCAGTATAGAAACTGCAATATTTGGTAGCGATCCAACAGATGGAACTTCGCAAGCTTTCTTATCAACTGGAGGGGGTACATTTGATGATTCAATTACAGAAAAATTTTTAGGATTAAAAGCTGGAAGTCTAAATAATCTTGGGAAAGGACAAGTTAGTAAAGGCTCTAATATTCAACAAATATTCACAGGGAAAGCTGGAGACATTTTAAGCTTTGATTATAATTTTATGAGCGATGAAATATTAACACCAATTATTTTTCCAGATTTCTCCTTTGTCTCAATCAATTCTTCTTCAGACAGTTCAACCAGTTCCCTATTAAAACTAGCTGATGTTACAGATGCCACATCAAAAAGTTCCTTAACCGAGTTTGCTGAAGAGACTGGATTTAAGACTTTTTCTTTTAAGTTGCCGACCACAGGAACATATACTTTAGGAATTGGAGTTATAAATGTGGGAGATATCGCTTTTGATTCTGGACTATTGATTGATAATGTTAAAGTAACCTCTGTTCCTGAACCTAGTTTTGGTTTATTGGAATTTAGTGCTTTAGCACTCTTAGGATTATGGAAAAAAATCTATCCTAAATAAGTAGTTAAACAAAATTAATTACACAATGTAATTGCGAATGGAGCGTTCGCGGTAGCGTCTCGTAGAGATAGCGAAATGAAGCATAAGTCCTTCGGACACGCTTCGCGAACGCAGGGACTAGGATTGCTTATCTTCAAGATCCCCTACGGGTACGCTTTGCTCGCAATGACTGTAATTAATTCTGCATGGTTACTTACAATACTTTTCAAAAAAATATCGGTAAACATTACTAAGCTTCTAAATAGCAATAAATTAAAACCAAAAAATCGACACCATACACAAATAATAGTCGTGATATTTAGCGTCAAAAATTGGGTTTATTGGAAATCATCCAAAAACCCAATTTTTTTATATTCTCTTTATTTGATTATTTGCACGGAGTATTAAAGTACTTAAGTGTAAGCTCAGGGGAGCAAGCTATGTTTTTAGCAAAGTTTTGTACTTTCTTAAATTTATCCTTAATTTATCGATCTTATCTACTAAAAAATTGAGAAAAATTAAATAATTGTTTGTTGAATGAAGTAATTCAACCCACTAGGAAAACACGGTGTAAACAGAGACATGATTTAACATCTAGAGGAAGTTTTGACTGCACATAGCATTTATTATGTTAGTGAAATATATCTAAAGCTTAGATATAAAGCTGGAAGGCTTTATATGTGTACCTCATCTGAACCATAAGCGGCATTACACCTTACTTAATCAGGAGAAAACAATGAGTGAAACAATATTAGTCAATCAACAACCAAATGAACCTATCATAGTTGCCAAGAAGCCAACAGTAATGGAAGTGGAGCCTGGCACATATTACTGGTGTAGCTGCGGTCACTCCAGCAATCAACCTTTCTGCAATGGCGCTCATAAAGGGACTGGGTTTAAACCAATTGCATTTGAGATTACTGAGAAGAAGCGCGTTGCTCTTTGTCAGTGCAAATACACGAAACAGGCTCCATTTTGTGATGGTTATCACAATAATCTCTAAACGGTAGATGTGGATAAACAAAAGCAGTAATGATAGCAACAATTAGAAAATTTGATTATGCAATTCGCGATCAAAAAGGTCAATTATCCTTCTATGTTCTTTTGTGGAAACGGAAAGGAATTTCTCTAGACCTTTTTGATGACTACTGGAGAGACGTTCATGGCCCAGTTTGTGCTAGGCTACCAAGTCAACACCAATACTGGCAGTTTCATCTGGCTCAAAATGACGGTGGTCTATGGCCAACTATTAATGGTATTGAGTACATCTGTACAGACGAAGATCAATTTAATGGTATTGCCGAATTAACCTTTGAGACAGTAGCTGAACGGGATATCTGGTTTAAATCTGCTGCAATCCTTATGGATGACGAGCATAACGTATTCAGCAAAGCAATTGGCTACAACACGAGTTTTGGTAATTCTCAAACCTATTTCGATCGCATCCCCGTAGGAGATCCCAACGGCAAACTAGGTATAATTAAGTTTCACATCATGGTAAAGAAGTCTGATGCCGTGAGTGTAGAAGCTTTTCGCCGATATCTGACAGATAGTTTTGCACCAGCTGTTATTCAAAGCAATTCTGTCCTCAAGTTTCGATTGCATTTGTTTGAGCAAGTAGATAATTCTCGCCCTGATGCTGCTGGGGTTTCTCATTATGAATTGCCAGAAAAACAGTATCAAGCTGCCTTTGAAATTGCTTTTGCTAATCCTCTAGAAATGGAAACATTCTTTGCCTCTAAAGAATACGCTATTGCTACCAAAGACCAAGCTCAATACGTCCAGAGACTTTTACCATTTCCCGAACGAACTGCTTACACCTTCGTTTATGACGGCAAAATGACACTAGCAGGTCAGCGGAGTTCTACAGTAGCAGAACTAATTGCAAACATTGGCGCAACGAATCAACTCAAGGAGGATGTAGTTAGTCTTATGTTGGAACATAAACTTATCTCTAACTCAAATGATCACTCGAACGGCTCGCAAAACACTGCTAGCACATTTACTAACAAACGAACTAACTACTACACAGATTTATCAGCAGATTATTCTCGACCAGGACTTGTGACTTCTTATGTAGCGAAAAAACTCATAGAAGATGCTGAGAAGATTGTGGCAATGAAAGAAAGAACTTTGCCACAAATTAGTTCTAGTTATACTTTAGAACAAATTGAAAAAGAGAATAAAGAATGGTGGCCTACCCATTGTGAGGCATTGAGACAGGGAAGAGGCGATATATTAACTGGTGAATATCGAGATGATTTAGTTTATTTCTGCCAGGATGGACCTTATCAAGGTGTAGAACAACAAAAAGAACGGGAACAACATTGGTGGGCATTAATTGCTCAACCAGGTGTCACAATGTGCTGGCCAATCGTCATGTTTCATGGTGAAGTTACCTTCTTTGAATGGAAGTGTGTAGATGACGAAACCAACGAAACACTCGCCAAGGGAAATGTTACTTGGATTCGACGTGGACATAGAGGTGGATGTTATCTCAAAACAGAACAGTTAACCTTTTACCGAGATGTTTTTGCTCCAAGTGGGCTACTAAAATTGATCACAACGGCTTAATACATTGCTTGAAATTAGTTCAATAAACCTGACTTTTTACGGTATGTAGAAAAGTTCGTTTTTATGATTTTAGCAATCCTAATTTGATAGCTTATCGTGAAAAGTCAGTTCAAAAAACTAGTTATGTACAAAAAAGTCCTTACATGACTTATATCATATGATCAAAAACCGCTATATCACCTTAAAAAGAATCAAAAGATGTTCAATTGATATCATTGGGCTGACGAAAAAACTAGCAGTTAGTAACTTCTGGTTGATATTTTTAATATCGCTGAGTTTAGCAGTTGTAGTACCTGCGCTGTTTTTTAGAGTGCTAATACCAACAGTCAATGCACAGGAAAGTTTCGTGTCTACTAACTCACGAATCAGGATGAGCGTAGTCGCAAGAAACCTTAATAATCCACGTGGACTTGCCTTCAGATCTGATGGCGCACTTTACATTACGGAAGCAGGTGTAAATGGACAAGGAACACAAATTCCTGGACCAGCGCCGGGTGTGATTTTAGACTTCGGCTTGAATGGCTCAGTGACTCGCGTTTGTGAAGGAGTACAAGAACGGATCATCACTAATTTGCCATCCATGACAGTAGATCCGAAAGGTACGCAATTAACCCCATCTATTAATGGCAGTAGCCAAACTTTCGGTGCTGCTGATATAGCATTTGACCGAAAGGGAGATGCTTATATCATCATTGGTTACGCTACTAATCCAATTTACAGAGGCAATCTTGGTTATGATGGGGCAAATTTAGCGTCACTTCTCAAGATAAATTTAACCCCTAAGGGTAAAGTCGTATCGATCAAAAAAATCGCCGATTTTGCAGACTATGAATCAGCAAAAAATCCATCTAATGACGATCTCGTTAGCGATCCCTATTCTTTTTTAATTAAGGGTAACCATAGTTTGGTTGTTGATGGAGGTGCTAACGATCTTCTCCGAGTCAATAAACAGGGGGATATCTCAACAGAGGGTATTTTCAATGCGCGTTACTTTCCAAACGCACAATTTCCTGTGCAATCAGTACCTACAGCGATCGCAATTGGTTCAGATGGAGCCTACTACATAGGCGAATTTTCTGGATTTCCTTTCTTAGAAGGTGTTGCGCGTATCTTCCGCTTAGTGCCAGGTCAAGCGCCACAAGTCTATGCAGATCGTTTCACTCAAATTATAGATATCGCTCCCGCCCCTGACGGTGGTCTATATGTTCTTGAATATGCCTCCCACTCTCTGTTATCAGGTGACGGTTCTGGGGCACTAATCCATCTGTCACCTTCTGGACAACGTACAACTTTGGTTAGTGATGGACTGGTTTTACCAACTGCTATGACAATTGGGCCAGATGGAGCTATCTATGTTTCAAATTACGGCTCATACGTTGGAGTTGGACAAGTAGTTCGGATTAAGATTGCGAGTTAAATTTTGTGATTTATTGAAGGAGATTACATGAATATTGGAATTATCGGTTCGGGAAATATGGGCACTGCTTTAGGAAGAATCTGGAGCAACAATGGTCACAAAGTACTATTCAGCTATTCGCGTGACCTAAACAATCTCCGTGTTCTGATCCAGTCTATTGCTCCAAATGCTTCAGTCGGTACACCTGCCGAAGCAGCCCAGTTCGGTGAAGTAATTTTTCTTGCAGTGCCCTGGGTAGCATTAGAAGATGCACTTAGCGCTGCGGGTTCACTTGATGGCAAAGTACTGATCACATGTGTTAGTCCTTTGAAGCCGGACTTTGAGGGACTGACGACAGGTTTACAAGCATCCTCGGAAATTTCTGCTGCGGAAAGAATTGCTCAGTTAGCCCCAAAAGCCAAAGTAGTAGAAGCGTTCAACTTGACATTTGCAGAGATTTTGCAATCTGAATCGCGACAGTTCGGTTCTGAGCAAGCGAGTATTTTCTACTGTGGTGACGATCAAGAGGCTAAACAGTTGACCGCAGAACTAATTAAGGAGAGCGGTTACGAGGCTATTGATGTCGGGCCACTCGCGATCGCACGTTCTTTAGAGTCTTTGGCAACTATCTGGGTGCAGATGGCTGTTGTGTCAGGCTTGTTTCCAAAGGTTGGGTTAAAGGTGTTACGCTCTTAAGTAATTCGTAATGACTATAGCGGTTCCCATTCAAATGTGGTACAACATCATCTCGTAAGGTGTAGGGGCAATTCATGAATTGCCCCTACGGGTGTACCTCATATAAATGAGAACCGCTATAACGTTTTAGGGTTTAATTCCCCAACTCCAGTTAGAGGCTCACTCACATTTATCTATATGTGGCTTTGTTTCAGCTGGGGTCTAATACCGTTTCTTTGTGAAGCTGCATATATTTACCCCCCGGCTACGCCGTCCCCCCAACACATCGGGGGGACTTATTATGTGCATCTTCATAAAGAATTGGTAGAAATACCTTTATGTTACAGTCTTTAATTACGAATTATCAATTACAAACAAATTGTTTTAATAGTTGCCTTTTATACTCCTTGCCAAAAAATCTCAGTCAATAATTAATACTGTCTGAGATTATTGGGAAATATGAGTTATGCATACTTAAGAATTGGCTAGAATTAGGATTAAGCAATTAGTAAGATGCAGAAGGGATGAAACTGATGAAGTTAGCACCCTATTTTTATTTTAACCTTTTCATTCTTTCCTAATACCAATTTAGGTAAATACTGGATTGATATCCATAAAAATTTGTAGTTCTTCAATTAAATCACCTTTAAATTGAAAGAAATCCATTACAGGAAGTGTCACGCTAACACCATCAAGGCGGTAGTAAGTAACTTCCATATCCAAGAACACCACGTCTCCAATTTCCCACTCTCGCTTGATGTCGTGATATATACTTTTTACCTGTTGGCAAAAATTCACTAGAGAGTCTTTGATAGCTTTATGCCCAACTAAAGCATCAAAGTTACCAAATCTAAATTTGGCGCTTTCCGTGAGGAAATCAACATATTTTTCTGCTGATTGGATGGGAGTAACTGTCCCAGATTCAAATGTTTCAAATAGGTCTTTAATGATTTGTGTTTTGGTGGATTTTGCTACTAAGTTAGACATTTTAATTTTCGTAATGAAGAAGCAAGTTTAGTTTGCCTATTTCCTAACTATTCTACAAGCTAAGTTCATAGTTTTAAGAAATAAGTTAGGTTTTTGTGTTTAATAAAAATGAGAATATATTATTTTTTTGGGAAATTATTTAAAGATGTGTTTTCATACAGAGATAAATTTACTTTTCTTGGTAAAAACTATTGCCGCCTTCTAAGTGACTGGAATCAAAATTATGTTTGAAAAGTATTTTATCTGGATTAAATTTAAAATCCTTTTAATCTAATTTTTAGAAGTATGAGTTAGCAAAGGATAGAGCAGGATTTGAAACTTCTTTTTAAAATTTGATAATAGAATATTATAAGTTTATTCTTAAAATACTGAACTTTGCTGGTCTGATTCTAAAAAAATAGACAAACTGAGTGTATGTGAAATTTGCAAAGTACACAAAAAATACAACCATGAGGTCAGTTCATGGATTTACATTTACGTAATAAGCGAGTTCTTGTTACTGGTAGCAGTAGTGGGATTGGTGCTGCGATCGCAAAGGCTTTAGCAAAAGAAGGTGCGATCGTTGTCATCCACGGACGAAGACAAGAGCAAGCCAATAAAGTGGCTCAAGAGATTAGCAACGATGGCGGACAAGCTTTTGTTGCTATTGGAGATTTGGGAACCAATGAAGGTGCAAATCAAGTTGCGGAAAAAATACTATCAACTCTTGATGGTGTTGATATATTGGTCAATAATGCTGGCTCATACGAAGATCGCAACTGGATTACTAGCAAACCAGAGGAATGGGCTGAAGTCTATAACGCTAATGTGATTTCTATGGTGCGCGTGATTCAGCTGCTTCTACCCCGTATGAAGCAGCTAGGTTGGGGACGGATTATTCAGATTGCTAGCGGATTAGCCACTCAGCCCAATGCATCTTTGCCTGACTATCAAGCGACAAAAGCCGCAACTTTAAATCTAACTGTGAGTCTTGCAAAGGACTTATTTCAAACAGGGATTACAGTCAATACAGTGAGTCCTGGCCTGATTGCAACTGAAGGGGCAAAGAATATTTTTCATCAAATTGCTCTTCATAAAGGATGGGGCAAAGAGTGGCCAGAGATTGAAAAGCACGCTATGGAAGAGTATTGGCCTAATCCAACTGGTCGTCTAGGACGGCCCGAGGAAATAGCAAATATGATTGCATACTTGGCAAGTCCCCTTGCAGATTACATTAACGGCGCAAATATTCGGGTTGATGGTGGAGGTGTAGCAGCAATCAACTAATTTGCTTGCTTACCTACATTTCTGACAGAAGCCGATAAGTGAGAGTGGCTGTATCAATTAGAGCAACCAAAAAAACTCAGGAAGTTCCAAAAGGTGCTTACCAGAGTCTCGTGAACAAGACATCAACGCACTTTTACACGAAGGTACAAAGATGACAAGTTATTTAGCAGATATCAAAACGACTCTCGAAGAAAAATTTACCCATCAATATGCTTTTGTTAACGGCATACGTCTGCACTACGTAATCGGTGGCAAAGGCGATCCTATAGTTCTGTTACATGGTTGGCCGCATACTTGGTATCAGTGGCACAAAGTTATGCCAGCCTTAGCCGAACACTATACAGTGATCGCAGTTGACATCCGTGGCTTTGGTGACTCTTCTAAGCCAGCTGTTGGCTACGATAGCCGTACCGAAGCTGAAGATATTTACCAATTAGTTCATTCTCTCGGTTTTGAGCGGGTTTTCTTAGTTGGGTCTGATTGGGGTGCGCCAGTAAACTACGCCTATGCGTCTGCTCATCCAGAAGATGTACGTAGATTTGTGAATCTTGATGCAACGCTTCCGGGGTTCGGCTGGGAAGACTTAGCTGGATATTCTTCAGAAACCTCTCGACAAGGTGGCGGAATTTGGCATTTTAACTTTAATGCTGTACCCGATCTGCCAGAGGCACTGATTGCAGGTAGAGAAAGGATATTCATTTCTTACTTTTTCAATAAATTTTCTTACAACCCGTCTGGAATCTCTGAGGCTGAGATCGACGAGTATGTTCGTTGGTATTCTGCACCAGGAGCGGTACGCAGTTCTCTGGGACTTTACCGCGCTATTTATGAGTCAGTGCAACAAAATAAAGAAAATGCCAAGACGAAACTTAAAATGCCTGTACTCGCTCTAGGAGCCTCTCATGGTTTAGGCGATCGCCCAATTAAGGCGATGCAGTCTGTAGCCGAGGATGTTCGCGGTACAGTCATTGAAGGCTGCGGACATTTTATTCCTGAAGAACGTCCAGAGTTCCTGGTTGAACAGCTACTCCAGTTCTTTGGCGAAGATTACAAATCTTAATTCTAGGTTTCTTACCCCTGCACAGTGCGGGGGTTTAAAAACTACTTGTGAATACGTAATATGCCTAGCACTTGCGAGTAATTTACATTTTAAAGAATTTTAGCAGATATAAGGAGAAATACATTGGTAAGCAGTACTAACCCAGTAGTGTCACCAGCAGGTGAAGGTCTTGTTTACTCGGTTGTGGGAGACACATATACTTTTAAAGCAGTTAGTGAAGATACTGGCGGAGCTTATTCAACATTTGAGTTTTTCATTCCACCCCAACATGGATCTCCACCTCACATTCATCATCGGGAAGATGAAACTTTCTATATTCTGGAAGGGGAATTATTATTCCAGGTTGGAGATCAAAATATAGTTTTGTCAGCTGGTAGCTTTGTTCATGCACCTAAAGGCATTCCTCATTCTTTTAAAAATGTAGGTACGACACCGGCAAGAACTTTCACAACAGCTATTCCTGCGGGGCTGGAAAACTTTTTTGAGGAAGTAGGCTATCTCGTGAAAGACAAAGATACGCCCGTACCTATACCTCTCGAAGAGCAAATTAGAAAGATGCGTGAAGTAGGCCCTAAATATGGCGTGGAAATCCTCTAGTTCTCATCGGGCAACTACAGTAACAGCATGGCGGGTTTTTTAGTAAGTGAAGAAGAATTGTAGGTTGGATAGAGCGATCGCTAAACTCAACTAAGTAAGCAAGTGGGAAAATTTATAACTATGTCATTGCGAATGCAGCAAAGCGAAGTGAATCAATCGTAAGGGCTTTGGGCTTTCTAGATTTTGTTACATAGTTAGGTTTATTTAAGCCAACCTACTTAATTAGTTTTCTTACTTAAGCCAACCTTGCCAACAAAACTGGAGATTACAGCCTGTATGCAAACGTAGAGACGTAGCAGCGCTACGTCTCTACAAGGGTTCTGGATAATGCATATTTAATTTCGCCAGCTAGTGGTTTGAGAACTTATTGTGAAAAGTCAGCTGCTTCGGCAAGCTAAATGAGATTTTTAATCAGAGTAGTGTTGAATCAAGGAAGGATATCTGCAATGAACGCAGCAACAGAAAAAGCTAATTATGCAATCCGAGATCAAGGTGGCAAAGTAGCCTTCTATGTTCTCTTATGGAAAAGAAAAGGAATTTCCTTAGAGCTTTTTGACGATTACTGGAGAAATGTACATGGGCCTCTCTGTGCTAGATTACCAGGTCAGCACCAATATTGGCAATTTCACCTGGCTAATAATCATAATGGTAGTTTGTGGCCAAGGGTTCCAGGGATTGATTATACATATCAGCCAGAAGATAAATGTGATGGCATTGCAGAGTTAACCTTTGAGACAGAAAGCGATCGCCAAGCTTTTTTTCAATCGTCAGATCCTCTGATTGCTGACGAGCATAACTTATTTAATAAAGCAGTTGGCTACAACACCAACTATGGCAATTCCCAAACCTTTATTGATGGCATCCCCACAGGAGAACCAAACGGTAAGGTGGACGGGTTAAAATTCCATGTCATGGTCAAAAAAGCTGATGATGTAAATCTAGCAGCCTTTTGCCAACATTTGACGGGTTATTTTACTCCAGCAATTCTTCAAAGTGATGCAGTCCTCAAATTTCGACTGCATTTGTTTGATGAAATAGATAATTCCCGCCCAAATATTACTGGGGTATCCCATTTAGAACCATTAGAAAAACAGTATCAAGCGGCGTTTGAAATTGCCTTTAAGAATCCTCTCAAAATGGAAGCATTCTTTGCTTCTCCAGAGTACGCTGCTGCTTTCAAAGACTTAGCTAAATATGTGAAGCAGATTTTCCCATTGCTAGAACGCAGTGCTTACACTTTTGTCTATAACGGCAAATTGACTCTAGCAGGTCAATGGAGTTCTAATGTTGCAGATTTGATTGTGAAAGTAGGAGCAACCAATCAATTAAAGTTAGATATAGTTTCTCTCATGAACGGTAAAGAGGCTGTTAAGCCTGGATTAGGTCATTACCTCCAAGGGGTGCAACACATCGGGGTTACGGTTCAAGACATGGAAAAATCCCTTGAATTTTACACAGAGGTGTTAGGAGGGAAGATAGTTGTTGTAGAAAATAATCTCATGGGTGATGCAATGCAAAACACTCTTTTTCAAAAAGAAGAGTTGGATGCATTAGCCCAAGGAGTTGACCTCAAAAGTTTTGGTATTCCCAGTCTTAGGGATGCGAAAGAAGCCCTAGATATTAAATTTATCTCCTTTGGTAATACCTGTATTGAACTGATTTATTTTCGAAATGCAGCAACACAAAATCCCCATAATTCATCTGTTGCACGCATTCCTTCTCACATTGGTCATGTAAATGCTATGCATCTATCTTTTCACGTAAAAGATGATGTAGACTTGAATGTTTTCGCCAATATGTTGGAAGATGAGTGCCAAATTCGCGGGATGAAAAATGTTGTTTGTAATCGCGTCATTCGAGTAAAATCCGAAGAGGAAAGAAGAAAAGTTGCCCTCAAATATAATTCTTCTAAATTTTGGCAAGAGCCAGATTCATTGAATGCAGATCGTCAACCAGAAGAAGACTTTGGTGAATTAGAAGGTTGGGCATTGTTCTACTGTAAAGGGCCAAATGGAGAACAATTAGAATTCAACCAAGCTACTCGCACAGTTAAACAACATTTTGCTAACGCACAAAAGGAATACAATATAGCAAACAATACACATTTTGCTGTTTTAAATTCTCAATATTCTCAACAGATAGAGATATCAGGAAGAGTTTATGCTACATTTAGCAGTGCTGTAAATGCTTCATTATCAACTGTTTGGAATGTTTTGCTGGACAACATTGAAAACCCAGGCAGCTACAATCCAGAGGCTCACAATTACAAAATTCTTGAGAGATATGATAATGGTCTACTGCGGGAAATAAAAGTTCTCAATATCACAGTTGAGGAAAAAATAACTTGGAATGAAAAAACTGGAAAAATCCGACACACCTTAGTCAATAATCCTTTGTTTATTGGTCAGGGAGTGAATGCAGTTGTCCGGCCTGCTAGTAATAATCCTCATGAACCTTTAGTAATTAGCTATACTTGGGACTGGGAACCTTATAATGAAGAGGGTCATAAGGTTGCTCAAAAAATTCAAGAAAACATTGCCGAAGCAGTTAAGCAGATTGTTTTGAACTTAAAAACTGTTGCCGAACAGCAAGAAAATAGATTACAAACTTCAGTTTTTAATGACCAAATAGCAGCTAATGCCAGTAAATCTACTTCCGAAAAATTTCCAGGTGCGACAACAGACTTGGTGAAGCGCTTATTCTCCAGAGGTGAGGCGTTTGATTCGGAAGGATTTATAACCTTTTTTACCGACACACCAGTTTATCAGTTTGGTAACTTTGATGTGTGTTTTGATAAAGCAGCAATTAAGAAATCTGCAGACGCGTTCTTTAGTGGTATTTCTGCTGTTTATCATGACATCAAAATGATCTGGGAAGTTGGTGATGTAGTATTTGTAGAAATGGATGTTACCTACTGGCGTAAAGATGGCTCGGTTATTACACTTCCTTGTTTTGATATCTTTCGTGTAGAAGGGGATAAATTCTCAGAACTGCGGATTTTTATGGATGTAAATCCTGTATTTAATCCTACAATTGCTGTTCCCTACTCCGCCTCCGTGTTTACTGTTAGTGAAAATAAAAGACTAATTCCACCCAATACTATGAGGAAGCACTTTGCTGAACATCCTGAAGCTAGACAAAGGGTAAAAACTGGATTTGCCCCTAAATGGTCAATAGCTAACCCACCTAAGTGGTCAATAAGCTAACCATCAGGAGCCATATCAAGATAAGTAGAGCAGCGTAAATAATTAAAGGTTTATAGTGAAGACTAAAGTCTTCACTATAAACTAATGTCGTCTACTTATACCATTTCTTTGTAAGGCTGCGCTAAATTCTCTTGGCTTCTTTCTTCGTGTCCTTTACGCCCTTTGCGGTTCCAATAGGGTTCGCTTAAGGTTATTTGATGAAAATAATAGATCCCAAATCCGCGATAAACCGCCGTCAGGACGAAGGACTGATTATTGTAAAGACTGCGATTTATCGCGTCTCTTGCCTTAACCAAACAGTATTGTTTGCGGTTCGGTTCGTTACTTATAAAATTTAGCGGATCTTCTAGGAGTTTAGAGATTAAAACCCAGATAATCTAAAGTAATTTGTAATAATAACCAAACATTTAACCCAACGATAATAATAGTAATTCCCCAAGCTAAAAATTTGAGCCATAACGGATTTACAAACTCACCCATTAAACGGCGATCGCTTGTAAATACCACCAAAGGAATCACTGCAAATGGTAACTGCAAACTGAGGATAACTTGACTTAAAACTATAAGGCTGCTTGTGCTACGTTCCCCAAAGATAATAATTGTAATCAACGCGGGAATGATGGCAAGCAAACGGGTAATTAAACGCCGTAACCAGGATGGAAAACGAAATTGTAAAAAGCCTTCCATGACAATCTGTCCAGCGAGGGTGGCAGTCAGTGTTGAACTTTGACCGGAAGCAAGTAAGGCAATGCCAAAAATAGCACTAGCAGCACTAACTCCTAATAATGGTGAAAGCAGTTTGTAAGCATCTTGAATTTCTGCTATATTCTGATTTCCCGAAAAATGAAATGTCGCCGCAGATATAATTAAAATTGCTGAATTAATAAACAGTGCTAAGGATAGAGCGAAAGTTGAATCAAATCTGCCAAACTTAATTGCTTCCCATCTTTTTTGAGAAGTTAGTTGCCAATCGCGTGTTTGTACAATAGATGAATGTAAATATAAGTTATGAGGCATCACTGTTGCGCCTAAAATACCAATAGCAATGTAGAGCATTTCTGGATTCTGTAAAATTTCTCCCTTGGGCAGATATCCAAAAATGATGCCTCCCATATCGGGATGGGAGAAGATAATTTCTGTTATAAAACAGAAGCCTACAGTTGCTACCAACATTATTACCAAGGCTTCTGTAGAACGAAAGCCTTTGCGTTGCAAAAATAGCAATACCAGAACATCCAGGGCTGTGATGCAAACACCGCATATTAAGGGAATACCGAATAAAAGTTGTAATGCGATCGCACTACCTAATAATTCTGCCAGATCGCAAGCTGCGATCGCAATCTCACACAATACCCACAAACAAAAGCTCACCCTTTGACTGAAATAGTCTCGACAAGCCTGTGCTAAATCTTGTCCTGTAGCAACACCTAAACGCACACACAGGGATTGCAACAATATCGCCATCAGGTTTGACAACAAAATTGCTGTCAACAAAGTATAGCCAAACTTCGACCCCCCAGCGATATCTGTTGCCCAGTTTCCAGGGTCAATAATATCCGACTGAAACCAGATACTCTGGACCTGCATAAGCTAGCATCTTGCGCCAAAAGCTTTTACTATTAGGAATTCTAATACTGCGGTGAACTTCAGGGAGAGTAGGGCGGTTTTCGGGGCGAGTCATTTGTTTTTTGGGGTAATATTTTCATAAATTCATATCAACTAGAAAGAAAAAACTGTTCGGAGAGTGCCTGTAACGATCGTACCATTGGTATTCTGATTGGCAGAATTACTAATTACCTGAATTGAAGGACTAACTTGGATGTTGTCGCTCACTCTAAAGTTGTAGAATCCTTCAAAGTTAGTTTGAGTACTATTACCAATCTCATTAGCAATAAAGGGTTGACCAACTGCAATACCAGCTAAAGCCCCTGGGTAAAACAAGTCTGGAAATGCCACCCCCGCCATCCAATAATTAGGTTTTATATCACCAAAGTTAGTGTTATTGTAATTACCATAGCCGTAGCGACCAAATATAGCGATTTTCGGTGAAAAAGCAAACTCAAAATTTGCACCGAAGGCATCATAGTGGTTATTAAATAATTCTCCGCCACTATATTGGAGGCGGACAGCAAAAGCTCTTGATGGTGCATACTCTAGTTCAACAGTACCTTGATAGGTATCCCCAAATAAACCTTGTTCGCCACCAGCATTAGGATACAACAACTGAGTAAACGGCGCTGCACCTCTGATAATTCCCTGATTACCTGGATTGGCTGCTTCTGCTGCTGCATATAAAGCCCGTATAGTCAATGCTCCTGCTCCTGGGTTCCAATCAACTGCTGCACCTGCACTAGGGCCGTTGACAGGGAAAAGAATATAGTTGTTTACAAATGCCAAAGTACTAAAGTCTCGAAAGCTTAGGTAAGCGTAGCTGTTGCGATCAACATAATCTGTAGTCCGAATCTCTGGTCCCACAGACACCACCAAGTCTGATAATGGCTTAAAAGTGTAGTATAGCCGTGCTAGCCCCAAGTTGTTATTAGTGGGTGGTTTAACTGAGTAGTCTAGAACACTACCAAAGGTCGGCTCTAACAATCCTGCCGCATTATCGTTACCATTATAGCTGCCCGTATCAATGCGGATTTTTAACTGGTCTGTGCCAAAAAAGCTTGTATCTAAATCTAAAGCAACTCGATAAAGCACCGTAGTATTGGGGTTAGAACGAGCAATTTCTTGACCTGTAGCGCTAATGATGCGTTCTCCAGAAAATGTTCCTGAGTTCGCGGCAATGATTACTTGACCGCTGAGTTTGGTAGTTGTGGAGAACTGATTTGCCTCTAGTTGTGCCGTATGGCTTTCTAAACTATCTACACGACCCCGCAGTGTGGTTAGTTCTGTCGCAAATTCCTTTTGCAGACGCTTAATCGTGACTAAATCTTCTGTATGAACTAAGTCAGAAGTTGCCGTGGCAATCAGTTCGTTAACTCGCTGCAAACAAGCATTTAACCCAGCTGCAAACTCATATCTTGTCAAAGCCCCATTACCCTGGTAGAAGTTTCCTGGATATCCGGCAATGCAACCGTATCGCTCAACTAAAGACTGTAATGCAGCAAAAGCCCAATCTGTTGGTTGAACATCTTTTAGCTGAGATACAGAAGTGACTTGTCCCATTGGGGTATCAGTCCGTTCAACCCGGACATTCGTAGGTTCTGATATTTCAGCTAAAGCAGGAACACCTAGTACAATGAAATTGAGAATACTCATCCCAGTGACTAGATTGAAACGCATCTTTAAGGTTGGCATGGTGAGATTTAAGTCGGAAATACCAAGTTATTTTCGGATCTTGAATTAGATTTAAATATAGTTTTCACTTTCAAAAAGCTTTTGACCAGATAAGATCCTGATGTTAGGAACAAACTTAGGTCTATTAGACCTGCGCTAAAGTTTAAAAACCAGTGTGTATCTGACTTAAAGATGGTTTAAGTGTAATACAATGTTTTAAAAGCATACGAATAACTAAGTTCGTATTGTGAGTACATTGATGCTATAAACTGCTGCGAATCGGTGATTTCATTAACAAGATTAACTTCAGCAATAACATGTAGATATTTGCTGGTGAAAATAGGCTTTAAATAAAATAATATTGAAGAATAATTCTGAATTCACCAATATTGACCGAAAAATAAAAGATACAAGACCTTTACTCGGTTTTTAATCTATAAAAAAATTATCATATTCACCTTGCTACTTAACGATCTGTGCATCCAATGGTCAAATCTAGGCCAACCTTTGAGGTAAAAAATTGTCCTTGCTGCTCTCATAGAATGCTGCGACATATTCGGAATAAACAGATGTACTTCTTCTGCCGCAGATGTTGGGAAGAAATACCATTGCTGAATGTATAAACCTATAATTCATTCGCAGCTTCTCTTTTCAACAGATAGTTAATTATAGGACTTACACAATAGCTTTCTATAAAATATTATTCCTCTGCGTTTTTTGGTATTCGCTTTTTAATGATTTTGTATAAATCCTGAATTAAAAGAAGAAACTGATTTATTTTGGACAATTAAAATGACCTAATAAGTCAAATTAATTTTTATTTGGTACGTCAGCGATAATCCAGGAACGCATTACTATTACTAGGAGATGGACTATGACAAAGATTAATTACTCAGAAGATAATCAAGATGTGACGACAGTATTATACATACTTATTCAAAAGAAAAAAGAAATAGATTATCAAACATTTTATAGCTACTGGAAAAATGTTCATGGCCCAGTAAGTGCAAGGCTACCAGGTCAATACCAGTACTGGCAGTATCATTTAACTTATAATTGGGATGATATTTGGCCAGGTATTGATGGCATAGAATACACAATTTCCGAAGAAGAACAGTTTGATGGAATAGCAGAATTGACCTTTACCTCAGATGAGAACTTTCAAACCTGGGTTAATACTATCGCCATTCTCGATTCTGATCAGCAGAACTTTGTTAATAAAGCTGTTATGTATAGAACGAATCGTGGTAATTCTAAAACCTATGTTAACAGCATACAAAATAGTTCTGCGATCGGCAAATTAGATGTAATCAAATTCCATGTTATGCTCAAGAAAGCAAATGCTATAACCGTTGATGAGTTTCGGAAATATATGGTAGATATATTTCCTGAATCTTTTATAAAAAGTGATTTAATTCTTAAGTTCAGATTGCATTTACTTGAAGATCATGACAATTCACTTCCACCAGCACCGGGAGTTTCTAATTACGAACCATTAGAAAAGCAATATCAAGCAGCATTTGAAATTGCCTTTAAAAATTCGATAGATATGGCAACTTTCTTTGATTCAGAAGCATATACTTCTGTAGTAAAAGACTACAGAAACTATATAAAGCAATTTGTTACTTTTGGAGAACAGGGTACTTACACGTTTATTGATGATGGTAAGTTAACCCTCGCTGGACAAAGAACTTCTACTGTCGCAGAACTTATCACAAGTCTGGGTGCAACCAATCAAACAGAGGACAAGATACTTAATCTGATGCTTGGTAAGGATAAATCAACGCTTGTCGTCTGAATAGTGGAAACAGTTTTTAGGATTTGACAAAAAAGAATTCAGGAGTCAGAATTCAGAATTCAGAATTAAATTCTGAGCGAAAAAGTGAATACAGCAGAGGTAGTGGCTCTGAAATGAGTGTCAACTTAACCCCAAATCCATTTATCTCGTTTCCAGACTCTAGCTGGAAAGGAGATAATCTCTTATTTGGGGTAGTGTTACGGAAGCTGTTACCAGGGGCAAAGTAGTACAGCAGTATTAAACTGGAAACTTTCCCATCACCCCGTCGTATTCTTTTTGAGCTTTCCCTATTGACAACCGTGAGTACACTTCCAGCGATTGACGAGACGAATGTCCTGAGTAAGGTTGGATCAGTGCATCATCAATTCCTTGTTTAACTCTTACTTCTGTATAAAGTAGAGTTTTTATCATTACCATATCTTGCATATTACGAGTGTGCCAAACGGCTTCATAGTACCGCTGAATTTCTTCTTCAGTTGGCACATCAGGTAATAAGTCTGTTGAGGTTTTGGGGGATTGAATCTCTAACTCAGTTCGCAAGTAGCGAAAAACGCTTTTTAAATAAGTGTAATCGGGATGTTCGTCACGCAGATATTTAGATAATTCATCTGCTTTCTTTTTAGCTGGAGCCCGTTGAACATTCACATTTACGCAATTACCTCCACGGCAGAAGTGTTGAACACTAATATAAAACTTTACATTGCTAGTCACACTAACTCTCAAAAGCTTAAATTAGTCAACAAAATATCATCTCCTCAAACCAATGAACATAACTGATTTTCTGACACATACAAGATTGTAAATAGCGGAATTTATCTAATAGTGTATGTCCTCATTGTGCGGGAATAGATACAATCTGTAAAATCAGATAAGCTATCAAGCTGACATAAATTTGTATGGTGATACCATTGACGTTTTTGGTAATTAACTTGTCAAGCTTTAAGTGCATCTTTAAAAACTTCCATAACAGTTCAACTCCCCAACGTAATCGATAAATGTCCCTAATTTCATCATCAGTGACTGCTGCATCTCCTGACTCTGGTAAATTAGCTACTAAGCGAAATTCAGTTTTCGTTTCTAAATCATAGAAATTAATCACTCTATAAGCTTGAGCATGATCAGATGCACCAATTTTGATTAATCCAGTCGCATTCTCAAATTCTAGTTTCCAATTGTTTTTAATCCGCAAAACAAAGTATTTGTTTTCTTGTACCAATTCTTGGATAAACTTTAATCCTGCGAAGCACGGCAGTTGCTTCAAGTCGGGAAACCCGCCCAACGCACTGCCTCCTCTATCCATTACTCCAACAGCATTAGTTGGTAGACTAGACATCATTTGTGAACCAAATTTATAATCATGGTCATGCCCAAAGTTGATGAAGTTCTCTTCTGGACTTCCAGTAGCTAGATTTAGAGAACTAAAAAGTTTAACTTGATGATGACCTAGCACCCATAATAACTTACTGGTGAGAGTGATAATTGTGGAATCAATTGTGCAAATTGCGTATTTATCGTGTAACTTTTTGTGAGTTTTCTTCTGTACTAACTCATTCAATTTCTGATAAATTTCTTGAAAGGGTTTTTGACTACGGTGAGAACTTGCCTTAGAAAATGTAGAAATATCTACTTCAAATCCGGTGTTATTTAATCTTTGAAATAAATCTCGCATACTTGTTAAACTGTTATCCCGGACATAGGATAGCCAGCATTCAAAAAATAGACGACTATTTAATACTGGATAATCGTTTTTTGGCAGGCTTTTCAGGATATCTTTGACAATTTTGGGAAATGAATTTATAATCACGTTCAAACTAATATATTTTAAGACTTCGCCCAAAAATACCATATTTTGGGCTATTTTTATCGGATTTTTCTTAACATTCAACACTTCTGGTAGTATTACTATTTTCTTTAGTTTTCTTATTTACTTTTTTTTACTTAAGCAACATTCTTGTTCTGCTGTTATATTTTGCGCTCTTTATTTACCTTTTGCGGGTTTATCTGGTTAGGTGCAAGATGTGAGAAAAGGGTCACAATCTTCTATTTCTTTGGCTTCAGCCGCTTTGTCACCCCGTCAGGTCTAAAAGTATACTAAAAAACCCCACTTCCATTCTTCTCCCCGAAAGGTCGAGAAGTTTTGAAACCCCTATTCCCTTGTATGGAATGGGGGAATAGGGTTAGGGGGTTAGGTTTGGGAGCTTTTAGTGTTAGCAATAATACCTTTCAAACATCCTCTCAGGGCAGTCTTGTGTTTACCAGGACTTACGCACAGGTAACGGAAAATCGAACCACAGAGGACGCAGAGAAGCCAGTGCGCCCTTGCGGTTCCCCGACTTAAAGCAACTGGCGCGACACGGTGAGACAGCGCTGTAGGAGGGTTTCCCTCCGTAGGCGACTGCGAACCCGAAGGGAGGAATAAGAGTTTGAGAGGTTTTTTGCATAAGTCCTATTTAATAATCATTCCTCGGTTCAATAACGTCTTTTTCCTTTGCTATGTGTTAGCAGGCATATATTGTGGGCATCATAATCCCAAGCAGAATACATCAGCTAGCAGCCATAAAACTTTTTGGCAGCAAGTTTTTCATTTATAACTATAGTATCGATTTATGGCAGGTAGTTTTAGACGTTATATCTTTGTTTGTCAATATAGTTTATACACTGAGTTGATTTTGGGATGCCTACAGATTCAATTAGGAGTAATCTGTAGTGTAGGTATTCTGACATTATCAGAGGCTAAGTTACAAGCTGCCCAAGCACATCAGACCTGGAAATCACTTTCAGGATTGACCGAGCGAGTCACTATAGTAAATCCTTCTTCAGCAGAGCAATACTCAGAACTTGGAATTCATAGAGAAGTCAGGGCGGCAGATTGGGCTGATAACACAACCTCTACTCTACAAGGGATTGCACCAGCTAGTAAGAGCGATCGCACCAGAGCATCTGGCTTTGCTAAGGGTGAACTGAACTTCGGTCATTTACAATTTTCGATACCGTTCCCCTATCAATTAGAGTCAACACCTATTTTGATGGCAGCGCCGGAAAACTTTAATCCTTCACTGCGATTACCAGCAGTGTTACCTGAACCACCGCAGAATTCTAGTCCACCAACAACTTCCACTAAACCAGGAACGCCGGATGCAGTTTTGGAAAGTATTGATACGGACTATCGCTATGACACAGACAACTTTGGCCAAACCAATTTTTTCCTGGAACCAACGGTTAAATTTCGATTGAGTAATGGCAATAGAATATTTTTCAAAACAGGTTTTAACTTCTTTAAGCAACGCGGTGTTGAATCAATTACCAACTTTCCCTTACAGGTTGGATGGCAAGGAAAAATTGGGCAAGTAACTCTACAAACAGCAGCCGGAGTCGATGTGTTCAATCGTTTACCCACAGCTATTAATCTCAATGCTAAGGTGGAGGCTTCCATTTCGCCGCCGCGAGTTTCGTCATCAGGTCGATTGCTATCGGCAGTAATACTATCAGGTAATTTAGAACAAGGACCTTATAAATCCAATGCCCGAACTTTAGACAATCAAATTACTGCTTGGCGATTTGGACCTGATTTATACTGGCAGATTGACCGTAATACTAGCTTGTTTTCGTCATTACGTTTGGGTACTTACAACGATGGTAATTCCGAGGTGCAGTCATTTAGTAGATTAGAGCGCAAGTTCGGACAATTTTCTTTGGCGGCTAACTTATTCACTTGGAGTTACGATCGCGATTTAGAACGCACAAGTGGCTATTTTTCCCCACCAGATTTTCTGGTTTATAACGGTGAGGTGGCTTGGGAAGGAGATATTACTAATTTCTTACGCTGTCGCCTCGCTGCCAATTTAGGACGACAACGACTTAAAGGAGAATTTGACAATGCCAATACCTATCAAACGCGCTGTACCGTCAAGGTTTCACCAAATATAGAGCTAGACCTTGGCTATAGCTTTAGTAATGTCCGAAATCAAGAAACCGGGGGAAGTGCCTATAGTGGTAATTCCTTGACAGGACAATTGCGGGTCAAATTTTAAGAGTTACTGATAAGGCTTAAGAATGAAAGCACCATTACCTGATAACGAAACACAGCGAATCGAATCTCTTTTGGAGTATAAAATCCTCGATACTCATTCGGAAGCTGCCTTTGACGACCTCACCCGTTTAGCCTCATATATTTGTGGAACTCCCATTGCCTTAATCAGTTTAGTTGATAGCGATCGCCAGTGGTTCAAGTCAAAAGTTGGCTTGGATGCCCTAGAAACACCGCGAGATATATCATTCTGCGGCCATGCTATTATGCAACCTGAAGTTTTTGTTGTGCCTGATGCAACCGAAGACGAAAGGTTTGCTACAAACCCACTAGTCACCTCTGACCCGAATGTTCAGTTTTATGCTGGTGTACCACTGATTAACGCTGAAGGATATGCACTAGGAACACTTTGTGTAATTGACCATGTACCAAAAGACCTTTCTCCAGAACAAATTGAAGCATTACGAATTCTAGGTAGCCAGGTAATCAAGCAGCTAGAAATGCGGCGCAACTTAGCAAATTTGGTGTTGGCGAGTGACACACGCAAACAGGCACAAAAGGGACGTAAACAATTTTTTAAAAGAGTAGCCGGAGGATTTGGGTTAGCATCAGCAATTTTAGTTTTGATTGGCGTGATTTCTTATCAAAACACACGCTTATTGATTGATAGTAAAAATCAGGTGCAAGAAACCCAAGAAAAAATCAATAAGCTGGAAGAACTACTGTCCGATATGAAGGATGCTGAGACTGGACAACGCGGTTATATCCTCACTGGACAAGAAAGTTATCTGGAACCTTATCAAGCAGTAGTTGGAAACATCGATCAAAAAGTTGCAGAACTGAAGGATTTAATTGTAGATCAACCTAGCCAACAAAAGCAGTTTGCAACCCTTGAATCTTTGATAGCTGCAAAACTTGCCATACTCAAGCAGACTATATACCTGCGTCAAAATCAGGGATTCGATGCAGCTTTGCAGGTAATCCAAACAAATCAAGGAAAATATCTCATGGATAATATCCGTAAGGTCATACATGAGATAGAGAATCAGGATAAAAGGTTGCTCCAACAGCAATCACAAGCTGCAAAAGCCAGTGCTAACAAAACGCTTTTGACACTTGCGATCGCTATTTTTCTAAGTTTTCTTATTTTGGGTATAGTTTACTACTTAATTTCTCGTGAGGTAAAAGAGCGTAAATTAACAGAGGAAACACTGAACCAAGAACGCAACTTTATCTCAGCAGTCCTTGATACAGCCAGCGCTTTGGTAATAGTTCTTGACACACAAGGGCAAATCGTTCGCTTCAATCAAGCTTGTGAGCAAACAACTGGTTACTCATTTGATGAGGTGAGAGGAAGGTATTTCTGGAACCTGTTTTTACTTCCTGAACAGGTAGAGGAAGTTAAAGCAGTTTTTGAGCAGTTACGATCTGGTGAAGGGCCCAAAGAGTACGAAAACTATTGGGTAGCTAAGGATGGCAGTCGGCGGCTCATTGCCTGGGCTAACACTACCTTGCAAGATTATCAGGGCCATGTTGAATACATTGTCACCACAGGTATCGACATCACCGATGTATTCGAGGATCTGCGCTTACGCAAACTAGCTGAACAGCATCTCAAAGCAGAGTATGCTACAACCCGGGTCTTAGCAGAGTCAGCTACAATCAACGAAGCTATGCCCCAAATTCTGCAAGGAATCTGCGAAAGTTTGGGATGGGATTTAAGTGAATTTTGGCTGGTAGATCAACGAGCAAATCTACTGTCATTGCTAAATTCATGGTATAAAATGTCCTCAAAGATGCAAGAATTTGACATCTTAAGTCGGCAGATCACGTTTGCACCAGGAATTGGGCTGCCTGGTCGTGTCTGGACTAGTGTTGAACCTGTTTGGATCGCTGATGTCATTAAAGAGCAGAATTTCATGCGCTCTCAAATCGCTGCTGAAGTAGAACTGCATGGAGCTTTCGGTTTTCCAATCCGTAGTGGTAAAAAAATCATCGGTGTTATTACCTGCTTTAGCCATGAGATCCAGCAACATGACCCGGATTTGGCAACAGTAATGAATTCGATTGGTGAGCAAGTAGGGCAGTTTATTGAGCGCAAGCAGGCAGAAGAAGAACTTCAACGCCAAAACTTGCGATCGCAATTATTTACTGAAATCACCCTCAAGATTCGTCAGTCTTTGCAAATCAAAGAAATTCTCCAAATCACTGTTACAGAAGTACAGAAAATTATCTATAGCGATCGAGTTTTGATTTATCAACCTTTGGCAGATGGATCTGAAACCACTGTAGTTGAAGCAGTAGTTTCTGGCTGGCTAGCAATTAAAGATAAAAAGCTCACTGATGCTTACTTTCAAGCGGAATATACACAGCAGTACTATTTACAGCAGTATCGTCAAGGACGGGATATCGAGCTTGCTGAATTCGATATAGCTGAAGTCCAAAAAAACCAGATGGAATTACTGCAAGAATTTGGGGTCAAGTCCAATTTGGTCATACCCATTCTTGTTAAAGAAGAACTTTGCGGTTTGCTAATTGTCCATCAGTGTAGCAGTTCCCGCCAATGGTCTAGCTTTGAAACTCATCTTTTACGGCAGATAGCTGACCAAGTAGGTATTGCCTTAGCCCAAGCCCAAATGTTAAACGCAGAAACTCAACAGCGACGAGAACTCGAAATTGCCCGTCAGCAAGCTGAATTAGCTTCTCAAACCAAAAGTGCCTTTTTGGCCAATATGAGCCATGAAATTCGGACTCCGATGAATGCTGTGTTAGGCATGACAGGCTTAATGTTAGAAACTCCCCTCAACTCAGAGCAACGGGATTTTATTGAAACAATTCGCATTAGTGGAGACGCTCTTTTAAGCCTGATCAACGAAATTTTGGATCTGTCCAAACTTGAGGCTGGGGAAATGGCACTAGAAACTCTAGATTTTAACTTATCTAGCTGTGTGGAAGAGGTATTGGAATTATTGGCTCCCCCAGCCCATAATAAGGGATTAGAAATTGCAGCGTTGATCTATCCCAACGTCCCCACCCACCTCCAAGGCGATGCTGGCCGCCTACGGCAAATTCTGATGAACCTGATCAGCAATGCGGTCAAGTTCACCAGCAATGGAGAGGTAATATTACGAGCAGAATTGCGATCGCAAACCTCTACTACAGCCACCATTTATTTTGCCATCATAGATACCGGTCTTGGCATTACCTCTGAAGACCAATCCAAACTTTTCACACCATTTACTCAAGTAGATGCTTCCACTACCCGCAAATATGGTGGTACAGGTTTGGGATTAGCCATTTGTAAGCAACTAGTAAGCTTGATGGGAGGAGAAATTGGCGTAGAAAGTCAGTTGGGAAAAGGATCTAAATTTTGGTTTGAAGTGACTCTCGCCAAGCACCTTTACCCTATTTCCTCAGAAAGCAATAGCTTCGCCAACGCCAACGGCGAACGCGAACTTTTGCTTAATCGGCGCTTGTTAGTGGTGGATGATAATGCTACTAATCGCAAAATCATCTACCATCAAGCTACCCGTTGGGGGATGCTGGTGGATCAGGCTGCTTCGGCTACTACTGCCCTTCAAGCTATTCAGGAAGCCGCCAAGCAAAAAAATCTCTATGATATAGCTGTGGTTGATATGCAGATGCCAGAAATAGATGGGATGACTTTGGGAGAGCAAATTAAGGCAAATTCAGCGATCGCTGGGCTACCTTTGATTATGCTTACCTCTACTAATCAAAGGGATGAAATCCAACGAGCGCTAAAAATAGGATTTGCGGCTTATTTAGTCAAACCTGTTAAGCCGTCCCGACTCCTCGATACCATCATGACTATCTTAGGAACCCAGATGGAACAAGAGGAATCAGAAGTCAGAAGTCAGGAGTTAAAACTTAAAAATCACCAAAACAACAGCAACTATCGTTCTCCTGACTCCCCTAAACTTAGAATTCTCTTAGCTGAAGATAATCTCGTGAATCAGAAAGTTGCCTTGAAACAACTCCAAAGTCTGGGCTACAGTGCTGATGTCGCTGGTAATGGGAAAGAAGTTTTGCAGTTATTAGAAAAAATTCCCTATGATTTAATTCTGATGGATTGCCAAATGCCAGTTCTGGACGGTTTTGAAACCACAAAAGAAATTCATCGTTGGCAAGAAAGCAGCTTTGCCAGCAGTCGTCGTCCTATAGTAATTGCGATGACAGCTAATGCCATGAAAGAAGATCAACAAATGTGTCTAGATGCCGGAATGGACGATTATCTGAGCAAGCCAGTAACAAAACAAAAATTGGCTGCGGCGCTAGAGCGTTGGGGAAGTGTGATATTCAAGGCAAAAGAAATAGCTGCCACAGAGCAGATTTCTACAACAGATGTCAGTTCAGTTAACCTCCCAATTGATTGGGAACGTTTGCATCAACTCTCGGAAAATAATCCAGAATTTGAATTGGAACTACTGCAAATATTTGTTGAAGATATTCAACCTCGTCTAGAGGTAATAAAAATAGCGATCGCTGCTCATGACTTTGATCAAATAGCGCGACAAGCCCATCAAATTAAGGGTGCTAGTGCTAATGTTGGAGCAACAACTATGCATCTGGCAGCTGAAAAACTAGAACAACTAGCTTACAACCAAGAGCGTCGAGGTACTACTAACTTCGTCTCAGAGTTAGAAGAGTTTGTAAAACGCGTCCAAAAGTTTTTGAAATGTCAAGATAACAACGCAGAAATCTAAAAAATTAAGAATATTTATTAATAAATAAAAAGTGACAGCTTTTTATGAGTAAGCAGAAATAATACCTATTTTCCATTTTTCATTACCCATTTCATATTTTGAATGATAGAACTTGCAAACAACTGGGAATAATAACTTTAATGTACTAAAAGTATGTTCGGTGAGTTAACTGCATCTTATGCTGAGAATTTTTAGCCTAAATATCAGTTAAATGCATCACCTCCTATCCCCAATTAATTCCCGAAAAGTGAGGTTTTCCTGATGAGTCAGATGAGTAGAGACGATGTCCGAGAACGGCTTGGCAATATCGATCAGATCCGCGATATTATTTTGGGAACACAGCTAAGAGAGTACGAAAATCGATTTAACAAGCAGGAGTCAGATATCTCTCTCCTGCAACAACAGATGCGATCGCATGTCGATCAACTCAAGTCAAATTTTTCGGCTGAACTAAAAGTAGGGTTTGAGGCGGTGGAGAAAAAGCTGAAGTCACTCAACCTGACAACTCAAGAAGAAACTCTTGACTTACGGCAACAAGTTGATAGACTTAATAAAAAGTTTTCTAACAGTGTTCAGTCGCTTGATGACACATTAGATAGCCAAACTACCGCGATTCGAGATGAAATCTTTCATACTAAAGTTCAATTACAAGATGATGTTACAGCGTTACGGGATCTGATTTTAGAAGAAATAGATCGACGCTTCTCACAGTTAACAGACACTAAGGTTTCTAAAGACGATATGGCTGAAACTTTGTTTGCTTTGGGAATGCGTCTAAAAGAAACTGAATTCATTCCTAAATTGCGAGAAGCAGCCGATGAAGGCAGCAACGACTATACTCCTGTGCCGCTTCTAGAAACTGCAAACTTGTCAAAAGTGTTAACTCACTCAAACAGTACCGCAGAATCACATTCCTAATCAAGTCAGAAGGCAAGGATAAATGAAGGGAATGAGGGAGATAATTCTTCACTCCTAACTCCTGTACAGACGCGATTAATCATGTCTCTCTACTCCCAACTCAGCATTCAGCACTTTTAAAGACGAGACTTACTGATATGACTCAGGTGGAAAATTCGATTTCTCAATCTTTTGAATTAAAAACAGAAAAAGCTGTACAGCTTGACAATTTCTTGGATTTACTTGTCGATCTTAAAATTATCGAATCACCTGAGCAATCTTTTTCTTTATTACCATCAGAAACTGATAGTAGTCATGAGTATATTACAGAAGAAATTGAATTACTGCAACTTCCTCCAGTGCCGTTAGAAGTATGTGAAGCTTATTTAGAGTCAGCTTGGAATTTTCCTCAAAACATATCTAATCCATCACAAATTACTCAAGAAGAATTAGAAAAATCTATTGAAATCTTTGCAACTTTTGAGGAAACGTTAGACAACTCAGAGGATGCATTGCAAAAATTACGGGAGATATTGGTTGGATATGAGTTAGCAGAAATTAACAATATTGTAGCAAAATTTGAACAAAAGTTTACAAAAATAGAGGATCAAGTTTACAACCCTAAAGAGCTAATAAATCTACTACTACCGTGCATTTCTGAGCTTTTAAGGCTAAAGATTACAGAGTCAAAAGAGGAAATTGTAGATATAATTGCTCCGATTATCGACCAGGCTATTCACAGTCGCACTGAACAAGATAAAATTAGCATGAGTGCGGCGATCGCTCCTACTATTCCCCTAGCTATTTCCCAGCAGATTATTGTTGCTCCAGAGGAAGTTTCAGATGCGATCGCTCCTGCAATCGGACGAGCTATTAAAAAGCAAATTGAAATTGAACAAAATATTGTTGTAGATGCACTCTACCCAATTATTGGTAGTACCATATCTAAATATATGGCAGAGACAATCCGTGCTATTAATCGACAAGTCGAAGAAACCCTCAGCGTTGAAGGAATAAAACGTAAAATTCGTGCCAAATTACAGGGAGTTTCTGAAGCAGAATTAATTTTTAAAGAAGCTCTACCATTTACAATTAAAGCCATTTTCTTAATTCATAAAACGTCTGGTTTAATTATCTCAAATATTCAACGCTCTGATGCACAGCAGCTAGAGGCTGAAATGGTAGCAGGAATGCTGACAGCAATTCGTAGCTTTGCTAATGATTGTATCAATCAATCGGGAAATGTGACAGAATTAGACACAATTGAATATGGAACATCTAAAATAATTTTAGAAGTTGCAGGATATTGTTATTTAGCACTCGTTGTGCAAGGAGAGCCAAGCAAAAACTTTATTTTTAAAATGCGGCAAATATTCAGCAAAATTGTTCAAATGCATGGTAATTTAATTGAAAATTTTGATGGTGATACAGATACAATCCCTATCGAAATTAATCCACTTTTAGAAGAACTTAAAAATACAGATATTCAGCAAAAAAAGGAAAACAAACTCTCACCACTACTGATATTAGGCTTAACAGTTATCAGCACTATTTTGATTCCTTGGGGCTTTTGGCAATACCATAGTGGAGTGATCCATTCTATTGAAAATCAAACTTACTTGGCTCTAACTTCTGTTCCAGAACTAGCTGTATATCGGCTTACAGTGCAGGTAGAACACAATAAATTAAAATTAACAGGACGATTACCTAATCAACTTCTTCGCCAGAAAGCCGAGCAAATTGTCAAAGTAACCTCCCCTAATTGGTTAATTGACAATCAAATTTTATTAGTAGAAGTACCAGCAGATCCTGTATTAGCTGCTGCTGAAGTCAAACGAGTTACAGCAGTTTTAAATCAGACTAATGATATAGCAATTTCTGCTCAATATATTGCTGGTAAAGTTGCTATCGAAGGCACTATCAACCGAATTGCAGATGCTCAGATTATTACTCATGCATTTGAATTAATTCCCGGCGTAAAAATTGTATCTAGTGCGGTGCGAGTCCAACCTCCACAAATTGAAGTTAGATTTTACTTTCAATCTGATTCAGCGAGTTTGATGAAAGCGAATTTAGAGTATAAGATTCAACAGGTAAAGTTTTTCCTCAATCAGTACCCAAATCAGCATTTAAAAATCATTGGTTATAGTTATGATCATACTGGTAAAAACATATCTCAAAAATTGGCACTTATGCGAGCAAAGGCTGTACAACAAGCACTGATTAAGTTAGGTATAGAGCCATCTCGTCTAGAGATAATTGCTAAGACCAATTTACCACCAGGAATTGATGAAACTCATCCCTTGTGGTTAAGTCGCTGTGTAGTTATAGAACCGATAACCAAGAAATTTTAAGTTTAAAATAACTTTGATTAATCTAAAATACTAATTATTTTTACTAAACTATGTCTACAAATTCTAAAAAAGTCTGCTTATTTGGTGATTTTGGTGTTGGTAAAACTAGTCTAATTCGCCAATTTGTAGAGTGTCAATTTAGTGATGAATATCTTTCAACTGTAGGAGTAAAAATTTCTCGTAAATCGGTTGATGTTCTTAAACAAGACCTGTATAATAAGCAAAACTTACAGCTTATAATTTGGGATATTGAAGGCAGTAATAAGTTTAAGACAGTTGCTCAAAACTATTTTCAAGGTTCTAAAGGTGCTGTGATAGTTGGTGATGTCACACAACCAGAAACGCTCAATCATCTCCAGGAGCATATTCAAAGTTTTTTAAATGTTAATCCTAAAAGCTACATTGTTGTTGCGCTGAACAAATCAGATATGATTGCATCTGAGTATTTGGAAAAAATGCGCCAAATGTATCAATTTGAGCAAAGTAATGTATTAGATACTTATCTAACTTCAGCTAAAACTGGCAAGAATGTCGATGAAATATTTAAAGCTTTAGCCAATCGTTTAATTTAGGAAAATGAACTCATCTTTGATAAACCTATTATCTATATGTCATATTGAATATTTGATAATTGATGAAAATTTTAAGATTCTGGAGAAATCTTTGGGATTAAATCATTTTGCTGACATTCCTGATGAGGTGAAGCAAGGTGAGGATATTAGGATTGTGTTTCCAGAATTAGAGGGACTTGAAGATGTTTTTAATGCGATTCGACAGGGGGAGCAAGATTATTTTGAATTAAAGGGAATTATGCGCTCACAAGATATAGTTTCTCCTTTATATATTGATATTCGTATTACTAATAATATCCAAGAAGATCATTTTAGTAATTCACTAATAATTCTTGTGGAAGACGCGACAGAAAGGATGGTTCTTGAGCAATCTTTGTTCCAGGGTGCAAATGAAGCAAATCTTTTGTTACGTAATTTAAAGGCTTCTAAACAATATATTGACCAAATTGTGACATCAATAGCAGATGCATTATTGGTGACAACGCTATCAGGAAACATAAAAAAAGTAAATATTGCTGCACAGGTTTTGTTGGAATATGACGAAGTAGAACTCGTGGGTCAATCTATCACAAAAGTTATTAGAGAAGTCAATAACTCTCCACTTATAACTGGGGATATTGAGAGTATTAATATATTACATAATCCTTACATAAATCCTTTGGTGAAAGAGGTAGAAACCATTTGCTATACCAAAAGTGGTAAAACAATTCCCATAGCTTTTTCATCCTCAATAGTTAAGACAGAAATTGAGCATTTTCAAGGTTATGTTTACATTTTGCGAGACATGACTGAACGGAAGCAGGCAGAACTTGCTAAACAGGAATTCTTAGCGATGATTAGCCATGAGGTTCGAACTCCGATTTCATCGGTAATCGGTATGGCCAGTTTATTACTAGATAGCGAATTGACTGATGAACAGAAAAACTTTATTGAAATTATTTACACCAGTGGAGATTCTTTACTCAAAATTATTAATGATTTCCTTGACTTCTCCAAAATCCAATCGGGCAACTTGGAACTAGAAGAGGAACCTTTTGCTTTGCGAAATTGCATTAATGAGGCTCTTTATTTGCTTGCGCCTGAAGCTAAAGAAAAAGGTTTAAAACTCACATTTTTAGATACTCCTAAACTTCCTACTACGATTGTGGGGGATGTCACCCGACTGCGCCAAGTCTTGATTAATTTACTCAGTAATGCTATTAAATTTACCGAAACTGGAAGCATAGAAGTTTCGGTTGTAATCTACAAGAATAGCGATATTAATCATTCTTATATTGCAAATACTGACGAAATTCAGTTTAGTGTTAAAGATACAGGCATTGGAATTCCATGCGATCGCGTTGAACGTTTATTTAAAGCCTTCAGTCAAGTTAACTCCTCCATTACTCGACAGTATGGTGGTACTGGGTTAGGTCTCGCTATTTGTAAGCAGCTGTGCGAGTTAATGGGTGGCAGAATTTGGGTTGAAAGTGAGCTTGGTGCAGGTAGTACATTTTACTTTACGATTGCTGCTTCTGTTATTTCAGAGGAGTTAGAAGTCAGGAGTCAGGAGTTATTCTTGTCGTCCCCGCCTAAGAGCGCCCCTATGTCTTTTTCCCCGTCACCTGACTCTCATGAATTAAGAATTCTCTTAACTGAAGATAATCTGGTGAATCAGAAAATAGCCTTGAAGCAACTAAAAAGCCTGGGTTACAGTGCTGATGTCGCTGGTAATGGGAAAGAAGCGTTGCAGTTATTAGAAAAAATTCCTTACGATTTGATTCTGATGGATTGCCAAATGCCAGTTCTCGACGGTTTGGAAACCACAAAAGAAATTCATCGTTGGCAAGAAAGCAGCTTTGCCAGTGGTCGTCGTCCTGTGGTAATTGCGATGACAGCTAATGCGATGAAAGAAGACAAACAAATGTGTCTAGATGCCGGAATGGACGACTATCTGAGCAAGCCGGTGATGAAAGAAAATTTAGCGGCTACACTAGAGCATTGGGCAAGTGTGATATTCAAGGTAAAAGAAATAGATGCTGTGGAACAGACAGTTTATACAACAAATGTAGGTTCAGTTGACCTCCTAATTGATTGGGAACGCTTGCATCAACTCTCAGAAAATAACCCAGAATTTGAATTGGAACTACTGCAATTATTTGTTGAAGATATTCAACCTCGTCTTGAGATAATTAAAATATCGATCGCTACTGACAATTTTGAGCAACTAGCGCGAGAAATCCATCAAATTAAAGGTGCTAGTGCCAATGTTGGAGCTACAATCATGTATTTGGCAACTGAAAAACTAGAACAACTAGCTTACAATCAAAAGTGTCGAGGTACTACTAACATAATCTCAGAGTTAGAAGAATTTGTTAAACATATCCAAGAATTTTTAATCAGTACTTCTAGCTCCTAACTCCTGACTTCCGCTGTAACTTTGGTAATATTTACTAATAAATAAACAGTAACGATTATCTATGGCCCGTTCATAACTCAATTTGTCGGCAATGGCAGACATGATTTTTAAACCACGGCCGCGCTCTTGCTCATTCTCCTCAAATTCACATACTTGCCGCAATTGCTGCTCTAAGTCAAAGGGTTCACCTTGAGACCAGATGCGAATTTCTATGTATTCATCTAATCGTATAGCTTCCATCTCAATAGGAGTTTCAGTAGGTAAATTTTTGTGGGCATGTTCAACAATGTTGGTAAAGCCTTCTATCATCAGTGTTTGACATTGCCACCAAATTTTTTTATTAGGAATAGGTGGTAGATTCATCTGCTCGAACCAAGACAGGACTTGAGGCGACGCTATCAGGTCTGTATTAACTTTTAGATAAATTTTATTTTTCACTTTTTAACCAATAAAATATTTTAAAATCATCATATTCGTTAATTAGTTTATTTAATTTGAGTATTTTTACTATACATTAAAAACTAAATTCCATATAAACCTCATCCATCTTGAAAACTGAAGTTTTACTAGAAAAGATATTACTGTGAATAAGTAGTTTTTCACTCTCGCCCATCAAAAAAGGATTAAGAGGCAACGGTGATAGGAGGATATTTTATACCTTTGCGAACCTGAGTAATACCAATTCTCTATGAAGTTGCACTTAATAAAGCAGAAATGATGTAATCCCATCCACAGATCGAAGCGTAATTTACCGCCGTAGGTATCTGAGAAAACTCCCAAAATAAAACTATCTCCAAAAGAATAGTTTGAGAATATAGCTGATTCAAGATAGGGTAGTAAAAAAGAAGTGGAGACCTCACACTTGAAAAGTCCGTGGATATGTTTTTTTAAAAGTTCCAGCGTGGCATTCAGGTGATATCTTGATCCAAGCCATCTGCGATCGCAGAACCTTGTTGCCTCACAAAAGCAAGTATATTTTGTGCCATGACTACACTTTGGCGCTTTCGCCCTCTAGTCTGGTGAGCAATGACAAGGCATTTTACCCATAGTAAGTGTTTTGGGTCAAATCACAACAGAATCAAAAGACTCCTTATAAGGACAGAAGCGAAATTTCAGTGATGTAATTGGTTTATCACACTTAGCGCAACTATTACATAACCCAGTCCTGCATAGAAAACAAAACTTAGACCGGGGCGACAACCAAATATCTTCAAGCGTTGTTCCTGGAGTTCAGTAATAGGGACAAAATTAGTTTACAATTTTCTGACACTTTATTTAAGACCACCCCAATTAAGAGTATTTACCTTTGGTGTCGCCAGAATAAGGAAAATGTTAGAGTTAAGAACTAACCAATAGCGAGAAATATAAATAAGATATGGCTGACCAAAAAGATAAAGCTCAAGAAAAAAATCGCATTGAACAACTTCAGGACGAACAAGGTAACACTGATTCTAAACACTCAGGCGGTGCTGGTGCTTCTGGTGGCAATTCGGGTGCAGGTAAATCTGGCACATCAAAAATTTCTGCCACTGGTACACCTGATGATATTGAAAAAATTGATCAGGAGTAAAGCTGACTCTGACGACGAGTCAAGGTTTAACTGGGTCGGTTTTCATTAAGAACTCAACTCAACAATGGTGCATTGAATATCTCATTATTCACTCCACCATTGTTGAGCATCTTCAAGTCAGAAGGCGCACCTCACTGATTTGACTGTTTATTAACTAGGGTTAAAAAGCCTGTACAAGATAAAGCTAGCTGGTACAAATCCAGAGTGGTGTTAATTTCCGCTTCAATTAAGATGGGTTTGCCCTGGCGGTTCCCCGGAGTCTGAGAGTCTGATATGACTGTATAGGTTTCATAATTAATAAATCTCAGAAGCTGATAAATGTTATCTTTTCAATCATCTCAATAAATTCACTGTTTGTATTAAGAAAATATTAAATTTTGATTAACATTAATCTATTTTTATCATGGCTTCATGTGATCGCATAAAGCCACCCTCAGAGAAAACCAATCGTGTTTCAAACTTAAAGCTCCGAAATAAACTAAAATAGTGCAATTATTTAAACTGTCACACTACTAATTCGGGTTTACAGTGGTTGCACTCACCTCTGCATAATTCTCTGTTGCGATCGCGTTAGTTTTACACAAAACTTCCTAATTTATTTACATAAATTTATACAAAATAATTCATCAGTCAATACAAGCGCATTGTTAGTCGATACAATCGAATTGCGGGTTGATGCGATCGCATCGTTAGTCGATACAATCGCATTGCGGGTTGATACAATCGAATTGCAGGTTGATGCGATCGCATTGTCAGTTGATACAATCAAATTGTGGGTTGATGCGATCGCATTGTTAGTCGATACAATCGAATTGCGGGTTGATACAATCGCATTGTTAGTCGATACAATCGAATTGCGGGTTGATGCGATTGCATTGTCACTTGATACAATCGAATTGCAGTAGCTTCTATGATGCATTCTGGTGTGGTATAGCAACAGCCAAGGTGGTTAGGACATTAACAGATGATAAAACTTAGACACAAAAAGGCTTTTCACCCAGTCCCCAGTCCCTTGCTATAGTAGTTGTTTTGCTGGAACAAATGAGCGATCGCAATCCAGTAGCGTGCAGTCTCTTGAGAACATCCCAAAGCTTTACAGATTTGAGCTTGAGTTTGACCTACGTCGAAAAGTAGCATAATTTCAATGCGACGGCGATATTCTGCCCGTAAATTGGTTTCTAAGCTTTTCAGTAGATATTTGCGCTGAAAAGGTGTTAAGCAAAGACTTAGATTTTCCACAGCGATTCCTCCTGGTAGAACTTGCACTCTTTGGAAGTTCGTTTAGCTTCTTGGCTAACCTCTGCTTATTTATCGGAATCAAAAGTCCATGAATTCCACAACTAGTTATAAAACTTCATAATTATCGGATGAACAGTCAGAAGTTAGAGGTCGTTTGAAAAGTCTAAAAGCTGAAGGGGTGACAAAGAAGTTATAAAGCAGACTGAATAAAAGCCATAGCTCGTAGACCTTGCTGAAAATAGGGTAGTTTACCGGGCTTCAAACGCATCAATTAATGAGCTAAATCAGCCCAAAATTCCATTGCCCCTATCCATCTATTCCAAGTGAGGATAATTGGTTTTGCAGAAGGGTAAGCATTATGAATGCATCGGCTTGCATTATGAATGTATCTTACGGTGTATGTTTCAAAGCACTCCTTAGTTAGAGTCTTTGTACCAGATTGCCGTGCTACTATACGGCTCATTCCTGTTGTTGCTTGTAGGAGACAATTATGGAGATCAGTAGACGCAGCTTGTTGAAAACTGCTTCTGCTTCGGGGTTAGTAGCGGCAGGACTTGCAGTTTCGGAAGGATTTTTGCAGCCGCTCCTTGCTCAAACAGAACCTGTTGATGAAAAGACTCAATTATTAGCTCAAACACCCACTCCAACTCGACGGGGCGAAATGTTATATCGCACCCTTGGACGGACTGGAGAACAAGTATCTGCGATTGGCTTGGGTGGGTTTCACATTGGAAAAATTGAAGAGGAGCAAGAAAGTATCAAGCTGATCCGCAGTGCCATTGATCGCGGCATCAACTTTATGGATAACTCTTGGGATTATCATAATGGACGTAGCCATCGGTGGATGGGAAATGCACTTAAGGATGGTTATCGCCAAAAGGTTTTCCTAATGACGAAAATCGATGGTCGCACTAAAGGTGCTGCCAAGATGCAGATTGATGAATCGCTCAAAGATTTGCAAGTCGATCACATTGATTTAGTGCAGCATCATGAAATACTGCGCTTTGAAGACCCCGATCGCATCTTTGCTCCTGGGGGTGCGATGGAGGCAGTCGTCGAGGCGCAGAAGGCAGGCAAAATTCGCCATATCGGTTTCACAGGACACAAAAATCCCCTGATTCACCTTCAAATGTTGGAAACTGCCACACAAAATGGTTTCCGCTTCGATACTGTGCAGATGCCATTAAATGTTATGGATGCTCATTTTAGAAGTTTTGAACATCAGGTTTTACCTGTGCTAGTGAAAAACAACATTGGTGTGCTGGGAATGAAATCGATCGGGGAGTCTTACATTCTTAGAAGCAACACTGTTAGTGCGATTGAGTGCCTGCACTACGCAATGAATTTGCCAACGTCAGTCGTAATTACCGGCATTGATAGCATGAGAATTTTAGACCAGGCGTTTGAAGCAGTCCGCACGTTTAAGCCAATGGATCAAGCACGAGTTACAGCACTGTTAGCGCGTACCCGTGAGGCAGCGGCTAAAGGGCAGTACGAACGATATAAAACCACAAACCAAAATGATAGTACAGCCATGAATCCAGCTTATCTTGGGTAAAGATTAATACTATGTTTGACTGTTTATTTATACAAACAGCAATGTCTACAACAAGCTACGCCTACGCAATTTTGCAGGTGTAACGTTAAATCGAGTTGATGCATTACGCACATCTTCTCAAAATCAATTTTTGTGTTACTTAACTTGAGGCATTTTCACAAAAAGCTAGTAGAACTCACGCAATAACTCTTTTAGGACTTACGCAAAATATTGCCAACTTCGCTTAATTTATCGAACCGCCAAGACGAGGCAGTGCGTTGGGCGGCTCTGCCGACTTGAAGCAACTGCCGTGCCAAGAGCGCCGAGAATTCGTAGAGTGTGCGTAAGTCCTATCTTTGAAACTCTTATTCCTTCGTGTCCTTTGCGCCCTTCTCTACGAGACGCTGCGCGAACGCGGTTCATTCTTTGATAATTTTGCGTAAGTTCTGGCTAGGTGATTCATTGCTGTCCCTATCTTGATTTCTGCTGAGTCTATCAATTGGAAGATGTATTTATCCTCAAAACTTCGATGATGTGAAGAAGGGACAAACTGGCTGACTTCAACACACTTCCTGTGTACTAAAAGTATCGCTATTTCCTTGAAGTAAGATACCATCTAAAACATAATTATGAAACGCATTGCGTATTTAGGACTCGGCATCATGGGCAGTGGGATGGCAACCAACTTGCTCAAAGCGGGCTACGATCTGAGCGTTTGGAATCGTAATTTAGAGTCCTGTAAGCCTCTGGTTGAACAAGGTGCAACACAAGCACAAACACCAGCACAAGCCGTAGAGAATGCCGAAGCGATTCTCTACTCGCTCTCAAATGAGAATGCGGTTGAAGAGGTTGTCTTTGGGAAAGATGGCATTTTATCGAACGTGCGTTCGGGACAAATTGCGATCGACATGAGTACAGTTCATCCTGATACCTCGCGTCGAGAAGCCGCAGCTTATGCCGAAAAGCAGGTTGAATTTCTTGATGCTCCCGTTTTTGGTAGCAAAAATGAATCCGCAGCAGGGGGATTGTGGATTGTCGTTGGTGGCAAGCGGGACGTATTTGAGCAAGTCAAACCAATTTTGGAGCCGTTGAGCGAAACGATCCATTATCTAGGCGACACTGGCAAAGGTGCATCGATGAAACTCATCGGTAATTCAATCGTGGCAACCCAAATCGAAGCGTTAGGGGAAGCGCTGATTCTGGCAACCAAAGCCGGACTTAATACACAAGACGTTCTTGATGTGCTGCATGTGGTGGATTTTCGTTCTCCGATTTTTGACGGCATGGGCAAGACTCTGGTAAACCGCGATTTCACGCCAAGTTTTGCGTTAAATAATTTGCTTAAAGATGCCAATTTGATTGCTCGATTTGCCCAAGATTTAAATTCTCCAATGCCTGCTGCCGCAATTGTCAGAGAAACCATTAAAACAGCAGTTAATCAAGGATGGGGGGAAGAAAATGCATCAGCATTCATCAAAGCTCTGGAATTGGAAGCGGGAGTGACGGTTGAATCATAACTGCAAATTTCGCATTAGAAAATACACCTTTATTTCAGGAAAACATTGATATGCCTAACTTAAAAATATTCTCAACTGGTTTAGTAGCGATCGCTTTATCTCTAGCGACTGGTTGCACACCAACTACTCCGCATGACCAAAATACATCTGAAGTTCCATCTGCTGTGCCTGTGCAAAAGACAGAGAGTCCATCACCAAGTGCGTCACCAACTGCATCAGGGCAAAATACCCTCAGTTCTTCAGACAAAAAGTTCATGACTGAAGCTGCTCAAGGGGGTTTAGCAGAAGTTCAATTAGGACAACTGGCATTACAACGTGGAAATAGTGATGCAGTAAAACAATATGGACAGCATATGGTTGATGATCATACCCCGGTGAACGATCAACTTAAACAGTTGGCGACTCAAAAAGGTGTCACGCTGCCAACTACTATTGGCAAAAAAAATCAGCAAGTTAAGCAACGCTTATCTAAGCTTTCTGGTACTAACTTTGATCGCCAGTATCTGAATCTGATGCTTCAAGATCATGAAAAGGATGTCGCTGCATTTCAAAATGAAGCTCAAAAAGGACAAGATTCCGATCTAAAAGCATTTGCGGCTCAAGCGCTACCAACCCTCCAACAACACTTGGAACAGGTTCGTTCCCTTGCTAATTCTGGAACTTCAACTAGCACCCCAACTTCAACCAGTAGCCCAACTTCAACCAGTAGCCCAACTTCAACTAGTACCCCAACTCCAACTAGTACCCCGTAATATGATGTCCAATTATACGTAATTAATCAATTACGAGTGAAATGGCGCAATCGCAGGGTTTTTGGGATTACTTTCTTACACTGCGGGAATACCAAGTGGAATACTAAGTACATTTCGTATAAAATCGTAGCGTTTTTAAATGCATAGGGATGCATTGGCATTGTAGATGCACGCATTGCCATTGCAGAGGAACACATTGGCATTGTAGACGGATGCATTGCCATTGTAGAGGAACACATTGGCATTGTAGACGGATGCATTGCCATTGTAGAGGAACACATTGGCATTGTAGACGGATGCATTGCCATTGCAAATGAAGACATTGACATTGCAGATGGATACATTGGCATTTACACTAATTTACTACGAATTAATGAAATGCTGTACTAAGAGCAAACGATCGCAATGACTAAATGATTACTAATTTGTAATTCGTAATAACGCTCTCTACAAGACGCTACAGGTTGCTTGCTTCTTTTGCAGGAGTACGCGGATAACGCTGCGCTAACGTAATTAAATTGCAACTACGAATTACGTTAGCGAGTCCACAAGCGTCATTATCAATTACGAATTATGTTGACGGTTATTTAAGCAGACTTGTATAAATCCAAAATTTCATCATTAAGGAACCACGATGTCCGAATTGTTTAAAGGAGAATTTTCTCGTCGTCAAATTCTGACTACTGCGGGATTAGGAGCCATTTCAGCCGTTGCACTTGGTAGTATGAGCGAAGAGGTTACTGCCCAACAGCCGACTGAGCAAGCCACGCCACACGGAGGAATGCCGCCTCAGATTGAATTTGCGCCGATCTCCGAAAAGACTGAGGTTGATACAGGTGGGCCTCCGACTGCATTGCCCCCAGAGCGACGGTTGGGATTTGCGATCGTTGGACTAGGCAGACTGGCATTAGAAGAAATCATGCCTGCGTTTGCAGAATGTAAGCTAGCAAAGCCAACTGCATTAGTTAGTGGCGATGCTGCCAAAGCGAATCAAGTTGCCCAGCAGTATGGCATTAAACCGCAGAACGTTTACAATTATCAGAATTACGACAATCTCCGCAACAATCCAGATGTTGATGTAATTTATATTGTATTGCCTAACAGTATGCACCGAGAATATACGGTGCGTGGTGCTAAAGCAGGGAAGCACATTTTATGTGAGAAGCCAATGGCAACCACAGTCGAAGATGCTCAACAGATGATCGACGCTTGCAAACAAAGCGATCGCAAACTGATGATTGCTTATCGCTGCCAGTATGAGCCGCACCATCGCGCCATGATTCAGATGATCCGCAGCAAAGAATTAGGAACTCTGAAAGTGATTCAGGCAGATAACGGACAAAATCAGGGCGGTGACTTAAATCAGTGGCGGTTGAAACACGCTCTAGCTGGAGGTGGCTGTTTGCCAGATGTGGGAGTTTATTGCCTGAATGCAACTCGCTATTTGACGGGAGAGGAACCGATCGCAATTAGTGCCCAAAGCTTTACCACTCCTGGCGATCCACGCTTTAAAGAAGTGGAAGAAAGCGTTACCTTTCAGCTGCGGTTTCCCAGTGGGATAGTAGCGATTTGCTCCACTAGCTACGGCTTTCACGAAGCGCGTCGGTTTCGCGTCTTCGGCTCTGATGCTTGGGGACAACTCGATCCGGCGTTCTCCTACAACGGTTTGCGGATGATGATTTCGCGCAAATCACCAACAAACAGCATGGCAGAAAATGTCAGCGAAGTGCGGATAGGCGAGAAGAACCAGTTCGCCTTAGAAATTGATCACATGGCGGATTGTGTTATTGGGAATAAGCAACCCCATACGCCTGGTGAAGAAGGTTTGCAAGACCAAAAACTGATAGCGTTGATCTATGAAGCGGCACAAACAGGCAAGACGATTACCCTACCTCGTGTATCGGGACTGAATACCACTCGTGGCCCTGCTCCTCGAATGCTGAAGTAAATACCTGCATACCGCAGTTATGACAACCTCTGCTTGGAGTCCGCTACGTAAATCTTTGTTTTGCGATCGCTCGATTGCCGCAATTGTCTCCAACATTGGAGGTTAGATGCAGGACACAGCGGGAGCTTGGCTAATGACTGTAAGTACGTTCTTTGAGGGTGAAAACTTCCAGTCTGTTTTTGACTGCCATATTAGACTTAGTATTGGCAAAATTATTATGCGTGAGCATCAAATTTTGACAGTAGATGAAACTGAATTAATTAGTAAGGTTCAGGCAATTGTCAAAAGATTCACTCAAATACCTTAATTTTCAACTTTCAAAACGGCTGTTGCTCAGAAAAATAACTTTCATCGCCAAGATAGCGATCGTACTCCTTGTCTAATCTAAACTCAAATAATCAAGCATATTCTGCGATGCCGCATACTGGCGTATTTACTAATACCAATTCTCCGTGAGCTTGCACTTAATGATTACTCCTTCTGTCTTGGCGTACTTGGCGTACTTGGCGGTTCGTTTAATAATTAAGTGCATCTTCATAGAGAATTGGTATAAGAACCTATCCCACTATTCTAAAAATCCCTACTTCTTTTCGTAAAATGTGCTTGAAAACCTTGATTTTTCATTTTCCGTTCTCAATAAACTTAAGCTTTTTAGCACAAATATTATTAGTGGGATAGGTTCCAGAATCTCTTTATCAGCTACATCGAAGGCAGTGCAAGACTTAATTTTCTCCCACCATTCAAAATGAGTAAACGTACAGTCTTAAAGTGATGGAAGAGCGCTAAAGTCGGCATCTAAAAAGTTAAGCAATACCTTTTGCCGTCTGGGCAACGATGAAATCAACCACATCCTTTAAAGATTCTGTACGCTTGTACACTTCACGCTGCCGTGTTGCACCATTCCCATGCTGTATTGTCTGCTGCACAAGCGATGAAATCTCGTCCCAGTCTCCATACTCTTCTAACGATGGACGCACGAAGGCTAGAAACTTCTCAAGCAAATCCTGCGCTGGGACAGCACGCATTGCTTCGATATCTATTAGTTCTGTATCCAATCCATAACGTGCAGCACGCCAGTGAGCAGCACGTATAACTTCATGGCGTGTAGCCGGGAATGGTTCGCCTATTTTTGCTTGTTCGTAGCAGGTGCGTGCCAAGGCACGTACCAGTCCTGCAACCATTACTGCTTCGTCTACTGTCATGCATACATCTGTGACGCGAAACTCTACTGTTGGGTAACGCTCAGACAAACGTGCATCCCAGTATATTTTTGTTGCCTCCTCTACACTCCCTGTTACGATTAAAGCTTCTGCAAGCGCTTGATATTCAGCAAGTGACTCAAAAATTAATGGCGGCCCTGATATCGGCCACCTCCCCCAAATTTCCGTGCGGTAACTTGCATATCCTGTATCCATACCCATCCAAAAAGGCGAGGAAGCAGCTAGCGCCAGAAGGGGTGCTAGCCAGACTCGTGCGCGGTTCATGACAGAAAGTGCCATCTGAGGATCACTAATACCAATGTGTACATGACAGCCAAAAATCATTTGTTCGCGGGTAAGTTGCTGATAATCTCGCATTAGCCCTTGGTAGCGTTCTTTGGGCGTAATTTGCTGTTCTGACCATGAAGAGAACGAGTGCGTCCCAGCGGCAGCGATTTGGTTCCCGTCTTTGGCTGCTGCTGCAATTATTTCTTGCCGCAAACGTACAAGTTCTGCACGGACTTCTGCTAGCGTCTTACAGACGGGTGTGCCAATCTCTATCTGCGATAGATAAACCTCAGCTTGTACCTCTTCTCCAAGAACTTTCTCGGCTATCTGTAAAATTTGCTGTTGACGCGAGCAAAGCTCACGAGTTATGGGGTTAATAATTTGGTATTCTTCTTCAACACCGATAGTGAAGTCTTCTGCCTGGGATACCATCTAAAATGTCTCTGTAAAGGACTAACTTTTAATATTAGACGAGTTCATGAAACAGTTGTTTGCTTTTATTACGATTGCTTTCCTCTACTTTAATTTCGCTCATCTCCTCAATGCGTCTGGGTCAGTCTCAGCACATTCAGATAATAGTTGTGCTTTAAGGGTGTTGAAGAAAGGAGAGGGTTGTTTTCTTTACAAGGTTGAAGCTGGCAATTTCTCTATCCCTGTTTACTACTACCTACCTAATCAATTGCAGGCAAATACTAAAGTGGTATTCGCCATGCATGGTGAAAAACGGAATGCTGAAGATTATAGAAATGACTGGAGAAATATCTACAATCGCAAAGGCCGCGACAATCCAAATTTTATCCTGCTTGCTCCCCAGTTTAAACAAAAGCGCTATCCATTAGCTACAGGGTATAACCTTGGCAATATGTTTACAGAAGATTTGAAGATTCTAAATCCTCGAAACCAATGGGCGTTTACTGAAATTGAAAATATTTTTGACTTCGTGAAAAGAAGTACCAAAGTCAACGCAACCAATTACTATCTCTATGGTCACTCTGCTGGCGCACAGTTCGTACATCGAATGGTCATCTTTATGCCCCATGCACACATCAAAAAGGCGATCGCCGCAGAGGCTGGTTCGTACACAATACCTGATGAGCATAGGGGCTATCCTTGCGGTTTCAATAAACAAACCGGAGATCAACTATCATCTGTGGACTTGAAAACGACCTTCAGTACACCAATGACAATAATTTTAGGCACAAAAGATAACAAACCTTTATCGGATGAGCATGATACCTATAAGTGCGATGCACAACAAGGTTCTAATCGTTTGGCTCGTGGCGAATATTTCTACACTCAAGCAAAAAACATTGCCAATAATAAGAGAGAAGATTTTCAATGGACTCTCAAAAAAGTTACCGCTTCTCACATTGTTCCAAAAACGAATCCCCCTATTGAAGATCCTATGTTAGTGTCTTGTGCCGCGAAGGAGTTTTTTCCGAAATTAGCGGGGGTTAACTGCAAATAGGGGAGTGTTACCGAAGCTGCAAAAGCAAAGGGTACAGGCATCGGTGAGAAGTTAAGACTATAGAGGAAGTGTTAGTCCACATCTGCCTACGCGATCGCAAATTCCTGACTTCACTTTGCGGTAGCTTGCAGTTTTCTGCATCGCCTACCGAGTGGATACAACTTGTTTAACTCCTCACTCTTGGCTTGACCATCTATGGCGCAGCTGGCAATTCATCACCAGGTAAGCATTCGTCAAGACGGTAGGACACTACATGCAGGACATACTCCATTGCATCACAAAGGCAGTCGAAACCATCGTACTCTGTTACAAGCTACATTCCGCAGGTTGCTCAATAAAATTTTGTCGGGCTGGCAATTTTATTTACACTTAAAACAGCACAGGTACAGGAGAATTTCATGACTCAATATGATTACATTATGATTGGTGCAGGTTCGGCTGGCTGCGTTGTCGCCAACCGAATTACAGAAGACGGGGAAACAACAGTATTATTACTCGAAGCTGGCAACCCGGATACTAAACCGGAGATTCAAATTCCGTTAGAATGCACAAGCCTACCAGGCACGGAGGTGGACTGGGGCTATTTCTCTGAACCAGAACCGTACTTAAATAACCGTAAAATCTTTTGTCCCCCACTTTATTATATTATTCAAGAGACTACTAAATAATTTGCAAAATAAAGATTATTGTAAAGGTTTTAAAAATTGATTTGATAGAGGTACAATACTAAAAATATTATATTTAACAAAGTTGATAGTTTGACTTGTTAAGGCAAATATGATCAAAAAAACATCAAAATACAAAATCTGGTATTTAATTTTTTTTATAAGTGTGGCTTTTGTGAGTTTAGCTTTCGTAACTCAAATAAAGACTCAAGTGCTTGCCTCTAATAGTATTCTTTTATCAGACAACACAGGTAATTCCTTAACCCCAAATATTTCTGCACTTGATATTTTTCGCAAAGCATACGAAAATCGTTACACTTGGAACCCTCAATTTCCAGGTTATACAGCAGTAGTAGAACTAAAGCATAACAAAAAATACTACCGAGGAAACATTCTGGTAAAACCAGATATGAGTCTAAAAGTAACTGGTATTAATGAGGAAGAAGCACGTCAACTCGTGGAAGTTTCTTTACAGACCATACTTACTCATCACCGACGAGTTCCATTTAGTGAACAACATAAAAATAGTACTTTTAAACTTATTGCTACTGATAATACCGGAGTTGCAGAGATTTTTGAGCAAGGAGAGAAAACAGAGGCTCGGTATAAGATATCCCACAATCAACTTACGCAAGTCAATCGTCTTCTTGGAAATACTGCCGTTAGCGTCGATGTATTGGACTCAGAGAAAACATCAGAAGGTTATTTAGCAACTAGATATCGATCAACTTTCCAACAACCTCAGACTAAACAAGTCATGGGAGTGGAAGAATCGAAAGATACTTATGTAAAAACTGCTGGTTACTACGTGCTAACACATCAAGTAATCCACGACTTTCAAAAAAGAAAACTAACTGATACAGCAGATTTTACATATACTAACATACAACTATTACCAAGTGTTCCTTAAATTAGAGATTAATTGGACTTTTACTTATAAAATACAATAAATTATTTGTGAGATTCAAAAAGCTCTACTTTATTAAACAGAATCCATGAGTCAGGAATCAGAATTAAGAATGAATTCTGTACGATAAGAGCGGATGAATAAACGGGTTTAAAATCCCCACTAAATCAGAGATTTAGTGGTCAATAAGACAGTGGGGGTCTGAATCCCCCTCTGAAATATTGCTGACCCCTGAATTCTGACTTCTGAATTCTTCTTCAATATTTTGAACTGTCCAAAGCTTTACTGAGGTTTGAGAAAAGCTACATTATTTACCGAAATACAATTCAGTCCTTCTAGAGTCAGAATACAGAATCAGAACAAGGAATGGGCAAACAAAGCAGCTTGAGTGCGATCGCGTAAATTCAAGCGACTCAGAATATTGGTAACATAATTCTTCACAGTATTTTCTGAAAGAAACAGCGATTCGGCAATTTCACGGTTATTGGCTCCAGAAGCAATTAACCGCAATACATCTAATTCTCTGGGTGTGAGTTGCGCCAATTCTGGAGGGGTTTGCACAGACGGGACAGGTGCGGTAATCGGCATGAGTGCTTTCTCAAACAATCCCGGGCCGAGTAGGGTTTGTCCCTTGTAGACGGATCGAATTGCCAACATTAGTTCATCAGGTTCGGTGTCCTTGAGCAAATAACCCTTTGCACCCAGCCGCATCGCCTGGTAAACATACTCATCATCATCGAAGGTGGTGAGGACGAGAACCTTAATCTCAGGATATTGTTGAGCGATCGCCTTTGTTGTGGCAACTCCATCCATAACAGGCATCCGAATATCCATTAGCACAATATCAGGTTGCAGTGCAGGAATCACTTCGAGTGCGCGTTGTCCATTCTCCGCCTCACCGATTACCTGCATCTCGGCATTGGACTCAAGCATACTCTTAAGTCCCTGGCGAATAAGATGCTGATCGTCAACTAATAAAATCCGAATCATAGCTAAAACAACAGCTTTGATAGTGGCAAAGAAACAGAAATACAGCAACCTGTTCCTAATTGACTGTGGAGATTTAACTGAGCGCCCAGTGCAACCGCTCGTTCTCGCATCCCTTGTAGCCCAAACCCGGTTGTATTTTGAGTGGGGTTAAACCCTTTTCCATTATCTTCGATTGACAGATGAATCATTCCAGCGTCAGCTAGTAGTCCAACGGTGACACTCGTTGCCTGAGCGTGTTTGCAAATATTTGTCAGCGATTCCTGCACAATCCGGTAAAGAGCCGTGTTTACTTCTGTTGGTAAAGTATACGGTAGATCAATTTTACAGCTCGGTTCAATACCTGTGGTTTGCTGAAAATCTGTCAGCAGCTTTTCAATGGCTGATTTGAGAGATTGCCCTTGCAAAGGATTTGAACGTAAAACAGAAAGCGATCGCCGAATTTCCAGCAGCGCCTCAGCCCCCAATTCCTTTGCCTGTTTGAGAAATGTTAATGCTTTGTGATTATTTGATTCCCAGAACAACAAAGTGTTATTAATCTGAATAGTTTGGGCAACTAGAGTGTGTCCCAACCCATCATGAATTTCGCGGGCAATTCGGTTACGTTCCTGCAAAGTTGCCTGATCTTCAATCCTTAGCGCATACTGGCACAGTTGTTGATTGGTTATCTCTAATTGCTGATGGGCAATTTCTAACTGCTCTCGACTTTGGCGCTCTGCAAGCAGGGCATTAATTAACAATAAAGCGAATACTAACGTTAAGCTAAACAATAATATATTACTTAATCGCCAATCCCAAGACATGGCGATCAGCTTATCTGGGATAAACTTATCAGGTACAATCGGTCTTGACAAAAGCAGCGTTCCATAAGTTAGCAGAGATAAACCCAAGACAACTAACTGTCCCGATCGCTTAAATATCAGGCAACTTCGCATCACCAGTACCAGACACAGCAGGAAAACGGAGCGACTAGATAAGCTATGTTGAGTTGTTGGCAGTAAAATTAAACTGAATTCCAGGGCTGTATAAAATAATTTTGTTTCCAGCTTCACCATTGGTAGTCTCAAGCCCATCAAGCTGAAAGTTGCGATCGCGACAATTCGTAGCAGCAACGACCAGGACAACTCAAATGGCAGCAAAACTTCCATGAACATTGCCGTGGCTAGTAACAGCCACTCTAGGTAAAGCAACAGACGAAACGATGGGTAGGTTAAGCGAACCATAGAACTGTTCCAACTCAATGGCCTTTGTAACAAAACCATAGGTATTTTCACAATTTTAGGATGAAACTCTTCTTCCTATATAACGAATATGTCCCTAGTATCGATAGAGCCGTTCTGACTGATTAACTATTCCTAAATTAGGAAAAAAGTCACAAGAAATTAAGTACTTTTTTACTGGTCAGGTTAGGAATTCTAGCTGATGCACAAACCCATGCCAACTTTTAAGATTAGCTGGTGTGAGTAAAGCAGTAACTTTTCAAACACCTTCTAAACAGTCACCAAAGAGGAAAAGGGGCAGGGGGCAAGGGAGTGAGTTCAAAAACTCGTCAGCGAGTATAAAAGACTCATTAACGGAGTTCAAAGACTCGTTCACGAGTATAAAAGACTCGTCAGCGAGTATAAAAGACTCATTAACGGAGTTCAAAGACTCATTCACGAGTATAAAAGACTCGTCAGCGAGTATAAAAGACTCATTAACGGAGTTCAAAGACTCATTCACGAGTATAAAAGACTCGTCAGCGAGTAT
>NZ_JBALDF010000043.1:0-5081 GCF_036917275.1 Nostoc sp.
AGCTCCGTTAACGAGTCTTTGATACTCGTGAATGAGTCTTTTAGCTCCGTTAACGAGTCTTTGATACTCGTGAATGAGTCTTTTAGCTCCGTTAACGAGTCTTTGATACTCGTGAATGAGTCTTTTAGCTCCGTTAATGAGTCTTTGAACTCTGTCATTGAGTATCAAAGCTTCATTAAGCCGCTGCGCGTCTACGTTTATTTGGATAATTTATTTCATGCAAGTCCCTTATCAGGATGTGTCTCATTTCTCCCACCAGTTTCGCCAATATCCCGGTTTACCTCCCCAGGCTTGGCGCAAAGAGCATCAACTTGGATCAGAAAAACAGCTGAAAAGGTGAAAGTGCTGAAAGCAGAAATATAGCAATTTTAAGCTATTTAGGCCACGACTGAGATGAGGAGCGGGGAGGGGGAAGTAGTGTAGTTCAAGAATAACAGCCTTCTTTAAACAAATATTTGCGTAAACTCATATATTAAATCCACCCTGCCCTTACGTAACATGGCTGGATCTAATCTTTCAGTAGTGTTACAAGTCATCAAAACAACTAACCGTTGCTGCATCTGAATACCAGACTCATCAATTACACTCTGATACAAAGTGCCATCCAGTAAACTCAGAATGTGTTCGGTTTTGTTATTGTATTGCGCTACCTCGGAAGCACGATTTTGGGCTAGATTATCAGCTTCGTTAATAACGATACAAATACGCTCTATGTAAGTCGGTGGGACAAAGTTAGCGATCGCATCATGATCTAAAATAAAAATTACATATCCTAAAGGTACAAGAATTTCTTTTGCTACTGCCTGTGTCCAGACTGTTTTACCTGTACCTGGTTGCCCATGTACAACAACCGCTAACTGGTTTTGATTAAGAATTGCCTGCTGTACAGAATCAGTAAAGTTTTGGATATCTGCGGGAAATGTGCGAATGGGAAATTGACTATGAACTTTGCCTACACGACTTTGATATCCACTCAACATAACTGCTAGGTCGTAAGTCGCTTTGTTAATTAGTGGCGCCAGATTTTTCGCCATTAAAGTATATTGTCGTCGTCCGCGATCGTAGGGGTCAATTTGCAACCAAACGTCATCCTTCGACCAGTAAGCATAAACGGTATTGATAACGTCTAAGCGTTCCCAGTTCAGAAATTTATCTATAGGAAAATAAAAATCTCTTTCTGAATAATACTGAGTAATAATGTCGGGATTACCCAATACATGTAAAACTCGCAGTACAGTAATTTCTTGCAATCGGTTAAGAACATAATCAATGGGAATACTACTACGACTGACAAATTGGACAATGGGCGTTTCCGTACTCAAAACATCTTTGTAGCGATGATCTGGTGATTGAGGATCTGGCGTAATGTAATTCCAAAACTTTTCAACTTCGTAGCGGGTATTATCAGATACAATATTTAATAAATTAGCCCACCAAGCATAATTATTTCGTCCCAATATATCAGCAACATTACTCGCTAAATTCAAACTTTTTTGAGTTAATTCGCGGGAGTCACTGTACAACAGTTGCCACAAAAACTCCCAGTCTAATTCTCGGTTAAACGGTCGCCAACCGCTAGCAAGCAAGCTTTGCCGGGTATTATTTGTAGGAGTGCCTTCATTGCTTCTAAAATAGTCAAAATCCATATTTGTCAGTTATGCAGCGTTGATCAAGTTATTTTGGGTGAAGTATGAGATTTTGAAAAAGTTTTTTCGTAATATCAACTAGTTGCGTACAAATGGTAATTTTATTTCCACCGTGCTGTACTGGGTAGGAAGTCTTTTTAATCTAACTCATTCTTTATGTATTATACTATAATACATTTTTGCTACCTGTGTCAATTTTTTTAACAAAGCAATTGGTAAGTGGGGGTTTACTTTTAGCTATTGATGTACTTATGCTATTTATGCATCTCTAGATCAGGACTAATATCAGGTAAGTTAAATTACTTAGAATATAAAGCACGTAGTCTCATTTTTGCCTGATGCCAAAGCTCTTATTACGTGAATTTGACGGCTCATATAGTGTCCATCTAATTAGCTTAATTAAAAGACCTCTAAGAAATTTTACTACGTAAAACCGTCCCTCTGCGAGTCCCAGAGGCACAGATTTGAACTTTAGTTCAAGGCAGGGAGAGGTTAGTCAAACTCACGTTAAACTTTGGCTAGGGAGGGTATAGAGAAAAATCTGGCAGATAAATCTACATGGAATCATCTAGCCGTTCTTGAACCCAATCAAAACCCTTAGTAGGGTAAGCTGACAATACCTTGATTATCCTCTCACGAGATTAATAAAATATCTTTAATCAAGTCGAGTATTTGCCATTAATTTCTATATAACCCTCTGAAAGATCGCAACCCCATACAGTTGCAGAAGCTTCGCCAATATTGAGGTTAACATGAATATTTACTTTATCTTTGGACATAATTTGCCGCAACTGTTCCAGATTTTCATTAGTTAAGCTATTAGGATAAACTTTCACATTATCAAAACTGATAATAACTCGTTCTGGATTTATCTGCTGTTCATTTTTACATTTGCCTATAGCCATAGCAACTCGTCCCCAATTCGGATCTGCTCCATAGACGGCAGTTTTTACTAATGGTGAATTCACAATTGCTTTAGCTACTGTTTTAGCTTGTGCATAGTTAATTGCCGAATCTACAGTCACCTGAATAATCTTGGTAGCACCTTCTGCATCTTGGGCAATTTTTAGCACCAATTCTTGTGCAACTTCTTGCAATGCGCTGGCAAAATCTGATTCTGAAACTTTACCGGCTATTCCATTAGCTAAAATCACCGCAGAGTCACTAGTAGAAGTGTCAGTATCTACACTCAGACAGTTAAAGGTTTTATCTATAGTAGAGCGAAAAATAGAACGAAGGCTATTTGCAGAAATTGCAGCATCAGTAAAAAAGAAAGTTAGGAGGGTAGCCATATTAGGCTCAATCATGCCGACACCTTTGGCAATTCCTACCAGCTTGGCATTTCCTATTTGCCGTGTAGCTAATTTCGCTACTGTATCGGTTGTCATAATACCACGGGCTGCGGCATGAAAATCAGCAGCAGTCAATTTTTTCCCGAATCCTAATAAACCTGCTCGGATTTTTTCAATCGGGTAACGTCTGCCAATTACACCTGTAGAAGCTATACAATATTATGTTCAGCAATTCCAGTTTCAGTTGCAACCAATTGCAAAATCTCTTGGGCGTCAGCGATACCAGCAGAACCATTAGCTACATTTGCATTCTTAGATATAACAACAATTCCTTGTGCTTGTGAATCTTTTAAGTTATCGCGGCTAATAGTAACACTTGGCCCAGCGAAAAGACTTTGAGTGAAGACTCCATCAGCAACACAAGGAACTGATGATTTAATAAATACAAAATCATCAGTTGTATCTCGAATTCCCAAATTAGTAATAAATGCACTAAAACCTTGAGGTGTGGAAGATATAGTTAATGACATTTTTCTGAATTTAATAATTTGCTTTAATTATCTCATTTTTGTGTACCTGTGAGAATTCACAACAATTCATAATTATGAATTATTTAGTAATTTATTTTATAATTAAAGTCAACATTGATTAAGTTTATACCGATTACCTCTAAGGTTGCATAAAACCGGTTGCTCAAGCCCCAAGTCTCACTAAGCCTGATTTTGTGCAGCCTTTTAGAGAATTGGTATTAGCAACTTTATACACCTTAAATTTCTATTATAAACTTATAAATCAGTTAATGTGAGCGTGAATATCATCCATCCATTGCCGCTTTACACTTAAATGTTTCCTTGTAGTTGTCCGGTTAATTTCTGTACTATAGATAAACCTAATCTAAAACTACCTTGATTCCAGATGTCTACACTGGAGAGATGATAAAATTTGTAAAAGATTCGTGGTAACTCTGTTATCGAAATATCTGCTGAATTAGTGATAATAGTTTTTGCGGACGCTTCCGAGGAATTGTGACGGACAGTTAGGACAATTTTATCACCCGCAGGTTTGTATTTATAGGTATTATTGAACAATTATACTAAAATTCATTTTAAGCTAATGCCATCTGAGAACAGCGACAGAAGATTTTAAGGAAGATTTATCTATAGAGTTTGCTGATGTTCTTGAAGACGGATTTGAAACGGCTCAATAACCCAGGGCAACCAGCGTTGTAAGAGCAACGCATCAGGTGTAATAATTATAAGATGGGCTTTCCAGCCGTTGTAAGTCTAGTAGATCGTTAATTAATCCTAGCTCGCGATCGCACTCGGCTTCCATCACCTGTAGATATCGTTAAAAATATTCCTGAAGTCTAAGGTAAGACACACCTGAAGTATGAAGTTATAAGTTCTCAGGTGAAATATTATTGTAGAGTCTTGTTAACCATAGTCTCAACCACTGGCAGTATCTGGCTGCTTAAAATTCCTAGTTTATTTCTATCCAACTAACTAAAAGCTAATGTCAACAAAGTCATTATATTTCTTGAGGTGAAAATTTTATTTAACTTAGCGATCGCTTGTACTTATTAAGTAGGTGAGTGTGAATAATTAAAGGTTTGTATAGTAATCCTATCTGAATTTGTTGTGAATAAGCAAGTTTAGTCATGGGTTCACAATCATAAATTAGTAATTACCGATTATGAATTAGTTTGATTCTAAGGAATTGTAAGTTGTTGTGTGAGCTTTAAATGCTTTCAATTTTCCCAAAATCAACTAGGTGAAAGACTTCTGAATCTGTCTTGTGAAAATTTACCTAATTTAGCAGTGGATTGAGTAGACTAATATCGGTTTTGAAAATCAATCACAGAAATCTAGAAAAAAGGAACCATAACCATGAAGCCTATTAATTTCTCTAAAGCTGTTTTGGCTACTGTCTTTGCCATCAGTTTCGCTACTTTGTCTTTACCTCCTTCTGTTTCTGCCCAAAGCGGAGGCGGCGGAGGCTCCGGTAGTGGAGCCTCCAGTAGTGGCAGTAGCTCAGGTAGTAGCTCAGGTACTGGCACTGGAACTACAGGTAGCGGTACAGGTACAACAGGTAGTGGTACAGGCACTGGCACTGGAACTACAGGTAGCGGTACAGGTACAACAGG
>NZ_JBALDF010000044.1:0-103693 GCF_036917275.1 Nostoc sp.
ACCTTCTATACCAAAAACATTTTGCTGAATGAGGGTATCCGCGCTTGGATGGCTCCTCAAGATCAACCCCACGAACAATTTGTATTCCCTGAGGAAGTTCTACCTCGCGGTAATGCTCTCTAAGTATTAAAAGCCGATCATGATCTGAAATTGTAGTTGCTAAGAATTGACACCACCCAGATTAAATAATCTCCTTGGCATAACCTAAGAATGTGTCAATATTCCCCATTCTCCAGTCATCTCCCGCTTATTGGTGGGGGATTTTTTTATATGGTTAATATTTCTAAATTTATGTGTTATATTAGATGAAGGTTATAAACCCGGAGCAAATGCTCTGCCCTTTTGAGACTAAGACCGTTTAGGCAACAAGGAGGTGATGCCCATGATAGAAAGTAGTAAATGCATGGGTCATCAGGTTGCAGTTAGCCGGCTGTGTGCCGGGGCTGTTCTCTAAAAGTTAGCCTTAGTCATCCTGAGATACTAAGTTAGCTCAAGTAGCTAGGCAAGCTCGGAGTTCCTTCCGGCAGTCTGGTTGCAACCTGAAGACCCGCTAGACCGCTCTGACTTAGATCATCTGATCTGAATCAGAGCGGATAGTTTTTTATGGGTGATTTTTGTTTTATTAAAGGTTGCTTTGGAAAACTTAGATGGCGATACCTACGGCGGGCAAAGCCAAGGCGTTTAAGTTTTCTTAAAAAGAAAAATATTTTGGCTCAAACCTTGGCAACGAACCAGATGTGAGTAATAGTGTCTATCTACTAAGTTTGATTTGAAATATACATGCACGCATTATGCCCTAGTTTATCCTCCCATACTTTCTGTGTGGAGAATAAAAGGGGTTTGCCTTCATAAGATGCAAGATGTAATAAATATGTATAGGAATTTTTTGATATGGCACAACTACTCACTGAGGCGGAAATTCAAGAAAATGCAAAGGTTTTGTCAGGTTGGACTGTTGAAGACTCCAAATTGCAGACTACTCGCAGATTCAAGGATTTTATCCAAGCAATTGAGTTTGTCAATAAGCTAGTGGAACCGGCTGAGTCAGCAGGACATCATCCAGATATAGAAATTTCCTACAACAAAGTGAAGATTACCCTGACAACACATGATGCAGGCGGGCTGACGCAGACAGACTTTGATGTAGCGCGGGTGATTTCCCAAATCAACTAAGTGATTTTTCTGATATCTTGCACTAGGAAACTGGAAGTCACAGCAACGCGAGACTCAGCGTTTAGCAAGCTTTAAAAGTATAACTACGGGTTTTGCTTAGGGCGCGGGTTTCAAAACCCTTGATTCCTAAGCTAGTGTTTGTGATCATAATACCAGACAAGCAAACTTCGTTTGTATAGCCAGGCCAATGTGTTTTAACTGGTGTTCTATTTTTACTAGTGCTAAGTACAAGAAGTTCTTTTTGCTGACAAGCTGCTAAGTGTCTGAAGCTTTGAGCAATTTAGCCAACTAGGGAGCAAATGCCCTAAACCCTACTCCCTGCCTAGATATTTAGATAAGTATGTGTGACAGTTATTAAGCCGATCACTCCAATCTTGCCATCTAGATCAGATGTTTTATAATGTTATGATATAAAGATATGTTTTTGCATAAGTTAATCACATAAGTTTTTAACCCTAAGTTAATCGTTTATTAGCTTTGCAAAAACTAAAATTGTAGTAGTGGCAACTATGCCTCATGCACAGGTTTCAATGATATGTCACATTTTTGAGATTTTAAGTGCAACGAATACAATTATCTAAACAAGGTGTGAGGAGTAAAGAAAAGATGTCTAATCTCTTGTGGAAATTTTTAGTGGTTAGCCCAGCAGTTTTGGGAGCAACATTGTTAGTTTCGACAACAGCAATTGCGGCTCCAACCATAACCACTAAAGTATCACCAGCCAAACAACTGGGTGTAACTGAGGTTGCCCAACAGCCAGAAATATTGGCTCAAACAACCATAGATCAAGTTAATCGCTACAGCAATGAAGGCAACCAAAATAACGCTCAGTCTCAAGTAACGTCGGTTTCTCAATTTTCCGACGTACAACCTACTGACTGGGCATTCCAAGCATTGCAGTCCTTGGTTGAGCGCTATGGTTGTATTGCAGGTTACCCAAATTCTACTTATCGCGGTAACCGTGCTTTGACCCGTTATGAATTTGCCGCTGGTTTGAATGCCTGTTTGGATCGGGTTAACGAATTGATTGCCACAGCAACAGCTGACTTGGTGACCAAACAAGATTTAGCGACTTTGCAACGGTTGCAAGAAGAATTTTCTGCCGAATTGGCAACCCTACGCGGTCGTGTCGATTCTCTAGAAGCGCGAACTGCTGAATTAGAAGCTAATCAGTTCTCCACTACCACAAAATTAGTCGGTGAAGCCGTTTTTGCCGTCAGTGATGCCTTTGGAGGTAACACTGGTGACAACAACAATACTGTCTTCCAAGATCGGGTACGTTTAGACTTGCAAACCAGCTTCACAGGTAGAGACGTTTTACATACTCGTCTCGCTGCTGGTAATGCACAAGCTTTTTCACTAAGGGATAACGCTGGTAATGCGATCGGCACTGCTGAAGGCACACAAACGTTTGAGGTCAGTAGCACTGGTAACAATAGTGTCAAGATAGACCGCTTAACCTATGAAGCTCCCATAGGCCCAGCCCAAGTTTACATTGCAGCTAGTGGCGGACGGCATAGCCATTATGCCGCTGTCAACAACCCTTACTTTTTTGATACTACTGACGGCGGTAATGGTGCTTTGTCTACCTTTGCTTCTGAAAGTCCTATCTATCGGATTGGTGGCGGTGCAGGTATAGCGCTCAATCTACCCCTTGGTAAAGGTGGTGGCATCCTGGGAAATAGCTCAATCACTGCGGGTTACTTGGCATCAGAAGCTAATACTCCTGTTCTTGGTTCAGGTCTGGCCAACGGTGACTATGCTGCTTTAGGACAGTTGAACTTTAGTGTTGGCGATCGCTTGGCTTTAGCTGCTACCTATGTTCACGGATATAATGCCGCAGGTGGTTTCTTGTTCAACTCAGGTTCCACATCAGATGGAACTTTTGGAGACATTCAAGTAGGTACTGGACAAGCTAACATTCTAAGTACCACAAATGGATCTTCAAGTAATTCTTATGGTGTGGAGGCTGCCTTTAGGCCCAGCGACAAACTGTCAATTAGTGGCTTCGTCTCTTACCATAATATCACCGGCTTTGGTGCAAATGATGATTTTGACGCTTGGAGCTATGGTGTTGGGTTAGCCTTGCCTGATTTCGGTAAAAAAGGTAACGTTTTAGGTCTTTTTGCTGGTGTCGAACCTTATTCTTTTAACCGACCAGGTTTTGTTGGTAATGATAAACCCTATCACTTTGAAGGCTTCTACAAGTATCGCGTATCGGATAATGTCTCAGTTACCCCTGGTGTAATCTGGTTGACCTCTCCTGGTCAAAACAGCGATAACGATGATGCGTTTATCGGTACACTCAGAACAACTTTCAGCTTCTAGAGTGCTGACTATCCACTGATAATTTTGAACTCTATTGATCCCCGCCATCAGGCGGGGCTTTTTGTTGTCGGTAGCAGCAATAAACCCCTGTAGGGAACCGGAGTATACTAAAAAGGTTAAGAGCTGTGAGTTAAGAATTGAATAGTTCTAACTTACGGTGTGAGTAACTTTTTTTGAGCGAACTTTTCTAATAGAGGTTGGCATTTACATGTTGCCTAATATCCTAACTCTGCCAATTTTAGATTTTGAATTTTGGATTTTGGATTTTTCCTTCAATCTAAAATCCAAATTGAATGACTCCTAACTTCTAACCCTAACTTATTGCTGCTTGTGGAACTATCATGTAAATCGGAATACGCAATTCTAGCCTTATTAGAGATGGCCGCTCATTATGAAAGCGGCGAACCGCTGCAAATTCGACACATTGCAGCACAACAAAATATACCCGATCGCTATCTGGAACAGCTACTAGCAACCTTGAGGCGTGGGGGTATAGTCAAGAGTCAGCGCGGAGCAAAAGGTGGCTATCTGTTAACGCGAGAACCCCGAAAAATCATCCTTTTTGAGATTTTGGAATGTTTAGAAGGGCTAGAGGTGCGGACTTGTGAAGAAAACGTTAATCTCAAAACGCTAGACAGTTCGGTTATAGAAGAAATTTGGCAAGAAGCGAGTCGCGCGGCAAATTCAGTGTTGCAAAAATATACGCTCCAGGATCTTTGTGAAAAACGAGATTCCCGGCGGCAGTTGGATATCATGTACTACATTTAGTCAAGAGTCATTAGTCATCAACAAATGACTTTTGACTCTTGACTAATAACTAAGTAAGTAGGCAAGAATAAATAAAACTATGTTACGCAATGTAAATATAATTAAATTTAGCTCGCAGTAAGCGGCTCTCTCCCTAGAAAATAGGGCTGGAGCCGCTTCCCCTTCTCCCTTTGAGAGACGCTCTTACTAGCAAGATCCCCATAGGGGTACGGGTGACGCTCGTTGCGCGGCATCGTCTCCCTTTGCGAGAAGACTCGCTCTAAGCGAACGCAAAAGCGTCTCTAAGAGTTGCCATGCCGCAAGCTTTACGCTGCGCTAAGTTGTTCATGAGGGAAACTCCCTACAGCCCTTCTTAAGACAGGAGACGCTCTTGCGTTCGGGCATCCTATGGCAGCCGCTAGCCTCTGTGGGAGAAGACGGCGCTAACTCACTACAAACCTTTAATTATTCATACCCACTTAACTTAATAAGTAATAACTAATAACTAAGGACTAAATTATGCGAATAGCTCGTAACATTACAGAACTGGTTGGTCGTACACCCCTAGTGAAGTTGAACCGCATTCCCCAAACAGAAGGATGTGTTGCTGAAATTGTAGTGAAACTGGAAAGTATGAACCCATCGGCATCAGTCAAAGACCGGATTGGGGTGAGTATGATTAACGCCGCCGAGGAAGAGGGGCTGATTACTCCTGGGAAAACAGTATTGGTAGAACCCACCTCTGGAAACACAGGAATTGCCCTAGCAATGGCAGCAGCAGCCAAGGGTTATCGATTAATTTTGACAATGCCAGAGACGATGAGTGGGGAGCGTCGGGCAATGTTGCGGGCTTATGGAGCAGAACTGGAACTAACGCCAGGAACCGAAGGCATGAGTGGGGCAATTGGGCGAGCGCAGCAAATGGTTAATACTACACCAAATACCTATATGTTGCAGCAGTTCCGCAATCCAGCCAATACAAAAGTGCATCGGGAAACCACAGCAGAGGAAATCTGGGAAGATACCGATGGACAAGTAGATATGATCGTGGCAGGGGTCGGCACAGGTGGTACGATCAGTGGTGTAGCAGAAGTGATTAAAGCACGCAAACCGAGTTCTAAGGCGATCGCAGTTGAACCAGCTAATAGCCCAGTTTTATCTGGGGGACGGCCAGGGCCACACAAAATCCAAGGAATTGGCGCTGGGTTTATTCCCCAAGTGCTAAAGATAAAATTGATTGATGAAGTGATTACCGTCACCGATGAAGAAGCGATCGCTTATAGTCGGCGTTTGGCAAAAGAAGAAGGGCTACTATCTAGTATTTCCAGTGGAGCCGCTTTATGTGCAGCAATTCGCGTTGCCCAACGTCAAGAAAATAAGGGACGTTTAATTGTGATGATTCAGCCCAGTTTTGGTGAGAGGTATTTGAGTACACCGTTGTTCCAAGACCTGGAGGCAAGATTAGCCGCTAGCGTCAGTTAACGATAAATTGAATTAATGGTCAATTCTAAGCACGTTTCGAACCATTACGAAACTCTCAAAGTTAGTCCAAGTGCAAGCCTTGCGGAGATTAAGCAAGCTTATCGTCGCTTGGTTAAGTTGTTTCATCCTGACAGTAATCAGGAAACAGCCGATAACGAGCAGATTATCCGCATCAATGCAGCCTATGAGGTCTTAGGCGATAACCAAAATCGCCGCAATTATGACCAACAACTGCAAGATGACTCTCAAAAATTAAATAGCGATCGCTTACAGCGGACAGCATCAGCCCAACAGCATTACCAGACAAGACGAAAAACTGGACGAGATGTTGACGAGCAAGTTGAGGAATGGCTGCGCCAAGTTTATCAACCAGTCAATCGCTTGCTTTGTAACATTCTCTATTCGTTAGAAGAACAAATGGATCAATTAGCCGCTGATCCTTTTGATGATGAGTTGTTAGATGAATTTCAGGAATATTTAAAAACCTGTCGAGATGACTTGAAGCAGGCACAAATTACTTTTCGTTCCCTGCCGAATCCGCCTAGTCTAGCAAGAACAGCGGCTCACCTTTACTACAGCCTCGATCAAGTAGCAGATGGACTCGAAGAATTAGGTTACTTTCCTTTGAACTACGATGAGCGTTATTTACACACAGGTCAAGAACTATTTCGCATAGCTACGGGATTACACTGTGAAGCGCAAGCGTCTGTAAGTTAATGGATATGGGGCATTCGGCATTGGGCATGGAGTATTAGTTATTTTGATTTTTGCGCTCGCTCCTTGCAGAAATCCCAGCCTTACCCAAAATTCAGTATCCCAATGATAATTATTTAGACCGACCTACTTACTCTAATTGAATGTGCTTTTGATGTGATACTTTAAAAAAATCATACCCCTAATCCCCTACCTGCGGAATTTAGATGGTTTCAAGGGATTTCTTCCTCTTTTGTGTCATGATAATTTTCGTACAAGTCTATTCGAGAGTCGTCAAAGTAAATGTTTGTTTTCTACACCACTCCGATTGCATTCAATACTAACACCTCCTTTCAAACCCAGTTCCAATCTCAATTGACAGGTGGAACTCTTGGAGGAGATGGATTTACCTTTGTGCTGCAAAATAGTCCGGCAAAGGTCAGTGCTAAGGGTAGTAGTGGTGGCAATTTAGGCTATGGCGGGACTGTCACCCCTATTACTAAGAGTCTGGCAATCAAGTTTAATACTTCTAAGAATGCAATAGATCCTAACAAAAATAACATTGCTGTGCTGCAAGATGGTAGCTCAATTGGATTACTAGGCTATTGGAAATTTGATGAAGCAACAGGTAAAACTGTTTTAGACAGCTCTGGCAATAATAATAAGGGATCGTTGATTAATTCTAGCAGAACGGTTGGGCTATATGGCCAAGCTCTTCAAGTGAGTAGAAAGAATAGCTCCTATGCCAGTATACCTGCTTCAGCTAGTCTTAACTCTATGAGTAATCAAATCACTGTCTCAGCCTGGGCACGTCCAAATGGTAAACCAGTGGGTTTTGAGGCTGTTGTAAATAGACAGATTCGCACCCTTGTCCATCCCGATCAATTCTTTTTGGGGTTTGGTACGCGAAATCGAGTAACTACCTATAAATGGGAATTAGGCACCACTAATGGTGAAGGTGATGTTTACAAAGGTTTACCAACTGCTGATCGTTGGGTACATCTGGTGGGGACATACGATGGAAGTATGCTCCGTCTTTATGTTGATGGTGTTCAAATTGGTGCCAACCCAGTTACTGGCAATCTATTAGTAGATAACAATCCAGTAACTATTGGTGCAGCGGAAAACTATGCTGAAGGGACACCATTGGGTGACCGTTTCGATGGACTAGTTGATGAAGTCCGCATCTATAATCGTGCTTTGAGTGCAACTGAAATTATGAACTTGCGGTGAAATAGTTTTCTTTCATGATAATCATTATCAAAAATGGCGTGAGGAATAGGCAGCCGTCAGCTGCCTATTCCTCACGCCATCCGTATGAGAAAATAATCATTATTAGAGGGAGTTTACTCTATGTTTTATTTTCTTGAAGTCCTGTTGGTTCTGCAACTCAGATCATCTGACTTTTCACGGGATCTGAAAAACCTCACTTCTATTTCTCTCTCCTAGAAGGCTACGGTGTAGACACATCTCGAAAATTCCCTATCCAAATTGACTTTACAACTCATAAATCAAACTGACTTTTCACGGTAAGTCCTCAAGCTCTGAAAAAGCGTGGCTTTTTCCACAGTCTAATTCTCAATAGCTCTGAGTTAATGAAAATAGCTAACGCAAAAATCAAGGCTTGTGAAACACTCAAAATGACCTTTTCCACATCCCGTGAAAAGTCAGATCAGATCATAAGTATTATTACTTGTCGCAGAAGTGGAAAAACTGCAAAAGTATAGTTATTTAGAAATGGTAAATGACAAAGAAATTAGTTTATGCTGGAAGTGGTAAAAAATTAAGAATTTTGAAGTTTTATTTCCAAATATACTCATGCAATGTATTGTTAATCGCCGCGCCCAGTTTTCGGCAAGTCATCGTTATTGGTTGCCAGAACTGAGTGAAGCCGAAAATATTAAGAAATTTGGTGCTTGTTCTAGATTTCCTGGACACGGACATAACTATGTCTTATTTATCTCCCTTGGCGGGGAATTAAATGAATATGGCATGGTACTAAACTTGTCTAATGTCAAACACGTAATCAAACAGGAAGTTACTAGCCAATTGGACTTCTCTTATCTCAACGATGTGTGGGTAGAATTTCAACAAACTCTGCCCACCACTGAGAATATTGCACGGATTATTTGGCAGCGACTAGCACCCCACTTACCTTTAGTTCGTGTGCAGTTGTTTGAACATCCTGAACTTTGGGCAGATTATATGGGAAACGTAATGGAAGCCTACCTCACCATCAGTACTCACTTTAGCGCCGCCCATCGGCTAGCTCACCCTAACCTCAGTAACGAAGAAAACACGCTTGTTTATGGTAAGTGCGCCCGTCCCCACGGTCACGGACACAACTATCATTTAGAAGTTACTGTCAAAGGGGAAATTGACCCACGCACCGGCATGATTGTCGATTTAGGGGCATTGAACCAAGTAATAAAAGATTATGTGGTCGAGCCATTCGATCACACATTTTTAAATAAAGACATTCCTTATTTTGCTGAAGTTGTGCCCACTGCTGAGAATATCGCACTTTACATTAGTAATTTATTGCGATCGCCTATTCAGGAATTGGGAGCTAAACTTTACAAACTTAAACTGATTGAAAGTCCCAATAACTCCTGCGAAATCTACTGTACAGAGTCAGAATTAGATTCAGTTAGCGCAGCCGTGAATCAGCCAGTATTAGCACAAGTTTAGCTAATTGAAAATCCAGGCATAGGACATAGGGAGTTTATATCATCTTCATGCCTAATGCCCTATAAACGAAAAGAATCTAAAATTAGAACAGTTTACTTACTAAACATTTCTGCGTTCACGAAGTGTCTCGGAACGAGAATCGCTAGCAAATAGCTCTAAATCAGCAGTTGTCCAATGCACTGGAGTTGTTTGCATACAAACCCCCTAGCATTTTCCTAAATCATATTTTAAAAATACCGACGACGGGCGGAATGTCGCAAATAGCGATAAATGCCCCAGGCTAAAACTCCGAAAAAGAGATTTAGTAAAAAGCGAGTAAATATAAACCACAAAATATCAGTATCAAAAAGCTTCGACGGACTCAACGGACTAAGAGTCCTGGCTAAGAGAAACAGCCCAAAAATAGCATTTCCACCCAGCACGAGGGCAAACAGCACTAAACTCCTCTGCCAGTAACGGCGCTGGGGTGTACGGTCTGAGATCAGGGTAATGGCGGGTTTGCCTTGCACTTTTCGCAGTAATTGTTCCAGTCGCCAAAACATCCATAACAAAAACGGAAATAAACCGTAGCTAAGGAAACGCAGGGGTAGTGAGTAACGCCAAGCACTAGATAGGACATTAACTAGGGCATGACAGATTACAGAATTTAGCCAAGCCCGAAAAATGAACTTCTTGTCTCGATTTAACCGAGTGTTGGAGGAAATATAAATTCCTAAGGCATATCCCCAAGGTGCAGAGAACATGGCGTGGACTGGCGTGCCGATAATCCGGTCAAGAATTGATCCGGTACCGTGAAAAAGGTAAATCCAGTTCTCTTCGGCAGTGAATCCAAGGGCAACGGCTACAGTGAAGAGGAAAACGGTAGAGTGAAGTAATCGATACCTGCGTTGCAGATAGCCGGTTGGAACAACAACCGCCACCAACTTACAGCCTTCTTCAATTGGGCCTACTTCCACAAGCTGCCGCAAAGCTACACCAAAAAGCGTAGACGCACAGCGGCTTGTCGGCAGACATCCCTTGATCTGCTGCCAGTTTACAAAAGAGTTGACTACAGTTTCAAAAATCCATTCGAGGCTAAGGGCTAAGATACCAGATATTGCCCCAATCATAAAGAATATCAGCAACCATGATAGAGGTGGGGCAAATGGCACCCGACAATAGTAGTAGCCTAGCAGCAGCAAGGGTGGTATTGCTGCCCACACCAGTAGAGAAAAATCAACCACTCACCTGAGCGATCGCTGTACGGTGACGGTGGGTATTGTTGGTGATAGTGGGAGTTTGGAAACCCGCCTCAACAATAGCTTGCTCAATATCCAAAGCAAAATATTCATCTAAATACGGTTCAGTACTTTTGAGCAACGTCAAAATGTAGGCTGGCATTTTCTGGTAAACTTCAGATTTGGGATTCATGTCCATGATTGCTAAGTAGCCACCTGGACGCAACACGCGCCGCATTTCAGCAAAAATTTGTCGGGTTGCTGACTGGGGTAATTCGTGGCACATCAGGAAAATTGAGACTAAATCAAATGAGGCATCTGGTAGCCCAGTAGATTCAGCTTGGGCATGAAGCCAATTAATTTTAGCTTGACGTTGCCCAGCGCGGTAATTGGCAACGGCTAAGAAGTAGGGAGATAAGTCCAAGCCTGTGATTTTGGCATGGGGATAAATTTCTTGCATGGCAAAGGTACTCAAACCTACAGCACACGCCAAGTCTAGGATGTCTTGGGGTTGATTGGGGATTTGGGCTTTGAGGATATCGTGGTAACTTTGACGCAGTTTAGCATCTCCTTCGGCTCCAGCATCTTGCCAAATTCCGGCATGGACAGTACGAGCAGCAACTTCTAGCTCCCAAGCGGCTTTCCAACTGAGGTCTCCACCTTCGTAGGCATGGAATGGTCGCAAGTAGTATTCTGGGTAGGAAAGCTGAGGATTTTCTACTTGAGCTAGATCAGCCTTCCAATCACGCGCCTGTAGTGTCTCAACTTCTTGCGTCCAAGGCACGCCAATTCTTTCGGCACGTTTAATCATCATTTGTCTAGCTTGATGCTTGGCTAGGTTAGCTAAAGGCTTGATTGCCAGTACCCCATTTACCAAGCGGGAAGCGAAGCCAGGAGTAGTATTTACAGCAGCGGTCATAAATTAATTCGCATTCAACAGCTTTTTACTTATGACATACTTACTGGACGGCAGTCTAGAAATGAATTGAATTGTATAACGGCAGTCTGCCTCCTTTGGCTTGCCCAAGCAACAAATATTATAGAAGGTTGACATTTGGAGAGCAGTAAAGTTCTGAGAAAATGAGAATTATGCTGGTTTACATTTTGGAATTTTATTCAAGACTGGTAAAATTTTGATACTTAGCAACATTTGTCTCAACAGGGATAGCAAAAAGCTGAGTGCTATTTATAACAGTAAGTTAAGCTTATTGGAGTCAAATATGGCCAGAGCAAGAAGAGCAAGTGGCTTTTTAAAAGATTTTCAAGATTTTGCTCTTAAAGGCAATGTAGTTGACTTGGCGATCGCCGTCATCATTGGTGGTGCTTTTGGTAAGATTGTCACTTCCTTTGTTGAAGATGTAATCATGCCATTGATTAATCCCTTGGTTAGTTTTGGTGGCAAAGACTGGAGAACAATCGCCATTGGCCCGGGAATCAAGATTGGTCACTTTATTGGCGCAATAGTTGACTTTGTAATCATTGCCTTAGTTTTATTTGTAGCAATTCGAGCCTTACGAAAATTCAAGAGAAAAGAAGAAGTCGCCGATGAACCCTTGCCAGATCCTAACCTTGTAGCCCAAGAAAGATTGACTGGCGCGTTGGATAGACTCAACCAAACCTTGGAAACTCGGAATAATCTTTTGTAAGTGGGGATTGGAGGGAGCAGAGGAGAATAATCAATACCCAATGCCCCATGCCCAAAGCCCTACTTTGCAGTAGGCTTGAGAGCTAACAACATTTCTAATTCACTAGTAGATTTATCAGGACTAATAGCGGTAAAACCAATACCACGAATCGAATTCAGCATGGTGATGGTATCGGCATTAGACGATACAAAACTATTGATTAGGGGCACAGTTTTAGTTTTATCCATATCTAAGTATAAATAGCCACCGTTGGGTCTTTGCAAAGAACCAGTAACGGCTTTGAAGACATCGCCATTGTCGAGAGATGGATTCTTGCGATCGGCAACTGCGTCAGCAATTGGGCCACCAAGAGCTACAAATACAGTATCTTGATCCAGCCAACCATGTGCCAATAAAGCTCCCTGTCGGGGAATTTGCCATTCAGTTACGTCTTTACCACCGATATTTCTGTTGGCGACGTTGATTTGTTGGGTTTTGGCAAGGGTATCCAACTTCGTCAAGGTGGCTTCAGCAGTTTTGCGATCGCTAGTGTCAAATACTAAAGCACCTCCAAAACCAACAGTTGCTAACACCCCTTGATTAGATGGAATCGCACCAAAGGCGAATTCTCCATTCATCCAACCAAAAATATCCTTATCCAAATCTATATTGACAAACTTAAGTTGTCCTCGCACTTGTTCCAAAGCTTGCTTCATTTCTGGATAATCTTTTGACTGTTCTACTAGCGTTTCCCAGCTACGGCTGATGCCGTTTCCGCTAACCAGAGCAAAGGTATCAGCAGGAAATTGCCCCACTATATTTCCCGGACTTGATTGATACTGAAATTTATTTAATTGTGGATCTAAATTAGCGATCGCTTTTACCCGCACTCCCGCATCATCAACACCAACACCCGCCACCACAGATTTTATCTGCTTCAGTTGCGCCAAGGCTTGTGGAGGTAACTGCTTTGCCTGGGGACTTGCGGCTGCTAATTGCTGTACCATCCCTGCATAGTCTGGTACATAAATTTGGGCGAGGCTATTTTTTACATCCACTCCTTTGTTGAGAATGGTGCTGGCACCTTCTTTACTGGCAAAAGAAGACTGTCCCTTAGAGGTGTCAATTGCTTTTTCTACAGCTTGCTTTTGGGGGGCTAATACCAAGTGACTATTATTTAAAACTACGCTATATATCGGCTTGCCATTTTCTCTAGTTTCGATAATTTTTTGACCTTGGTAGTCAGATTCCTGGAATTTTACCCCTTTTTCTGACTTCAATTTATTAGCAAAATTCAAGGCACTGAGTTTATCCTTGATTCCCACCACCATCAGTATATTTGGTTCCTGCTGTAAATTTGTTGGTACATTAGGTGCCCCAGAGGGCACGTTTAGCTGTGCCGATTTCACAGGATTTGGTGGCAGTACAGCAATCATTACACTACCAGCCCAAGGCTTTATGTCTTTTTCATAAGAAACGTTACTGCCACTGAATATTTGCTTATTGAAATCTTCCAGACTTTTTGCCACTAACTTTTGTGCTTCTGGAGTGCCAAACTGCTGTAACTTTGCCCAACCTTGAGAGTCAGTAGTAATATAAGTTGCCATCAATGCTGTTGAAGGTACTACTTTAGCACTGCCTAGAGCGTCTGAGCTACCTCCTGATGGACTTTTAAAATACGTATAAGCCGCTATACTTCCTGCTACAACTACAGCAGCGCCTATAGCAGGAATGAAAAGCTTTGATTTACTTTCGGGCATTTTGTTATCCTCTTTTGCTCAGATTGTCACCGAGATTTATACAAGTGTCATTGTAGAGTTTTCGGATTTATTAATAATTTCCGCTCATTGATCGGTATTTACTGATAAAATTAGTACTTCTAGAAGTTAGCGGTCTAAAATTACTCTCAGAAATACTTCAATGGGATGAAGAGCGAATCCGCAAATGATATGCTGTTCATTTCAAACAAAATAGCCTGTTCAACAGAGGCAAGCTATCCTAAGTTATAAGAATAATTAGGAGTATTTGTACTTAATGAGAATCTATCAAGGTGTCAGAGACTCTTAACTTGATGACAAAAAAGTGCAAAACATCAGGAAAAGTAGATGCGGGAGGGATATGGAAAAAAGTTCAAGGATCGGCAGCCGACGTTCGGAAATTCGGGTGAGATTAATTTCAATTCCCCAATCGCAAAGGGGAGTCCTCAATTGATTTAGGAAATACAGACACCGCTTTTTGCTTAATTACATCCAGCCAAGGCAGACTTTTCAGGATTACAAGGTCAGTAAGGATCAATGTCGAAGTCTTATTTTGATACAGATAATAACGCACACAAACCTTTTGAGTTACCGGGAGCAAGACCACACTACAACCCCGATCGCCCCGGACAGGTAGAGCATATTTTTCTCGATCTCAGCTTGAATATCCCCAAGCAAAGCTATCAGGGCAGTTGTAGCATTCGCCTTTTGCCAATCCGTAATGGTATTGACCGTTTGACTTTGGATGCTGTCAACCTGAATATCGAGTCTGTGCAGGTGGACAAGGTGCCACAAAATTTTGACTACGATGGGGAACAACTTTCCATCCAACTTTCTGAGGCGACCCAGATTGCTAAACGCTTACTGATTGCGATCGCCTACTCGGTGGCAAAACCGCAACGCGGTATTTACTTTATTCAACCAGACAAACACTACCCAAACAAGCCCACCCAAGTTTGGACTCAGGGAGAAGACGAAGACTCTCGCTTTTGGTTCCCCTGCTTTGACTATCCAGGACAACTGTCTACTTCGGAAATTCGTGTCCGTGTTCCCAATCCTCTCGTGGCGATTTCCAACGGCGAATTAATTAACACCACAGAAGATGGTGATTACAAAATCTATCATTGGTCACAGCAACAAGTTCATCCTACCTACTTGATGACTTTGGCAATAGGTGACTTTGCCGAAATTCAGGATGAGTGGAATGGTAAACCAGTTACCTACTACGTAGAAAAGGGACGGGAGGAAGATGCTAAACGCAGCATGGGCAAAACTCCCCGGATGATCGAATTCTTGAGCCAAAAGTATGGTTATCCATATCCTTTTCCAAAATACGCCCAAGTTTGCGTTGATGACTTCATCTTTGGCGGTATGGAAAATACCTCCACAACACTGTTAACAGACAGATGTTTACTGGATGAACGCGCTGCCTTAGATAACCGCAACACTGAAGCTTTAGTCGTTCACGAACTCGCACACCAGTGGTTTGGCGATTTGGTGGTGATTAAGCATTGGTCTCATGCTTGGATTAAAGAAGGGATGGCTTCTTACTCTGAGGTGATGTGGACAGAACAGGAATATAGTCTAGAAGAAGCAGCTTACTATCGTTTATTGGAAGCTCGTCGTTACTTAAGTGAAGATAGCAGCCGTTATCGCCGTCCAATGGTAACGCACGTTTACCGAGAAGCTATTGAACTTTACGATCGCCACATCTACGAAAAAGGCTCTTGTGTTTATCACATGATTCGGGCCCAATTGGGTGATGAGTTGTTTTGGCAGGCAATTCAAACATTTGTCCAAGATAATGCTCATAAAACCGTAGAAACAGTAGACTTACTCAGGGCGATTGAAAAGGCAACCGGACGTAATCTTTTGTTCCTCTTTGACCAATACGTTTATCGTGGTGGTCATCCTGATTTTAAAGTAGTTTACTCTTGGGATGGAGATGCTAGTTTAGCAAAAATTACGGTAACTCAAACCCAAGCTGCTGAAGGTAAAAATGGCAGTAAGGATTTGTTTGATTTAAAAATCCCTATTGGTTTTGGCTATCCGCTACAAGAAGAAGTGAGAAGTGGGGAGTTAAAAGTTAAAAATAATTTCCAACTCCAAACTCATAACTCACAACTCAAAACTTTTGTAGTACGAGTAAATGAACGTGAACAAAGCTTCTACTTCCCCCTAGAAAATAAGCCCCAATTTATCAGCTTTGATGTTGGGAATAATTACCTGAAAACAGTAGCTTTGGAGTATCCAATACCAGAGTTAAAAGCCCAGTTAGAATCTGACCCCAACCCGATTTCGCGCATCTATGCAGCAGAAGCTTTGGCGAAAAAAGGGGGATTAGAAGCTACCATTGCACTATCTGCGGCGCTAAAAAATGACCCCTTGTGGGGTGTGCGTGTGGAAGTGGCTAAACAACTAGCCCAAATTAATTTAGACCAAGCCTTTGATGGCTTAGTTCTTGGATTAAAAGATAAAAATGCTTTCGTGCGACGATCTGTAGTGGAAGCACTTGCTCAAATCAAAACTGCTGAAAGCTATAAAGTTGTGAGAAGCTTTTTGCAAAAGGGCGATCCCAGCTACTACGTGGAAGCAACAGCCTCTCGTGTGATCGGGGCGATCGCATCTGCAAATTTGGAAGAGAAACCCAAGGAAGACAAGGTATTAAAGCTGCTGAAAGGCGTTTTAGAAGAGAAAGCAGGTTGGAATGAAGTCGTGCGGAGTGGTGCAGTTGCTGGTTTAGCTGAATTCAAAACTTCGGAAACAGCCTTAAATCTACTAATCGAATACACCAAGCTTGGTGTACCACAACCTCTACGTTTAGCCACAATTCGCGCTTTAGGAAAGATTTCTGGAGGTCAGAATCCGGTTAATTTGGAACGAATTTTAGAAAAATTAACAGAACTAGCCAAAGAAACCTTCTTTTTAACGCAAGTGGCGGTAGCAGCAGCATTAGGACAAATGGAAACACCCAAAGCAGTCAAGATTTTGCGATCGCTAGCTGAACAAGCAGTCGATGGGCGTGTACTTCGTTATGCTGAAGAAGAAATTTCTAAGGTGCAAAATAATATTGGTTCAGAAAAAACCCTGCGTCAATTGCGTGAAGATTTCGACCAACTCAAACAACAAAACCAGGAATTAAGAAGCCGTTTAGAAAACTTGGAGGCTAAATCTAAATCTAAATAGTACTACATGATAATTAAAAGGAGCTTATTGATAATTGTTAATTGTGGCAAAACCACTATTAATTATCAAATTTATAGCAGTCCTAAATGATAATTATGTTATGAGTCGCGGGTTGATTCATCCACCTAACTATACATTTTGTCCTGCAAGAAACGGAACAGATACAGGACTTACGCAAAAAACTTCTTAAACTCTTATTCCTTCGTGTCCTCTGTGGTTCGATTTTCCGTTACCTGTGCGTAAGTCCTGATACTATTTCTTTGTGAGGCTACGCCAAGAAAACTTGGCTTCTTATTTGTTTGCGTTCTTCTCTACGAGACGCTGCGCGAATGCGGTTCGTCATATAGTTTGGCGCATATTCATACAGAATTGGTATGAAATAAATCACCTGACTTACACTCGTTCTATGCGCGTTTTGGCTTCGTTGAAACTAATATACGGTGAGGATATAACATGTCTAAATTGCAGTAATATACTGCTTGGGCTTGTCCTGGTTAGTCAATAAAAGTCTGTTTCTGTTAGGAATAACTTCTGAATGGGCTGTAATTATAGTTACAGCAGTCACTTGTGGTGCTATTTTATCAACTTCATTATGGACGAGTGTCTTAGAAGACCATGATCGCAGGAGTATTCAGGCAAAGCTAAATGGGTCGCTAAGACAATCTGAATTTTAAAATGATTAAATCCAAGACAGTAATAGTACTACTGCTCAATATTATTATTAGTAAATAAAGTTACTTAACTATCGCAGTTTATTTAAATTTTTATACATCAAACATAGGTAAATATTTATATTTTTATAAACAATGGTTAAAAAAAGATAAAATCATCTGAAACTTAGATAAGTAGTTGTAGTTTTATAAAGTATAATTAAGAAAAAGATAAAGAAATCTAGGCAGTAATATAGGCTAAAATCGCCTCGAACAATATCCCCAAAGGATAAAGTTTTAGTTGTTTTAGATAAAAGACTACTGCAATCCTGAACTTGCAACTAACTTGTGGGTCAGCAGAAAAACCATCATTGTAAATTTTTCAGTGGAAGAGGCAAAAAAAGGCGTGGGTCAGTATCAACCTACTCAGCTAAAACTCTATAATCCAGATGCGATCGCTCGCTACTATAGTTACCGTCCCTGGCTTGCCTGGGGGCGACTGCTGAGAATTATCTCCTCTTTTGCAGGATTTCTACTCAATCTCAAGTGGGACGAATGGCAAGATAAAGTTGAGCAGAATAAAGGTAAACGAGCTATCCAGTTGCGAGAACTGCTGACCAGGCTCGGTCCGACTTTTATTAAAGTTGGTCAAGCCCTCTCTACCAGGCCTGACCTAATACGCAAAGATTTCTTAGAAGAACTGATCAAGTTACAAGACCAGTTACCACCTTTCGATAATGCGATCGCTTACCAGATTATCGAAACTGAGCTAGACCGTCCAATCCATGAAAGCTTTAGTGAACTGTCACCTAACCCGGTAGCTGCTGCTAGCTTGGGTCAAGTATACCGTGGTCGTCTGATCAGCGGCGAAGAAGTCGCAGTTAAGGTGCAACGCCCCAACTTACGCCCGATTCTCACCCGCGACCTCTATCTATTGCGGTGGGCGGCGAGTTGGATAGCTCCTTGGTTGCCTCTCAATCTCGGTCACGACCTAAGTTTAATTGTGGACGAGTTTGGCATAAAGTTATTTGAAGAAATCGACTATATAAATGAAGGCCGCAATGCCGAACACTTTGCTAGTAACTTCCGCAACGACCCGGAGGTTAAAGTCCCAGGCATTTACTGGCGTTATACCAGTACCCACGTTTTAACGCTGGAATGGATTGATGGCTTCAAGCTGACGGACACTAAACGCATCCGGGAAGCAGGTTTAGACCCAGAGGCGATCATCCAAATTGGCGTTACCTCAGGATTGCAACAGCTTTTAGAACATGGTTTCTTCCATGCTGACCCCCATCCCGGCAATTTATTTGCTGTGTCTGATGGTCGTATGGCTTATATTGACTTCGGGATGATGGATCAGTTGGAGGAAACCACCAAAGAAGCACTGGTAGATGCGCTAGTGCATTTGGTAAATAAAGACTATACCGACTTAGCGGAAGATTTTGTAAAATTAGGATTTCTGACTCCAGACACGAATATTTGCCCGATTGTGCCAGCATTAGAAGCGGTGCTGGGAAACGCTATTGGCAAAAATGTCAAGGATTTTAACTTCAAAACTATTACCGATGAATTCTCGGAACTGATGTACGAATATCCTTTCCGAGTCCCGGCGAAGTTTGCTTTGATTATTCGTTCCCTAGTGACTCAAGAAGGTATTGCCCTTAGCCTTAACCCGAATTTTAAAATTGTTGAAGTAGGTTATCCCTATATAGCACGGCGGTTGCTGACGGGGGAATCGCCGGAATTACGGCGACGATTATTGAATGTGTTATTCAAAGATGGTAAATTCCAGTGGCAGCGGTTAGAAAATTTAATTGCGATCGCTCGTAGTGATAACAACTTTGATGTATTGCCCACAGCCCAGATGGGGTTCCAATATTTAATGTCCCAAGAAGGCAAGTTTCTGCGGCGACAACTAGTACTTGCTCTTACCGAAGATGACCGCCTCCACACCGAAGATGTCCAACGCCTGTGGAACCTGGTTAAAGATGACTTAAAACCGGATCGTTTACTAAATATAGCGATCAGTATTTTAACAGACTTATCCAGAGAAGGTGCAGCTGCAATCCTCCCAAAAGCTACATTCCTTGGGTCTTTTGCTGGAAACCAGTCAACAAACAAAAAATAAAAATTTTTTAATATAAATTAGGAGTTTTCATGTACTATTTTCCTGTGCAACCGCCTTATTTTCTGTTACTTGTTGGTTTTCTAACAGCATTAACATCTGGTTTGGCATTATCTGGCACTTTGAAAGTAATTGTGCAGAAATGGCCAAGCGAACGTACAGAAAATACTAAACCTCGTTCTTCACTGAAACAATTATTTGTGCCATTTATCGGCATAACTGCCGGTACTTGTCTATTTCTGTCTTCAGGCTTAGAAATATTTGGCTTTCCCTCCTCCTTGGCTTTAGGAGTTGGTCTACCAATTAGTCTGTTTACTTGTTTATTAATTTGGTTGCAGTTGGGAAGTATGATGACCTTTATAGAACGCGAAGGTATGCGATCTCTAGATTTAGATTCTATGTCATAGATTTAAACCTCATCCATTTTGAAACCTGAAGTTTTTAATATTTCACTGGGACAGCTTTGCTATATTATTAGTAGCCATTAATTCTATCTTTGAGGTTACGATACTTTAACTTAATGTTATTGACTCTTTGCTGAATGAAACTACTAGTAGACTTTTGTAGAAGCAGTAGCTGGCTTGGACGCGTAAAGGTTTGAGGACGTTGTTCAGGCGATTTTAAATACCGATAATATAAGAAAACATCGCGGTAAGGAATATCAACATCTTCACCCCCACAAAGCCGCACAAAAGCTGAAGAAGATATACTCATATAGTGTAAGTATGTCAACTTCCGCCCTTGATCGTAAAGGACGTTATTTACCACATCAAATTGAGAACTCCAGTGGTTACCCGTTGCCTGTTCGCAATCATGAAAAGCAAAGTTATAATACGAAATTCCGCTTCTCAACACCATGTAGTTAAATAAAGATTGATCAGGCGCTAAAAAAGCCATAACATCTGCCTCACCTGATGTTAATTTGTTGAGTAAGTCGGCTCTTATAGCTGTAGAAAAAATATTTTTTTTACTGGCAAACCAACCAGCGCAAAACACTTTAGATTGCAAGTTCTCTGAGTTGAAAACTTCCTGCATCTGCTCTGGCGAACCATCAAAAATAAATTTTAAATCAGACTTATACTGAAAATCATTAACTACCCAATCATAGATATCTAATTTTTCATAAACATCATCTACGGGTCCCATTAATAAAGTATCTGCATCAAAATAAATAAATTTATCAAAGGGGCCATCCACAGCACAAAATTTGCGGTGCATTGGTAACTCATAGAGTTCCGGGAAGCCCCATTCTCGCCAAGTTTTTTGTGCTCTAGGATAATTTTTCCATATCTGGATAGCAAAGTTATCCCAATAAGCTATGGAATCATAATTTTCAAATAAGGTAATATTATCTCTAGATGCAATCTCTACCTTAACTTTGTCTAATCGCTGATTATATGGAAGTATACAAATAGGAATTTTCCTGCCAGCATTAACTTCTATACTGTTGAGCAACGCAACTAATTGGTCATAGACAACATCATTTGCGAGGATATAAATGCCATCAATCATTGGATACTCCTAATATTAAGTGCGGGCAGCAACAAAGGGAAATAAACGGCGAGTCAGTTTGGGGATGAAGGCGAATTTGCCCTCATGGAGATAGCGATAGTGTTCCCACAATTGCCAATAGGGACTACCAGTTTTAATTTGCGTACCAGCCCAATGAAGATATTTTAGTCGTTGTCCTCGGTCATAGAGGGCGTATTCTTGCTGCTGGAAATTTTGCGAACCTGCCCAACTACCAGGCCCTCCCCCAGGAATTTTAACGAGATTACCACGCTTGGCAATCAGCTTGAGCACAAGATAATTCAGAATAGGTTGGTCTGTAACTCCTTCAGAAAAATCAAAATATTCGCGATGCACTGCACACTCGCGCAAAGCTTCATCCATCTGTTGTTCGCTAATAATTCCTTTTCTTGAAGCCCAAAAGCCACTGTTAAAAACATCTTCAAGTTGGGCATCGGAAAAAATTTGCTGTTCTTTCACAAATGGGTCAAAGATATTTCGCAGCTTGTCATTGGCATGATGGTAATCACAACAGAAGAAATCGACTTCTGAAAGTTTGTCTAAATTGTCGGCGATTTTTTCAAAAACGACAATATCCGTATCTATATAAATAAATTCATCTAAAGGACCAAACCATACCACCAGTTTACGCATTTTGTTGGGTAAGGCAAGAAAATCTCGATCAAAAATTTCTCCAATGCGTTTGGTAAATTTGTCAATAAGTTCTAAATCTGGGAAAGTTTGGACGTTGTGTAAGGTAGCAAGCTGTTCTGCTACCTTGTGATAATTTTCATTAAAAGGTATGAGATAAATGGTTACTTCTGGGTCATAGTAACGAATGCTATTGAGTAAGGCAATAGCATTATCGATAACACGATCATTGGCAACAATATAAATTCCCCTACTCATAAATTATCCTTGGTTAATTAACTTAAATTTTCGCAAAGCTCTTGTAAGCAAATTTGGTATTGGAGCGTCATTATAACTTTTAGGAGGTTTTTGAAAGACTGGACGCTTTTCTGGTTCGTGTAGGTAACGATAGTAGAGAAATAAATCTCGATAGGGAAACTCAATATTTTCTCCAGCACAGACTGCTTGATTGATATTAGGAGGAATACCAATGTAATGCAGGTAAGTTAGTCGATTACTTTTGTCATAAAGAATTTTATCTTTTTCTTTAAAATGTTCAGAAGTAACAGAGTTGCCTGTAATTTGATGATCTGGTAAATGATGGGCAAAGTTATAAACTGGAATATCAGACCTCATAAACATATAGTTAAGAACTGGTTGGTCTCCTGTTTGATAAAGTATTTCTCTCTCACCTGCTCTCAAATAAGATAATAGTTTCTCTAATTTATCTGGTTCAAACAGAGCTTTTTTAGAAGCGTAAAATCCAGAACAAAATATTTCTGTTCTGATGCGATTTTCATCAAAAACTTGTAGTAGTTTAACTGAATCAATTCTATAAACTTTATCTGGATATTTAAACTGAAAATCGTATACTACACAGTTGTATTCATCTAATTTTTGAAAAATCAAATCTAGTGAATTCATCACTAGAGTATCAGCATCCAAATAAACAAATCGCTCAAAAGGTCCATCAAATGCACAAAATCGTCGATGACCACCATAAATTCTGTATTTATTTTTGTTCATACTAGCAGGACTGGCCTCTAGCATAAATTGATCCCAGCGGTTGATTGATTCTTGATTATCGTAAAGAAATACATTAGGACGTTTAGCTATTTCGTCAGCAATTCGCTGTGTCTGATCATCGAAAGGATAGATACAAACAGGAGTTTCTGGCCCCAAGATAACATCGATACTGTTGAGCAAAGCCACCAGTTGATCGAAAACATAATCATTGCCAAGGGTACAAATACCATTCATAATTTATGAGTGTTGATCAACAAAGTTTGACAACCAGTTAAGCAGGTTTAATTTGTGTAAGATGATTTGACGTGCTTCTGCGATCACATCTTTGGCAGCATACCAAGCATCAGGTGTAGCTGTCACTTCTTGGATGTAGGCAATGCCTTTTTCATCTAAACTGGGCAATCTTAAAAAACTACCTGGTGGCAATAATTTATCAGCAGCCGGGCCACCATAGTAGATTGGTAGACACCAAGCAAGCAAACTATCCCAAAGTTTTTCACTCACATACCAATTATTATCAGCATAATTTTCAATTGCCAGATTGTAATAGTATGGTGCCATGCCATACCATTTATTACCCAATTCTCCCGATTTTTTAGCCGATTCTGGTAAGTTACGCCCATATAAATCAAACTTAATGCTACTAGATTGTAGGGACTGCAAAAAGTCTAAACGCTGGCGATGATTAACTGTCCGGTTAATTCCTGAAGTAACCCAACTACATGATGAAACTTTTTGGGGAGGTGGCATTTCATTTAAATCTTGAAATGAATTTGAGTGATACCAAATAGCAGGCATATAGTCGGGAGTAGGAGCAAAATCATCAGGACCAGAAACGTAGCTACAATACTTCTGGGCTTGTTGATAATTATGATTATTTATTTCTACAATTTCATCTAAAGGCGGTTCTCTTAGTAAATAAATAATCCGCTCTTTGTTGACACCACGCAGTACAGAATCAACATTTACTACTAGTTTTTGCTGCTGTTTACGAAAATTATCTAACCAAGATTTTTGTGGCGATGCTTGGAGAAAATCAAATTGATACATCAGCAGAAAATCTGGTTTTGCTGCCAGTGCCTGCATTTGCATATTGCCCCAAACTCCAAATTGATTCGGGGTTTGTTGCCACAGCCAATCGGCTCTGGTTTCTAAACCTCGATAACTGCTAATCATACCTACAGTTTTAATAGTCATTTTAGTTATTACTTGTCATCAGTTATTTCCCCTAATTTCACTAATTTTCCCTTACACAATAAGTGAGGGAAGCAGAGATTCATCAACATAACTAAGGATTTTTGCCGCTCGATTTTCCCAAGAAAACTGCTTGACAAACTCGATACTATCTGGATAACCTTCTACTTTTCTAGGATGAGTTTCTAAAACCTGTTTCAGACATTCGGCAAATTTACTGGGGTTATCTGGTTCACACCAAGCAGCAATGGAATAAGTATCTTGAAACTCAACTAATGAAGGAATTTCTGTCGCTACAATGGGAGTTCCAGAGGCGAAGTAATCAAATAGCTTTAAGGGAGATGTGAAAGTTGCCGCTTTTCCCGAACAATGAGGGTGAGCTAAAACATCGGCTGCTTGTAGCAGAGATGCTAACTCATTATGCAAAACATATCCCAAAAATTTAATATTATGAATCTGTTTTTCTGTTACAAATTGCTGATAATTTTCGACTTCTGTGGGCTTACCACCTGCACAGGCAAATTGCACATTCGGCATTTCTTTAGCCACATCAATTAGTACATAAATACCTTTAAATTGCTGTAGTCCTCCCGCATAAACTACCAATTTTTGGTTTTCGTCTTGCAATATTTTTTGACGCCATTCTGCCGCTTTTTCTGGTTGTCTCTGCATAAACAATTGATTGAAACCATTGTGCAGCTTAATTACTTTTTCTGGCGGCATGCCATTTTTAATCATGCTTTCGCGGATGGTGTCTACAACTGTAACAGCAATTTGCAATAGCGGATTTTTGACAATTTCTGGATCAAATGGCTTGTCTTCGTGGTGGTGGTGTTCATAAATTGCAGGAACACCATTTTTGATGGCAGCTTTTACAAAATTCCAGTTGCGACTGTGGACAAGTTTAGTAGTTGGAAGTATGTGAAATGGTAAATAATATTTGCTGGCAATGGTGTTAGAGTCAGTAAATTTGCTCCGAAAATGGTCAATTGGCCAAGGCATTGGTAAGGGAGCAACTTTTAATTTGTCATGGAGGTTGTAATATTTCACAAGTTCCGTTGGTGTTTTTCTCGGATTAAAAGGACGAGCTAGATTAACTGGGTTAATGGCTTTTGCTCCTTTGTCAGGGTATACCAAAACTGTTGAGTATCCCAAGTTGGCGGCGGCGTTAGCTGCGTTTGTAGACTGGACTAGATGAGCCTCTGGCTGCGGCAACTCTTCACCAATGAAAAAAATATAGTGTTTTTTGAAAGCCGGATTTTTCATAATTTTAGAGATTAATACTATTCTCAAAACTTTCTAACTTATCGAGCAGATATATAGCAGATTCATAAGTTTCAGTAATTAAGCCATTTTGTTCTTCTGTAGTGGATATCAAATTATCACTTAGAGAGCGGAGAGAGCTAAGGATGAGATTAAGAGAAGTCCGAAACTCAACGGAGATATGATTAAAGCTTTGAGAATAAGTACTTATAATATCTTGATTTTGCTCAGAAATTGAGATGAATTGCCCTTTTATTTGTAAGTTAATAACATCCTCAAAAACATCTATGATGTTGAGAATTCTCCAAGCTGATTTGTAAGAGTCTTCAATTAATTCCTGCCGTTCTTGGGAATTGTCTACCAGATCATCAAGTAATAAGCGCAGGAACCCAATCATCGAGTTCAGCTGCGTGCGAATTTCGTGAGAGATGCGGAGCCAGCTTTGATTGTGTTTAGCAGCTTCAGGATATTCAGCAAATTTTTTGGAGTTTAGGCGCATTGCCTTAAGAATTTTTGTCTGAATCAAGTTTTTATTAGGGCGATCGCTAAATTGCATTGAGTACAAACGTGAGTAGTAACCACCCTTTTGTAAAAGTTTTTCATGGGTTCCTACCTCTACTACTTGTCCTTGATCTAATACGGCTATTTGATCGGCTTTTTGGACTGTGGAAAGACGGTGAGCAATTACTAGGGTGGTGCGATCGCGACTAAGATCATCGAGTGCAGCTTGTACTAAGCGTTCGGAAACGGTATCTAAAGCGCTGGTGGCTTCATCTAAAATCAGAATTTCGGGGTTTTGAAGTAGGGCGCGGGCGATCGCCAATCTTTGCCTTTGTCCACCAGATAACATCACGCCGCGATCGCCAATCAAGCTGTCAAATTCCTGAGGCAATTTGCTAATAAACTCATAGGCATTTGCTTGCTTGGCCGCTATAATAATTTCATCCTCAGTAGCTTCTGGTCGCCCATAGGCGATGTTATTTCGCACCGAGTCATTAAAAAGAAAGGTATCTTGACTGACAATTCCCATTCGCTTTCGCAGGGATATCACATCGAACTCCCGCAAATCGATGTCGTCAATGGTAATATTGCCAGCGATCGGGTCATAGAATCTGGGTAAAAGGTCTGCCATAGTGGATTTCCCAGCACCAGAACTACCTACTAATGCTAAGGTTGTGCCACGCGGTAAATATAAATTCACATCTTTAAGTACCAACTTTTCATGACCAGGGTAGGCAAAGCAAAGAGAATTAAAAGACACGCCCTCTTTTAATTTTGTATAGGGAAGCTTGCCTTTGCTCATGAACGGCTTATCGTGCACGCTTAAAAACTCACTGGTAACATCCACACTGGTGGCGGTACTGGCAAAGTTGCTGCGAATAGTATTTAACTGAGAAATCAATGGCAGCACTCGCAGTAATACTAATAAATATGTCAGAAGTACGGTAGAAAGGGAAGAAACTTGGTTAGCAAAGAAGGTTTTACTCAAAAGTACAATCAGCAGTAAAGCTGTAATACCCATCACCTCACCCACAGGTGTAATCGCTTCCGAATTAACCTGAGATTCAAAATCTGCTGTTTCGCGATCGCGAATTAATTTTTTAATCCGTTGATATTCTTTTTCTTCATTTCCCGTTGCCTTTACCAATCGAATTCCGTTCAAAGTCTCCAGCACAGCAATTGAATATGCTCTAGACATTTGACTGAGTTGCTTACCAAAATTTTTAGACCGGGAAATGGCATACTGATTTATTAACGTCACCAACGACAGCAAAAACGTAGCAGCAATTGTCAACTGCCAAGAAATTGACAGCAATAAACTCACAAAAACTAAAATTGTGATTCCCAGAATAACTATCTTGACTGTACCACCTATAGCACTTGCAGCCCGGCTAATTTCTCCTCCAAGACAGTTGATTAAATCACCAGTCTTGGTCTTGGCATAATAATCTATATCAATTTCTAGTAATAGCCTTAACCCGGTTTCGCGCATATCTGATGTAAGTTTTCGGGTTAAAGAACTTGATGCTAAGGCGCTGGTATAAGTAGCTAAGTTCTTTAAAAGAATTGTGAATATAATCGCTCCAGCCATTACTCCTATCCGGTAAGGTTCTGGAGTATTATCAAAGGGAGATATCAACCTTTTTAAGATGGGAGGGGCGCTACTTAAATCTACTCCTTGCCCCACAATTTTTAAAACCACTGGCACAATTAAAGCTGTGCTTATTCCATTAAATAAAGCTCCAGAAAATCCTAACAATATTGTCAGCAGAATCAAACCTGGATAGGGTTTAGCGAATCTTAGTAGTAGTTTTCTGGTAGACATTGGGTATTTTTATGCAACTTTCACTTATTAATATTATTCACAAATTACTTGCAAAATTTGCTAAAGTTCAAATAAATCAAACTAAATAATATTCATGTCTCAACTCCGTTAAAACACAGTTCCATCTAAAACACCAGCTTCTAGAGATTTTGCCAGATAGAATACCAGAACTGCTCTGGCACAATGAAAGAATGAAAATGTCTTTTTCAATGCCCCACGCCCAATCAAGATTCACAACCGAGCAATTACTGACTTGAGCACAGAAGCCATAGCCTCTATGCTATAGTGTTCCACACATCTTTCTCTTGCCTTAATACCTTGCTGGTTTGCTGACTCTAAATTTTTAAATATCAATTGAATTTGTTCAGCAAGTTGTTCAGGACAAGCAGGGTCAACCAAATAACCAGTATTACCTAAAATTTGGGGAATATCTCCAACGCGCGTTGATAATACAGGTTTAGCCATTGCCATGCCATCTGTCAACTTCAAGGGAAACTGAGCGCGAGCAGTCAAAGTATCTCGCTGGGGAACAACTACAATGTGAGCAGCTGCTACAATTTTAGGCATTAGTTCTACAGGGCACTTTGGTAACTTAATAATCCAACGCCCCCACTTTTGAATCAATTTCTCGTCATAATCATCGTAAGGACTACCACCCACAATCACTAATCTTAAATCTGGCTCACCCAACAAATTGAGCGCCATTAGGATGTCTTCAACCCCCTTGTGAGGTCGTGGTGCCCCAGGAAACATGAGAATTCGATACTGAGAAAGACCATAATCCGTTCTGCTAGACTCAGAATTATACTTCTGGGGGTCAAACATTGCGGTATCTTTACCATTAGGTACGTAAACACCACCGAAGCGTTTTTGGAGAAAGTGAGTATCTATCGTTACTGCATCTGCTTTTGACACTAAGTTTTCCATCCATTTGAGATACAGTGGATGATCTGGAAATTTCAATGCCCCATTTTTCTTGAAAATGTCGCGATAAAATTGCTTAAGACTAGGACGATATTTCCACTCATCACCTCCGTGCCAACTGAGTTCCCAGTCATCCATATCTAAAATTAAAGGACGACCACCACTAAATTTTTTTAGTAGCGATAGACCAAAACTTGTAAACTTTGGTTTTACTGCATAAATAATATCTCCATCTATTTTTTGCAGGAGTTGACGAGAAGATATCAGAAATTCAGGATAATTTGTACCTGCAAGAGAAACAACTGAAATACAAGCCGGAGGAATCGCATACAGTTCTTTCCCATAAATAAAACCAACAATCTCTACTTGATAATTAAGGCTTTGCAGTACTTGAGCTAGTAAAAATGCTCGAATACTACCGCCTCCAGATAGATCACCTACAACTAATGAAACTTTCAATTGTGAAATTTTCTCCTGTCAATTTGCAATTTCAATATTAATAAATATTTAAATTTTGCCAGAGTGTCATACAGGAAAAAGGCCAGTGCATATCTTTATAATGAATATGTCATTTCTTGCGCCAGGGATTTGTAACTTGGTTCGGTAAAAATACTTTAGCGAATCTGTCAAAAATCCTTGTATATAATGAACGACTAATATTTTTCGCATATTGAGGTCGATAAGGATAGGTACAGTGAAGAACTTTAATTTGTTCCTGAATATTATAAGCATCCTCCCATTTACTGAGATAATTATAAGTGGGTGGTAGGATTTTCATGTGAGGGCGTACAGATGCGATCGCAGAAGCAAAAGCCCCTTGGTCTTTTAAAAGTAATTTATCTTGGTTGTTTTTGACAATCTCAAAATAACGTTGAAATTCCTGAAAAAACACCTTAGTTACTTCTGTTTTACAAAAAGCTATCAAACCGCTATTATATTGCACACTATCTGCCTGCAAAGGTAACCCGATAGATTGCAGAATTGGCAAAACATTCGGTAAAAGGTCTTCTTGCTTTCCACGCAATAAATTTGTGGCTTTAACAATAGAAGGTTGCACATCTTCAGTTAATAGCAAATCATATTCATCTAAATATTCAAATACGTCGTTGATATCGGAAAGTAAGCAAATATCTGAATCTAAGTAAATCGTTTTATCAAATTCAGAGGCTTCATAGAGAGCCAGTTTTGCTTGACGTGATGCTAAAACAGTATTTTCATTTGCAGGTGCTGGCTTTAAAATTACATTTTTAAAAGCCTTCAGAAAAGGGTAGAGTACTATCGGAACTTGGTCAATTAAAATAATAATTGGCTCTTGATGAAACTTTCTAATTGCCGCCAAAAAATGAATACAATCTTGAAAAGGATAAAGTCCAGTTAAAATTGTAATAAATCCTCTACTTTCTGTTTTCATAAATAAGTTAAATAATTATTACTTTTAATCCTCGTCTGTCACTCTAATTTAATGTGTCCATTCCCAGACACCTTTACTCCAGTCTTCGTTATAGTAAAAAACTCCTTTCCATTGGGAAAAGTGAACAAAATCTTCGACTTTTAACGTTTTATTCACATCCCTAATCATATAGAGAGGTCGCTCACCGTAAAATGATGCCCACATAGTATAACTACTAGGAGGACCAATAATATAATCACATTCAGCTAAAGAATACATATCTTCAATTATATGATTATTGCCATAAACATAAGATAGATGTTGGAAATAATCCTTTTTTTGCTCCTGATTTGAGCAAATCAAAAATGTCACTTTTTTGTTAGGAAATAGTGTTTGTGCTGATTCCATAACCTTTAAATAATCTTCAACTAAATAAAAATATCTGCCATTTTGATGTTGCTGATAATCTCCATGACGGACATGGACTCCAATGATTACATCAGTCTGGCTACGAATATTGGATATGAGTTTTGCTACATTTAACTGATACTTCTTTAAAGGTTGAAAATAAGCACGAACTTTTCCCCCATGTTTTTGTAGATTTGATATATCATCTACAAACCATCCATCGCGAAATACCCATCCTTGAAAAAAGTTGATAGACCGTGATTTTAATTCTTTTGTGATGCTTGAATTAGTCCAGCTAAAGGGCTGATTACGCTTAATATTAATTGTGTTAAAGCGTCCGCTTTCAGCTAAAGAACGATTGATATTATAGTAGTATTTACGTAGCAATCGGTTTCCTGTAATTGAAAATTGTGGAGAAGGGTAGCAACATAAAAAGTCTTTATCTGTTGATGTAAAAAAATCAGCATACTCTTCAAATGCTGGGTTTATAACTGTGAAATTATTTTCACTGGCAAATGCAATAAAATGAGCAGATAACAATAACCTGTTACCTAGTTGTCCAGATTTTGCAGAGATTACTAACACGTATAAAACCTCTAAAAATGAACAGTGATAATATTTACTCAACCTTTAATATCCAATGGGATATACATAGAATTTGAATTCTATTAAACCTAGCAGATGAGATTAAAGGAGATATCCCTGATGATTGAATAAATTTTTTGGTATCCTTAGAACAGTAAATAACAAAGTAAATCTAACTTTGTATTTGCGGTTATTTCCAGAGAAAATTCACTGATAAATCCAGAGAAATTTTGTTTTTTTCTGGTAAAGTTACCGTATAGCTACGGTTGTATATTATCATATATTAATCAGGCTCTACATTTATACTAAACCAAGTATAAATACTTAATATAAGTTATGCAGGTAGCCTGGTTACTTGCTGAGACTCAAGATTGCTACACAATACAAAAGATTTATGTTGTAAGGGAGGCAGAAGTAATGCAGGTAATCCGTCTGGAAGCACTCTCAGACAACTACATATTTTTGTTACATGATCGCAAACAAAATATCGCTGCTGTTGTCGATCCAGCAGAGTCTCAAACAGTATTAAAGAAACTGGCAGAATTAAAAGCTGAGCTGATAGCAATTTTCAACACACACCACCATAACGATCATGTGGGTGGTAATAAGCAATTAATGGAACAATTCCCCCAACTGATAGTTTATGGAGGAGCTGAGGATCGTGGTAGAATTCCGGGACAGCAGGTGTTTTTGCAACAAGGCGATCGCGTCCAGTTTGCAGACCGTATAGCTGAAGTTGTCTTCGTTCCCGGACATACCCGCGCTCACATCGTTTACTACTTTCCTCCTGAAAAAGCTGGTGAGACAGGCGATTTATTTTGCGGCGATACCTTATTTTCTGGCGGTTGCGGTCGCTTGTTTGAAGGAACAGCAACCCAAATGGTGGACTCTTTAAGCAAACTGCGCTCCCTACCCGATGATACACGTGTCTGGTGTGCCCACGAATACACCTTAAAAAATCTGCAATTTGCCCTAACTGTGGATGGCGACAATGCCGACTTACAAAGACGCTTCAATGAAGTAAAAGCTTACCGTAGTCGAGGAGAAGCTACCATACCCTCTCTACTGGCAGTAGAGAAGCGAACCAATCCCTTTTTACGTTGGGATCAGCCATCATTACAATTAACTGTTAAAAGTAGTGATGCAGTCCAAACCTTTGCGCGTATACGCGAAATGAGGAATAACTTTTAGGCATTCGGCATGGGGGATTGAGGAGCCACTGCGTTGTCCCGGTTCCCCGACTTGTACTATTACGGGGATCTTGCTAGCAAGAGCGTCTCCTGTCTTGAGAAGCAAGTGGCGTCATTGGGCATTGGGCATGGAGCATTGTTTATTCTTCTCCTGCTCTGCTGCATTGATGTCAACTTAACGTTAAAATCAGTCTACAACTAGCTTTTAGAGATTGTCTCGTCAAGAATTTTTGACTGGGAATACCTAATGAAAGGCTCCGCCTCAAGACTAGCGGCAGAGCCGCAATGAAAGAGCATTTCCAGCCAGATGCTGGAAACGAGATTTTAAAGGAGTTTTTGCTTAAGTTGACACCTATAGCTCTCGTGCCTCCCCTACCTCCCCTGATTCCCCTGCTCCCTCATCCCCCACTGCCCATTCCCCACTCCTTCAATTTTTTAGCGTTAATAGTTGCGATCGCACCCTTCCTTTCGCTACGATCTGTAAGCTTTAGGGTAAAGGCAAAGAAGCTTGGAATACAGCATTGACATTGTGAGCTATCCTACCCAAACCCAAATTAATCAGATTTTACAGGAAAACCGAAAAACGATGGCGAAACGTGTGCAGTTAGTTTTAAATCAAGATATCAGCAAGCTAGGAAAATCTGGTGACTTAGTGGAAGTAGCTCCTGGCTACGCTCGTAATTATCTGATTCCCCAGAAATTGGCAACCAATGCCACTCCTGGTATTCTCAAGCAAGTAGAACGCCGTCGTGAGCAAGAGCGTCAACGGCAATTAGAACTCAGACAACAAGCCCTTGAGCAAAAAGAATCTTTAGAAAAAGTTGGCAGCTTGACAATTGCCAAGCAAGTTGGGGAAAACGAAGCAATTTTCGGTACTATCACCACCCAAGATGTTGCAGATGCCATTAAGGCAGCCACTGGTCAAGAAGTTGATCGGCGTGGAATTACCATCCCTGATATTAACCACCTTGGTACTTATCAAGCCGAAATCAAGCTGTATTCGGAAGTAGCAGCACAACTCGATATTCAAGTCGTCGCTAGCTAAAAGACAGCAAAAGGAGCAGAGCAAGCAGGGGTAGCAGGGGTAAATAATAACTCCTAACTCTTATACAGACGCGATTAATCGCGTCTCTCTACTCCTAACTAGCTTTCATCTCAAAACTAAAATCGTTTATGGCTGAAGAACTGAGTTTTCAAGGTGATGGTAGCGCTCGCCTACCACCCCAAAATATTGAGGCGGAAGAAGCGATTTTGGGGGGTATTTTACTAGATCCAGAAGCGATTAGTCGAGTTAGCGATCGCCTCCTTCCAGAAGCTTTTTACATTAGCGCTCACAAAGATATTTATCAAGCAGCTGTGAGGCTCCACGCCCAAGGGAAGCCCACAGACTTGCTCTCTGTCACCAGTTGGCTGACTGACCATGAGATCCTTGCCCGCATTGGTGGCAGAAATAAGTTAGCAACTCTGGTAGACCGCACAGTGTCAGCTGTGAACATCGACGCCTTAGCAGGGTTAGTGATGGAAAAATACCTGCGGCGACAGTTAATTAAAGCTGGCAATGAAATTGTACATCTTGGTTATGAGACAGAAACCGAGTTACCAACTGTTTTAGATCAGGCAGAACAGAAGGTCTTCGGTGTTACTCAAGAACGTCCTCAATCGGGTTTAGTTCATATTTCTGATACTCTAATTAATAATTTCCAGGATATTGAGGATCGAAATCAAGGCATCGCCTTACCTGGAATTCCCTGCGGATTTTACGATTTAGATGCCATGACCAGCGGCTTTCAACGATCTGATTTGATTATTGTCGCGGGCCGCCCATCAATGGGAAAAACGGCCTTCTGCTTGAACCTAGCTCATAACATCGCCGCTTCTTATAAATTACCAGTTGCTGTTTTCAGCTTGGAAATGTCAAAAGAGCAACTGACACAACGGCTATTAGCTAGCGAAGCGCAAATTGAAAGTACTTATCTGCGGACTGGACGCCTGAGCCAAACACAGTGGGAACCTTTAAGCCGTGCTATTGGTATCCTCTCAGAGATGCCAATTTATATTGACGACACGCCAAATATTACAGTCACACAAATGCGTAGTCAGGCAAGGAGACTGCAAGCTGAACTTGGTACTGAATTAGGATTAATTGTAATAGATTACTTACAATTGATGGAAGGAGCAGGCGATAATCGAGTTCAAGAATTATCAAAAATTACGCGTCAACTTAAAGGTTTAGCACGCGAATTATCTGTACCAGTTATTGCTTTATCTCAGTTGAGTCGAGGGGTGGAAGCACGCACTAATAAACGTCCGATGTTGTCAGATTTGCGTGAAAGTGGCTCAATTGAACAAGATGCAGATTTGGTAATAATGTTGTATCGCGATGAATATTACTCTCCAGATACTCCCGATCGCGGCATTGCAGAAGTAATTATAGCTAAACATCGTAATGGACCTACAGGGACTGCAAAACTTTTGTTTAATCCACAGTTTACAAAGTTTCAAAATTTAAAAATTTAGCCAGACTAAATAATTATTTAAATCAATACCTTCGCCAAAGATAGACTACCTCTATCTTTGGCCGAAATAGCCCAAAAAAAGAGCGTGCAATCCTCTTAGGCAAATATCCTAGTGTAGATTATTCAAAATATTTAATCGAGGGCTTGTTGATGAAACCATCAGGCTGGATACAATGGGAGATAACTGCGACAGAATTTTACATTTATGATTTAAAAGATTAAACCGTAACAAGATTTTTATTTGAGCAATGAACGAGCCTGATTTACTCATTAATGATGAATTTTTGCCGAATAGTCATTCTCTATTTGATAGTCTTATATCCATAACTAACTGGGATGAGCGTATACGGGCGCGAAAAACAGCCAGCTTTGGTTCCCCATATAACTACTCAAACATTTCTTACGAATCATGCCCGATGCTGGATAAGTTACTTCCTATTATTGATAGGCTTGAAAAAAACTTTGGGTTTCGACCGAACAACTGTTTAGTCAATTATTACACAAATGGTAACTCAACAATGGGATTTCACTCCGACTCAATTGATGAACTCATGGAGAATACTGGTATCTCTATTATTTCGTTAGGGGCTGAAAGAATAATTACATTTCAGAATAAACAAGACAAAAGCATAGAATATAGTTACTTACTCAAAAGTGGTTCTCTACTTTTTATGCCTCAAAAGACGCAGCAAGATTGGAAGCATGGAATTCTCAAGCAACCAGAAACATTCGGGCGTATCAGTCTGACGTTTAGGTTGTTGGTATAGTCGCGGCAGTTTGATCAAAGTTACAGATACTTTATCTCACGTTTTCTAGCTGTACTTCTGCCCCATTTGTACTCGGAAATATCTAATTTATTTAATAGGGCATTGAGAACAGAGAAAATAGAAACTTCTTTTAATAATTCCCTATCGTCCCCATTCCCCATGCCCTAGTTCTTACTTAACTCCCAGTAATTCCACATCAAACAGCAGAGTTGCATTGGGCGGAATCACACCACCAGCACCACGAGAGCCATAGCCTAACTCTGGAGGAATAATTAACTGACGACGACCGCCTACTTTCATAGTGCTAAGTCCTTCATCCCAACCTTTGATTACTTGTCCGACGCCAATTTTAAAGCTGAAGGGTTGACCGCGATCGCGTGAACTATCAAACTTAGTACCATCTTCTAGAGTGCCGACATAGTGAACTTCAACCGTTTGTCCAGGTTGAGGAGTCGCCCCAGTCCCCTCTTTTAACTCGACATACTTTAATCCAGAGGGGGTAGTTACAGCATTGGCATCAGACATAGTATTACTCGCAATTAAGATATTGTTTTCAGTTACAGTTGTGGGCGCTGGCGACGTTTGGGTTAACTGGGCAGCAATGGCAGTATTCTGTTTACTGCCTACTTGTCCCACAATCAACAGCACAACACACACCAGCATGAACGCCACGCTGAGGAAAATTGGTTTCAAAATCAGTTCTCCTTACTTAGGTATCCTGGCAAAAACATTACCAACAGGACACATTTAGTTTAAATCAGAAAGGACATCCTAACGCCAAAGCTTATTTTCCAAATCGCGCAATTGCCGCTCTAAACGGTCAATTCTACCGCGTAGTTCATCCACTTCCGACTGACGAGCTACCCCCAAATCCTGCATCATATTTCGCATTTGCCGTTGCATTTGGACATCTAAGTTTCCCTGTTCTGACTTTAACTGCTGGGCAATATCATCTATTACCGCCTTGGCTTGCTCAGGATTGAGCTTACCGTCTTTAACTAAATCATCGCTGACTTGCCGCAGTTTTTCTGCTACTAAAGACGTTGTGCCAAGACCCACCATCATTAGCTGTTGCAACCAGTTGTTGCTGTCCATACTCCCCTTCCTCTTACTTATTTCAAACCAGCCGACCCTTGCTCCTGAGTGTAGGCAATCAAGCTATGCTAAAAGCGTAGTTATTCTAGCCTACAGCTCTATTTTGGCAAATTAAGAAACACAGGGTTCAAAGGGCGTGGTTATAGAACTCCTCAAGTTTAAGGTTGTGCCGGATTTACGGGAAGATTTTATCCACAAGGACGCACAAATTTGGACAACAGGGCTGGCTGAATATGCTAGATTTCTCGGTAAACAGGTTTGGATCAGCCCCAATCACCACACAGAAGTTATCGTGATCATTCGTTGGGCAATGCGGTAACAGTGGAAAGGCTTACCCCAAGCTGATTTGCAGACTATTGAAGACAAATTCATCCAAGTACTGGGAGAATCCTATCCAATAGTGAAGTCAGCAGAGTATCAAGTACGGAAATTCCCCATTTGTAGGTGAAAGATTACTCCCAACTCGTAGGGCTGGATAGCTGTGCGTTGGTGTCTCCATTTTTCAAAGTAGGGAAAAGTTAAATTTGTGCACGCCATTTCTGAAAAGCTATCTCGTAATCCTCTGTTTTAATTTGATAAACACTCCACCAATGAAAAAATAGTCCTAACCCCCATCCAATAACTGGGAAGATAGACCAAAAATAACTAGGACTAGTTATTAAATTCAAGAGAATGAGGAATAAATTCACCGCTATAAAGGAAACAAAATGTGTCCAAAAGTCTCTCCGTCGGAAAGTATTAAATGTGCGTTGTGACCGTTCCTCTTCTTGTTGAGCTAACCACTTTTGTTCTGTTGTTTCCAAAATATTAGAAGAAATACCTAACTCAGATGCCATTTCTACAAGTTGTTCTCGTGAAAATTCATCTTCTTGTTTACGAGTGAGTGCTTTTTGAAGAATTTGTTGCACATCTTCGGAATTGTAAGTCATTTTAATTACCTTATAAGTTTGTGTGTAAATGCGCTTTTGATTTCACGAAGTTTTTGATATGCTTCGTTCAATTGAGTTAGCGAATACCTCCACATTTTGCACCCAATATTTAGTTAAATTAACAACCTTATTATTTTCTCATAACCGATTTATAACTACTGTATTTTTCAATACCTCTGTATTGCTTTTATGACATTAAGCCAAACATTATCTGAAATTTTAATGCTAGTAGTGTCAGAAAATATTGACAATTATAGAGGTAAAATTCTCGCTTTTGAAGGGGTTTTTTAATGTTAACTAAAAACTTCCGTATTTACATCGGATTTGGATGCAATAGGCACACCAATGTTAGATAAATAGTTTCAAAACCTTGTCTCGTCTAGATTTTAGTTTGTGTAATCTGACGATCGCCACTCTCTCGATTTACAGAATTGGATACTCAAGTGCAATTCCCACTTATTCATGTGTGTATGTGCTTTTTTGAGCTAATTCATCCGCCTAACAGCTTGCGACAAGCGGAAATTTCAGTTTATCGGCCGTAAATTAATCAGTAGAAAGCAGCAAGTGCAACTCACACGTCCTATGAACAACAGTATTTTTAACCTAACCGTCTCTCCAGTTGCGATCGCCATTATTGGTGGTGGCTTTAGCGGTTCTCTGGTTGCAGCCAATCTTTTACGCAATGCAACCATGCCACTGTCCATCAAGTTGATTGAACGTAATTCTGAAATAGGTAGAGGAGTTGCTTACGGGACACCAGTGGACTGTCACTTGCTGAATGTGCCAGCAGGTAAGATGAGTGCTTATGACGATGAACCAAATCACTTCCTGAATTGGCTGCACAAAAATGGTCATGAACAGGTAACTTCATCTACCTTCGTTGGGCGTCGGGTTTATGGGGACTATGTGCAGGCGACTTTAAAAGCAGCACAGGTAAATGCAGCAGCTAATGTGCAGCTAGAGAAAATTGTGGATGAAGCGATCGCCATCGAAACTAAACCTAACAACACAATAGTGTACCTGAGCAGTGGTCAATGTTTGCATGTGCAAAAGGCGGTGTTAGCGTTGGGTAATTTCCCGGCAATTCTGCCTAGACCAATTGCCACTCTCAAGAAGGATCATGTTAAAGATGCTTGGTCTGCTGATGCGATCGCTGACCTAAATCCAGAGGATGCTATTCTGCTGGTGGGCACTGGGTTAACAATGGTAGATGCGGTTGTTGCCTTGCATCATCAAGGGTTCCAGGGACAAATTCATACCGTCTCGCGGCACGGATTGATGCCTTATAGCCACAAATCAACAACTCCTTATCCGGCATTTCTTGATGTACAAACTGCACCCAAAACGGCGCGAGGACTGCTGCATCTGGTACGTCAAGAACTGCGCGAGGCTCTTACCCAAGGACATGCCAGTTCCTACAACCGGGGGAACCCCGGCAACGGACTGGCTCAAGATTGGCGGGCAGTAATTGATGCCATCCGCCCAATTATTTCAGAACTTTGGCAAGCAATGCCATTGCCGGAACAAAAGCGATTTCTGCGCCATGTCAAAGCTTACTGGGAAGTTCACCGTCATCGGATTGCTGAAGAAATTGCCGAAGTACTGGATGCTGCAATGGAGTCAGGTCAACTGATCCATTACGCAGGTCGGATTCAAAGTTGTCAGGAGTTTGAGAATGGAGTAAATGTGAAAATCTGTGAACGGGGAACGCACAAAGATATCGTTTTGCAAGTTAAGCGAATTGTCAACTGCACCGGCGCAAATTGTGATTACCTCAAATTGCAGCACCCATTGGTCGCTAGCCTCCAAGAACAAAGGCTGATCCGTCCTAACACATTGTCAATGGGAATCGACACTGCCCCAAATGGTGCGCTGATCGATGCAGATGGAAATACATCTCAAATGCTGTACACCTTGGGGACACCGCGCAAGGGCAATCTTTGGGAAACCACTGCTGTTCCTGAAATTCGGGTTCAAGCAGCAAGTTTGGCACAGGAGTTACTGAAATCTCTCAATCCAAAACCCGATGCTCCTACTTTCGTGTTGAAGAAACCTGCTATGCTATTTCGTCAACTATTCGATAAAGAATCTTGTACTTATACTTACCTAATAGCCGACCCAGAAACTAAAACAGCTATCCTAATTGATCCTGTATTAGAGCAGGTCGAGCGTGATCTTCAGATATTGCGACAATTGGGGCTGACTCTGCGCTATTGTCTGGAAACCCACATCCATGCTGACCACATCACTGGGACAGACAGATTAAGATCACTAACGGGTTGTTTAGGGATTGTGCCTGAGAATGCCGCAGCTACTTGTGCAGACCAGTACATTGCCGATGGAAATATGTTGGAATTGGGGAATGTGCAGATTCGGGCGATCGCTACCTCTGGTCACACTGACAGCCACATGACATACTTAGTCAACGGCACTCATCTATTAACTGGAGATGCCCTGTTCATCCGGGGTTGTGGTCGTACCGACTTCCAAAGCGGCGACGCTGGATCACTGTATGATGCCGTTACTCAGAAGCTATTCACATTACCGGATGACACCTTGGTATATCCTGGTCACGACTACCAGGGACAGACAGTATCCACCATTGGCGAGGAAAAGTGCTGGAATCCTCGGTTTGCAGGACGCAGCCGCAACCAGTTTATTGAATTAATGAAAAACCTCAACTTACCCAAACCTAAAAAGATGCTGGAAGCTGTACCTGCAAATCAGCATTGTGGCAAAGTCCTAGTTGCATTGGACTATCAAATTTGAAAATTTAGCTATGGAAAGGGTAAGCCGATGTCTACGACAGGCTGTTCAGTGACGCACTTTTTCTATTGAGATTATATGGTAGACCTCTTGCAAAAATCCTTGAATCACCCCTCCCCAACCCTCCCCTTTACAAGGGGAGGGCGCAAGATTCAAGTTTCCCCCCTTTATAAGGGGGGATTAAGGGGGGTCTATTCGACTTATGCAAGAGGTCTGGTGATCTCTAACGACAAGCCGCTGCACGTCTACGCTCTGTTATTTTCCGAGAGAGTTATTCTTTCTAACTAATTGCCTTCTTTTTCTTCAGCCATGTTCCCAACAACCCAGCAATTGCTATTCCTCCAATAGTTGATGGCTCAGGAACAGGTATTACACTCACATTATCTAAGTATAAAAATGCGTATCTATCCACATTCCCAAACTTTAACTCTGTAGATGATGTGTCTGCCGTGAAATTGAACTTATATAACGTGTATGGTTGAAAAGAAATGTTTTTTTGATCAAAAATCTTATTTCCACCTACAAATGTCTGAAATTCATTATCAAGGTCAGGGGCCTCGTCTATAGATGCTAAATAGTAACTAAGTTCGTATTCCTGACCAGGTTGTGTAGAAAGTGTCTGCGATATATAGCTGAGGTCTACAAATCCACCAAGTGATAAACCCTGATTACCACTTTGAGGAAAATTGCTAATTCTAGTTCCTGATGTATTGATCGGATCGCCAAACTTAGTCCATCCTGTAATATTAGGATTTGTAGTCTTAGGATTATTAGGATCTACGAGAGGGTCGAGTTCAAATCCTCCGTTAAAAACAAGGTTTCTAGGATCTGGAACATAGTTGGGATCATATTGTGCTTGCGCTACTGGAATATAAGTACCAGTAATCACAGCAGTGCTAGCTAAGGTAGTGGTAAAACTCAAAACAATAATTGAGAGTTTTTTAGTTAACTTCATAAAACTTGACTCCAAATAATTTCCAATTCCGACAATTAAAACAAGTTGATATAGCGGTGTGCAGTTGAGTGAGATCCAAAAACTTTGCTGAAATGATTTGACAGCAGGGATTTTGGTGTTCTCATCCAATCGATAACCGCTATATAGGACTACGATTTGATTTTTTCAAAAATATAAGACTGAAAAACCCGTATTATCACGGGTTAATTTGGAATTTTGTTCATAAATAATATAGGATTTCTATAGTTATATCAGTTGCTACGTAACTTAAGATGTAGGATATATAAAGAAGTAATTGATTTTCGTATTTCGATGGCAAACCCTTACAGCTATGATCTGCGAGGAAAAGTGAGAGAGGCGATTAAACTAAATGGAATGAAGCGTTGCGAAGCCAGTGAATTCTTCAACATCAGTCGTAATACTATCAATATATAGTTTCAGCGTCGGAGGGAAACGGGTGACTTTAATGCCAAAGTCAGAGCGCATCGGGGCAATGGCACAAAACCACCGGCTGGGATAAGTTTCGAGCATTTGTAGAAACCTACAGGGACAAAAAAACTCAGGTGGAGATGGGCGAACTGTGGGAGGACGATATTAGCGTTAGATTATCAAATTTTAACTTGATTCAGCTATCAAAAAAGTAAGGCGAACTCTACGACAGGCTATTAGGTGATTCACCTTTTTAGTTAAGTTGTGTAGAGTTTGCTCTGTTATTTTCCGAGAGTAACAAAAAAGGGCTATTCTTTCTAGCTAATCGCCTTCTTTTTCTTCAGCCATATTCCCAATAAACCAGCAACTGCTACTCCTCCAATTGTTGATGGCTCAGGCACAGGCAAAGGTTTTACACTCACATTATCCAAGTATAAAAATCCATATTTATCCCAATTGCCAAACTTTAACTCTGTGGATGATGCGTCTGCCGTGAAATTAAACTTGTATGGTGTGTATGGTTGAAAAGAAATGTCTTTTTGATCAAAAATCTTATTTCCACCTATAAATGTCTGAAATTGATTATCAAGGTCAGGGGCCTCATCTATAGATGCTAAATAGTAACTAAGTTCATATTTCTGACCAGGTTGTGTAGAAAGCGTCTGTGATATGTAGCTGAGGTCTATAAATCCACTAAGTGATAAGCCCTGATTACCACTATCATGCTGAGGAAAATTGCTTATTCTTATCCCTGATATATCCATCGGATCACCAGACTTAGCCCATCCTGTAATATTAGGATTTGTAACGTTAGGATCATTAGGATCTACGAGTTGGTCGAGTTCAAAGCTTCCGTTTTTAACAAGTTCTGCCGCTTGTGCTCCTGCATTATAAATATTAGTAATCACAGCAGTGCTAATTAAGGTAGTAATAAAACTAAAAACAATAATTGAGAGTTTTTTAGTTAAATTCATGAAAATTGACTCCAAATAATTGTAAATTTCGACAACTAAAACAAGTTGATAGTTACATCCATGCTGGCTTTCAGTAGTGTCAATAAAAATGAACACTTTCTTCTGGTTTATAAGAGTTAGCTATAGATATGGATAATGATTCATCCACCCAAAGCGATTTTTCTCAATAAACCCATGATGGAGTTTTTAAATCAGATGAATTTTAGTGGCATTCTTGACACTATGGAGCCAGACATTGCTTAGGCTTTTACCTGTGGTTTATTCATCCCCATCATCTATCACCAATTCTTCCCAATAGCTTTGACACTCACATCATCCAAATATAAAAACGCAGACCTTGCGAAAGAACCAAACTTTATCTCTGTGTTTCTTCCTTTTGCTCTAAAATCTAAGGTGTATTGCTTATAAGGTTGGAAAGGAGTATCATTTTTAACAGAAACCTTCTTTCCATTTATAAAGACCTGAAATTTATTGTTAATGTCAGGCTCCTCCTCTATGGATGCTAAATAGTAAGTAAGTTGGTAGCGTCGACCAACAACTGTAGGGATAGTCTGTGATATGTAGTTAATGCCTGAAAATGCACCAAGTGATAAACCTTGGTTACCAGTGTGAGGAAAGTTGCTAATTGTAGTACCTGGAGCGCCAGATTGAAGCCATCCAGTAACATTAGGATTTACACCGTTAGGATTATTAGGATCTGCCAGAGGGTCGGTTTCAAATCCCCCATTATAAATTAGCTCTTGTCCTTCCGCTTGTGCTGCTGACTTATAAGTATTGGTAATCACAGCAGTATGAAAGAAGACAGTGGTCAAACTACAAACAATAATTGAGAGTTTTTTAGTGAACTTCACAAGACATTACTCCAAATAGTTCAAAATTAAGGACAACGACTACTTAATTGATTTACTTTGTGGTGATTAAGGCGCAAGAAACCCATAATTATTTTTGAAGATATTCTGGGCAGTAGTACCACTTAAGTAAGTAGAAAAACTCTGTGCTGTCGTTAAAACTTTAGTTTTGGTGAGTATACCTAGTGGATAGACAATCAGATCACTCTCTGTTGTTAAGGCAGTTTGTACGACTTTTACCTTTTTAGAAATGGCAGCATCAGTTTTGTAAACGATACCTGCGTTGATAGTTTTATTTACACCTTTAACAGTTACAGAAGCTTTATTTTCAACAGCAGTTAAAACGTTACGCACATTGCTAGCAAGGTATAATTTAGGACTTAGAGTAGTGAAAATACCTCGCTTAGTCAGAACTTGTTTGGCATAATTTCCTGCTGGTACAACTGGAGGAGTGCCTGTGTAATCACCTATAGCAACACCACTAATATTGGCATTGGTTAAATCATTGAAGCTAGTGAGAGCCGCACTACCAGCACTAACAGGGGGCGTCGTCGGAGTAATCAAAACTAGACGGTTTCTGACAATGTTTTTACGGCTACCTGCTACCAATTTACTTGGGCTTGAATTTTGCAAGACATTTATTTGGTCGTTGGCAGCAGAAATGAAAATATCTGCTGGAGATCCTGCTTGTATTTGCTTGAGCAAGGTACCAGAAGCACCAAATGTATAAACAATGTTGACACCTGGGTTAGCATTTTGGTACTGAGTCTTTATGGCATTCAGCGCGTTTGTTAAGCTGACAGCCGCATACACGTTAAGTGTGGTTGCGGAGCTTGCTGGTGAAAAATTGACAAACTGTAAGCCAATTACCAGCATCATGCTGGTAATTGCCGTAGCAATCCAAGTAATAAGTCTTCTTCTGTTCATGAAAGTCATAGTTTGGGGAAAATATTACCTAAGGATCTTATTGCTCACATACATAATTTACGTACAGGCAACGAAAAAACCGATCATATAGAAGGAAGGCAGAGGATACGGATAAACGAGGTTTGAGAGGGTTTTGCGTAAGTCCTACGCATAATCAATTCTGGAAATAAACGACCAATCACAATTGCTAAAAGCATTAGTGTGATGGAAATTTATTGTTTCCAGGTAGGATTACAGAAACGGCGAGTGAAATGTATTTAGTGATGAAATATTATCAGTTAAATACGCTCATTACCAATATTTTTGGTTAACAAACCCTGACAACAGGGCAAACGCATCTATGCTAAATATTCTAAAAAAAGCTAATTTACTTGTATAGCAAGGGTTTTGTCATAAATTTGTCGGCTAAATCTTAAATAATTAAAATTTTTACAATACCAATATTTTAAAAATAAGGTGCGTTTAGCAATCTGTATACTGATTTATTTGGTAATTAAATTGCTGCGTTGACACTACTCCACAGGCATTGCCCCTACATCTGTGTAGAAAAAGGAGCGTTCGCATCCAAAAGTGCTTGTAACTCATCCGCCTGGATCAATCACATATAATTCTCTGTTTAGATAAAAATATTTACAATCTTTAAGCATATCAATAAAATATTTTGTTTAACATGGATCTAACGATAGATAGATTTTATGAAATAAATAGTCTAGATTTGTAACAGATTACACAGAACTAGGTAAACACATGGCCAACATAGTTGACACTGCCAGTAATAATGGTTCTTTCACGACACTAGTTGCAGCAATCCAAGCTGCTGGTTTGGTAGATACACTGAAAGGTCCTGGTCCCTTCACTGTCTTCGCACCCACTGATGAAGCGTTTAACAAGCTTCCAGCAGGTACAGTAGACGCATTACTTCAAGACATTCCAAAGCTCAAGAAAATCTTGACCTATCATGTTGTCTCAGGCAAGGTACTAGCTGCTGATGTAGTTAAACTGAAGACAGCTACAACAGTTGAAGGTTCAGATGTAAAAATTGACGCTTCTAATGGCGTTAAGATCAATGATGCAACAGTTGCAACACCAGATGTTGCTGCTGATAATGGTGTCATCCACGTCATTGATACAGTTTTGATTCCTGCATAAGTAAACCTCACAATAGCGAATGCTATTTGTGGAACGGCTACCTATAGTCGTTTGTTGATAACAGTCTGGTTGGATGTCTTTTAGTAAACACCAACTACCAATAAATCCATTTAGATATTGTCTAGATGGATTTATTGTTTCATGCGTTTAGAGACGTTGCATTGCAACGTCTCTAGTGTTTGATTAGCTGTAATCAAATTTTTAGTTTTGCCAAACCCAAATAACGGATACCTTCGGGGGAAATGTCAAAACGGCAAGGTAAGACTTCTAAACCAAGAGCGATCGCATCCCGTAATAATTTACCATATACAGGATCTGTGCGATCGCCAGGGGAGAACTCAGTACAATCACTGCGATTGATAAAGTAAAGCATTACCGCACGAGTTAGAGGTAGTAGCGCCATTAGTTCTCGCAAGTGCTTTTGTCCTCTTGTAGTCTCCGTATCAGGAAATAGGGCTAATCTCCCATCAGAAAAAGTTGTATTTTTCACTTCTAAATAAATCGGGCGTTCCTCATCACTCCCCATCAAGAAAAAATCCACTCGACTTTTTTTATCTAGTCCATAAACCACCTCGCCCTTAATTTGACTATAGTCGCCCAATTCTGGGAAAAGGTGTTTCCCCAAAGCTAGCTTTACCACCCGATTGGGTAAAAAAGTATTTATACCTACCCAAGTTGGCTCGTTATCATTTACCTGAATTAGTTCTAAAGTGTAAGCCAATTTGCGGTTAAGATTATCGCTTTTGGAAAGCTGTACCGCACTTTGGGGAGTCGAGACTCCAGTCATTGGCCCTGTATTTGGACAGTGTGCTGTGACTATTTCGCCAGAAGTAAGTTGAACGTCAGCAAAAAACCGCTTGTAGCGTTTTAGCAGAATACCCGGATACAAAGGTGGGTAACGGTAAAGCCAATCAATCATTATGGAACCTTGTTGCTGCTAGTAAATATACGTCGATTTCTTCCCCACCGAACGCCCATCAGCAAATCTTTTCAGCAGCTACTTATACACCTATGAGTACTACTCCACCCTGTGACAGAATTTGACACTGTAAATACCATAAAAAGTCAAGTTTTGTAGTTATTTTAACAATAAATTAATAAAAAGTAGCATATACTAAGTGTTATAAGTCTCCCATAAAAAAATCCGGGAGAATTTCAACGTGCAAGGAGGTAAATCCTATGCAAAAAGTCGGGATAGCAACGGAATTAGAATATGCTTTTCTGTTTACTCTCAGAAAGGTAAATTCGATCAATCCAGAAGGCTTCAAGCCATTTTTTAGTAATATGCCTATTGACCCTTATATCAAAGGCAATTATCGTTCGAGAAGATTATCTCGGTTCACAGTCTCTGGAAATGAGTTAATCAAATTACCTCATGGCTACTTTTTTCAAAGTAAAGAGTATAATCGATTAGTGGGTGATGTAAAAAGAGAGTTTGCAGAATTAGATGATGCACTCATAGAACTTGATATTTTTAGAAATCTTGTCTTAGCATTTAGTGATTCTTGTAAACTTCATCCAGAAGCTGAAATCGGTGTTCATCAAATTAGAATTATTTGTTCACCAGATAATTCAGCTAATCCAGCGCCTGAAGGTATCCATCAAGATGGTACTGATTTTATTGGCATCTTCTCAGTAGATAGAGATAATATTGAAGGTGGAGAAACACATTTGTATACTACCAAAAAAGAAAAGCCTGTATTTAGCAAAGTTCTAAATCCGGGGGAACTATTATTAGTTAATGACCATGATTTTTTCCACTTCGCCAATCCCATAAAACCACAAACTGACGCTCAAGGAAGTTGGGATATTTTTGTACTAACTTCTCCTAGCTTGCTTTCAGAATAATTTTAGTTAACTGTAAATATTTTACAATCTACAAGATATGGGGAATTGAATGTAGTCATTTTCCCAACTTTTTTATTTAAAATTGGAAATAATCGGGTTGATAGTAGTTTATCTAACTTGATGGCTAAAGTTGCCATATCAATTAATAAAGCTGCAATTGCTTCAATTGTGATATCATCTGGAATCGCAAGTGTATCCAGTTCATAGCCACAAACTGCTGAATATACAGCATTTTGCATCTAAATGAAGTACATCCTTACCCCCCTTAATCCCCCCAATGTATTGGGGGGAAATTCCCAATCTAGTTCCCTCCCCTTTCTAAGGGGAGGGTTAGGGAGGGGTATTTTTGTACTTCATTAACTTGCAATCTGCTGTAATAAATTTGTAATATCATCGGTTTGCTAGTTAGCTCTGGTAGCTAATCCAATATCTTCACAAACCCGAAGCATCAGTCTAGAGTAACCATAGATTTTTACTAACACACTTTTCAATATAGCAATCTTAAATGAGTTGTTAAAAATAGTTTTTTAATCGAACCACAGAGACGCAGAGAACACAGAAAGATAATAAATAGTGATTTTCACAAATGATTTAGGACTGATATACACGAGTCAACATCCCATAAATTACGAGAGTTAATGAAGCAAAGCCACGCTGAATACTTAGAATATTAAGGGTGAGTGGATAGGTTAGGCTACGAAGCAAGCCTGCTGGAATTCAACTAACTCAATAAACCAAACAAATGCCATGAATGACGAATTCTACAATAGAGGATTGGAAAAGGCTAGGCGAAAAGACTACGCTGGAGCAATTGAAGAATTTAACCATGCTTTGGAACTAACAGCTTACTTTCCCGAAGCATACTTGCAACGAGGTTTGGCACATTATGACTTAGGAGCAATCCATAATGCTGTTTCAGATTATACCGAAGTCCTGAAGCTTAATCCTGAGAGTGTTGAGGCATATTATTGTCGTGGATTAGCAAGGGTGGCGCTGAAAAATCTGCCAGGGGCGCTGGAGGATGTTGAACGCGCTATTCGTCTGAATCTCAATTATGCTGCTGCTTATAATCTGCGGGCAATAGTGCGGCGGAAACAGGGTTATATTCAAGATGTGATCGCTAACTTTAAAAAAGCTGCACAATTATATTTAGAACAACAGGATAAAGAGAATTGTCGTCTATGTCTAGAACAAATTAAACAGCTACAACCCCAAGAAAAACCTGCCCTTGAGCAATCGCGTTCTACCAATGCGCCAATTTTATCCACCAATGATTATTTTAGGCAATTATTAGAAAAGGCTGAAAAGGGAGATACACAAGAGGCACTCGCCGATTTAAATTGGATATTAAAAGCCGATCCGCAAGATGCCCAAGCTTACTGCTGTCGTGGGGTTGTGCGTTGTAAAATGGGAAATTATCGAGAAGCGATCGCAGATTTTAATCAAGCATTGCGACTAAATTTTCAAGATGCGATTGTCTATCGCAACCGAGGCAAAGCCCGTTCTGTGTTGGGAGATCATCAAGGTGCGATCGCGGATCTTAACCAAGCACTCCAGATGCAACCCGAAGATCCCTTAGTCTATATTGCCAGAGGTAATGCCTATCGGACAACGGGCAATTATCTCGGTGCAATTCAAGATTACACCCAAGCGCTGCAAATTAATCCCGATGATGCTCAAGCTTACTACAATCGCGGCATTGCCTATACTTGTTTAGAAGAAATGCAAAATGCTCTGCAAGATTATCAACGGGCGGCGAGTATCTTTTGTGAACAAGAAGACTGGGTTAATTACCAACAAGTCTTAAGTAGCCTAGAAAAAATCCAGAAATTTAGTCCAGAGCCAAAAAAGCAAAAATATAACTTGCTACGTCAGCGACTTTTGCGAATGGTTGGGGGATATTGGGAAATTGCCGAACGATTAATTCAGCAGAAGCAGGATAATAATCCTGGGATGTTAGACGAGTGGTATTTGCAAAAAGTGATTGATGATTTAGAACGCGATCGCAATAGATAGAATATAAATGCCACTACACACGTAAATTCACCCGTACACTTATCCGGGTGAAAATGCGATTAATCACTTGTTACTTTCTAATGAAACTAGATACACCTTCTTCCGTCAATACTTGCTTTCTGTAGTTACACCACTTCTCCCCCTACTACTCAAGTTAGGAGAGTACTATTTTAAGCGCATGGTTGTAAAGTAATTTAAATTCACATATTGCATTCATATACTTTTAATTAATAATAGGTAATAAGTAATTTATTTCCTATTACCTATTACCCATTACCACTCTTAACTGACTACTGCTTCAGCTTTTTTCTCTACTTTTTCCTTGACTAGCACATATGGCTTTTCTGCGCCTTGTGCCAAATATTCAGCTAGCTGACTTTCAATTTGATCGCGCACAATTTGGCGATATTCTAGAAAATGCTCGTTGTGGGCGCAAGCAGAGATGTAATGCTCAATAACTCCAGGGTTACGCTTGAGAATGCTAAACAAATGGTGCCAGAACTTCCAACGGGTTTCTCGTTTAATGCCTTGTCGCCAAATCACAATCAGCAGGGCTTTTACAACCACCCACTCTGGCATTTTGGCTGGCGCTTTCCAACTCGGCAAACCCATCATTAAGAAACAGCGATAGGTACGATCCAAGTATTGCACTGGGTCGTATAAAGTACAAAATGCTTCAATGTATTCTCTGGCAAGTTCTTCCAGGGGACGGGTAGGGAGGAAGTTCATCAATGTAGTCTGGTTGATGTTCCCATCTTGATTTTCCCGTAGTCGTCCTTCTTTTTTCAGGCGATGCCAAAGCGCGGTGTTAGGTAACGCTTGTAACATGGCAAAGGTTGTAGAGGGAATAGCTGCTTGTTCAGCAAAGCGGACAATGCGATCGCCTGCACCTGCTTTTTCGCCATCAAAGCCGATAATAAACCCAGCCATTGGGCGCAATCCCGCTTTAGTGATAGTTTCCACAGCCTCGGTTAGGGAACTGCGAGTATTTTGAAACTTCTTAGTCATTTGCAAACTATCCTCATCCGGCGTTTCGATTCCTAAAAACACCGCCGAGAAACCACACTCAACCATCAACTCCAACATTTCTGCGTCTTGGGCTAAGTCAATTGAAGCTTCAGTGTCAAATCGGAAGGGATACTTGTGTTCTGCCATCCAGATTTTTAACTCTTTGAGCAACAATTTCACATTTCGTTTGTTGCCAATAAAGTTATCATCCACCATAAACACACCCCGCCGCCAACCCAATTCATAGAGGTAATCTAACTCTGCTAACAGTTGTGCTGGGTTTTTGGTGCGCGGTTTGCGCCCGTAGAGAACAATAATGTCGCAAAATTCGCACTGGAAGGGACACCCGCGCGAAAACTGCACCGACATCATGTCATAGGCATCAAATTCTAATAAATCAAAGCGGGGTATTGGTGTGCTTGTCACATCAGGTTTTTCTGTGGCGCGGAAAGTGCCAGATGTGTCTCCCCTTTTTATTGCCTCAATAAACATGGGCAAAGTGATTTCCCCTTCATCCAGAATCAGAAAATCTGCGCCAACATTTTCAACTTCATGAGGTACAGAGGTGGGGTAGGGGCCGCCAACTGCGACTAACTTGCCACGTTTTTTTGCTTCCTGGATTTGCTCAAGTAAATCTTGTTTCTGGACAATCATCGCCGAGAGGATTACTACATCTGCCCATGCCCATTCTGCTTCTGTTGCTGGGCGAATATTGCGATCAACCAGCTTGAATTCCCATTCTTGGGGTAGAATCGCGGCTACTGTTACTAAACCCAGAGGTGGTAATAAAACTTTGCGATCGACTAACTCCAAGATTTTTTCATAAGACCAAAAGGTTTTGGGAAATATTGGATACACTAACAAGATTCGCATTTAGTATCAATCCTCACACTTTGATTGTTATCCCACTTTAACGAAAATTAAGAGTTATTGACTTTTTATTAAAGTTGTTCTAGTTTATCACTAATATTTTTATCTAAAATTGGAACAAATTAAGAGAATACACCCGTCAAAAGTAAGTGTTTTGCTATAATAACTACACTTAGTAATCACAAGGCTTATCTTCATAATTAGTGTAATTTATTGCACAAACTACTTAGCAGCATCAACACCGCTAATTTTCAAAACATCACTCATGCTTGCACAATAATTTGACAAGCCGAAACTATCAGGATTGATGAATTTTTCGTATGTAAAATGCCGATAGTTCATGCAAAATCGATCCCAAGCGGCCATCCGAATGTGGAACAGAACAATAATCAAATTAGCCAATGCTATAGATATGGGGATGCGAAAGTAAATCTTTTTGCCCAAATAAGCACAAACTTGTTTCACTGCTTGATTAGCAGTTAATGATGCTTGACCTAAAACAAGCCGACGTGGTTGATCATTTTCGGGAGGATGATCAATTAAATATTGCACGACAGTGGCAATGTCTCGTCCGTGGATAAAGTGAAAACTGCCATCTGCTTCCAAAAAGCGAATCAAATTAATATATTTCGTAACTTCTGGAATGCCAGATGTGAGGTGAGAATAGGGTTTCTTGGCATCACCGCCCAACACTAAAGTGGGAAATACTGTGGTAATTTTGGGTGCGATCGCTAATTTCGATATCTTATGTAAGCAGTCATATTTGGAACGAATGTAATCTGTCCCAATTTCCCCGGCTTCTTTTAATGGTTGATTGTAGCGATCCAAAACGCTAGCTGTCGAAAAATAAATCACCTGCTGGCAACGTTCTGGATCTAGCAGTTCAAACAACTCTATAGTCTTGACGACATTAATCTCAAATGTCTGATCACCACCCCAAGCTGTGGCTGTGAGTACCGCCGTATCAATTGTTGATAGTAAATCAGCAAACTGGCGAATGTTTTGCATATCACCTTGCAAAACGTTGATGCCTGAACGTGCGTTGGTATCAACTTGCAGTTTACTTGGGTTCCTAACTAACAGATATAGTTCGTGATCTGTTTCCTTAATTAAGGCTTCTGTTAAATAATGACCTATACAACCACTTGCACCAGTCACTAAAATCCGTTTCTGGCTCATAGAGAATTTATCAAAAGTAAGGAGTTAAAAGTGAAGAGTTAAAAATGGAGTTAAAAGTTCCGAATCAAAAGTTAAAAATAAAGTTAGGAGTTGGAAGTGAGGAGTTAAAATAACTCTGCACCTCACAACTGATAACTTAATAGCTTATAACTCATAACTCTTAACTCTTAACTCGTAACTCATAACTCCTAACTCTTAACTCCTGCAAGATTCAGTTCCTTTGCGGTTTCAAAGAAGAAAGCGACATTTTCTTCTGGAGTTTCTGGTAATACACCATGACCGAGATTGAGAATGTGACCCCAATTGCCAGCTTTGCGAACGGTATCGAGGATGCGATCGCGGATAAACTGTTTAGAGCCGAATAATACGCCTGGGTCAAGATTTCCTTGAACTTTCACTTGTTTGCCCAATCTTGCCCGTGCATCTGCCATATCCACTGCCCAGTCTACACTGACAATATCAGCGCCAGATTGTCCCATTCTTTCCAACACACCTGCACTACCGCTAACTAGCAGAATCAAAGGTGTATCGGGGTGGGTTTGCTTGACTTGCTGGAAAACTCTCTGTTGATAGGGGAGAGCAAAGGTGTCATAATCTTGAGGACTCAATTGACCCGCCCAAGAATCGAACATTTGCACAACTTGAGCACCAGAGTCAATTTGGTAGCGGGCATAGATGGCGATCGCATCTGCTAATTTAGCTAACAATTGATGCAGTATCATCGGCTCGGAAAATGCCATGTTTTTGATGATGGAGTAGGTTTTAGAACCTTTTCCTTCTACTGCATAAGCTGCTAATGTCCACGGCGCACCCACAAAGCCCAACACCGTTGATTTAGAGCCGACTTCAGATCGCAGCGTCTGCAAAATTGTTTTGATAAATGGTAGAGCTGCTTCTGGTTCTAAGGGACGCAGACGATCAATTTGTTCTTGAGTCCGCAGGGGCGAGTGAATAATTGGCCCTTTACCTTCAGCAATGTCCATGTCAATACCCAAACCAGGTAATGGGGTGACAATATCAGAAAATAAAATTACTCCATCTGGTTGGAAGGCTCTCCACGGTTGCAAGGAAACCTCAATTGCTACATCTGGAATTTCCGAGCGATCGCGAAACGAAGGATACTTTTCTCTTAAGTCTCGATATGCTTTCATATATCGTCCTGCTTGTCGCATCATCCATACAGGGGGACGATCTACTACTTCACCACGAGCAGCCCGTAAGAGATGAGGAGTCGTTGAAGAAACACCCATTTATTACTTCATCCTAAAGAGTCACTTTTTTCTGCCACTGTTTAGCTTATCATTATGAATTACACTTTATTAGCTTATTAACAACTTGTCAGGAAAAGGTGAGTAGCAGGGCAAACGCATCTAAAATTACTCTTGATCGCAATCAAGGTTAAGAACCAACGAAAAAATTAGCATTTTTCCTTTGGTTTAGTTTCCAAGACTCAAAGCGATGTCCACGACGAGTTACGCCTAGCTTAAAAAGGCCATTTATGAGCAAATCTAAGGGGCTATTGAGATAAAAGCTTGATTTTACTAGACAAAATTTTGATTCGCTCTATATCAATTTTGAGTAAGTTAGTAAATTAATAAAGCATTATTTGCAATCTTTCTTTACAACGTGTCCCAAATTGCAGGTATCTCAACAGATACCCATAAACACTAATTACCGCCAGAATTGAAGCGGAAATATTAAAAAGTTCGCAAAAAAGCTGTGCCCAACCAAATTTTTTGGTAATAAACATTAGATAACTAGTATAATAAGGCAAAATTCAAAATAAAAAATACTTATACCCTAAGCTTTTTACCCATTCTAGATGGGAGGTTAATTTCTGCCATAACGTATTAGTAGTATTTTAAATATTTTGGATATCAGCGCTCAGTTGGCTTAACTACAACATTAATGCTAGCAAGCGCTACAAGTTATTGTTTTTTTGACTTATCCCATGAAATCATCGTTTTAAGTACCACGTAGAAATGCACCTCTCACTTATGCATGAAGGGAACGCATGAGGAAAAGTGCATGACAAGTAACAGATGTGTCTCTACACCTGGCGTAAAGACATATTCTTAAGGATTTTCAACGAGTATCCTGATAAATTTATGCTTTCACTGTCACTTTCTGTTGTGAGCGTTTGAAGAGTGAAGTCATACCACAAGCACCTATTGCTAACACACCTAACATCGCATTAGGTTCGGGAACGCTCTGGCTGGCTAGTCTATAGGCGTGGTTATCTGTTTCAAAGGCAATACCATCTGAGCGCATCACAACTCGGTCAAATGTTTCTCCTGTTCCAGCTACAAGATTGATAAACATATTAGCTTGAGTGCTAGTCCAACTACCATCAGCTATCGCAGTTGGCACATCTGCACCACTAAAGGTCTTTAACAACTGATTACCTTTGTAAATGTCAATATAGTTGTAACTATCCAATGAGCCTGCATAAAAACCGAAGTAATTAACAGCTTCTTTGAATTTAATATTGACAAAACCACTGTCGCCTGCAACATTACTACCTACTGGAGCAATTGTTAGAAATTTGGTATTATCCCCATAAGGTGAGGCGTATTGACCAGATACACTACCTTGAACAATATTAGTAGTAATATTAGAGTAGGTAACAAATCCATTGGGATCATTTGCTGTGCCATCGTCAAAGGTGATAGTTTTGGTATTAGAGTAGCTAGAAAACGGGCCAGTGTTGACTTGCAGAGTTACGGCACTAGCTGGATTTGCACTGATGACCACAACAGATGTTGCTACTAAAGCCAAAGATAATTTTTGCAGCATTCTAGTAATAAACCTTGAGAAACACAAAGATAATTAAGACTGAACTTTTCTTGAAACCTAGCTATGAAAAACTGATTTTATTACTCCAACAACATAGAATAAAATCACAAAAATTATTATGTCCTTCTAGATGACTGTTGTTGGGTACAACAAGCTCAAAGATGTAAGTTTATCTTGATGCTTTGTAATCCTATTTTGATTTTTTTAACTCGCAAAAGATACGGTATATATACTAAAATATCTTTAAAGATTAAGTGAAGCTTTTTGTGCAATTCTAGTGGGCAGGACAAACGCATCTAAATTACTCTTGATCACAACCAAGGTTAAGAACGAACAAAAGAATCACCATTTCTCGTTTGGTTTAGTTTCCGAAACTCAAAGCGATGTCTACGAGGAGCTACCCCAATATAGCAAGGGACTGGGGACTGGGTGAAAAGCCTTTTTGTGTCTAAGTTTTATCATCTGTTAATGTCTTAACCACCTTGACTGTTGCTATACTTCTGGGTTAAACGGCAATAAAGTTTAGGGTAGGTTGGGTTGAGGAGCGAAACCCAACATTATCAACCGTTCATTGGGTTTCGCCACAGATCAACCCAACCTACCATTCTTATCCGAGAAGTGTTGCGGCCTACCCCCAAACCTTTAGCAATAAGCATAGGTTAATGAGATTGTTTTTAAATTTATTGAGAACAAACTGCAATTATTGACATAAGATGCCCGCCTTAGAGGAGTGGTCAGTGGCGAGTGGCGAATGGAAAATAGGGACTGGCGAGTGAGAAATAGGGTAAAACAAGAATCAATATTTAATTAAGGATTGGGCATTGGGCACTTGTACTGAGCGTACCCCTACGGGGAAGCAAGCTACGCGTAGCGTCTCTAAGAGTTGCCGTAAAGCCTGCGGCATAGCTACGCCCTAAGCGCCAGCCTCTCCAAGAGTTGTATTGGTTATTCTCCCCCTGTATCTCCCTGATCTCCCTATTCCCTCACTCCCCTAACCTCCTATGCAAACTGACTCTAACAGTCCCGATCGTGTTGCATCTGCTAATAGCGAGCCTAAGCCAGGAAAGTTTTTGATTCCGCGATCGCAGCGACAAAGGTTCTTTATTCAGTTTACCTTAATGACCCTGATCGGATGGGTTGTGGGTGGCGTTGCCAGTATCGCCTTAGAAAAAATTATTCTGGAAAGCTTTTCACCTAGTGTTGCTCTCCAACCACAAACATGGAGTATTTTGGTCAGAAGTCTCAGCAACGTTGTATTTGCCGTGATTTTCGCCGCTGACCAAGCCCTTGTCATCTATCGATATTTGCCGGGTTTGCAGTGGATATTTACTACTAGTGTCGGTTGGCTAATTGCCAACGGCGTTTCTACAGCCTGGATTAACTACATTTCATCCATAGCCTCATCGTTAAATGAAACTTTATCTCCTGAACAAACTTTTATTTTTGGATTTCTGTCTGCGATCGCATATATAATTTCTGGTATTTGGCTGGGACTTTGCCAATGGCTAGTACTGAGGCGATATACAGCTAGCATTTGGTGGTGGAATTTTTTACCCTCAATCTCTTTTTTATTAATCACTATTTTGGTTTGGTTGCTTTTTATTGTGCAAAATTTGATTCCAGAAACCTACCGTACTCCCATATTATATTGGAGTGGACAAGGATTTACAGCAGTGATTCTAGGAGCCATACCAGCAATTGGCTTGTGTACATTGAAAAGAAATTTACATCGCAAAACTGGAGTTTCTCCCTGACTTTTATCGATATATTCCATAACCTTAATGTTTATGACTCGCCCGCGCATTCTCCAACCCGGTCAAAGTTTATACATTTAGCAAGTATTTTGAATTACCTTACGGCAAGATATCAAACTTTATCGCGTTCCAGAAGGTTTGGAAGAATTAGTGCGAGTGCTTGTAGGGATTCTTACCAATGCTAATAGTTAATTATGTACTCAAGCCACTGCACTTTAGAGGGTACCACGAGTTCCCCAATTTCTAGTACCCAGTCCCATTTATTTACCATCCCAAATAAGGTCTAAACGCTCTTGTGCTATTTTGAGAGCTTTTTCGGGAGACTCACCCAGCAATGTAGCTTCTATAGCTCGACCAAGACTATCAGAAAGACGACTATATCCAGCAATAATCGGTCGAGCGCCAGCCAAGGGAATTTGTTTCATAAACACTTTTAACCAAGGTTTTTGGTTGATAAATTGCTGATAAGCTTCACTTTGAGCAGCTTTAAAATTAATTGGTAAAAAACCGGTTCCAATACTCCATTCTTTTTGGAATTCTTCACTCAAAACATATTCTAAAAACTTGAGTGCAGCTTCTTGTCTAGCTGGCGTTGTCTTCATCACATAGAGATTTCCGCCACCTGTCACCGTAGCTTGACCAACATTTGCAGGTATGGGAAATGCGTCGTAATCAACTTTCGATTTAGTTATATAAGTCCAAGGCCCTGTAATTTGCATAGCAACACGACCCGCTATAAAAGCGTCCTCTTCATAACCCCGTTCTGGAGAAGAAAGCATTGCTGAACCATCTTTTAATAGCTCTTGCCAGAATTGTAAAGCTTTCAGCGCTCCAGCATTTGTTAAATCTGGTCGGTTATTTGTTAGTACTTCTCCGCCGGCACTCAATAAAAAAGGAAACCAGCTAAAAACTGTCCATTCTCCCTTCCCCAAAGGCAGTATAATTCCGTACTGTTCTGGTCGGTTGTCGCCGTTGCGGTCTATGGTTAATTTTTTGGCAACTTGCCTCAATTCTTCCCAAGTTTTGGGTGTTTGCGTAATTCCCGCAGCTTCAAAAAGCTTAGGTCTATAAAAAATACCTATATTGCTTGTATATAATGGGGCTGACCAAAGATGACCATCTAATTGCAATTCTTCAAGTAGGTTAGGTCTAATTTCTGCCTTTAATGGTAATTTTTCTAGCCAATCTTCTAAAGGTATAATTGCTCTTAAATCTGCCAACTGACCTGTAATTTGCGGGTAGAATGCCAGGATATCTGGAGGCACATTACCCACAACTGCTGTTAATATTTTTGGCAATTGAGGTTGAGCTAAGAAGACAGATTCTACCTGGACATTGGGATGAGTCTGATTAAATTTGTCTACCAGTTTTTCAAACACATCCCGATTAGTAGGGGGATTGATTGCTTGCCATAGAGTCAAATGAATTACTCCGTCGTCCTTCTGTGTTATTCCCTGACAACCAGATAAAAATATTAAATACGAACTTAGGACAATCCCTAGAAGTAATATCTGCCAAATAGAAGCAAGAAACCGACGAGAATAATGGCTTATTTGGGATAGAAATATGATATTCTTCATACCAGGTAATTAATAAAATTAAGAAATATTCTCTAAGAGGTTGTTTGAAAAGTGTTTTGCTGTGACTTTAGACACTTTGAGATCCCCCCTAACCCACGCCAGTCGCTCCACTTAAAAAGGGGGGAACCGGAATCAAAGTCCCCCAATTTATCGGGGGATTTAGGAGGAGCTAGAACTTTTGATACCGAGAACAGGACTTTTCAAACATCCTCTAAAACACTTTTGGTAATACTAGTTTCTGCTCTTGTATAAATATAAGTTTGAGGTTCGCTTATTTTTTCTGTTCTGAATATTTTTGCTGCTCGATACCAAAAGTCTGTATCCTCTCCGTAGGCAATATTATTAAATCCTTTTACCTCAAAAAATACCTGTCTCTTACCAAAAAATGTTGGGCCTAAAACACATTCTCGAAGATTAATTGTTTGACCTGGTTGAAAATAATCTGCAACTAAAACCTCTTCTTCTGTTGCGAATCCACCTTCAATCAAATCAATTTCTGGATTAGCTTTCATATATTCAATTCGCGCATCCAGATGATTGACTTTGTAAGCATCATCACTATCTATAAATGTTAGATGTTTGCCAAAAGATGCCTGGATGCCAGCATTTTTTGCATACCACAACTTCCTGTTTTGATGTTTCAAATACCGGATATTTTGAAATTTTTGAATATAAGGATTGACAACTTCAAAAGTATTATCTTGGCTGCCATCATCAACTATAATCAGTTCCCAGTTGTTAAAACTTTGAGCAATCACACTATCAATACAATTGTTTAGATATTTTGCCCGATTATAGCTACATAGAATAATTGATACTTCATGAGTAAAATCAAAAACTATAGTTTCCATTGTTAAATTATTATCAATCGTATTGGTCACACAAAAATCCAAATAATCAAGTATGATTTTTAGATTACTTAGGAGGAGAATACTAAACTGAATCTTACATAAACAAATTTGTTAACAGGCTGAAAAATTACTTTTTAACTGTGTAAATTTACAAATTCATGCATAATATCATTATAATTATAAACTAGGAGACTAAGATCAAAGTTTTCTCGGACGTATTCTACAATATTTTGGCGATAATATTGGTTTTTCTCAATCATCTCTGTAATTGTATCAATAACGATTTTTTGAGCTTCTGGTCTAGTGTCATTTAAAATATTATCTGGCAAAACTCTAATGAATTCTTTCTGATGTAAATTTGCACTAGCAGATTCAGAAACAACGATACATAAACCTGCTGCCATTGCTTCTAATACCACAAGTGGTGCAACTTCTCCTTCACTAATTAAAACTAAACAGCTATAATTTGTGAGACAAGAATAAACTTGTTCTAAACTCCATACACCTAAATGTTTTGTTGTTGTTCCTTCAACAAAATCAGGATCATCTAGAGGGCCAACAAAATCTATTTTAATATTTCTGTCTATGATTTTTGCCAGTAATTTTTGCTGTTTTCTTGGTTGAATCCAACCTAAACAAATAGCTTTATTATTTCCTTGAGCTTGAAAATTTACTTTCTGAGTATCAATACCATTCACTTGCACTGATATATATCCAGAATATCCTGATTTCAAGAAAAAATCTTTGGTTAAATGAGATAGGGCAATTATCCCAGGTGCATTAAAATAATGTTGGTATGCTTCTCTAAATTCTTCGTTCCATTTATCTGTTCTAAACAGATAACCATCATGGCAGGTGAAACAATACTTTTGTTTAAGGTTTCGATTAAATTCACTTACAAAACTGTAGGCGTGTAAATGTACAAAGTCATAATTATTATTATTGATATATTCTATTACTTTGTTAACATCTTTGTCATTTAAGATATCGACTTGATCCCCAATTTTATCTAAACAGTTTTTATACTCATTTATCACAGTTAAAACAGAATGTGATAAAGGAGGTTCGGGGATATAACCCCAAGCAACAAGAGCAATTTTCATAAATAATTTAATTTTTTCTCACACATAGATTTACTTTTCAGCCAAAATACAAGTTGCAACGGGATAATCTGGATGATAAGCGTCTAGTTCTTCAGATGTCAGTTCTTCTACGGCTATTCCATGATAAGAGGCTATTACAGTGCTAGGGTTGCCATAGACATACAACTTATGTTGAGAGAAATTTTTATACATCCAGGCGAAAGCATCAGGTAAAGGCCGCCAATAATCAACGGGAGTAGCATGAACTCTAATGGCACTTGGTACCATCGCAAAACATTTTCCACCGGGTTTTAGCCAAGTGTGGATGTTTTCTACTGCTATCCAGGGGGCATAACAATGTTCTAAAACATTAAAAATTATTACTGAATCAAAAGATTCTGGTTTGATAACAGAGACATCGTGAACATCCCCAACTATATCTACTCCTGGCCCTGGTTCTAAGTTGAGAATCTGATATGATGTGCCTGGATTAATTTGATAGAAATCTTTATCTTTTGGTGTTCCTCCTATTTCTAAAATATTGCCACCAATTTGGGTTTGAATTTCTTTAAGGAATTTGCTGAGATAGTATCTATCGACGGGTGTACCTCTTGTCAATCCAAATGCTTGGCAAATGGGAACTGTTTTTTTCAAATCACCCCAATCTATTGAACCTGTAGCAGGAGATAGTAAACCAAGATTTTCTAGGCGTTCTACTAATTTACGAAAGTCTTCTATATTTTCAATAGATTTTAGGTCATCTTCTAATTGATATTGGGAAAATAATTGTAGCAATACTTGATAACTTTCCCTACTTAAAAAACCAAGTTCATATTGCATTTCCTTTTCGATAAAACTCCGAAAGCCTTTACCAAAAATTGTGAGGCTACCATCTGCTAAAAAAACTAGAGCATTTTGAAGAAGCTGCTCATATTTTTTTAGCTCTTGAATTACTTTGTTTGCTATAGGTTCTAATTGAATTTTTTGAAATATTTGGTAAGCTTTATCTAAAGAATGTTCGTGAATAAATATTTCCAGTATTGCCAACCATGATTTGGACGGAATCATTTCTGCTGTTCGCTGACTCCAAGCAAAAATTGCATATAACTGTGAATCTTCAACTTTTAAAAAGGCATTAGGTACATATTGTTTTGGCATACAATTAATAACTCAAAATTTTCTAATAAGAAGGATAATTTCGGTATTACAAACTATTTTGGATTTTCTCTATAATGACATTGTATTTTTCCTACCCACGCCTATGACACCAATTTAGTAATTCTGGAAGAAGCTTTTCTCCCAAAATTGGAATTTGCCAGAGCATTTAGAACATTATTCTGTGAGTGGATTATGACTTTTTAATCAGAAAGTGCATCTGATTTTAACTTAATGTGGATGTGCGATCGCTAATATTCCCGCATCCCCGTCTAAAGTTGCTTCTACACCTACTGGTAATGCTGCATTGGGACTATCATGACCAAAGGGTAGATTAGAGACAATCGGAATATTTAAATCGCCCAAGCGATCGCGCAATACTTCTTCTACACTAAAGCTGGGCACTGTTGGCGGCGCTTCACAGCGAGTAAAACCCCCCAAAGCAATACCGCAGACTTGAGACAAAGCACCGCTCAAACGCCACTGTGTCAGCATTCTGTCAATCCGATAAGGTGTTTCCGTAACATCCTCCAAGGCCAGAATTACACCATCCAGATGCGGCAGGATTGGTGTACCTAAAAGGTGAGTTGCCACCGTGAGATTACCTGGTAACAAAGTGCCATTAACTGCACCGCCACCCCAACCGCAACCTTTAAGAGGGGCGAGAGGGCGACCTTCTACCCAATCGAATAATCGCTCAATTGACCAATCTGGCTCATCTACCAAAGTCGTCAGTACGGGAGCGTGAACGCCAGAAATTCCTGCTATATAAAGGCTCCATAATAAAGCTGTGATATCAGAAAATCCGATGAGCCACTTGGGAAGTCCTGAGTTTGGCCAATTCCAATCTTCTAAGATACGGGTGCTGCCAAAACCGCCTTTGGCACAGAGGATACCACGACAATCAGGATCTTGCCATGCTGTTGCGAGCTGGTGACGACGGTTTTCATCTGTCCCCGCCAAATAACCACATTGGTCATCTATCTGGGGAGTGATTTCTACTCGATAACCACGCGATCGCCAAATTTCTACACTCTGCCCAAATGCCTCAAATTCTCGTAAAGCACCACTAGGGGCAATTACTCGTAGTAAGTCTCCAGGTTTCAGGGGCGGTGGTAGGATTTTGGATGGCATGAAAAAAGTTAGGAGTGAAAAGTTAGGAGTTAAGAATAAGAACTATAACTCGTAACTCCCATAAAATTTTGTTGAATAATTAGAGGACTTACGCAAAAATTGCCAAAAAGCTTAATTTATCGAACCGCCAAGACGCCAAGAGCGCCGAGAATTCGTAGAGTGTGGGTAAGTCCTAAATTAGAGTGAGGATTAGACAAACCGGAAAGAAACGTTTGCGGTCAAAGGTTCTGGTAGTGGTTTTCCCTGTGCTTGGTAATCTTCAATCAAAAGTTCCAGCATTTCCTCACCATTATTGAGAGCATCCGCATAGGTATTTCCATGAGTGTGTGCATAGGGGCCAAACTCAGGTAGGGTAACAATGTATTTTTTATTTTCCATCGACCACTGAATTACAATACTATATTGTGGTTTCATTCCTGTTCTCCTTTGTCTTCTTCCTCCAGTAGTTTTATTTCTATGAGCGCATTTATAACATCTTTTTCCTGATAACGATCCGCATCTGCTCCATCTTTGCCAGACAAAGTGAGGCTGAAAAGTAGCAAAGGATGGCTCCATACTGTATGACTGCCTTTGCCGCTTCTATAAGTAAATCCAGCTTTGAGGAGCATTGCTTTTAGTTCCCAAATTTTCTTGGGCACTGTTAGAAATTTCTGATCTATAGCAGTCCTAAATCATTTGTGAAAATTATATGTCTCTTTCTTCTTTCTTCCCTTTGCGTCCTTGGCGTTCTTGGCGGTTCGTTTCATTATCTACATTTTTCACAACTCAGATAGGATTGCTATAGCTACAAATATTTTGTCATGATTATCTGGGAAAATCTCAGACCGGCAGGAACGATACAGTAGATGTTTTCAATCAGCAGTGCTAGCTTTTTGTGGCAAAAGATAAATACCCCCAGAGATTAATGTTAAGCCCACAGAAATCCAAAAGGCAATCAGAGAGGCAATTTGCCACACTTCAGGTAGGGGTGCAATCAGAAGGGCGATCGCGATTATTTGACTAACAGTTTTGAGTTTACCCCAAATATTTGCTCCGGTAATCGTTGTTTGATTCACCCGCCAACCAGCGATCGCTAATTCCCGCGCTAAAATCAGGAATACTCCCCAAGCCGGCACTTTTCCCAGTTCAATAAAAACCAGCAACGGCGCAAGTACCAGAAGTTTATCCACTAAGGGATCAAGAAATTTACCCAATTCACTAATTTGGTTGAGTTTTCGCGCCAAATAGCCGTCTAACCAATCAGTCAATGCAGCAATGAGAAAAATCGCCAAACATATCCACTTAGCTTGAGGTGTAGGATTATATAAACCGTAAAGCAGAAATGGTATCCCCAATAGGCGAGAGAAGGTAATCCAGTTGGGTATAGTCATAGAGAATTCAAAACTCAAAATTAACAAATGTAAAGCAACAAGCAGCCAAGCAAATATGCAAAATCTATGCAGATTAGTGTATCTGAGTCTGCCTGCGTGGGAAAATCTGTTTTCTGTAGCTCTCTTAAAACAATACTATGACTGAACACACAGACTCCCAATTCCGCATCGAACGCGATTCGATGGGCGATCGCCAAATTGCTAGTAGCGTTTATTACGGTATTCAAACGCTGCGGGCAATCGAAAATTTCCCAATTAGCGGCATTAAACCTTTACATACTTACGTAGATGCTGGACTAATTATTAAAAAAGCTACAGCAATTGTGAATGGTGAACTGAATTGCATTCCTCAAGATATTAGTCAGGCGATTGTCCAAGCAACTGATGAAATCTTAGCTGGGAAGTTCCGGGATCAATTTGTCGTGGATGTTTATCAGGCGGGTGCTGGAACATCCCACCACATGAATCTCAACGAAGTTCTGGCAAATCGTGCCTTAGAAATTCTTGGTGAAGAAAAGGGCAATTACAAACGTGTAAGTCCTAATGACCACGTTAATTATGGTCAGTCTACCAATGATGTGATTCCTACTGCAATTCGCATTGGTGGTTTATTGGCATTATCCAAGACATTACACCCAGCAATAGATGGGGCGATCGCATCCTTAGAAAACAAAGCTGTAGAATTTCAAGATATCGTCAAATCTGGCAGAACCCACTTACAAGACGCTGTACCCGTGCGCTTGGGTGAGAATTTTCGGGCTTGGGCGCAAATTCTCACAGAACACCAAAATCGGATTTACACCGCCTCTGGTGATTTGATGGTGCTAGGTTTGGGAGGTAGTGCAGCCGGAACCGGGTTAAATACTCATCCTTTGTATCGCGCCCGTGTAGTAGAAGTTCTCTCAGAATTGATTGATACTCCCCTAGAACCTGCGCCCCACCTCATGGCAGCAATGCAGAGTATGGCACCATTTGTAAATGTTTCCGGTGCTTTACGCAACTTAGCGCAGGATTTAGTCAAAATATCTCACGATTTACGGCTGATGGATTCGGGACCAAAAACTGGCTTGAAAGAAATTCAACTCCCTCCAGTGCAACCCGGTTCCTCAATTATGCCAGGGAAATATAACCCAGTGATGGCAGAGATGACATCAATGGTGTGTTTTCAGGTGATGGGTTACGACAGTGCGATCGCTTTAGCTGCACAAGCCGGACAATTAGAATTAAATGTGATGATGCCACTGATTGCCTATAACTTGATTCACAGTATCGAAATTCTGGGTAATACCATCGCTGCACTCACCGAACGCTGCATCCAGGAAATTACAGCCAACCGGGAACGTTGTTTAGCATCCGCTGAAGGCAGTTTAGCTTTAGTAACCGCACTAAATACCCACATAGGTTATTTAAATGCCGCAGCTGTCGCTAAAGAATCTTTAGAAACTGGCAAATCCCTGCGCCAAATTGTTTTAGAACGAGGATTGATGAGTGAAACAGATTTAGCCACAGTGTTAAATCTAGAACAAATGAGTGGTATTTTACCGCTGAGAACAGAATAATAGGGTATTGGGGACTGGGGACTGGGGACTGGGTATTGGGTATTGGGTACTAAGAAAGTATTCCTAAATATTTATTTCCTAGTCCCCAGTCCCCAGTCCCTAGTCCCCAGTCCTCTATCTATACCATGCAGATTCAAAAACCATCTGTTAGTCTCATTCGGGCTACATCTTACGAACGAGAGGCTTTACGAGAATCCTTAGTCATTCTCCTGGAACCTTTTGGAGGAATAGCAGCGTTTGTGAAAAAAGGCGATCGCGTTTTACTCAAACCTAATCTACTTACAGGGACGCGTCCTGGTAAAGAGTGTATCACCCGTGCCGAACTAGTTTACGAAGTTGCCCAGATGGTAATTGAGGTTGGCGGTAAGCCATTTTTGGGCGATAGTCCTGCTTTTGGCAGTGCCAAGGGCGTAGCAGTGGCAAATGGCTATTTGCCTATTTTAGAAGAACTCAATCTTCCCATCATCGATTTTCATGGTCAGCGTTACCAAACCGTTAGCGACAATTTTAACCATCTGCGGTTGTCTAAAGAAGCAATGGAAGCAGACGTAGTGATTAATCTACCGAAAGTGAAATCACATATGCAGTTAACATTGACACTGGGTGTAAAAAACTTGTTTGGTTGCGTCCCTGGCAAAATGAAAGCTTGGTGGCACATGGAAGCTGGAAAAGACGCGAATAGATTTGGTGAAATGTTAGTAGAAACTGCCAGGGCAATTAACCCTAACTTAACCATATTAGATGGCATCATCGGTCATGAAGGAAATGGCCCTAGTAATGGTGAACCTCGCCACCTGGGCATTTTAGCAGCCGCATCAGATATATTTGCTCTAGATCGGGCAATGGTAGAAATCCTTAATGTCCCTCCTGAACAAGTGCCCACAGTTGCAGCTTCCCAAAGGCTAGGAGTTTGTCCAGAACTTGCTGCCATAGAGTTTCCGCATTTAAGTCCTGACTTATTAAAAATAGAAGATTGGCGGCTACCAGACAAGTTGATGCCCATCGATTTTGGTATGCCCCGCGTCATTAAATCTACGTTTAAGCATCTTTACACCCGATTTATCAAGGAACCAATGAGTGTTTACGGAAGGAACTAGTACCGCAAGGCGGAAGTCAAAAGTCAAAAGAATTGTATTCCGGCCTTTAGCGCCATTTGAAATGGTATGTTTATTTCCGCCGTGTTGTACTAGGGAGTGGGAGAGATAAGGGAGACAAGGAGAATAACCATGCCCCATACCAAATGCCCAATCCCTAATTTACAAGTGCAAACTTCGTTACAGCAATTTCATTTATTAGCAGAGTAATCTGTAATTACCCTCCGATTGCTTAACCAGACTTTAACCAGACCGCCCTATCATAGTTAGTGGCGGTTTTTTTGGCTGATTAATTTGTTATGTAATTTCTCGTCTTAGATTTTGATTTATCCAAAAACTTATATGGATTTAGGATCTAAAAATTGGGATTGGGTATTTTGTTCAGATATGAGCAAAGTTTGGCTATAACCCGCTACAGGTCTACGCCACCTTCTAAAACGCTCTTTACTCTACCTATATATAGATTGACAAAATTCCTGTGATATTACATATATTTTAAAATTTAAACTCTAAATATTTGTTTAGTGGTATCACTGAATCCATGCTGCACAACACAGTTGATGTATCTGTATTTATTCGGTAGTTATAATTGGTTACAAAAATCATTTTTACCATTTATTCTGTGGTGCCAAATATTTTGTGTATAACTACTGTATAACAATCAAAAGGACTGACAGATATTCAGTGCTTTCGCGGTTTTGTATTCTGTATTACAAATTAGCAATTCCAGTAAAATCACCTTATCAAAGGCGTTGTAGGATGTTATAATCATGAAGTATCGGACAAATACATTTTGCTAATTAATCTTTAAACAGCGAAAAAATGTGATTTATGATGCTGTTAAAGTTGGCTTTAGGTATGCAAACGTTTACACTATACAGGGAAACATCTGAAAATATTAATTACAAAATAAAACATGATTTATTGATTTGTAACTTTGTATTAAGAAGTCCATGTATAATAACGCTATTATGACAGTTGCAGAACTGATTTAGATTGGAGAATGCTAGACATTTTACAGTTTAAAAATAGCTAAAATAGCATTAAAACTCTCGATAAGAGAGTAGACCTACACAGTCTTACGAAGAACTTCAATTTTGTATGAATTCAAATAGCCAGTCTGCCAATACCGACACATATTCCCAACGTTTGGCAGACATTGTGGGAACTGCGATCGCTCTGTTGACTCTCACCCTACCCGTATTTGTCATCGCCCACTATTCTTCAACTAATGTTCAAAATAACCAGCAACCCCTGATCCAAAACCTCAAAGGAAGTCAAGATTGATAAGGCTTTCCAGTAGTATTTCACCAGCAGGAGAGCTACAAAAAAAAGAAAACTGATTTTGATAAAATCTCTGTAGATTTGAATGTAGTTCATCAGAAATAAGCTGAAATCTGTATTGTGTGACTCCAGATTTCAGTTGTATTCACACAATAGGGGTAGAAATCCCTTTAACAGCAATCAAGGGCGGGAAAGAATAATACCCTTTTGGAAAAGCGTTGCGAGGAAACTTGGTAACGCTTTTTCCATTTTTTGGCGAATTCAAGGGAACTGGGGATAAGGGGGATGATTGCCCTGGAATAAATACCTTGGGAAGAGATCCATATTGCCCTAAAATTCTACACGGGGAGCGAAGCTGACTGAGTGCCCCCATGATTCACTGTTATCAGAGGAGTTTTTTGTGGATTTATCTCGTATTCCTGCCCAACCAAAACCTGGTCTAATCAACGTTCTGATTGAAATTATTGGTGGAAGTAAAAATAAATATGAATACGACAAGGAACTAGAAGCTTTTGCTCTAGACCGAGTACTTTATTCCTCAGTACAATATCCATACGACTACGGCTTTGTACCCAATACTTTGGCTGAAGATGGCGATCCCCTAGATGGTATGGTCATAATTGACGAGCCAACCTTTGCAGGCTGTATTATTGCTGCACGACCGATTGGCTTCTTGGAGATGATTGACGGTGGCGATCGCGATGAGAAAATCCTTTGTGTTCCTGATAAAGATCCGCGCTACACTCAGGTGAAATCACTGAACGACTTAGCGCCACACCGCTTAGACGAAATTGCCGAATTTTTCCGTAGTTATAAAAATTTGGAAAAAAAGGTGACTGAAATTCTCGGTTGGCAAGATGTGGACAAGGTTGCAGCTTTAGTAGAAAAATCCGTCAAAGCTTATAGAGGATAATAGAGGAGTTAGGAGTTAGGAGTTAAGAGTTATGAATTTTTATTCCTAACTCCTCACTTTAATAACTTCCGCTTGTTACGGATCGCAAAAACTGCCACCAATCCCAAACCTAAATGCAGCGCACTCTCCTTTTGGCAAAAATTCATAACTGCACCCTCACGGGGGCAAATATCAACTACGTGGGTAGTATCAGCATCGATGAAATCCTTTTGGAAAAAGCTGGTATCTTACCCTATGAGCAGGTGCAAGTAGTTAATAATGCCAACGGTCAGCGCTTTATTACCTATGCGATTCCGGCTCCAGCCCATTCAGGAGTAATTGAGCTAAATGGGGGTGCGGCACGTCTAGGCATTATTGGCGATCGCTTGATTATAATGACTTACGGGCAGTTCACTCCAGAAGAGTTAAAAAGTTACTCTCCTACGGTAGTCATTGTGGACGAAAAAAACAGGCTGTTGGAAGTGCGGCGCTACGATGACCTGCTCAGTAAGGTCTAATTTCAGGAAAAATGTCAAATTTTGAGTTGTCGGGTTCCCAGAGCTACATAAGAGAAAAGTCATCTACCCTGCCAAGTAGCCCAGCAGGAGAATTTCTCGTGCAATTTTGGGGTGTAAGAGGTTTGATTCCTACTCCAAGTAGCAATACCAGTCGTTATGGTGGTAATACCGCTTGTGTAGAAATGCATGTAGCTGGGAAACGCTTGATTTTTGATGGCGGTACTGGCTTACGTATACTGGGTAAAATTTGGCAAGAATTACAACAGCCACTAGAAGCCCATTTATTTTTTAGCAACTGCCAATCAAATCGTATTCAAGGGTTTCCCTTTTTTGCTCCAGCATTTATTGTGGAAAATTGTTTTCACATTTATGGCACAGCTGCCTCAAATGGAGCCTCAATCAAACAATGTCTGTATGATCAGATGCTCCAGCCACACTTTCCTTACCCTTTACAGGTAATGCAGTCGGAATTGCAGTTTTACAATCTGACTTCAGAAAGTGATGTGAAGCTAGATGATGTGACGATTACAACTGCATTAATTAATCAAACTCAACGGTCAGTTGGCTACCGAGTTACTTGGCAAGAGTATAGTGTTGCCTACGTCACGGATTTGCACCCGAATGCTGACCAAGTAGAGCAAGAGCGGATTTTACAGTTTATTAAAGGCGTTGACTTGCTGATTGCCAATGCCACTTATACTCCCCCTACTTCTCACAACCATGACTCTGCTGATTTACTCTGGCAAACTGCGGTGAATGCAGCTGTGAATGCTGGTGTGCAACGGTTAGCCATTTCTCATCATCACCCAGATGACCATGATGACTTTCTTAACCAGGTTCAAGTCGATGTCAAATCTGCCTTTCCTCAAGCAATAGTAGCCTATGAGGGTCTAATTTTAACTGTTGGTAAGTAATTTTCACTGGTTGGCAGAGCATCGGCAAGGGTGAGATGAGGGAGGAGAGGGGTAGGATGCCAACAGTTCAGTTTAAGATTTCATTTCCTCCCTTTCCTTCTTTTTAAGGAGGGAACTAGTCTCGAAGCCAGAGCAAGCGACTAAGGAACGTGGATTAAATAAAATGCAAAACTTCATCTTGTATCTAGCTTCCCTCTCCAATATATCGGAGAGGGATTGAGGGTGAGGTAAGCTAGGGACATAAATTGTATGTTATTTAATTCTTGTTCCTAACTAGGAAATCTAAACTTTCAACTTACAATAAACCTCGTTTACCATTAGGGCGCACGGTCATCCAATTTGTTTTTGCTAGTGCTAGCTGCTCATCAGAAATTTTGGCACTGGTGAGATTAGCACCACATAGATTAGCTCCTCGGAGGTTAGCATTGCTGAGATAAGCATTGCTGAGGTCTGCGCCTCGGAGGTCTGCCCCTTCTAAATCAGCATGGTTAAAATATGCTTTGCTCAAATTAGCATCTTTGAGATTTGCTTGAGTGAGGCTAGCTCTGCCAAAGTCACTATTGTGGAGATTAGCTCCCTGGAGATTGGTTTTTTGCAATTGAGCGGAATGGAAATTTGTTTGGGATAAGTCAGCACCTTGTAGATTCAGCAAACTTAAATTGTGTAGGGCAAAATCCCGTCTTCCCTTCAAATAGGCTGTTAATAAACCTTGGGTATCTAACTTCCGCTTAACTTTAGAATTTTGAATTTGCGAACTATTGCTGTTGCTGTTAGCTAAAGTCGTTGATTTGGCCATCCCAGAACTCTGGTGTAATCCAGCCGCTTCCGCTGCCTTGGCTCGTCTAGCGCGAATTGCTGCCGCTACCTGTGCCACTCCTACACTGGTAACAGCAGCAGAGGAGTTGTTACATAAAACAGCAGAATTTTCCAGGTAGTTGTGTGTTCGCTCTTTATATCCACTATCTGATTTAATCAGTAAACCCTTTGCTAAACTTTCTAAGTATGGTTCTATTTCCAATGCTCTAAGAACTTCTGCCGCTGACTGATAGCGACTACGTACAGACACGTCTAACATTTTTCGCAATACATTGCTCAAGTGGTCACTCACTTGCACAAGCCGCTCCCACATCATCTCACCAGTGTTGGGATTGTAATCTAACTCTTTAGGTGTTTTGCTAGTCAGTAAATAAATGCATGTCACCCCCAGTGCATAGATATCACTGGCGTAGACTGGACGCATAGCCATTTGCTCTGGAGGTGCAAAACCAGGAGTGCCAATGGCATATGCAGTTAATGCTGTCTGTCCTGATTGACTCGTCGCAACTTGAGTAACTTGGTCTTTGACGGCGCCAAAGTCAATGAGTACCATTCTGGCATCTTGAGTGCGGCGAATTAAGTTGGCTGGCTTGATGTCACGGTGAATCACCTTTTGCTCATGAATGTATTGCAGCAGTGGCAGAATCTCGCTTAAGAATTGCTTGACTCCAGTTTCACTCAAGATGCCGTTAAGTTTGACCTCCTCCTGCAAGGTATCACCACTGATATATTCTTGAACTAAGTAGAATTGTTCATGATCTTCAAAATAGTCTAACAACCTTGGTACTTGGGGATGATTCCCAATCTTACCTAGAGTTTTGGCTTCTCGCTCAAAGAGTTCTCTGGCCATCTGTAAAACGTGTGGGGCGCTTCCTGATGGGCGTAATTGCTTAATTACACAACTCGGTTCTCCTGGTAAGCCTAGATCATCGGCCAAGAAGGTTGCTCCAAAGCCACCCTGACCTAATGGTTTGATCACCTGATAGCGCGAGCGCAACAGTAGTTGCGAGCCACAAGACTGACACCTTTGGCTATTTACCAAATTTTCTGGATTGGGACAGGTAGGATTTAAGCAGTAGCTCATGCACTGTCAACTCGCTGCACGAATAATCACGGTGAGTGTTATACTCCCTTTCAATTATTTAGATATTAATCAACTCTTGCCAGGTAATTTTTGCTGGAAATCCTTTGAAGAGTTCCTAAAGTTTAGCTAGTATTACGTAAAGCGATCGCCTAAGTAAGCTAATTTATTATACTTATACCAACAACTAATGTTTGAGCTACTTTTTTACCAGTAGTATTGTTTGACATTGCTGAAACAGCCTTAAGCCAGAGACTTTGAATCCAAAATCCAGCTTGCGCTGAAAGCGCACCTTTGGTGCGACCCAAAATCCAAAATTGGTATTAGAAGTATTGAAGGGCAGTGCCCATCCTACAAAAAATTGCTGTAGGATTTTGGATGCCCAAATTTGGAGGCAATTTAGAATCGTCTCCATTAGTCCTTAAGTGACTATTAACTGGCTTTCATGTCCACACTAATCAGCTGTTCGATAAGTGCAAAAACATCACTGCGGCTGAGTTTCTCTTTACCATTAGCAAGGGCATCAAGGGTGCCATTAGCCAATGTTAAGGGAATTTGGCAAAAATCTAAGGCTGGACCTGTAGTAAGATTTTTGGTGTAAGCTTCTGCTAGGGCTAGATTGCGCCGAGCATACTCTTGCATATTTGCTGCACTCCAACCCTCTGGAAAAAAGTCTACCCCACGCCCTAAATCTTGAGTATGGTTACGCAGGATATTAACTGCTTGTAAACCCCGACCAAACCCAATCGCCTGGGTACGGTTAGTTTGCGTTCCATCGTACCAAGTCCATAAGTCCGAAAGTAATAATCCCACTGCACCTGCAACCCCAAAAGTATAACGATCCAAATCAGATTCTGTGTAAATTTTCCAGTTTCTTTCTGCCCAGTAAGCCATCCGGTCTGCCATTGCAGCAGTGGCATCCCAAATTCGAGGTGCAATGGTCTCTGGTGCTAGCAGTGACCATTCTCTAATCCTCACAGTGACTTCTTCTAAGGTATTCTCATACCCACTAAATCCTCCAAAGAAAGCATCTACCGCGAAGCCATCAACCCCTGCCTGTAATGTCAGACTAATCGTTCTTAACAGCTTTGCTTTAGTAGCGTTATCTAGTTCTGGATGATCTTCAATTTCATCAATGGCACGCATACACAAATATGCTGATGCTACTGCTTCTTGTAATCCTGGCGGTAAAAGACTAATTGGAATATAAAAAGTTCGGCTAGTTTCTTTGAGGATTTGCAATGCATCTCTACGTAAATTCATGTTTTCACTCCCCGATTGATTTTTGCACCACATGAAGTTTGCAGTTTTTTGATGATACTGGATATAGTTTTGACTAAACTTTAAAAACTATAGACTATAAGATACGCTAGTATTTAATCTAAAAATTAATAGTTTTTGGTGTTGCAATTAACAAAACTCTCAAATTTATCAAAGTCCTATCTAGTATATAAGGTTTTGGTTGCAAAAATGTGTAAGGCGTCGTTTGATATAGCTTTCAGAAACTTTTAGTGTATATATAAAGAATTATGCTAATATTTGGTTAATTCCCGCAAAATTTTTCCATCAGCAAACATCCATCTTAGAGATTTGAAAGTGTTTTAAGTCTGCGTTAATCTGACTAACAAAGTATAATTATTGTATATATAAAGGCAATTTAGGAAGAGCTGGTAACGGATAACAGTAACTGTACGCACTTAAAGGTGCGAACGGCGGCTTGCCTAAGAGTTAAGGTTCAATTGGACATAAAGGGCTACAATCCTTGGGTTGAGCTACGCCTACGCTACTACCACAGCATCATCTCTCACAACTTTACCACTGCTCGTCTTAACACGGGCGGGCAAACCACCTGGAATTTTTTCTACGTGTGCCTCCGTATAGATTATACCACCACGGTGTTGTATAGCTTCTGCAAGTCCAGTTAGATATTTCAGTGGATAAAATTGCCCTTGTTGGGGAAAGCGTAGACACACTCCTGTATAAAAATCGCTCAACGGGGCTTTCTTCACCATTTCTACGTTAGTGAGTCCGACCCGGTGTACTGCTTCTAACTCCTGCTGAATCTCATCTATTGATTTCAGGTCTGGCGGAAAAAGATAGCCGTCAAGTCTCTCCAAGTCGCAGTTAATGTTTTTTTGGGTGGCGATCGCCTCTATAGTATTAATTGCTGTTGTATGACTTTGAGCAACAAGTTTTGCGCCCAAAATATACTTATGTTGGCTATGAAGGGTCTAAGAATGCCGAAGCCTGGTAAATTGGCATCTGTAATTAATTGTTTATTAATACTGACATTGTTAGTTTCTTGCAGTGGTAAAACGTCCGCAGAAGATATAGACAAAGATACACTTTGTGTATCTTCTTGGGTAGCAACAGCAAATATGGTTGGTGATGCTTGGATACGCGGTGCTCTGCCAAATAAATACGCTGAACAAACATTGAAAAGAGCCACGGAAGAACTGCGAAAAGAAAAAGAGAAAATAGACGAAATAAAGTTAGCTAAAGATGTGAGCAAACATGATAAATCAGTACTAATAGCTGAAGTTTTCCAGTTAGCAAATAAAACAGAGGAAATGTCTAGGGCTGTCGCACAAAAAAATCGTTTAACGGTACGGCAAAAACTTGGAGAATTAGCAGCAGAAAAGCGATCGCTAAACAAGCTAAGAAAAGTTGCAGGGCAAACCAATGAATAAAATTTTTGAAATCGCTCTTGGGATTGTTACCAGTATCGGCGGTTTTTTAGATGTAGGTGCGATCGCAACTGCTGCTGAAGCCGGCTCTGAATTTGGGTTTCAACTGATTTGGGCGATTATTCTCGGTACAATTTGTGTAATTTTCTTAGTAGAAATGTCTGGTCGCTTGGCAGCAGTGAGCAAACATACGTTAGCTGCGGCAGTGCGGGAACGTTTTGGGTTCAACTTTTATATCATTCCCTTAATTGCAGAAGTTGTTGTTGATTTTCTAATTTTAGGATCTGAAATTGGCGGTGTTTGTATTGCTTTGCAACTATTAACAGGCATTGGCTTTCAGTGGTTTGCTTTACCCGTGGCCTTTGCAATTTGGTTAATACTTTGGTATGGCAGCTTTGGTCTCATTGAAAATGGTATTTCCGTATTAGGATTAATTACACTGGTATTTATCGTCGCCACGTTTAAATTACATCCATCATTGACACAAATTGGTACTGGTTTATTGCCAACTCTGCCACCAGAAGACACCGTACATTATTTATTCCTGGCAGTTGGCATTTTGGGTGCGATAATCAGCCCTTACCTATTTTATTTCTACTCATCTGGTGCAGTGGAAGATAAATGGGATGAAGGACATATTGGTGTGAATCGCGCCATCGCTGGTTTGGGGATGGGCTTTGGTAGCGTTGTCTCACTGGGGGTGTTGATTGTAGCAACATTAGTACTCAAACCCAAAGGCATCCAGGTTGATAGCTACGAACAGGCGGCGCTGATGTTGACAGAACCTTTTGGTTATTGGGGTTTTATTCTATTTGCAGCATCTTTGGGCATTGCCTGCTTCGGTGCAGCATTAGAAGTAAGCCTCGATACAGCCTATGACGTTGCTCAAGCCTTTGGTTGGAATTGGGGCGAAAGTCTTAAAGCAAAAGATGCCGCACGCTTTAGTTTAATTTACACCGTATTTGTCTTTCTTGCCTCGTTATTGATGGTATTTGGGATCGACCCATTGCAATTAACTTTGTTTTCAATGGCAATTACAGCAGTGATTTTGCCGCCTGTGATCATACCATTTATAGTTTTAATGAACGATGAATCCTATGTTGGCAAGTATCGCAACGGCTGGATTAGTAATAGCGTTGTCATTTTTACAATTGCGCTGACATTTGTGTTAGCGATCGTTGCTATTCCACTGGAAATTGTTGGAGGATAGAAATGGATATTATTAGAGATGTCCTTGATAACCAATTAGTTGACCGCAATCAACGCAAAATGGGTAAAGTTGATGGCGTAGTGATAGAGTTACGCGATGCCTTCGACGGGCAAAGCCTACGCGAACCACCACGACTTGCTTATATAGAAGTAGGAGTAACAACCCTTGCCAAACGGCTAAATCCCCGCTTGGCATCTTTGGTAGCATCAATCGCAAGTAAATGGGGCGCTAAACAAAGTGAACCGTTTCGGATTCCGTGGTCAAAAGTGCGGGATATTGGTATTGATGTCGAAGTCGATGTTGAAGCTGAAGCAACACCAACTTTCGGCTATGAAAAATGGCTGCGCGATCGCATCATCGCCCGAATTCCAGGAGGGGGATAATGACAACTCGTGAAATTCATCTAGAATTACTGCTGAGTAAACCAGTATTAGACTCAACTGGTAAAACCGTCGGACGCATTGAGGAAGTACGCGCCGAACAACAAGGCGAAGAATGGATTGTTAAGGAATATCTTATCGGTTATGCTGCGGTGTTAGAACGGCTATCCGCTTGGACAATTGGGTTAAAAATTTTGCATCTACTTGGGGCGCGTAAAATTTACGGTGGTTATACAGTACCTTGGGACAAGCTAGATTTGACTGACCCTGACAAGCCGCGTTTGCGTTGTAGTTTAGATGCATTAAAGTCATTAAACGAGCAACCGCAGGATATAGAGTAACTTGGCTTGAAGGAGACAGAAGTATGATGTCAAAATAATTCGTAATTGATAATGACGCTCTCTGGGAGACGCTGTTCGTAGCTTGCTTAAGAGTAGAGGTATGCGGACTCGCTTTGCGTGGCGCTTACGTAATTCGTAATTATTACCTCCTCTTAAGCAAGCTAGATTTTTATGATATGGCTTTCTGCTTACGGCTAAGTACCTTGCTTGCTCCTAGCACAGCACCAACCGCCAACACAGCTAGATCCATTCTAGGTTCAGGAACAACAGTTGTGTCTTCAGTGAAAGCCAAAAAGCCAGCCCCATTTAATCCGCCTCTACCGGCTGGGATAAAGGTGTCAATAAAAGCTCCTGTCTTGCCGTCATAACGTAACACATTGTTACTATTTAAACCACTAACATAAAGGTTTCCGTCGGGACCGAAGATTGGCTTGACAGGATCATTGAGTCCGCCACTGCCAGCCGGGACAAAAGTGTTGATAAAAGCTCCTGTCTTACCGTTAAAGCGCGAAATATTGTTAGCCTTAAAGTTAGCGACGTAGAGATTGCCGTCTGGCCCAAAGGTCAAGCCACCAGCTTCTGACCCTTTTTCTTCTGTTGCAAAAGTGTCGATAAAAGCTCCGGTTTTCCCATTGTACCTTAAAATACTATCAGTAAGAGTACTACTGACGTAGAGGTTTCCGTCTGAACCAAAGCTCAAACTAAAAGGTGCACTGAGTCCGCCGCTACCTGATGGGACAAAAGTGTCGATAAAAGCTCCTGTTTGCCCGTTGTAGCGTAGAACACTATTACTAGTGCGGCTGTTAATACTGGTAACGTAGAGGTTGCTGTCAGGCCCAAAAACCAAGTCTTCAGGTGCATCTAGTCCACCACTACCGGAAGGAACAAAGGTACTAATGAAATTCCCTGTTTTTCCGTCGTAACGTTTGACGCTACCGCTCAAAATACTACTAACATAGAGATTTTTATCGGGACCAATAGTTAAACCAGTTGTTCCCTGTAGTCCGCCACTACCGGAAGGAACCAAGTCATCAATGAATTCTCCCGTTTTTTCGTCGTAGCGCAGAACGGAGTTATTATTATAACTCCCCACTAAAAGTGCTGCGTTAGCTCTTGGGGCTATCCATCCTAGTAAGACAAAGCTTATCAGTGGGAGGCTGATTTGACAAAAATTGAAAAATCTCATAATTTTGTTAGCTCCTACAACCATAATTACTTAGTACAGTTAATCATAAATTTGTAGCCTATCCTTGTTGGTTCTTAACTTTGGTTGTAAGCAAAAGTAATTTAGATGCGTTTGCCCTGCGCTGCTTTCCCTGCATCCCCTGCTCTGGCTGCCTCAACTAATAAATTTCCTTAACGCAAGCGTATTGGTATTTAGTGTGGTAACAATAACTTGTGCATTACAAAAACCATTCTTGGTAAAAAATATCTCCTAATCTTTCAGCCAACTTCTAGCGAAAGAAAGAGTTTCAGGCTGAGTATCTCTGTAATCATGAATGCGGATAAGTGTTAACCTGCTGAATAACTGATATGCCGCAATATTTCGGAAAACTACCCACTACTAACCAACCTTGGACAACTGTTAGCAATGTAAAAGCTGTAACCTGGGACAATAATATTATTAATTTTGACTGTGGTGACTCACGCCTTACCATCAGCTTACTTGCTCCCAATTTAATCCGTGTGCGTTTTGCACAAACTGGGGAATTTATGCCTCGCCGCTCTTGGGCAGTGACGCTGGATGATACAGAATGGGCGACAACACCTTTTGCAGTCCAGGAGACTGAAACAACGGTAGAAATTGAAACAGCACAGATTCGTGTGTGCGTCCAGCGAGAAAAGTGTCGCATCGCCTGTTTTGATAAAGATAATCGCCCCTTTGCCCAAGATGCAGAGATGGGTATAGGTTGGCGGATGGGCGCAGTTGCAGGGTGGAAAGAAATTGCAGCCGATGAACATTTCTATGGCTTTGGTGAACGCACAGGCTTTCTGGATAAACTCAGCGAAGTAAAAACCAACTGGACAACGGATTCTTTAGATTATGATGCACTGACTGATGAAATGTACCAGGCAATTCCATTTTTTATGGCTTTGCGCCCAGAGGTAAGCTATGGCATCTTTTTCAATACCACTTTTTGGAGTCAGTTCGATATCGGTGCTGAACAACCAGGTATTTGGAAGATGGAGACTCGTGGCGGTGAATTGGATTATTACATTATTTACGGTCCTGAACCAGCCCAAATCCTGGAGACTTACACTCAGCTAACTGGGAGAATGCCATTACCGCCGAAATGGGCGCTAGGTTATCATCAATGTCGCTGGAGTTACGAATCAGAAACGGTTGTGCGGGAACTAGCAAAGGAATTTCGCCAACGCCGCATTCCCTGCGATGTCATTCACCTCGATATTGACTATATGCGGGGCTATCGGGTATTTACCTGGAGTCCCCAGCGTTTCCCCAACGCCGCAAAACTTATTAGTGATTTAGCACAGGATGGTTTCAAAACAGTCACAATCATTGATCCTGGTGTGAAATATGAACCAGAAGGTAATTATGATGTTTTTGATCAAGGATTAGAAAACGACTATTTTGTGCGGAAAGCTGATGGTACGTTGTTCCACGGCTACGTTTGGCCTGAGAAAGCTGTTTTTCCTGACTTTTTACGTCCTGATGTGTGTAACTGGTGGGCTGATTTACACAAAAGTCTAACTGATGTTGGTGTGGCAGGAATTTGGAATGATATGAATGAACCTGCCATAAACGATCGCCCCTTTGGTGATGAAGGTGATAAAATTTGGTTTCCCTTAGATGCGCCACAGGGGGGAGAGGGAGAGAATTCAAAATTCAAAATTCAAAATTCAAAATCTAAAATTGATGTGACTCATACAGAAGTGCATAATTTGTATGGGTTGATGATGGCTAAGGCTTGCTATGAAGGATTGGAACGGCATCGAAGCTCGGAGCGATCGTTTGTGTTAACGCGATCGGGTTATGCTGGGGTGCAACGCTGGTCTTCTGTGTGGATGGGGGATAACCAATCGTTGTGGGAGCATTTAGAAATGTCTCTGCCGATGCTTTGCAACATGGGACTTTCGGGTGTGGGATTTGTGGGTTGCGATATTGGCGGGTTTGCTGGTAACGCCACAGCTGAATTATTTGCTCGCTGGATGCAGGTAGGAATGCTTTACCCAATGATGCGCGGTCATTCGGCAATGTCTACTGCTCGTCATGAACCTTGGGTATTTGGCGATCGCGTTGAAAATATCTGTCGAGAATACATTAATCTACGCTACCAATTACTTCCCTACATTTATAGTCTTTTCTGGGAAGCAGCAACAACAGGCGCACCGATTTTAAGACCATTATTGTACCATTTCCCCAACGATCCGAAAACCTATAGCCTCTACGATCAAGTATTGCTAGGTGCGTCGCTGATGGCTGCACCAATTTACCGCCCTGGAGTTGAGCATCGATCTGTCTATTTACCCCTTGGCACTTGGTATGATTGGTGGAGTGATGAGCGTTATGAAGGCCCGATTCACATTCTTGCTCATGCACCACTAGAAAGAATGCCACTGTATGTCCGTAGTGGTGCGATCGTTCCCATGCAACCTGTCAAGCAATACGTTGATCAAGCCCCACTCGACGAGATTCGATTACGCATTTGGCCTGGTAATAACGAATACCAGCTATTTGAAGATGATGGACAGACAAATGAGTATCAAGATAAAAATTTTTCGCTAACAAATATAAGCGTATTTACAGAGGCAAACCAAACAGTTGTGGAAATTGGAGTGAGAGTTGGGGAATGGACATCTGCACCGCGTGAAGTGATTGTAGAACTTGTTGGTGTTGGAGAGCAACGTTTCCAAGATGATGGTAAGCGACGTAGCCTGCAATTCTGATAGACCACAAAGGTGGTTTTTTGAACCACCTTTATTTCTGATTTTTAATTGTCCAAGAAAAAATATGCATAAGGGTAGATGAAAAGCAAGTCAAAGGGTAACATACAATACAAAGGTATAAATAGTTAAACCGTAAGAAATACGTAAATTTACTACGCTAGATAGATGCGGTTAGAGAACACTCAATGTTAAATGTTAACCGCTTGCGGCTGCAAAACAGATTTAAAATTACTACAAATTCACTTGTGGGAAAAGTTGCAAGTGCGATCACTGTTTTTGTTGGCAGCTTGGTACTAGTTGGCTGGTGGCTTGGCATTGAAGTTCTCAAGCGCGGCTTCCCTGGTAGTCCGGCGACAATGAAAGTCAACACAGCGCTGTGTTTTGTGCTGTGTGGTGTGTCGCTGTGGCTGTTTTTAAGAGGAGGGGGAAACAATTCAAAATTCAAAATTCAAGTTGTGCTGGAAGCGCACCAAAGGTGCGACTCAAAATTATTTCCCCACTTCCCTACTCTTCTAATTTCTAGGATCTGTGCAATAGCGGCTACCACAATTGCTGTGCTTACAGTCTGTGAATATCTGTTTGGCTGGAATCTTGGTATTGACGAACTGCTATCGCGTGATTCGCTAATTAGTATAGCGACATTGCGTCCGGGGCTAATGGGGGTGAACACAGCACTGAACTTCATGCTGGTGGGCGTCGCCCTACAGATTGTGGTTGATCCAAAAAGCGACCGCAGTTATTGGTATGTCCAGATTATCGCTTTGATAGCTACTTTAATTTCCTTTCAGGCGCTCATGGGCTATGCCTACAAAGTGAAAGTTCTCTACGGACTTGCCCCTTATACAACATCAATGCCATTACACACAGCAATGTTGTTCCTCTTACTAAGTATGGGCATTCTCTGGGCACAGGCAGAACAGGGGTTAATGAGAGTAGTTACAAGTGATACCGACGGCGGCTTACTTGCACGTCGTTTATTAATTGCTGCGATCGCAGTCCCTTTTATTTTAGGGTGGATAATTGTTGAAGGTCAACGGGCAGGACAATACGATCCAGCTTTTGCAGTATCGGTATTTGCGATCGTCCTGATTGTGATTTTTACTGTTTTGATTTGGCAAAGTGCGGCGGTTATTGAACGTCTCAGCCATCAACGTGATCTTGCCCAAGAAGCACTGAGAACCTACGAAGCTAAACTGGGGAGTTTTGTAGATGCTAAATCGCTAGTAGAAAATAGCTCTGACTTTATCGGCATCGCCACCCTTGAGGGTGAATTACTCTACATAAATGATGCAGGTCAAAAGCTGGTAGGGCTTGCAAGCCTTGATGAAGTGAGGCAAAAAGCAGTATTAGATTACGTCATGCCCAAAGACAAAGCCTATTTTCAAGAATATATATTGCCGACTGTGCTATTAGAAGGGCGCTGGCAGGGAGAATTCTGCTTTTGTCACCTCCAAACAGGTCAACCGATACCAGTTGATTACAACATCTTCACTGTTACAGACAATAACACAGGTCAGCCAATTGCCTTAGCAACTGTGACTCGCAACATCAGCGAACAAAAACAGGCTAAGGAACAAATCTTACAACTAAATAAGGATTTACAGCGCCGCATTGCTGAGTTACAAACTTTGTTGGAGGTGATTCCCATTGGAATTGGCATTGCTGAAGATCCAGAATGCCAAAATATCAAGGTCAACCCTGCTTTTGCCAAACAGTTGGGAATATCCTCAGATACAAATGCCTCCCTCAACGCTCCCAGTGGCGAAAAACTGACAAGCTTTAAAATCTACCGCGAAGGAAAAGAACTCTCAGCAGAAGAACTGCCAATGCAATACTCTGCAACTCATGGTGTCGAAGTTCTGGATTGCGAACTTGATGTCGTCCATGAAAATGGAAAAATTGTCAACCTGTTGGAGTATGTTGCACCCCTGTTTGACGAAGAGGGTAAAACTAGAGGAAGCGTTGGTGCATTTTTAGATATTACGGAGCGCAAACAGGCAGAGGAAGTACTTTTAAATCAGCAAAAATGGCTGGAGGATGTATTAAATCTGATGCCAAGACCGTTGCTGTTTATCGAACCAGGAACGGCGCGGGTAACTTTTGCCAATCGCTCTGCTGACGAATTAGCTGGGGGCGAATTTCCCAAAGGTGTACCAGCCGCAGATTATCACACAGTTTACCACTACACAGATGCAGCTGGCGATCGCATTCCCAATGAGCAAATGCCAGGAGTGCGGGTTGCCCTTGGCGAACGCTTGAATGGATTGGAAGTAGACTGGCACACTCCCGGTGGTGTCCGCTCTCTACTAGTATTTGCTGATACCCTGCCAGCAATGCACGGGCATCCGGCTACTTGTATCTTGGTGTTCCAAGAAATCAGCAACCTTAAGGAGACACAAAAAGCACTCTCGTTAGGTTACAAAAGGCTAAATCTACTATTTGACACAGCTAACGATTTACTATCAAGCCAACAACCAGTAGTACTAATCGATAGCGTCTACCGAAAACTAAGAGACCAAATTGGTTTAGATATTTACTTTAACTATTTGGTTGAGGATAACTCTCAGGTAATGCGGTTGAAGTCTCACAGTGGCATTTCTGAGGAGATGGCAAAGGAAATTGAGAGGTTGGCATTTGGTCAAGGGGTTTGTGGTACTGTAGCGCTCTCACGCCATCCTATAGCTGTAGAGAATGTTCAGCAATCAACTGAAGAGAAAACAGAATTGATTCGCTCTTTAGGTATTACTGCTTATTATGCATACCCATTGATTGCTCAAGGACAGCTGTTGGGTACTCTTTCTTTTGGCAGCCGCACTCGGTTAAGCTTCACCGACAATCAAAAGGGGATGATGCAAGCAGTATGCGACCAAATAGCGATCGCAATGGAACGGGCTAATTTAATTGCTTCTTTGCAACAACAAACTGAGCAGTTGCAAGATGCTAATCGCATGAAGGATGAATTCTTAGGGATATTGTCCCACGAGTTGCGATCGCCCCTCAATGCCATCCTTGGCTGGGCGCAATTACTGCAACGAAGCAAGCTCAGTGAAACCCAAATGGCTAGGGCTATGGAGACAATTGAGCGCAATGCTAAGGCGCAAACCCAGCTAATTGAAGACCTGCTGGACATATCACGGATGATTAGAGGCAAGTTACGCCTCAATGTTGGTAGTTGCAATTTGGTTGGGATAATTGAATCAGCCATTGAGACTGTTAGTCTAGCCGCCCAGGCCAAGGAAATCGATTTGAGATTTTCCCTGATTCCCTCAAAAGAAACGCAAAATGCGCCACTGGGGATACTCCCCGTCGTCACTTTCGCGCAAAATTCAGATTTGGGATTAGGAATCAATCGCGAAAATCTAGAATCTCTAGAAGCACAATCCCAAACCAATCAACACTCAGAGGACAGCAAGCTTGGCGAAAATTCTCAATTCTTAATTTCTGGGGATTTCGAGCGTTTGCAGCAAATCATCTGGAATCTGCTATCCAATGCCATCAAATTCACACCCGTAGGAGGACGGGTAGAGGTGCGATTGTCAATAGTCACTGGTGAAAAACAACAGACAACGGATAAATATGCCCAAATTCAGGTGATTGACACAGGCATTGGTATCAGTCTTGACTTTCTTCCTTACGTCTTTGATCGCTTTCGTCAAGCTGATAGTTCTAACACTAGAACCTATGGTGGATTAGGACTAGGATTAGCGATCGTGCGTCATTTAGTAGAATTACATGGCGGTACTATCCACGTAGATAGTCCAGGTAAAGAGCAAGGAGCAAGGTTTACAGTCAAGCTACCACTTTTGAAAAGTCGCCCCCTCGCAGCCTCGTAGCCTCTCCTCATCCCCTATTTCCTTCTTCCTAATATCAAAATTTATCCAAAATTCCAAATTTTCCCCAATTACCAATTACTAAAAAGCAGTTTTTTCCTTTGCAATTTAGTGTAGTTGGTGAATACCTGCATTAGAAAAATATTTATATGTATATTTTTATCTCAATATGAATAATTATTTTGTATTGGAGCGATCGCTATTTACTAGAACACCGATTCAGTAGGCAATGCAATGATTCCCCTTAAAAAGGCTTGCTGTTTTATACTCCATTTTTTTAGCAGTTCCCAGATGAACTACACAAAACCTCACCCCTCTGCGTGAGTCTGGAGAGAGGAGATACTTATTCTTGATCAGGGTGAGGTACAGGCTTTAAAAAGATTCAAGGTCAGCATCTTATTTTTCTCTCTTCAGAGACATAAAAGAGCGTTAGGAAAAGCTATAACGAGGTGACTACAGGCGGGGAGAACTTATCCAAAACTTATTGGAAGCGACTTCCGAAATAGGCAATTTTAGAGTTGTATTTAAATTATGTAACCTGAGTTAATCCAAACAGGCTACATAAATTGTTGTTTGGGTATTATCTGAAAATTATGTTAAAAATAATACTTGCATTCCTGCTATTATCATGATTTATCTGTAATATTTACGTAATTTATTAAAGTAATCATGTAAAAAAGATGTGCATCTTCCAATTACCAGAAATCTAACTAATAAGCAGTATTTGATACATTACAATACCTCCTATGATTGCTCTAACAAAGACATTAGTACAAATAGTAGCTGAACCACAACAGCTAGATAGTATTAACTTACATGAGTCGAAGCGAGCTAATTTTTTACAAGAAGTAATTGAAGGCTTAGAAGACGGTATATTAATTTTAAGCAAGGCTGGTAAAGTGATTCATGCTAATGCATCTGCTCATCGCCTTTGTTGTCAATTTAATCAAGGCAAGTTTAACCAGAATTTTGTCCCCCTAGCCATCTGGAATCTTTGTAAATCGTTACTCAATAGTCGGTATTTGTTTTCTGATAAACTGCTAATTCTGTCAGATGAGATTGTGCTTGATAAGTCAAATATTTTTCGTATTAGGGTGAGATTGCTAGATTTAGATGGGTTTGAAGTACCTTGCTTATTAGTTACCATAGAAAACCAATATGAGTCTGTGAAAAATGTAGCACTCACTGAAGTTAAAAAATTTGACCTGACGCCGCGAGAAGCTGAAATTTGGTTTCTCTATAGAAGCAACTATAGCTACAAAGAAATTGCTAATAAACTTTACATCACTATCAACACCGTAAAAAAGCACATGAAAAATATTCACACCAAGCGACAAGCATCTCTTGTACTTGAAGAGTAATATCGCAATCATAATTGATTATGCAAGTTGGGGCACAATGCTGTGTCCTTAATTGTATTTGGAGCTTTTTGTAGGCATAATAAAGTATTGGAAACCTGCTGTTTTAATAAGATATTGTTATTTTGTAGTTCCATAGTAATTTTGTTGAACTGATCATTGCTCAAACCATTATCTTTGACAATTTTTTCAGAGAGAGTACAGAAATTTTTGGCGATATCTTGAGCCTTTGTTGGAAGATCCTTTATACTGTTAGGATCGTTACAAACAATCTTGGGAATTTCTCCATTGCCAATAAGCTTTTTAATTTCTTCAAAGGCATTTTGACGGGCTGGCTCCATTGCTAGCACGGCTTGAGCGTAACTGTTGATTTCAGTATTGTTGACTATTGGTGTTGGAGTTTGACCATCAGCTTTTAAACTCAATGAAAACGCATTGGAAATCACACTCACAGTAGCGATCGCACAGAAAAAGAATGATTGGAAAAGAATTCGCTTTCGGCTAGGTGGGAAAAAGAAGTCGGAAGTTTTATTCATATAGTGTGTAACACAAAACTACATCAGGGATATTATAAGGACTTGGAATTATTTTCGGAGTTGGAAGTTCCAGCAACTGCTCAATACATCAAGCTTTTATATTTGATTGTTAACTTCCTTGGCATACTTGACAAAGTTCGATGACTTTAGTCTGGAGTGTTAACATTTCTGATGCTCCTTGCTTGAGGCTGACTTCTAACTCCAGTAGTAGGGGTAAGCAAGAGATTAACTGTTGCATAGAAAGCAGCCTAATTTCTTGCTGTAAGAAGTAGATCCGTTTAGGATTACCGATATCAGCAGCAATAGCTATCGCTTGTTGATTGCGCTCACCACTTTCCATCATAATCTTGACCCATACCCAGGTGCGAAATTGTCCAATTAGTGTGGCAACTATCCGTAATCCCGGTTCGGCAGCATTGATCAGATCCGCTAACGTTGTCAAAGCTTTAGCTGTATCTCCTGTTCTGATTGCTGCTGCTAATTGTAAGCTATTTTGAGTAGTATTTCTTACTAACTTCGTCACGGTATCTACATCTAAAGGCTTATTGCTACCTTGGGCATATAGCCGCAATTTCTCTAACTCATTGTAGAGAAGCCTTGTATCATTTCCTACAGACTCTGCCAACAATTGGGCAGTATTAGCATTCAGTTTCACGCCCACAGTCTGGGCTGCTTGATTAACAGATTGCACCAGCAATTCTATTTTCCAAGGGGGAATCAGGGGAAATTCTCGGAATTCGGTAGCAAATTGTTTTAACAATTTCGTGGATTTGAGGCGTTCATCTGGCTTGTTGCGGCTGGTGAGCAATAAAAATGAGTTTTCGGGAATAACTGGTAGCGATCGCACCAATTCTGCTAACACGTTGTCTGGACAGTGTTGGCACAGAGTAGTATTTATCAGCCATACCAAGCGCCCACCAGCGCCAAAAGTGGGTGTCATCACCTGATTTAACCCCTGGATAGCAGCATCAGCTTGATCTGGGGGGAATGAAGTGTAATTAAAACTGATCCATTGGGGATCAAGGACGCGATCGCGCAGCATAGCGATCGCCTTTTCTATGGCAAAATCATCTTCACCCCAGTAAACATAGATTGGCATAGATAAACCTCATTGGTTATTGGGCAAAACAGTTCCGAGTTCTGAGTAAAAAAGTGAGATTCCCTACTTCTTTACTCAGCACTCCCCACTCCCCACCCCCTCAACCATCACACCCAAAAACTAAATACTTTTGAAATCATTCTGTCAATCAAGGTAATTTTCCCTAAAATCTATCAAGTGAGAGCGTGAGGCTATGAAGATTGGACGACAACTATCAAACTTACTTAAATCGGTTAGCACGACTGACCCTGCCAGAAGCTTACAAATCCCAAGTCCAGCATATTCAGGAATCTTCTAAATTCCAGCCACATTCTGGGTTGAGACAAGCAGCGTCCTTTCCTGGCTATACGCTAACTACCCCGCCGGCAGAAGAATCACAAAACTCTGCTTTCTATGCCAAATTACAGACTTACCAACAGGAACTTTTACAGTTGCCTGTAAACCGTAATTTGATTGTACCTGTACCTCCTGCTAGCTTCCATCTGACTTTAGCGGATTTAATTTGGGACAGTGCTTACCTTGACACCTGCGAAAAAAATCCCAATTTTGACCAGGAGTTACACTCTTGTTTAACAGAAATATTTCAGCAATATCAACAATTGATGACAAACAGGAGTCATCCAATTCAATGGCAAATGCTGGGACTGATACTGATGCCAAGAGCTGTAGCTGTTTGTTTAGTACCTCAAGATGAACGCTGCTACGAGGAAATTATTAAATTTCGTCGAACAATTTATCAAAATCCTAAGTTAATTGCTTTGGGTATTGAGCAGCATTATCACTTCACAGCCCATATTACATTAGCTTATTTTGGGGAGGTTTCATCTGACTTAGACCGCACAAGTTTCAGCACAATGCTTTCTCAATTGAATGATCAATGGCTGTTAAATTTGCCAGAATTTTTGATTCATCGCGTCGAATTGCGGAAGTTTGACAATATGACACGCTATTATCGTGAACCAGACTGGCCAATTTTAAGTTTTTGACCTGATTCGCGGAGCATCTTCACAATAAACGTAAGAATGTAAGAATTCAGTATTCAGGAGTCAGGATTTATCAGGAGTTTAGGATGATCGATATATTCATTCATCAAATATTCTTCTGATTCTTTAACTATTCGGACTCCTGAATTCTAACTTATGAATTATTGTTTAATATTAAGTAAGTAGGTAACGTTGCTTGTTGTAGCCTGATGAGTCTACCATCATCTCGAACAACGCGAATTTCAGCAAAACGTTTACTAGAGGTTTGCCCAAACCATAAGGTTTCAAAAAATACAAAATAGCTAATGTAAATTACAAAGGCGATAATAGACCTCTTGCAAAAATCCTTGAATCACCCCTCCCCAACCCTCCCCTTATGAAGGGGAGGGGGCAATATTTAAAGTTTCCCCCCAATATATCGGGGGGATTAAGGGGGGTCTATTCGACTTATGCAAGAGGTCTAATGAAGGAAATTGCTAATAACCAAACTCCTAAATTTATGCTATTAGTAAAAAAGTTTTCAATAAAATTTAATAGTTGTGTCGATAAGACACTCCAAGTAAGGACAAATATAAGCAAGGTTATAATCAAGATTGTAGAGTCAATCAACAGTACCAATTTATACTTTTAGTAATGTGTTTTAGCCGCAAGTAAACATGAAATAATTTAGATAGCGGCGGATTGGTAAATTGTAAAACTCAATTAATATTAATATTAGTAAATAAAAATATTTTTAGTTAAAAGTAAAAGTTAAACCTACCTTAATCTTTTGTTTATTCATCGTTAACTAAAAAAAATGTAAGTTAATTTAAGGCTGAAATTACAGCAGGAAGATATTCCTTTAATCACAGGTAATATGATTTTTTCGACCACCATCTTGAATCGTGTTGTTGCTACTTCAGTGGTGACCACTTCTGTTGCACTCAGTCCATTTTTTGGTGCGATCGCACAAGCTGAAACTCTCAATGGTGCAGGAGCAACTTTTCCGGCTCCACTTTACGAACGCTATGCTCGTGAAGTTAAGAAGAAATATCCAGACTTGAAAATTAACTACCAAGCAATTGGTAGTGGTGGTGGTATTCGTCAAGTCACTGCTGGAACTGTTGACTTTGGTGGTAGTGATGCCGCAATGAAAGATAATGAAATTGCTAAAGTCAAGAACGGTGTAATCTTAGTACCCACAGCCGGCGGTGCTGTTTCTGTGGTTTACAATCTTCCAGGCGTTAATGATCTTAAATTGTCCCGTAGTACACTACCAGCAATTTTCTCCGGTCAAATTACCAAATGGGATGACGCAAAAATTAAAGCTGATAATCCGGGTGTCAATCTACCAAATCAATCAATTAAGTTTGTTGTTCGCGCCGATGGTAGCGGTACAACTTTCATATTTACTAACCACTTAAGTGCTACCAGCGGTTATTTTAAAGGTAGAGTTGGAACTAACACTGCTCCCAAATGGAATCTACCAAATGTCCTCAAAGGCAAAGGCAACCCAGGCGTAGCTGCCTTAGTATCTCGTACTCCTGGTTCTATTGGTTATGTTGAATATGCCTACGCTGTCAAAAACAATCTGAAATCAGCGCTGGTACAAAATAAGAGAGGAGAATTTGTTGCTCCTTCTTTAGAATCTGCAAATGCAGCTTTGTCAACTGTCACTTTCCCAGACAATTACCGCGTTTTTGTAGGAGACCCAGGACAAGGTTATCCCATCGTAGGTCTTACCTGGATTATGGTTTACAAACAGTATGCTAATGCTTCTAAAGCTGATGCTATTAAGAAATGGATTAATTGGGTATTGAAAGACGGTCAGCAATATAACGATGACCTCAACTACACCCAGATTCCATCTGATGTGGCAAATCGTGTACTTCAGACAGTGAATAGCTCTGTCAAACCTTAATTTGTAATCTTACTATTTTCCTCTTTTAGAGCATCGATTCGTAATCCTGGAAGAACCTCTCACCCAACCCTACAAGAGTTGGGGGCTGGGGGGTTAGGTTTTTGATTACTGAATCGATGGTCTAGTATGGTGAATTTACAACTCACTCTATTAATAAGAAAAAAATCTATTTTATTGATTTGTAATGGTAAATTCATCGCAACCAGCCGATAGAAATTCATCAGATGATTTAAATCTAAGCGATGAAAATTTTAATCTAACAGCTATCAACGGTACAAATTTTTGGTTTGACCAAGGTTTTACACGGCTAGTATACTTTTTTGCCGTGATTACCGTTGCAGTGCTATTTTTGATGAGTTGGGTAATTTTACACGAAGCTTTACCAGCCATTAAGCAGTTTGGACTGGGGTTTTTGTGGGGCCAAGATTGGGATACAGGTAATCAGATTTTTGGTGCATTACCCTATATTTATGGAACTTTGGTAAGTAGTGCGATCGCTATTTTATTCGCTGTCCCAGTCGGAATAGCAGTAGCCTTAGTCACGAGTGAAAATTTCTTACATTCATCGCTCCGAATAACCTTAGCATTTGTTGTTGAATTAATTGCAGCAATTCCCAGTGTCATTATTGGTTTGTGGGCGATTTTTGTCTTTATTCCAGTTTTAGAACCTCTACAAAAGTGGCTAGCCAGTACTTTTAAATGGATACCACTGTTTAATACAGAAGACCCTTCTGGGACTAATATGTTGACTGCTGGAATTATTCTAGCCATCATGATTTTGCCTACAATGGCAGCAATTACTCGTGATGTTTTGATGGCTATCCCTAAAGAATTACGTAGCGCATCTATGGCTTTAGGTAGCACTCGTTGGGAAACAATTTTTCGGGTCTTGCTACCAGCTGGATTTTCGGGAATGGTGAGTGCAGCAATGCTCGCCTTAGGGCGTGCTTTGGGTGAAACAATGGCTGTCACTATGGTGATTGGTAACTCTACTCAAATCAGTGCTTCTTTACTCAATCCAGGTTATACAATTCCCTCTGTATTAGCTAATGAATTTGCCGAAGCTGAACCGGGTTTGCATATAGGCGCTTTAAGCTATTTGGCGTTTATTTTGTTTGGGTTAACTCTAGCTGTAAATGTTGACGCTGTACTTTTGGTGAAATGGGTTGGTAGGAAAAATAAATAGTACTACCTTAATACAAATATCTTAATGTAATAAAAACTTTAAAAATCAAAATTCAAAAAATATGAGTGGTTACATCCAGTCAAAAACTGATGAATCTCTGGCAAGAGAATTATGCAGTCCTTTGCCAACAGAGCGAGTAATATTTACTTATGGAATGAATGCGATCGCCTTTGGTTTGACTGGTCTAGCACTCATTCCTTTAATATCAATTTTGTGGGAAATTCTTGTCCGGGGAATATCTGGACTGAAATCAGATATGTTTGTCAAAGCAGTGATTGACAATGGCTTTGGCAATGCCATCTTGGGAACCATAATCATGGTAGTAATCGGTTCACTTTTAAGCATCCCTACAGGGATAATGACAGGAATTTTCTTAGCGGAATTTGGTCAAACGAACCCAATTACTGGTATTGTTCGTTTTATCAGCAGTATTCTTACGGGCGTGCCTTCAATCGTTGTAGGCGTATTCGCTTACGGTGTGATAGTTTTGGTAACTAAAGGATTTAGTGCGATCGCAGGCGGTTTTGCTTTAGCCGTGATTATGCTACCTATGATTATACTGACAACAGAAGAATCCTTAAAACTTATCCCCACATCTGGACGCCTCGCCTCCGCTGCTTTAGGAGGAACTCGTTTCCAAACTACCTTTCGCATCGTTGTCACTGCTGCAATTCCCGGAATTACTACAGGCATTTTATTAGCTGTAGCTCGTGCTGCTGGTGAAACAGCACCCTTAATTTTTACTGCTTTATTTAGTCTAGATTGGTCAGAAGGATTGTTAAGTCCAACAGCTTCCTTACCAGTATTGATTTTTAACCTCTACAACGACCCCGACCCGCAAAAAAGCCAATTAGTATGGACTACTTCTATAGTTCTACTCGGCTTAATTTTATGCGTCAGTATTCTCTCTCGCTTAGTTATTAGCCAAAGAAGAATAAAGTAAAAATAAATTTTTGTTTTTTACAGCTTGGGCAAGTATGAATAACCTAATTCCAGCTATCAAAGTTAAAAATATCAGCTTTTACTATGGCATAACAAAAGCAATTGAAAAGGTGTCAATAGATATTTATCAAAATCAAGTAACGGCAATTATTGGGCCTAGTGGTTGTGGTAAATCTACCTTCATCAAAATTCTTAATCGCATTAGCGAATTAGAAGGACCTGTGAAAGTTGAAGGAGACGTAGAGTTTTTTGGTCAGAATATTTATGCTCCTCGTGTCAATATCAATCGGTTACGCCGCCAAATTGGTATGGTGTTCCAAAAACCGAATCCTTTTCCTATAAGTATTTACGAAAATGTTGCCTACGGTATGAGAATAGCAGGCAGGCATTCAAAATTAAAATTAGATGAAATCGTCGAATCTGCACTTCACAGCGCTGCTCTTTGGGATGAAGTCAAAGATAAGCTGGATAAATCAGCTTTAGGGCTTTCTGGTGGTCAACAACAAAGATTATGTATTGCCCGTGCTTTAGCAGTCAAGCCGAAAGTTCTGCTGATGGATGAACCTTGCTCGGCTCTTGACCCCATCGCTACCATGAAAGTTGAGGAACTGCTCCATAGTTTGCAGTCTGAGTTGACAATTGCGATCGTTACCCACAATATGCAGCAAGCCGCTCGCGTTTCTGATTTTACGGCTTTCTTTAGCATCGATGAAAGTCGCATTGGTCAAATGATTGAATTTGGTGCTACAGAGCAAATTTTTAACAACCCACTAGACCCCCGCACCCGCGATTACATTTCAGGGCGATTCGGTTAAGGTATGTCCAATGATTTTTGTCAAACTTAGGACTTACGCACACTCTACGAATTCTCGGCGCTCTTGGCGTCTTGGCGGTTCGATAAATTAAGCTTTTTAGCAATTTTTGCGTAAGTCCTAAAACTATCTGCTTAAAGAGCGGGAACGCGCATACAGGCATGGGGTTAATCTAAAATCTAAAACCGTTCGACTGAGCGTAACCGTACTCCTACGGGGAAGCAAGCTACGCGTAGCGTTCCGTAGGAAAGTCCAAAATCCAAAATTGTTTGACTACCTATGAAGGGTATATGATGATATTAATATTTTTATTTCTACATAGATATTTTAAGTCGAACCAACCCGAATCCTTTTAATCGGAAAGGATAGTATATAGGTCAAGGTGCAATAAGTAGGTATAAAAAGTCTGTAAAAGAGAAATTTAGGGATACAGTCTTAATATAAATATTTACTAACAGTTTATCTGCTGTATGACTTTTGTATAGCTACGTAATTTCCATGAACATCTCCTTTTGGTAGTAACATAGTGAAACAGCGGCGCTGATTTCTACTGCTTTACTTCATCAAGTTTTGTTTCACACGTTTTAGGAATATGAGTAAACTAATTCCAGCCATCAGAGTCAAAAACTTCAGCTTATATTACGACACTCAAAAGATAGTTGAAGGCGTGTCAATGGATATTTACCAAAACCAAGTCACGGCAATTATTGGTTCTAGTGGTTGTGGCAAGTCTACTTTTCTTAAATCGTTAAATCGCATGAGTGAATTAGAAGGAGAAGTGAGAGTTGAAGGAAAAGTGGAATTTTTTGGACAGAGTATTTATGAGCGTCGTGTCAACATCAATCGCTTACGTCGCCAAGTTAGTATGATTTTTCCCAAGCCAAATCTTTTTCCCATGAGCGTTTACGATAATGTCGCCTATGGGGTGAAATTAATTGGATGGCATCCGAAAGTAGAATTAGATGGGATTGTTGAATCTGCCATCAAGGCTGCTGAACTTTGGGATGAAGTGAAAAATAAGCTGCACAAATCTGCTTTAGAGCTTTCTGGCGGTCAACAACAAAGATTATGTATTGCCCGTGCTTTAGCAGTCAAACCGAACGTTTTGTTGATGGATGAACCTTGTTCAGGTCTTGATCCTGTCGGTAGCATGAAAATTGAACATCTAATCCATAACTTGCGCTCTGAGTTGACAATTGTGATTGTTACTCACAATATGCAGCAAGTTCCTCGCCTATCTGATTTTACGGCTTTCTTTTGTAGTAATGAAAATCGCATTACTCAAATGGTTGAATTTGGTACTACAAATAAAATCTTTACTAACCCTGTGGATTCTCGCACCCGCGACTACGTTTTCGCCCGCATCAATTGAAGTGTTTCTTAAATTTTAGCTATTTAGAGAGCTACGACATAATGCAAGCGTAAATTAAGGTTGAATTTAATTTCTGCTTACTTTGAGTTTATCTTGTGTTGGGCAATATAAACTGACGTATACAGTATTTTTTGATACTATATACCTAAGACCAGTATTTGCTCTAGACCACCTGAATCAGAAGATGAAATGTCCCCGGTGCGAATCTACTTTATATCGTAAAAATGGTCGTAGGAATGACAAGCAGAATTACCTCTGCAAAAATTGTGGTAAACAATTTCTTGAGCCTGCATTCCCTCGTTCCCTGGAAACTGACTTGCTTGCTAACAGCAACGGGCATCCTAAAATATCTATACCTGAAACTAGAGAACTTTCTTTAGTAAAAAACCTATTAGAAGAAAAAGTTACAGAGAAAAGCCTTAGCTCTTTTAGTTTTACATTAGCTGAAGAACTGCTGCAAACTATATTATCGCCTGATTGGCTAGAATCTGCTGTGTTCAGTCAATTGCTCCAAAAGTTTCCACAAAAAACTGAAATTCAACATCAATTAGAAACAGGAATCTCCCTTCTACTTTTGGATGCGGAAAACTTAAAATTAGATATTAATTCAGAATTATTTTTAGCCAGTGTCTGTAAGTATCCTCTCCAAGTTAAAATCGCATTTGCTAACTGGAGAAATCAAAGTATTGGTAAACAAGATATTGAACTATATAACCGTGGCTATCAACTTGTCCATGTGCCTGGAGGTAAGGATAGTGCTGATGCAAAAATGATCGCACTTGGTGCTTGTATTTTACGCTCTTATCCGACAGCTAAAGAAATCTTGGCCTGTTCTAGCGATGGCATTTTGATCCACCTCTGTAACGAACTCCAAAATCAAGGATTAATTGTCTATTGGGTACGTAGACAAGGACAAAATTTGCATATAGAAAATCGGAATACTGGCAAATTAACTCATTATTCCTTATCAATGGCAACAGAAGTTCCATCTTTTGAAAAAGTAGTTGAGCAAATTCAAGATTTAATTAAAAACGAACAAGATTCAATCAATGCTCGATTACACAGTTTAGCGGCTATTACTAGTTTATTTCAAGAAAGATGCAATATCAATATCAACTCTAATCAAAAGCAGCCACAAATTGAAGAAATAGTTTCTCTTCCAGAAGAGTTATCTACAGAATCTATTCAACAGGAGAAACAAGAAGATTTTACTACCATTTCTGATGGAGAAACATTAGATAAATTTCTCTTAAAAATAATTCAACATCTCCAAATAAATTCTCCTAAAATTAAATTATCTGTGTCAAAGCTAGGTACAGAGATACAGAGAATAACTGGGGAATCTCCTAATTCAATTATCAAAAAATTAAAGTTAGGTTCCAATTTTACCAAATATCTAAAATCATCTCCCACATTTACATTAAAGGCGAGTGGCAAGGAATATGAGGTAACGCCGCTACTTTGCAAGTAAATACTTTCTGGATATCTACGTACAACCTGAGCTGTAATTCAGTATTATGTAAAAAGATGTAAATAAATGTAAATAATACGATGCAGGATAAAGTCGTTGTTGTTGTCGGTGCTACTGGTGGTATTGGTTCAGCGTTAACACATAAACTTGCGCCCACCGGAGTCCGGTTGATACTGGCTGCCAGAGATGCAGTTCGTTTAACAACACTGGCCGCTGATTTACCAGGGCAAGTTTTGACCGTTCCCACCGATATTACTGACCCCCAACAAGTAGATACTTTGATAAAAAAGACCGTCGCTGAGTTTGGTCAAATCGATATTTTGGTGAATGCAGCTGGTGCTGGTATACTCAAGCCTTACAACAGCCTGGAACCCGCTGATTTAGACAAGATGCTAGATGTCAATTTAAAAGGCAGCTTTTACACCACTCAGGCGGCTGCTGAAGAGATGCAAAAGCGCAAGTCTGGTCACATCTGTAATCTAGTAGGAATTCTGGGCAAGCATTCAATGGCAATGGCAGCGGCTTATTCTGCTTCTAAGTTTGGTGTTGTCGGTTTCAGTAAATGCATGGCAGAGGAACTCAAGCGTTTTGGTATCAAGTTCACGCTATTCTACTTTGGTGGGGTAGATTCTCCTTTCTGGGATAACGTCAACCTAAAAGTAGACCGGAAAAAAATGCTCAGTCCTGAAACTGCCGCCAATGCAATTTTCTTTGCCCTTTCTGCCGAACCGCAAGCTGTGCCAATGGAAATTAACATTCAACCTGATAGTCATTTGTTTTTTTAGAGTGCCAGTACACCTACATAATTCTTGCCTGGGAAAGACCTGAAAATTTAGCAAAAAAGGCAAAATTTACAGAGATATAAGCTGTTATGCTGGATTTTCAGTACTTATGAAAATTGATCACGTTCATTTCTATGTAGAAGACGCCAAAGTATGGCGGGATTGGTTTGTACACCATCTTGGTTTTCAAGCAGTAGCCAACAGCATCAGTTCGTTTCACACTTGTACAGAAGTGGTGAAAAGTGGTGCTGTCTGCTTTTTTCTATCTTCACCACTGTTACCCACAAGTCCGGTAGCTGAGTTTTTGCGTCAATATCCACCTGGTGTGGCAGATGTCGCTTTTGCTGTCGAAGATGTAGAAGGCGCGATCGCACTAGCTCAAATGCACGGTGCTACAATCCTACAACCCATCCAGGAACGCCAGGTAGGTACGGCATTCATCAAGTGTGGCAAAATTGCCGCCTGGGGTGGACTGACTCATACGTTGATCCAAAGGCGCTGTCCAGAAGTGGGAATAGACGACACAAAGAAAGAACTCTCCGTGTTCCCGTGTCCCCGTGTCCCCGTGTCCTCTTCAATTACCGCCATAGACCACATAGTATTAAATGTGGCAGTTGGTGAATTGGAACATGCCGTCGCTTGGTACGAAAACATTTTAGATTTTCAACCCCAGCAGGCATTTAAAATTAAAACCGATCGCTCTGGTTTACACAGCCAGGTGATGGTTTCGCGCAACGCTCTAGTCCAATTGCCAATTAATGAACCAGCTTCCAGTAATTCCCAAATTCAGGAGTTTCTAGATGTTAACCGGGGACCAGGAATTCAGCATATTGCCTTGCAAACGACTAATCTTGTGAGTGCGATCGCTAAATTTCGTGCCAGTGGTTTATCCTTACTCTCAGTTCCCCAAAGCTACTACTCGCAGCTAAAACAGCGTCCAGGACTCACCCTATCACCTCTAGAACTGGAAGCGATCGCTCAACAGGAAATTCTGGTGGACTGGCAAGAATATACTTCCGTAGGGGCACAACAAACCGCGCCCTTACTATTGCAAATTTTCACCCAGCCCATTTTTGAACAGCCGACATTTTTCTTTGAGTTTATTGAACGCCGTTACCAAGCTCAAGGTTTTGGCGAAGGTAACTTTCGCGCCTTATTTGAAGCCATTGAAAGCGAACAAATCAAACGCGGTACCCTGCAATGATACCTCAGTACAATTTAGCTTTTTTGTACTATTTCTATGGACTTAATGGTGATAGCCTTGATTTGTAAGTAACTTGCAGAGTGAAAGATATTAAGATAAATTAGAGATAGAAGGCGAAAACTAGACTAAAAAACATGAAAGTCAAGTCTCGTGATAGACGTAATTATATTGCTATTGTAGAAGCTACTAGTCACCCACACCCACGTAAGTATTTTATAGCTTTTCTTAGAGAGTCTAGAAGTAAGGTAGTTTTTTACTCTAGCCAAAGCAATGTGAAGGCAAAAAGAACCAATAAAAAATTTGACAAAATTAAAGCCAAATTTTATACAGAAGCGTTCTTAGACTTAATTGACAAGGATATTGCTCATAGCTCTAGTTTTATTCAACCTCTCACTGAAGATTTGTATCATCGTGCAGAAGCTCTTACCAAAGGTATGACAGTTGATTTTAATGAGGAGCTACCAGAGGACTTTATTTTTGCATGAATGTTAATGGGTGGACATTAAAAGCTCACCCTGCTTTCAGTGAATATTTTAAAAAACTGATTGTGACTGTTGAGCAGCTTGAAGAAAGTAATCCTGAAACATATCAATCTCATCCATCTACAAAGCTCCTTAACATTATTAAGGAGCTTGTTTATAATCATATTCCTAGAGACCCTACAGCAAAAGAGTTCAGACAGGGGAAAAAGCTAGGAGCAGATAGAAAGCATTGGTTTCGAGCAAAATTTTATCAACGGTTTCGTTTATTTTTTCGTTACAGTAGTACTGATAAAATAATTATTTACGCTTGGGTAAACGACGAAAAAACGCTAAGAAAAGAAGGATCGAAAACAGATCCTTATCAAAAATTTACAAAAATGCTTGATAAGGGAAACCCTCCAAATTCATGGAGCGAACTTTTAAAAGCTTCTTTAGATATAGACAAATTAAACACACAAGATTTAAATATAGAAACAATATCTGAAGATTCTGAGACTTTAATTTAAAAGATTAAAAATGTTTTTGGAGAGTTAGAGGATTTTCCTCTAGGTCATCGTCGCTACTTTCTTAAAAAGAGTTTACAAAAAAACCTCTAGTAGGTTACGCTACGGCAAAACGCCTAACACATGGTTCACGACACAGGCAAAAGTTGGATAATTTCTCCAGGATTTATCTTATGATATTCACGCCAAAGTAGATTGTACACCTGTAGTAAAGACTTTTTTTCAGGATCATCATCAGAATAACTTAATGCTAATTCGTATAAGTCAGCAAAAGCTGGTTGGATTTCACAGCCTAAAAATTGGCTAACAAAACTATGCTTTCCAGTAATAATAAGAAAATCAAGCTTAGTACAAATAATGACCCAATCAGGCTCTCCAGCATACAGTGCAAACCAAAAATGTCCACATTCATGATTAAACTCTGCAATAGCTTCAGCCGTTGCTGGAAATACAAATGCAGAGGGGAATGCTTTTAAAGGCTCAAATGCTATTGCTACAATTTCTTGATTCCCATGCTGCAATAATGCTTGCAAGAGTTTAATTTCATCTTCTTCAGAAAAGTGATCTCCACTTTCAGTTGGTACGGCAATCCAGTCAGCCTGCTTAATAATATTAAGTTTACTAGGCTCGACAGTACTTCCTGAACCGATTACAATTTTGTTTAGTTTTTCCCTAAGTTTAGTTACTTCTTCATCATTGAAAATAGGCTTCAAAAATTTCTATTCTTCACTCATAATTGCTCTCAATGTGATGGTGAGTTATATCGAAATTTCGTGTGTTTTTTACTACCTATTGGAACAACTTGTATAGTTAGAGAACCTTCCGTACTATTATTCCGAACACTGATTGTTGAAATATATTGCTATATCTGGTAGTTCTTGAGCTAATTTTTGTGCAGCGCTTAAATCACGCTGGTGCTCTCGAAAAATAGCCAAATATCTGAGATAATTTTAATAAAATTTAACATTTTGTGCCGATGCTAAGACTTATTACTGACTTCGACGGCCCAATTATTGATGTTTCCGAACGATACTACCGTGTTTATCAATTCTGTTTGGAGAAAATCCGTCGTCCAGACCAAGTAGTGCAAGAACTTCCGAAAGCGGAATTTTGGCAGTTAAAGCGATCGCGTGTTCCCGAAAAACAAATCGCCTTAAATTCAGGGTTAGACGAAGCGCAAGCACAAGAATTTGCCCAGTTGCGGCGGCAAACTGTGCATACAGAACCTTACTTTCACTATGACAGCCTCGCGCCTGGTGCTGTGGATGCACTGTTAAAAATTCAACAAGCTGGAATTGATTTGGCAGTTATGACCATGCGCCGATTTCGAGAACTAGATTATGCCTTTCAAAAACACGATTTAGGGAGATTTTTCCCGGAAAATCGTTGTTATTGCCTGACTAACGACTACGTAAAAACTCGCGATATTGAAGATAAGCCCTTGTTAATGGCTAGGGCATTAGAAGAACTACCCCCCGCCACTGATATCTGGATGGTGGGAGATACCGAAGCCGACATCACCGCTGCTAAAAATTATGGTATTAAAGTGATGGCTGTAGAATCTGGAATCCGCGATCGCACCCAATTGGAACTTTACCACCCCGACTTAATCGTTAAGGATTTCAGCGCTGCTGTAGATTTAGTTCTAAAACCTAAACACCTTGTATAGAGAGGCTGTGTAGCTGCAACAGATTCAATTAATCGGCATTGGTTTATTGTCTTTGCCTTTTGCATCAATTTCAATCATGCCAATTACTCCCCAATAAATTTTCTCTCTTATAGCCAAATAGTCTTTTTAGGTTTCAACTTAGGGGTTTTCAGCCAACATTCTTAAAACCTAATCAACGTGAGCTTAACAAACCTCTCCCTGCCTTGAACTTTAGTTCAAGTCTGTCCCTCTGGGAGTTGCAGAGGGATAGGTTTTGCGTAGTAAAACCTCTTAGAGGTCTTTTGATTCGACTGATGTCACCCGTCGAACTCACGTTAATCAGCATTCAGGTTGCCAATTAAAGTAGGAGTCAGCATACCTATTCTGACTCCTGACTTTCTTATTTAAGAAGAACACACATAAACCACGTCTTCTTTATAGAAACTTGCTTGCAGGTAGCGGTTTAGCGGAGAAAGCTACTAACCAACCACAACAATATAAACGTCACTACAGTAGAGAATTGATTTGTTCCCAGACTGATAAATGATATTTGTGGTAAGAGCCAGCTAGCAACTAGTCCCCCAACGATTAAGCCAATTATTAAACTGACCAGGGTGAACAAAACTGCTCGACCAAATTTACCTTCCTTGCGATTAAGAAAGTAAATACTGGTGCCTACCCCAACCACCAATGCTAACTGCAAAACCTGATCGCCTCCCTCTGGGTAAAACACACTAATAGAACTCAAACCAAGAAACCAAGCTCCTGGTAAGAGTATATCCGCAGGCGTTGGCTGATCCAGCATCCGTTGCAGCCATGCAGGTGACTGCTCACGAGGGGTTGGACTTTCCTTAGGAGGCGATTGCACTCGCAACTCTGGAAACCGGATACGCTCAGGGACTTTGATTTTACCTTCCTGGCGCATCCGTAAGCGATCCATTAAAATCGCATCGTAAGCTGCTTCAATTACTTCTAAATGCTTGGCATCGCCATTATGCTGCTCGAATAGGCGATTACGAGCATCCTGAATTTCATCGAAGCTAGCCTCTTCTGATACCCCAAGTTTTTCGTAGGGATTTTGATCGCTCATGGGAGTTTGTTACTTCAGCCTCAGTCAGCGGCAGTCTTTTGTCGAAGAAAAAAACGGCTTTAGGTTTTGTTTTAATCGAAACTAAAGTCTCGACCTATTTTATGTCCTACCAGGATAGTAGCACGGGTTAGTTTAATTGACTTTGTATATTTCAACTATAGTCACTTTAACATATCGCTATAACTCCGTGTATACCCTCATGTCGTTGCCCAGTTCTGGCTCTAATCTAGAATTTGAACGGAGAGTACCTAAAACATATAGTTTTTATGAAAAAATCAACTTTACTGTTTCAGATTTGGCAACTTACTGTGCCTTAATAGAGTTTTTTTAATTATACTGAATAATCGCTTGTGGTATATATCCACAATATCGATTTAAAATTGAAACGTTTTAAGTTACCACCTAACTGGGATCAAGAAGGTGTCTTGGTGTCAAGAACTGTTGCGGCTAAAGTCAGAGCGCCTATATACTGTGGCTAACACAAGTTTCGCGTTCTTATTGCCCACAATCCTGATTAGAGTATTTATTTTTGAATTATCAGGATTATAATGCCGTAGCCATGTAGATTCTTAGTTAGTCCAAAAGTGGCAACTGCGTCTTTACGCAACCCTCTTGTTAATCTTACGTATATTTGTGCAAAGTAATGGTCATGGCTCCTGCCAAGATTCTTGTAGTTGACGACGACCCTGCGGTTCGGAATTTAATCCAACGCTTTTTGATTAAGCAGAACTATCAGGTAGAGGCTGCCGAAGATGGAAAGACAGCCTTATCTCTATTTGAGCAATTTAACCCGGATTTGGTAATTCTGGATGTTAATTTACCAGATGTAACTGGGTTTAACCTCTGCCAAGAGATGCAAAGTCGTAATGGTGTTTTTGTTCTGATGTTGACTAGCCGTGCTGACGAAGCTGACAAAATTCGCGGCTTTTCTAAAGGTGCTGACGACTATCTCACCAAGCCTTTTGGGCTAGGAGAGCTAGAAGTCAGAGTCGGAGCTATTTTGAGGCGTCAACGAGTGATAACTAATGCCGAGCAGAAACGCTTGGTATTTGAAAAACTGATGATTGATCCGGTGCGACGAGAGGTGGCACTAAATAACCAACCAGTACCCTTAACTGCTCTGGAATTTGACTTATTGCATTTTTTAGCCAGTCATCCAGGTCGAGTTTGGCGACGTGCAGAACTAATCCAAGAGGTGTGGGACTATGAATATGTCGGCGACCAGCGGGTTGTAGATGTCCATATCGGCCAAATTCGCAAAAAGATTGAAATTGATGCTAGTCAGCCAGCATTAATTCAAACTGTACGTGGTGTAGGGTATAAGTTTGAATCTCCTCCTCACTCCCAGCACTTGGAAGCCAAGTCTTGAAGTTTATAGTCTAGAGTTTTTTAACTCTTGACTGTTGACTCTTGGGCGAGGAATTAGTGAATTTCTTTGACTTTAGTAAAAGACAAATCTAGACAATCAAAATCGGGAGATATTCCTCAAATACAGACCAGTCCGTTATTTGAGATATTTCTTTATCCGTTTAAGACAGTGGACAGGTGAGAGAGTCCACTGGAAAATATTTCTTTGCATTTGACCGTTTTAGTAGATATAGCAATCGCCAGTATTGTTAGGACGAAAGTTGTAGAACATGCTCTATGGCGTCCCGTAAACAATCAAAGGCATCCAGACATTTGCGGATGC
>NZ_JBALDF010000045.1:0-33259 GCF_036917275.1 Nostoc sp.
AAGCACCAAAACATTGAGGAGCCGTGTGAGATGAAAGTCTCACGCACGGTTTTGAAGACCAACGGGGTTGGCGACAACCTCGTTGAGTTTAATATAGTAATAATTATTTTATTTAAAAAGGATAGACTGTTTATTGTTGGAGGCGACTCTATAAATCGAAGTTCAATTTCAAGAGGGCGATTATTAGTATTACAAAATACTTCTTGAGAATCTAACACTTCTCTAGGAAATGAGAAACTTAGCTGCTGGTTGGAAATTATATTACTCCAAGCACTAATATCAGACAAGGTTAGAAAAAGATTACGAAACTCATAGAAAAATTTAAGAAGAGAAGACTTGCCTGAATTATTAGTCCCTAGAAATGCAACAAAGCCTTTAGACAAGGTTATCCTAGCTGGATTGGAGTCTTGGAAACATCGATAATTCTTGATCGTTATTTCAACTTGCATAAAAACAATAGTGGATTTATTTTAAATAGCGACAAAAGTCAGTGTTTTGGCAACATCGGCTGGGTCAAGTTGCACAAATGAACCCCGAACGCGCTAGCTAGGATTATACACAACCAATGTTGGTACTCCTAGTTTTTGTTTGACATCTGTAAATAGTTGTTCAACTTCATCTAGTTGAGAAGCATCGGCAGTAAAACTGACGGCTCCAATTTCATCAGATAATGCTTTGAGCTTATCAATTTGTCGCGCTACTAAAGCAATAGTAAAGCCTTCTTTTGCTAATAAACGGGCTAGTGAGGCACTGAGTCCACTACCAGCCCCAACAATCAATGCAATATTTGCCATACCCTCAAGTTCTCCCTTGTGATTTGAACCATCTGCTACCTCACGTATAGTTTTTTATCTGATCTAATTATGTATCTAATACATAATACGGTAAAACTATTGACTTAGCATATTTGCCAAGCACAGTTCTTAGGGAGGATTTCAACTCTCTACCTGCTCTATCTCTACACCCGTTCCTTGGTCTAGTTCTATGAACTTTGGCCCGGCGATCAAAACTACAATCATCATTAAAATACTTGTTACCATGATGATGCTGACTACGCTGGGATCTTCAAAATTACTTGTAGCTACTAATAATGCTGCGGCAAAATTACGTTGAGCTGTTCCTACTCCTAGCACTCGTTGAGTATCGATACCAGGGCCGCCTAAAAGATAACCCACGGTAAAGGAGAAGACTATAAAAATAGCACAAACCAAGATTGCACCTGTTTGTAATAAGCCAATGATATCGTTAGTGTGAACTATCAGCCTGACAACCAGACCTAAAAGCAATCCAGCATTAGATAATTTGAACAAAATCGGCTGGATAATGGGGGCGATCGCACTCAATTTTGCTTTGATGAATAACCCAATGATCAATGGGCTGACCATCATTAACAATAAGGGTTTGGCAATCTCCCAGGAGTTAATTTGTACACCTTCCACCACTAGGGGCAATACAATTGGCATATAAAAAATTGTGCCCAGCATTAGCAACATCATTAATCCCACCGAGAAAGCTATATTGCCTTTGACTATGTGGGCAAGTTTAGGTAGTGCTGGAGGCCCTGATGCCACTGCCATGATCAATAAACCATCTCTGAGTGGCTCGCTTAAATGTACTACTTGTAGTAACAAATATACGAAAAGCGGTACTAGCACAAAATTTGTCAGCAGCGATAATATGACTAAGCGGAGGTTGCGGAGTGGTTCCCAAATCTGTTGTATGGTGAGACTTAACCCTGCACCCAGCATGGTGAACACAATAAATGTGAAAAGTGCGAGTTTGTCGATTATTGGCAAGATTTCGTTCATGATTTTTTCTCACGTAAAGAGCAGAGGAGCGTAGGGGCGAGCATTTGTATCAACTGTAAGCTCAAATGTTTACCCAGTATACGTTTTAGCGCCCCAAACCCCTACCCTTAGCAACTCCGGTGTACACACAAGTCTGAAATAGCTGATTAACCAGGGTTTTACCCCACCCTAACCCTCCCCTTGTCAAGGGGAGGGAACAAGATTTTTTATTTCCCCCCTTTAGAAGGGGGGATTAAGGGGGGTAATTTGACTTGTGTATACACGGTAGCGCCTTACCAAGGGGTGGGGTGACACGGATCGCGATCGGAAGTGAGAAAACTGAATATCAGGTCTTTACAAGGGTTTCGCGTTAAGTTGACACCAATGAGAGGCGAACAAAAAAGCAAAGGAGCAGAGGAGAATAACCAATGCCCAGTCCCCACTCCCTATTACTTCAATTCCAGGGTGACTTGCTGTAAGTTGCCGGTGAATGCAAAGGGTGTTTGGTAAGTATCTACCGCAGGTGTGCCAGTATCTTGACCAACATCAAAGGTTTCATCTAAACCAAATCGGTAGCCTATGGTTTTATCAATGCGGCCTTCCGCAACCTGCTGATCGTTAATCAAGAGCTTACCAGTACCGCCTGCTCCCGGAGCGCCACCATCATAAGTAAAGTCAAATTTGATTTGGGATTTACCGATCGCAATTGGTTGAGAAGATTGAATGATTGTGCGTAGGCGTAGCCCGTCGTAGACATCGCTATTTAAGAAGTTGTAAGCAAAGGTGGGTTTACCTTCTTTCAAGAAGAAACTCCAACCCGCAAAACGTCCGCCTTGGGTGACTAAAACGCCTTCAGTACCAGATGAAGCAGCATCCACATCGGCAGTGATGCTAAAGGAGCGATTCTTAATATTGGGAGCGCTACCTTCGGGAATCCCTGCAACAGATGTGTAATAAGTAAAGTTGTTGCGTCCTGTGATCAGGTTGGAACGGATTTTGACATCAAACCGTTGAAGTAAGCGATCGTCCAAGGGCAGAACTTTGTACTTCTTTGCTTCCTTCAGAAATAGATTTTGTAGTTCCACTAACTTGTCAGGGTTCTGCTTGGCTAAATCGTTGGCTTCACTGAAGTCTTTGGTAATATCGTATAGTTCCCAATTATCTTCATCGAAGGTGGTTTTGGAAACACGCTCCCAAGGTAAGCGTCCATGACGAGCGGCTGCTACCCAACCTTGATCGTAAATGCCACGATTGCCAAGCATCTCAAAATACTGGGTTTTGTGATGGGATGGTACAGCAGGATCATCAAAGCTATAGACAAGGCTAGTACCTTCGATGGGTTGTTGTTTTACACCGTTGACAACCTCTGGTTCTTCAATCCCCACAGCTTCCAGAATTGTAGGCGCAATATCAATTACATGATGGAATTGGCTCCGCAGTCCGCCACGATTTTTGATGCGTTCGCCCCAAGCCACAACTAAACCATTGCGGGTTCCGCCGAAGTGAGAAGCAATTTGTTTTGTCCATTGGAAGGGGCTATCCACTGCCCAAGCCCAAGCTGCATGAAAATGATTGAAGGCTTTTGGCCCACCTAAATCATCTAAAGCCGCGAGAACTTCTTGAGGACTTTCTGCTACGCCATTAAAGACTTTTAATTCATTAACACTACCTGTTAAGCCGCCTTCAGCACTCGCACCATTATCGCCGGCGATGAAAAAGACTAAGGTGTTATCTAATTCACCAAGTTGATCAATCGCGTCAATGACTCTACCAATTTGTGCATCGGTATGGCTGAGGAAACCTGCAAATACTTCCGCCTGACGCGCATAAACTTTCTGCTCGGTGGGAGTGAGGGAATCCCAAGCCGGGAGTTCGGCTGGGCGAGGAGTCAGTTTAGTATCGGCGGGAATTATACCCGAAGCTAGCTGACTAGCAAAGATGTCTTCGCGTAATTTATCCCAACCTTGAGCAAATTTACCCTTGTACTTGTCAATCCATTCTTTGGGCGCGTGGTGTGGGGCATGGGTTGCGCCAGTGGCAAAGTAGGTAAAGAAGGGTTTATCAGGAGCGATCGCTTGTTGGGTACGAATCCACTTAATTGCATGGTCTGCTAGATCGGGGGTAAGGTGATAATCAGGGCGATTTGGTTTTTGAATATGTTGGGTATTCTCTACCAATGCCGGACTCCATTGATTGGTATCACCGCCCAGAAATCCATAAAAGTACTCAAAACCTAAACCTGTCGGCCAGCGATCAAATGGGCCTGCCGCACTGGTTTCATTGTCTGGGGTATTGTGCCATTTGCCAAAGGCCGCCGTGTTATATCCATAGTTTCGCAATACTTCGGCGATCGTTGCCGCACTTCTAGGTAAAATTGCAGTATAACCTGGGTAGCCTGTGGCTAACTCCTCAACCACACCTGTACTTACAGAATGATGGTTGCGTCCCGTGAGCAATGCGGCTCTGGTAGGAGAGCAGAGTGCTGTAGTGTGGAATTGGTTATAACGCAATCCCCTTTCTGCTAGACGGTCTAAATTAGGCGTATCGATCAGACCGCCAAAGGTGCTGGTTTGTCCAAAACCGACATCATCAAGCAACACCAGCAAGACGTTTGGTGCATTTTCTGGAGCCTTAATTGGTTTGGGGAAGTCTGGTTGTGATTCTTTGTAAGTCAGGCCAATTTTGCCTTTAAAAGATTGTTGGGGTAATGGTAATTTCTCACCATAGTCCGCCCAAGCAGGTAGAGGTAAGAGGCTAGAAAATATTAGCGTCAGGGCTGTCAAAAAGGCGATTCTCCTTCGGAGACGCTGCGCGAACGCGCCAGAAGTTAACTTGAGAGATACATAAGACATCTCAGGAATTGATTTAGAAACCTTAAATTCAGGCGTAGACCTAACCCCCCTACCCCCCTTCCCTTCAAGGGAAGGGGAAATTAAAGCCTCTCTCCGCTTCGGGGAGAGGTTTGGAGAGGGGTCATGGATTAATTTTCGGAGATGTCTATACAAAGAATCTCTCTTGTGAGGATCAGTCAGTTGTGCCATTATTGTTGCTCATCAAAGATAGTGTGCTGGAAGGCAAATTTTTAACTAGCCGAAACCCGATATGAGTAGTTCCCGTATCCGGTGATTCTGACTCCCGCGCCGCCGGACGATAGCGGCTACAGTAATTGGGAGCGCAGAGATATGATCCCCCCTTGATCACGTGTAACTTTGATTCATCTGGCTTTTTGGGATCAAAACTTTGATTTAAGGCAATAGGATTAACTTGATGGGATTTGCGATCGCGTCCGACTTGAAAGAAATCAGTAGTCCATTCCCAAACATTGCCGCTCATGTCATAGAGTCCATAACCATTGGGTGCAAAAGAACCGATGGGAGCAATTCCCAAGTGACCATCGGCTTTGGTATTGAAAAAGGGAAAAATTCCTTGCCAAGTGTTGGCTCTATGTTCAGAATATTGATTGCCCCAAGCGTATGTTGCACCATCCAAGGCACCACGGGCGGCATATTCCCATTGAGCTTCGGTGGGTAAGGATTTTCCTGACCATTTGGTGTAGGCTAGGGCATCTTCGTAAGCTATGTGAACAACTGGATAGTTGGATTTGCTAGCAATCGCACTGTCTGGGCCAAAGGGATGTTGCCAATTCGCACCAGTAGTCCAATGCCACCAACTCAGAAAGGAAATTTCCTTGACACCTGGTTTTGGCATCTCAAACACTACCGAACCCGGTAATCGCTGCTCATCGGGTAAATCGGGAAACTGTTCTTGAGATAAGGGACGCTCTGCAACTGTCACATATCCTGTAGCTTTGACAAATTCACCAAATTGTGCATTTGTTACCTCATATTTATCAATACAGAAATTAGTCAGCGTTACATCTCCAGGCGATCGCTCCTCCGCAAAACTGGAATTATCAGACCCCATTTTGAACGTTCCTCCTGAAATCATCGCCATACCTTGGGGACAGGGATTGACTGTGCCTGCAAATGCGGTTGGATTGATGAATAAGAGTGCGATCGCTATTCCCTGAATGAATATTAATGTTAGAAAGCAATATTTATTTTTTTCTATCTCTACTATTCTCATTTTTGCTATTTATAATTGAATGCCTGAAATATTCAGAAAATTTTCAATCTTTGATAGTATGCAGAAACTGTTAACTCTAAACTCAAGCTAATTTACAATAAATATCTTTATTTCTGTTAAGTGACTTCCAAAAAATAAATTACCAAAATAAACATAGACGCTTTGCGAATGCGTCTTGTCATAGGCTACTACAGAGGCACAGATAAATGAGAAGGAGAGAGTTTTTGAGCTATTTTTTTATTTAGAATTTTTCAAAATACTAAAAACCGATTAATTTACCGATGTTTTATCTAATATTGATAAATTACATCTTGTGAAAACATAAGTCAAGCACTATATATATTTAGCTACGAAAAAGCTTAATACCACCTCAGTGAGATATTGGTATAGCCACAAAACCAGTTTTGACAACCTTCTTAAACCCAGTTTTTTCGTAAAACTGGAGTACTTCCTTGGTTTGCCTTCCACTTAGGAGCATTACTTTGTAACAATTATGACCAGCAGTCTTCCAAACCGTTAAAACTTGAAATAAAAGGAATACATTTAAAGTTGCAAATTAACTGGAAATAGCAAACAGTTTTCCTCTCGAACGAAGTGCAGATTCAATAGAAGCACGCCTTGCTAAACTCCATATTGTGGCTTGGTTTGCTGTGACTACAGGAATATTTAAATCTGCCTCTAATTCCTCAATCACCTCAAATGTTCTCCATGCCGTACAGGGCAACACAATAGCATCTGCACCTTTGTGAGATACTTCTTTGATGAAAGCTGCGGCTTCATGGGGTAACTGATGCCAAAGGTAATTATTTTTCGCTACCTCTTTTGGGCGTTCATCACCTTTAAACCCCACTATTTCAAAAGACGCTTCACTCAAAAACGTTTTTAGCGTTTGGTTATTCCATTTTGGATAAGGGGTGACTACAGAAATTTTCCTAATTTTTAGGTATGTTAACGCTTCTAATAGAGCTAAAGCAGGCACAATAACGGGTACTCCTACCATCTGTGTCAAACGTTGCTCTAATTTTTCAGCAAAAACTCGCCCTCGGTAAAATGTTGCTGTTGTGAAGCCGTATGCTCCAAAATCTACCCTGGCTCTAGCTAATTTTTCTACTTCCTTAACAGCTTCTTCGTTGATGTCATCCATTGATTCATAGCTCTCATACGCGTGGAAGCGTTGGGCAATCACGCGATGGCTATGAATACTGACTTGACTGGAAAAAGCACAGTGAAAGTCAGGCTCAAACGTCGTGTTACCTGCGGGTACTAGACGGATCTGCCTACTAGAGTCAAATTTTGAGTACATAAGAATACCTCTTTTGACAAGCCTGATTATGTCTAGATATTTATTTAGTTACACTAATAATTAGGTATGCATATTTTCATAAAGGCTGTATAATATAAAAACTACGATAAATCGACCGATAAGCTGTAGTATATCATCTAACTGACGTAGAAACCTGCTAGTCAATTATTTAACTGCACTAATTAACACATCTTGCTTCTGTCTTATTGCTTTAGTTGGAGTTGTGCAATCTCAAATAGTCTGCATGTCACGATAATTACAAGGAAAAGATTTCATGAGCAACATACAACTGTACTTTGCCAAACCCTCTACCTTCTCTCAACGCACCCGTGTAGTCTTACTGGAAAAAGGTATTGAGTTCACCCCGATAGAAATTGACTTACAGAATAAACCAGACGGGTATACGCAGATTTCCCACTATGGCAAAGTCCCAGCTATCAAACATGGGAATGTTGAAATTTACGAGTCCGCTATTATCAATGAATATCTAGATGAGGTTTTTCCCGAACCAGCTTTATTACCCCGCGATCTGGCAGCTAAAGCGATCGCTCGCATCTGGATAGACTACGCCAATACTCGCCTTGTCCCAGCTTTTAACAAATTTCTGCGCGGTAAAGATAGCACCGAACAAGAGCAAGGAAGAAAAGAGTTCACAGAAGCACTTCTATATATTGAACAAGAAGGATTAGGCAAAGGTGATTACTTATTAGGAGATCAGTTTAGCCTAGTTGATATCAGCTTCTATCCCTGGTTTGAACGTTTACCACTCTTAGAACACTTCCGCAAATTCACATTACCAGCAGAAACACCTCGTTTGCAGACATGGTGGAATCTGGTAGGCGATCGCTCCTCAATCCAAGCAGTAGCAAACTCTGTGGATTTCTATTTGGAAAGATTCGCCAAAGTTCTCGGTGAACCGATTCCCGTTGGTACAGCACAAAAATAGGATACAGAGGCGCAATGATGGGAGTAATAACTGTTAAGTATTGACCAAAAATTAACCAAAATGGAATGACCTATGAGCTTAAATAACCAAGTTTTAGACAGACCGATTTTCCAAGAACTGCCATCCGTAGAGGCTAACCTCAGTTACCTGATTCCAATGGCAGAAAAACCTGTTAACTATACTTATGAACCGCCAGCCGGGATTCCCCGCACAAATGCAACTTATCATACGCACAAACTGCCAATTTACAATGCTCGTTCTATCTCAGAGAACATCTCATTAGATAGAGAAGGATTCGCCTTTACTGGACATAATACTAATGTCCGCAACTTTTACGATGAAGACGAAGTACGCCGCGTCTACTATCTAGAAGCCGAGCAATTATTAAAAGAGGTGACAGGTGGAACTAAGGTAGTGATATTTGATCACACCCTGCGTAACGCCGGTCAGTCAAAGCCAGGTGAGAATAATATTAAAGAACCCGCCAAGCGTGTACACAACGACTTCACCGCTAAATCGGGCTACACTCGCGCCCATTTGGAATTAGCAGCGCAGGGGATAGATGATATTGATGCGCTACTAAAACAACGATTTGCTATCATTAATGTTTGGCGAGCGATCGCACAACCAATCCAAGAGTCACCCTTAGCAGTGTGTGACGCGCAAAGTATCGCATCAACAGACCTTGTAATTGGTGATTTAGTGTACCGCGATCGCATCGGTGAGACATACAGAGTCACGTATAACCCCCAACATAAATGGTTCTACTTCCCACAAATGCACAGAGACGAAGCACTGTTTATCAAATGTTTCGACTCCGCAGAAGACGGACACGCACGTTTTGCAGCCCATACAGCTTTTGAAGATCCTACCAGCCCAGTCAACGCTCCCCCACGAGAAAGCATCGAACTACGAACATTCGTCTTTTACCCCGCATAAATAGCAAAAACTTGTCTCAAACTCCTACTCTCTGCGCCCCTACGACAGGTGTGGTCTATTTACTTTTGGTTTGCTAATCTAGCAGTAAGCGTTAGCTATGCCGTCAGGCTTATCGTCCACTAAACTCAAAATGAGCCAAATTGTAGAAGAAGTTCTAGCAGCTAATCTTAGTTACACTGATAAATTCGGTGAGAAAGGTAATCTCACTATACCCCCATCTCGTCGGTTTGCAATTCTCACGTGTATGGATGCTCGACTTTATCCAGCTAAATTTGCTGGACTAGCTGAAGGAGATGCTCATGTAATTCGCAATGCAGGAGGACGTGCTAGCGATGATGCGATTCGTTCTTTAGTAATTTCTTACAAATTACTTGGTACACGTGAATGGTTTGTAATTCATCACACTAATTGCGGGATGGAAACCTTCACTAATGAAATCATCAGTAATTTCCTTTCTAGTAGCCTCAAAACAGCCAAGCTAGATGAAATAGGTTGGTCAGATATTGGATCTGGGTCGGGATCAAGCGAAGGCAAGTTTATCAATTGGTTGACTATTGATGACCAAGCTAAAAGCGTCTATACAGATGTACAACGGATTCGTTTGCATCCATTAGTTCCGAATGAAATTCCTATCTATGGCTATATCTACGATGTCAAAACAGGGCAATTAATTGAAGTTCCTGAAGCTACTAAACTTGGTCAAGCTGCGTAGTTTTATCGTATAACGTAAAAGTAGTATTTAATGAAGTAGCTATTTGTGTAAAAACCTCCTTTGCTGGTGAAGCGTATTTACTGAGCGCAATCGGATTTCCAGTATCACTACCGCTACAAATGCGGGAATCAATGGGAATTTGTCCTAGCAGAGGCGCTTGTAATTCTGCGGCTAGTTGTTCGCCGCCACCACTACCAAAAATCGGTGTGCGTGAACCACAATCACCACAAATTAAATAACTCATATTTTCAATGATGCCAAAGACAGGAACACCCACTTGGCGAAACATATATATATTACGTCGTACATCTGCAACAGCCACTTGTTGAGGAGTTGTCACTAAAATGACTCCACAAATTGGGCTTTCTTGGATAATTGTAATTTGAGCATCACCTGTACCGGGAGGTAAATCTATCAATAAATAATCTAATTCACCCCATTCCACATCTTGCAAAAATTGCGTGATAATTTTATGCAATACAGGCCCTCGCCATGCCAAAGGACGATTTGCTTCTGCAAGTAAACCCACTGACATTAGTTTTATTCCTTGAGCTTCTAGAGGTAAAAACTTATCACCTGTGGGAGTATTTATCACTTGAATATCAGCTTGTCCTAAACCCAACATCTGAGGGACATTGGGGCCATAAATATCAGCATCTAATAGTCCTACTTTTGCACCTTGTAATTTTAAAGCTGCGGTTAGATTAACGGCTGTTGTGGATTTGCCCACACCACCTTTACCACTAGAAACTGCAAGAGTTATTTTAACACCGGGAATTGTACAAATTTGAATATAACTTTTTTTACACCAAGATATAGATGATAATTTAGATTCAATCTCTGGGTTTAAATGATGCTGATGAGAACCAATATATAAACGTAAGTAAATATAGTCATCAACTATGCGTAAGTTTCGTACCATTCCCAAACTAATGATGTCATTTTTTAAGGTAGGTTCGATAACTTGTTTGAGGATTTGGACTACTTGTTGCTGATAGAAATTATCCTTTGATTGCATCATTATTGTCAATTCACTTAACCCAATACAACTTTTTTATCTGTTTGAATCTTCTGAATTGCCCGTTGTGCTTGGATAGACACTTCTTTATCAGGGTCATCTAAGGCTTGTTGTAGGGGGTTAATAACGTCGGGATGAGCTAAATTTCCAAGTGCGATCGCAGCTTCTTTTCTAACATCTGCATATTCATCTGTTAATGCTTGAATTAATCTCGGCATAACTTGAATATCTGGAATTTTTTGCAAAGCTTGTGCTGCTGATTTCCGCACTTGCCAATGTTCATCATTTAAAGCTATTTCTAATGCTGAAATTGCTTGATTATTTGCATGAATAGCCAGAGATTTTGCTGCATTCCTGCGAACTTGCCAGTCACTATCATTTGTAAGTGCTTGACAAAGTATTGTAATCACTTCTGCATCTTGTAAATGTTCCAAAGTTAAAGCAGCAGCACGACGTACACTTGCTTCTTGATCAAAGATTAAATTTAAAGCTTGCGGACATTTTTCTAGTTGATTGATATATCGTAGTGTCGTAATGGCTGCTTCTCTTAACTCAGGATTTTTTGATTTTAAAAATGGTAAAATTTCAGGTAAAGATTGAATATCATGTATCTTCCGCAAAAGCACCAAAATATTTAATTGAATATTTACATCATTATTTTGGAGTTTATCTAGTAAAAGTAACAATTCGTCTTGTGTGACTAACTCGCTTAATGCTGATGCGGCTTCAGTGCGAATATCTGTATCTGCTGAACCGAGGCATTCAATTAAGGCAGGGATGGCAACAGGATTAGCAATTTCCCAAAGGGCAGATATTGCTATTTTCTGAACAGCGATATTTTCATCTTTCAAAGCGATAATTAAAGCGTCTATTGTTTCGTCATCGCCTAAATGTTGTAAGGTTTTGACAGCTACTAAGCGGTCATTTACGTCAGGCGATCGCAACATTTCTAGCCAATGTTTGAGGTCATGATTCATTAATTTTTACCACAGATAGTTAACGTAGCAAAAAGGGAATTTGCACAGTAATTGCATTGGTTGGACATTCTTTTTCACAAGGTAGACAGAACCAACACTCATCATATTTCATGTAAGCTTTGCCTGTTTCTGGATTTTTCGCCAATACATCCAAGGGACAAACTTCAATACAGGCTGTGCATTTTTCTAAACATTTAGATTCATCAACGATTACAGGAACATCTATTCTTTGATTGATTAAAGCCATAAAATAACTCCATAATTTTGTACTGAAACTGCTAAACGGTAAAATAAATGGGATGAGCTTACATGAATTATCTCACCATTGTATGTTGTTTAGATGCATACGATGTAATTCATTCAAATATTTAAATCACAGACGATGATTAAGCAGACGGTGAGTGGCAAATGTATTAATTAACTGCATATTTTTCACTAAAACAGTTTTTTATTGAAAGTTAATGATTGCTTGATATTGGTATAGCCAATTTTCTCATAAAACAAGTGAACTTCTTTACGTTTAATATTAGAACGTAACAGAACACTATCACATCCAGCCAGAGAAGCCCACTGTTGAATTCGCTGCATCAAAAAACGTCTAATTCCACTGTGACGAGAATCTTTATCTACAACTAATCCCAAAATAATCACTGGAGTTTGAATAACTATTGACTCACAAATATAAGCCTGCGCCCAACCAATTATATATTCATCTTCTAAAATTGTAACATACACAATATGAGTATCGTTATTTTTAATTACGGATATCAGGAACGCGAATTTTTGAGTATTATTGACCAATTGAATTATATAAACATATTAAAAAATGCCTCAAAATCATTTAAAACAAACTATTTAAATCTAAAGATCCTGCACAATCTTCAATGCTCCTAGAATACCTTGGCGTTCACGTATCTCAAAATTCAACAGTGTATTATCGAGATCAAAAATTATTGCTTTATAGAGCATTTTAATGGACATTCATTTAACAGCAACATTGTAGACTTCTTTGACTGCATCTACTTTCACAATGTAAGGAGCTACAGGACGCTTAAACAATACCATTTCCCCTAACTCATCTTTCTTTAAGTTGACATGACAAAACCACTCATCATCATTCTTTTCGGGGTAATCTAAACGGTAATGATAAAGTCCCCAACGAGTTTCTTGACGATATAATGATGCTCTGGCTGCCATTTCTGCACAGTCTCGAATAAAATGCACTTCTATGCAACGCATTAATTCATGGGGGTCACGAGCGCCCATTATATCTAATGTTTGTTGATATTGAACAAAATGTTTCAAACCAATATCAATTTTGTTACCTGTTTTTGGTGGTTGCAGATAATCATTCTGTGTTCATTGCTTCTAGCATAAGTGGGCCTGCGGGAAATTCTGCCCATGTCACCGAAGCACCAGCAGTTGTTATTTGCGCTAAATTACCTCGGTTTTTGAGAGCACTTACTAGCGATCGCGTGCGTTAATAACTAGCATCAATCGGTTCATTTGGTGTATTGAGAGGGCCAAAATTACCTCCAACAGGTGCCCAAATACCGTAGCGTGGTTCTGACATTCTTACCTCCAAATGTAAATAGGGAGCGGGGAGATATATTTTGTTTTTTCTCTTCACCTATACAAATATTATAGCATAATACTGTAAAACGATAAATTTACAGTAGTATTTTAAGTGCAAAAATAAAATTTTAGTGCCATTCGGTTCTAGAAAACTATGTCTGAACCACGCTATGGGATTTGGATTCCCGTTTACGGCAACTGCGGTGTGATGAACCATCCTCTTGAACCTCGTGATGCTAGTTACTCACTAGCCAAGAATTTAATCCAATTGGGCCAAAGGCGCGGATTTACCACAACTTTAATCGCGCAACATATCATCAATTCCAGCAACCAAGAACTCAACCAGCTAGAAACTTGGACAGCAGCAGGATTGGTTGGTAGCTATGAAACTGTAGCCCATCGGATTGCTGAATTTAGCAAAGTAGGAATTGATACTTTCATGGTGCAATTCCAGCCTTTTGCCGCAGAAATGGAGCGTTTTGCTGCGGAAATTATACCAAGAGTGCGATCGTTAACGGTAGTGAAGCAATGTCTGCGACGGGCTACGCCTACACTAACTTGAAAATAGGGGCTAAAGGTTAAGAATTTTAGATTTTAGATTTTGGATTAAATTGTTCTCCACTAACCAAAGGAAACTTTATGACAGCAATACTTACTCGTCCAGCTTGGACTACTGATTTAGAACTGGAAATTTTTGACAAACTACTTGATAAGTACGCTCCTCACATTCCGAAGAAGCGATTGCAAGAACCTAGATCGCCGGAAACTGATGAGGAAAGAGAGAATTTCTACCGCTTTCGTGTGGCTGGTGCAGCTCATGACCTGTTTATTGTGCAAGTCTGCGCTAAGATAATTGACTCCTTTGCTGACCCAGAATTACAGCTATTTTTGAGTAGACAAATAGGTGATGATGGCGCACACGCTCAAAATACTCGTCTAAGAGCGCAGGCTATATCAGGACATGACCCAATTGAGGATATCCAAAAGCAGGTGCAGAAGCATTGGGATTATATGGATGATTTACCTATTCGTAATTGGCAAGGCTTTTTAGCATTTGAATTGCATTACGAACTTCATATTGTGGCTTTGTTATTCATTAATAGCCGTACCAGCAAAATCAACGACCCAGACTCAGCCAAGTTTGCGGCAGAAAGAATCCTGCCAGATGAAGCAGTTCACCGCCTGGGAGTTGTGGATTGGTGGCAACGTAAATTTGATCAAGCTTCACCCGCAGAGAAAGAGGATTTAATCGCACAAGTCATAAAAGCAGATGAAGAAGGTCAACGCCGACGCAATCCTTACCTTCGGGATCATTGGCAGTTGAGTCAAAAAGCTATTGGTATTGAAATTGATGATTTGCCAGTACTTTATGATGCTTGGCGGCAAGAGGTTCTTTCTTACTTCTTGGATATTCCTATATCTAGACTACCCAAACTTGTAAGTGTGAATGATTAATGTTGAAGGAGACAGAAGATAAAAACTCTTTAATATCTGATTTTGAATTCTACATTTTGTAATTCTCTTACTTACAAAATGCTAGATTTCATATAATTTTAAGTATTGCTAATATGTTTATAAATATATTAGCAATACTTATGCTTATCAAACAGAATTCAGGAGTCAGGAGTCAGAATTCAGCAATGTTTTCTGTACGATAAGAGCGGATGAATAAACGGGTTTAAAACCCCCACTAAATCTCTGATTTAGTGGTCTTTAATCACTGGGGGTCTGAATCCCCCACTGAAATATTGCTGACCCCTGAATTCTGACTTCTGAATTCTTCTTCAAAAAATTAATTTATTAATATTTCATTTAGACTAGCTAGCTATTATACTAATTATTTTTTTTATAGCTATACAAAAACTTTAAATTTAGTCGCCAAGAACACTACAATTTTAAAATTTAACTTCTATCATATTTTATCTAATAAAACTAATTTTTCAAGACTTATACCAAATACCTCTCAAACTCTTGTTTCTCTGTGGTAGCCTGCGGCTTGCCGCTTTGCGTCTACGATTTTCCTTTATCTGTGTGTAACTCCTATTTATGTAAGGAAGTTAAATATTTCATTTGAGCTATAAGTTTGTTTTTTTAGATATAACCTCGATTTTAAATTCGGACAAAAATGCTAAAAAGCAAAGCAAAAATATGTTCACTCGATTGATAAATCAGTTTTTAGCCGCTATCAAGAAAAGAAGCTTATTTCAACATCACGATATTAAAACTTTTATCCTATTCTTTGTAATTGGTATAGGTTTCAATTTAGCGATCGCTTCTTGTACTCCTAGTAATTCAGCTAATGCACCTGCACAACAACCCCAAGTACCCAAGCTAACAGTGCTGAAAATGGGACACCAAAAAGGCATGGCGCTGTTGAATATTATTAAGGCGCAAGGGAGTTTGGAAAAGCGCTTACAACCTCAAGGTATTTCTGTTACCTGGAATGAATTTTCCTCTACAGCACCTCTACTGGATGGGATGGGTGTAGGTGCGATCGTTTTTGGTGGCGGTGGTGGTACAGGAAGCGTCTTTGCTCAAGCAGGAGATAAACCATTTGTCAGAGTTGCAGCCGGTACAGGTAGCACTAGAGGTTCAGCTATTTTAGTCCAAGAAAATTCACCGATTAAGACTCTTTCTGATTTAAAAGATAAGAAAGTTGCTTTTGCAAAAGGTTCTGGTCAGCACTACATTATTGTGCGCGCTTTAGAGAAAGTAGGTTTGAAATATAGTGATATTAAACCTCTCTATTTGACACCAGCCGAAGCTTTACCAGCGTTTGAGCGTGGTGATATTGATGCATGGTTAATTTGGGACCCTTATACTGCTGAAGCTGAACGTAAACTGCGTACTCGTCTGTTAGCAGATAATAGCACTGTATTTGGGGACAAAGCTGCACTAGAAAGCCCAAGCTTTTATTATGCTGCTCCAGATTTTCTGCGCGATCATCCAAACATTGTCAAGACAATTTTACAAGAGCTAGAAAAGGCTGGTAATTGGTCTAGAGATAACTATCATGATTCAGCCAAACTCCTTTCTAAGCTGTACAAAATTGACCTAAAAACAATGGAAACTGTAGAAGAACGCGGTGGTCAACGTCAGGTGTTACCTGTAACAGATGAAGTTTTGAGTGGGTTACAACGCATGGCAGATACATTTTACGAACTCAAAATTATTCCTAAAAAAATTGAGGTCAAGGATAAAAACTACAACTGGGTTCCTGAGCAAAAGTGGTAAATCAAAACAATTCGTAATTAGAAGAAATGAAATTATCTATCAACATTAACCGTCGATTCTTTTTAATAGCCTTTACATCATTTGCGGCTTCTACAGTATTTTCTAGCTGTAGTTCACCTCAAAATAATTCTGCTGCAAATCCATCAGCAGCCCCAATTGCAAATACATCTATAACTGGAGCCAAAGACAAAATCAAAGTTGGTGTCACACCAGTTCCAGCCGGAGAGATTTTAGAGTTTGTCAAAAAGAATTTGGCATCTGACGCTGGGCTAGATATCGAAATAGTTACTTTCAATGACTTTGTGCAGAATAACACTGCTTTGAAAGATGGGGTAATAGATGCTAACTATTTTCAACACATCCCTTTTATGGAAGACTATGGTAAAAAACATAATTTTGAAATGTATGCCTTTACTCCCCAAATTCATTTGAATCCAGTGGGCATTTTTTCCAAAAGATATAAGTCTCTCAAGGATGTACCGAATAAAGCCCTCGTAACCATTCCTGATGATGTTAGCAATGCCCATCGCGCTTTAAAAGTGTTAGAAGAATCAGGGGTTATCAAACTCAAGCCAAATGTCCGTCCGGCGAGTCCTAAAGATATTATTGAAAATACCAAAAACATCCAAATCAAAGAGATACCAGGAGCGCAGGCAATCCCAAGTCTTCCTGATGTGGATTTAGCAGGAGTTACAGGTAATTGGATTGTGCAAGCCGGATTGAAAACCGATAAAGATGCTTTAGCATTGGAGTCAGCTAACGATCCGATTTATGCTGTTACTGTCACAACATTAAAAGGCAAAGAAACTGACCCCAGAATTCAGAAACTATATAAATTATTGCGGGACGAGAAAGTTAAGCAATTTATTAAAGATAAATATCAAGGAGCAGTGATTCCCATTCCTTAGAAAATTGTAATGATTTATTGTGGGGTAATTATAAGATGATTACATTTACTGATGTCCATAAAGTTTATAATCAAGGAGTACAAAAAATTGTAGCTTTAGATGGTGTAAGTGTTCACGTAAAACCAGGAGAAATCTTTGGTGTTTTAGGTGAAAGTGGTGCAGGCAAAAGTACTTTAATTCGCTCTGTTAATCAACTAGAAAAACCCACATTTGGTTCAGTTATAGTTGATGGTCAGGAGATGACAAAACTTTCTGGAGATAAGTTACGCCGCGCCCGTCAACACATTGGCATGATTTTTCAACACTTCAATTTACTTAATTGCCGAACTGTCGCGGAAAATATTGCTTTTCCTTTGGAAGTAATGGGTTACAGCAGATTGAAACGTCGGGCGAAAGTGGAAGAATTGATTTCACTTGTGGGGTTGAAAGGCAAGGCAGATGCTTATCCGGCACAACTTTCTGGCGGTCAAAAGCAACGGGTAGGTATTGCTAGAGCTTTGGCTGGAGAACCAAAAGTTTTACTTTCCGATGAAGCGACATCAGCACTTGATCCGCAAACTACAAGGTCAATTTTAGATTTATTACGCGACCTGAACAAGCGTATGGGTTTAACAATCTTACTGATTACCCATGAAATGGCTGTAGTCAAGCAAATCTGCGATAGTGTCGCTGTACTCAATGCCGGCAAAATTGTAGAAAAGGGATATGTTAGCGATTTAATCGCCAAGCCAGAATCATTTCTTGCCCAAGAATTTTTTCCCCATCGCAATGGTTATAAACCAAAGCCTGGTACAGTTATTGCTACGATCGCCTTTGCCGGAGAACAAGCTAGTCAACCGATTTTCGCCATTCTAGCCCGTAATTTTGATGTGGATGTCAATATCCTCAGTGGAAGTGTGGAAACAGTAGGCGATCGCCGAGTTGGTCAGTTTCACGTTGAATTAGAAGGTCAAAAGGTAACTCAAGCTTTGAAATACTTATACGAAGCAGAATTTGAAGTACAGGTGCATTGAATTGGGGTGGTAATTTGGGATTGGGAGGAAAATCAAATACAAAATTTCCTTTTTGACCTGGATTAAAAATTACGAATTATTATTATGTTTTATCCAAAGTTTTATCACCGCTATTTTATACTAACAATAGGGTTAGTGCTCGCATCTATTCTTTTCGCCAGTTGTACACCAAAACAAAATTCATCTCCGAGTCAATTAGTCAGCCAATCAACTAAGACAGCACTACTAAAAGTTGGATCTCGAAATAGCACGACTGAAGATGTTTTGAAGTTCATTAAAAAAGAAATAGCCTCCAGTCAAGGCTTAGATTTTCAAATCGTGACTATCGCTGATTCAATAAAAATTAACGATGCCCTTAAAAGTGGAGAAATTGATGCTAACTTTTTTCAGCATGAACCATTCATGAAACAAGCTACCAAAAGACTCAACGCGGATTTTGTCATGTTGAATCGCAGTTATACTACCATAACCGGACTCTATTCAAAACGATTAAAGATAAAATCACTCAATGAAATTCCGATAGGGGCGACAATTGCTATTTCTAATGATGACAGCAATCAAGACCGCGCCTTGAAATTCCTGAAACACATCGACTTAATCAATTTAAAAGACAAGTCAGCGGAGTATTACAGTGTCAAAGATGTGATTAAGCATCCCAAAAATCTCAAAATTAAGGAATTAGACAATTACGCCATTGTTAGAGCGTTGGACGATTTAGATTTAGCTGTAACATCTGCATCCTTCCTTGTGCAAGCAAAGGTATCTCTAAACCCCATAGTGTTAGACGAGATTGGCATAGCTAACAAAAATTATGCAGTGGGTTTAGCAACTGTACAATCAAAAGTAAATGATCCCAACATCCAAAAACTAAATCAATTGGTTGTCGATCCCAAATTGAAGGACTATATCAATAACTACTTCAAGGGGACGATGCCTTCGGCGGGCTACGCCTACGCACCTGTATTTTAAACTTGATACGGAGGACTGATGAGCAGATTGAAGCAATTAAAACTAGGTGCTTTTATGCGCCCGGTAAGCATACATACAGGCGCTTGGCGCTATCCTGGGGCTTTGCCTGACGCTAATTTCAACTTCCCAGCGCTGAAACGATTCATCCAGAAACTAGAGCAAGGCAAGTTTGACGCATTCTTCATGGCTGACCACTTAGCGGTGCTGAATATGCCAATCAATGCACTGAAGCGCAGCCATACTGTCACATCCTTTGAACCTTTCACCCTACTTTCTGCCCTTGCCAGCGTCACCGAACACATTGGGCTGGTAGCCACCGCTTCCACGACCTATGACCAGCCTTACCATATCGCTCGCCGCTTCGCGTCTCTCGACCATATTAGTGGCGGTCGCGCTGGCTGGAACATTGTCACCACAGCCAATCCAGACGCAGCGCTCAACTTCGGCTTAGAAGAGGAGGTAGAGCATGATGAACGCTATCGGCGGGCTAGAGAATTTTATGATGTTGTCACGGGTCTTTGGGATTCCTTTGCTGACGATGCGTTTATTCGGGACGTGGAAGCAGGGATTTATTTCGATCCTGCAAAGCTTCACGTTCTGGATCATAAGGGAAAATATCTCTCGGTGCGAGGGCCATTGAACATCGCTAGACCTGTCCAAGGCTGGCCGGTAATCGTTCAGGCGGGTGCATCCGAAGCCGGACGGCAATTAGCTGCCGAAACCGCCGAGGCTGTGTTTGCACCTGCTGGTAATCTGGAGGCTGGCAAAGCTTTATTTGCTGACATTAAGGGACGGGTGCGGGCGATCGGACGTGACCCAGACAGTATAAAAATCCTTCCAGGTGCTTTAGTCATCGTGGGGGAAACCGTCGCCGAGGCACAGGCCAAGCGTGTTTATTTGGACAGCCTAGTACATTATGACAGTGGGATCGCCACCCTAAATGGTGCGCTTGGCTACGACGTTTCCGGCCTTGATCCGGACGGGCCCTTGCCAGAAATCCCACCGACTAACGCTGGTCACTCTTCACGAGAAAGAATAATAGCCTTAGCGCAACATGAGAACTTGACTATTCGACAACTGGCGCAACGCATTGGCAGTTACGGCGGACTGGCCTTCGTCGGCACACCGCAAACCATTGCTGATGAAATGGAGCAATGGCTGACTGAGGAAGGTTCTGACGGTTTCAACATCATGTTCCCTTTTCTTCCTGAAGGGCTGAATGATTTTGTTGACAAAGTTGTGCCAGAACTCCAACAGCGTGGAATTTTCCGCAAAGAGTATGAGGGTTTTACCCTGCGCGAAAATCTCGGATTGGCGCGCCCTGCTAATCGCTTCTTTGAGACCAGTCTGGTGTAAATAGCGATCGCCAGTATCACAACTCAAATTTAGTAGTAATTAAAGTGTGTATTTTACACCCCAGAAAATTGGCAATACATCATGGTAGCAATATTTAAAAAAGGCAACTTTCTAAGGTTTTTAGTAGCCGGAGTATTTACCCTGTCTACAAGCTTAGTTAGTTGTAGCTCACAAACTACAGACAAAAGCGCTGTTGCCTCTAGTAATATCAAGACCAAAGTATTACGAATGGGCTATCAGTCAGATGGAGATATAGTCAAGGTTAAAGGAGTTCTAGAGAAGCGTTTAACTCCACTTGGTATTTCTGTAGAGTGGTCGAAATTTGCTGCCGGGCCGATCGCGCTATTTGGGAATGAACACGTACATAGTGATGCTAGTAATGGCTTCTTTGAGGAGGTACAGGAGCTATATCAAAGTTTAGCTCCTCAACTGGTTCATTAAAACAGATTGACAACTTGGGAAAAATTTGGGAGTATCAAACTACGGTAATTCGGTAGGTTTTTAGTATTTTGCAAAACTTAGATACATCTAAAACCCTTACAGAGGAATGGTTTTTGTTAAGTCCAGTCGATGGCTTGAATATGTTACCAGATGTAATCGCCTCAAGGCTGGAAACATTCTTCAACTTTGTAGTGCTATCACCTCACCACTCACCAACATAGATTTTCCATAATATATTCGGAGATAAAAACTGATGATTAAGAGTCCAGAGAAGCTTACAGATACGACAATTCAGTTTTCGGCTGCTGTGAGAGTAAACTCGCCAGAACTCCAGCAGCTTTTTGATTTTATTGCTCTGGGGGCAAGTGAGCGCGATCGCGATCGCATCCTTCCTTATAATGTGGTTGAATTGCTCCGGCGTTCCAAGTTGGGTGCATTGCGAATCCCCGTTGCCGAAGGTGGTGGTGGTAGCACGGCCCGCGAACTATTCGAGGTCGTGATTCGGCTGGGGGATGCTGATCCAAACGTGGCTCACATTGTGCGGAATCATTTCTCTATAACAGAGCGAATTTTGCGTTCTGAGCGCACCCAAAGGAATCGTCGTTGGCTCAAAGCCGTCGTCGATGGCGCGATTATTGGACTTGCTTCGACCGAACTAGAAGCTAAACGATCAGGTGGTCGCCAAGTCGTGAATACAAAATTAACACCTGATGGCGACGGTTATCGTCTGAATGGAACCAAATATTACAGCACTGGCAGCCTTTACGCAGACTTAATTTTCGTGCGTGTGTTAACACCAGATGGCTCTACAGCGTATATACTCATTCCTACTAACCGCGAGGGTCTTGAACTGGTGGACGACTGGGACGGCTTTGGACAAAGACTCACAGGTACGGGAACAACTATCTTCACAAATGTCCGTGTAGAGGCTGAAGAAGTAATTTTGGAGACAGATACAGACAAAGACGACCTGCCATACAACATTGTCCCGCAATTATTCTTGACTGCCATCAACGCCGGTATTATTCGCAGCGTTCTACGCGATGCTACAGCCCTCATCCGTAACAGACCCCGGACTTTCTACCATGCTGTATCCGAGCAAGCAGCAGATGACCCAATCTTGCAACAGACTGTCGGGCAGATTGCCGCCAATGCCTTTGCAGCCGAAGTGATCGTCTTAGCGGCAGCTGATGGTCTTGATCGCCTCCCTGCTGCCCAAGCTCAGGGTGAAGAGGCAGAGACGGCTACAGCACTGGCAACTTCTCTAAGTGCATCCAAAGCTAAATTGATTGTTGATGATTTGGCTCTACGTTCAGCTACCTTGTTGTTTGAAGTGGGTGGGGCTTCTACAACAAAGAAAAGCTCCAACTTTGATCGTCATTGGCGCAACGCCCGTACCTTATCCTCACACAACCCAAATCACTTTAAGGCTCGTGCGATCGGGGACTACGAGATCAACGGTACACCATTGCCGCAACGGGGATTCTTCTAATTTTGTTCAGATCCCTGACTTCTAACCTATGGGAAACCACTTTATGAGTATTTATTCAGAAGTCGGGGATCTCGCAACCACCGAAACCGTTGAGAGGAACTATGAGTACAATTGATACTACTTTTTTGAGAGCAAGTAAAGAGGCGATCGCCTCTCCAACAGACTATCCCCAAAGCCCATTATCCCAAGCTCTCCGGCAGCCAGTACTGCTAGGGCTATTCTTACCGATTCATCACGGTGGTTGGAGTTCTTCTAGCCTACCGCGTACTACAGACTGGTCATTTGATTACAATGCCAAACTGACCCAAAAGGCTGAGGAGCTAGGTTTTGACCTGGTTTTTGGCTATTCTACATGGCAGCCGAAGGGCGGACAAGGGCCAACTCGCACAGAAGCAGGCTTAGATGCCTTCATTGCTACTGCGTCCCTTGCTGCCATTACCTCACGCATTCTATTAATCTCAACAATTCACGTCCTCTACGGGCCTTGGCATCCCATCCATCTGGCTAAATTTGGTGCCACACTTGACCACATTTCTAAAGGTCGCTGGGGAATTAATGTTGTCACTGGACACCGGGCTTATGAGCATGAACTGTTCGGCTGGAGCCAAATCGAACACGATCACCGCTATGAACTTGCTGATGAATTTGTCACCGTCCTCAAACGACTATGGTCGGAAACAGAGAATTTTTCTTACAAAAGTCAGAGTTCTTGGCAGTTTAAGGATGCTTACATCAGTCCTCGACCGCTTTATGGTCGCCCCATCCTAGTTAACGCCACTGGCTCGGATGCTGGCATCGAGTTCGCAAGTCGCCATTCTGATATCGTATTTATCACCAGTCCGGCTGGCGGTGACATAGAAAGCGCCTTGTCGTCCTTACCCGCCCATACAGCCCGTGTCAAACAATCGGCGATCGCTAATGGTAGACAAGTCCGCACTCTTTTAAATCCGCTTATTGTCGTGCGTGAAACTGAAAAAGAGGCAGAAGAATATGCTCAGGCGATTATCGACCATGCCGATTATCAGTCAATTACTGGACGTTCAGGCGTTAACAGCGATGCACACGCCTGGAGGGGGCATCAGAAGGGAAATCTGCGTCATGGTGTTGGCAGTGCGATCGGCGGTAATGTGCAGTTAATCGGTTCACCCGAACAAATTACCGAGCAACTTTTGCAACTCAATAAAGCTGGTGTCGATGGTTTCCAGCTTGCCTTCTATGATTTTGAGCCGGATCTCGATTTTTTCGGTAAGCGCGTTCTACCACTACTGAAACAAGTAGGACTTAGACTCTAAGTTCTCTAACCCAGCTAATACCAATTCTCTAAAATCGAGCAACACATTCAAAATTTGACCTTCTTAATTACGAATTGGTATTGCGCCCTGTTTTCAACTTTGCGAGGTGCATCAATGCAAGGACAAGAATTACTACAAAGCTTATTGCAAGCCACTAGTGAAACTTTTTACATGGTAAGTATATCTACCCTGGTTGCAATAGTGTTAGGCTTACCTTTGGGCTTGTTGCTAGTGATGACAGGTCCCGGAAACTTGTTAGATTTTCCCCAAGTGCATAAAGGGCTGGGTGCGATCGTCAATACTGGACGCTCATTTCCTTTTATTATTCTGCTTGTCGTTTTAACACCACTAACACGCCTAATTGTTGGCACTTCCATCGGTAGCACAGCCGCTTTAGTTCCCCTGACTCTTGCCTCCATTCCATTTTTTGGTCGGATCGCTGAAACTAGCATTTTAGAAGTTGATAAGGGACTAATAGAAGCTGCCCAAGCAATGGGGTGCAATTATTGGCAAATCGTTCTCAAAGTATTGATTCCCGAAGCTTTGCCTTCACTGATATTAGGTATGACGATTCTAATTGTGAGTTTACTTAACTCTTCCGCGATGGCTGGGGCTGTGGGTGGAGGTGGATTAGGTAATTTGGCAATTCAATACGGCTACCAACGCTTCGATGTAGGAGTTATGTTTTCTACCATTGTGGTTTTGATTGCACTAGTACAAATTATTCAATTTATAGGTGATTTAATTGCACAGCGGATGAGAAAACGGTGAACGAAGGTGAAGAAACAAAGGAGCAGAGAGACAAATATAATTCTTGACTTTTAACTCTTGTACAGAGGTGATTAATGGCGTCTGTGCATTCATTATTTACAATTTACACTAATTACAAATGTTATGAAAAGACGCAGATTTTTGTTAACAGCTTTAGGTTCCCTGACTGTCTCTTCAATTTTTGCTAGTTGTAGCCAACAATCTACTCATAACTCTACTAATAATACGCAAACAATTAGCCAAAAAGAGCAAAAAGAAGTAATTAAAGTTGGGGTGACTGGTATACTCTCGCATGATATTTTGAAATTTGTGAATAACAATATAGCAGCAAAAGAAGGCTTAGAGATTCAAGTTGTTACCTTTAATGACTGGATACAACCCAACACAGCTTTGAGAGATAAGGTTATTGATGCTAATTTCTTTCAGCACAGACCTTTCATGAATAATGCTAGTAAAGAATTAAATTTAAATTTAGTAGCATTGAATACAGTTTATTTAAATACACTTGGTCTTTTTTCTAACAAGTTAAAATCAGTAAGTGAAATTCCCCAAAATGCAACTGTGACAATTGCTAATGATGTCATCAATAACGACCGAGGATTACGGTTATTGGCAACTAACGGTTTAATTAAATTAAAAGAAAATTCTAAACAATTTGTGACCGAAAGAGATATTGCTGCTAACCCGAAAAACTTGCAAATCAAGGAAGTAGAAGGTGTACAAGTTGTCCGAGCTATTAATGATGTAGATTTTATAGTATCTTCTGCTCAAACTGTTGCACTTGCAGGGATAGAACCTAATTCTATGGGTGAAGAAACAGCTAAGGACAAGAAATACGCTCTGGCATTAGTTACATTACAAGGTCGAGAAAACGAACCAAAGATTCAAAAGTTAAACAAACTACTCGTCTATCCAAATGTCAAGGATTTTATCAACAAAGAATACAAAGGAAGAATTATACCAGTTTTTTAGAGAGTGTCGCTCAAATCGAAGATTTTTTGATATTTGTGTCTATGGTTTTTTTACAGTTTATTTTCTCACTACTTGAGTGTAGGTTTACCTAGAAATACCTGGACTAAATTCTCATAGTCAAAGGTAAAGAAATATTGATTAGATTTGAACAGCTTATCAAAAGGTGGTATCTTGTTTTTAAATACAACGGTAAATCAATTAACTTAGTGTATTTTACTCTTTATCATCATAGATATGGCTGCTTAAACTCCTAAAAATTGATATCAAGGAGTCAATTGTGGTGAATTATTTAAAAGAACACCGCTTTCAATACAAACAAAAATGTTCTATCAGTATAATCTTTGCGATCGCAACATCGAGGACCAGAGTCTTACGTATTTCCTAATGCTGAAGATATCGCCAATCTTCAGAAAACAGCTAATTGGTTACTAGAGCAAAAAATTATTCCGCAACGAGTAGATATTACAACGGCAGTGTGTCCGTTAGAAACTACCGCTGTTAGGTAGTAAAGATGACAAAAATATACCCAAAAATAACGTGTCTACCAATTTGCAGCAGAATTTTTTCTTCTCTCTGGGTTGCTTGTTAGCTCTAACAACAACAGCTTGCTCAGAGGTTAAGTCTACCAGTCCGGCAACGATCACTGCTAATCATAGTTCATCCCAAATCGCAGTATCGGATACAACTCAATTGCATGTTGCTAAATCTAAAGGTGGCTGGGACTTAAATTTAAAGTTGGCTGGACTAGATAATTTCCCTTATCAAACTCAATTTACTGAGTTTACTGGGGGTAATTTGATGGTACAGTCAATCAATGCTGGTGCGATTGACTTGGGTTCAGCTAGTGAAATTCCGCCGATTTTTGCGATTGAATCGAAAGCATCTGTAAAAATTATTGCCACTCTCAAAGGACCGACGGTTGGTCAAGTTGTACTCGTACCCAAGGACTCGACTGCCAAAACGATCGCTGATCTCAAAGGTAAGAAAGTGGGTTACGTTAAAGCCACGACTGCCCACTACTTCCTAATTAAGATGTTGGAAAAAGTCGGGCTGACAATGAAGGATATCAATGCAATTCCTTTATCGATACCCGATGGACTAGCTGCTTTTCGTAAAGGACAGCTTGATGCTTGGGCTACCTACGGTTATTCCATCCCCCAAGCCAAAAAAGAAGGGGCGCGGGTGCTGGAATCTGCAAAAGATATTTTGAGTGGTAACTTCGTAATTATTGCTTCACCCAATGCGATCGCTGATCCCCAAAAGAAGGTTGCGATCGCTGATTTTCTCTGTCGTTTGCATAAATCTCAAATTTGGCGGGAATCTAATCTCAAGCAATGGTCGAAGAATTATGCAACTACCATTGATGTTGATGAAGGCATCGTTTATCAAGATGCCAAGCAAGGACAACAACAGCGTCGTCAAGAATTACTTCCTGTTTCTGATGCAGCTATTGCTTCTCAGCAAAAGGTTGCTGATACCTTTTTTAAAGCGGGTGTAATTCCCACAAAAGTTGATGTAAAACAACTTTGGGACAACAGTTTTAACGAAGATATTGCTAAATGCCGATAATTGCAGCAAGGAACAATGGATTGGGCGATCGCAACGGGAGGATAGGAGCAAGATGACGAGGCCGCACCTAAACCACAGGCTCTTGCGATCAATCCAGTCGTATTATCGGGCATAAGCCGTACCATTTCAGACTTTGATACCACAGCCTGAATAATCGCGGATAGGGTGAATCCCAAAATTAATGCCCACAAAATCTCCTAAAACATGTTGAACGCCATCTAGAGAGCATGAGCGATCGCGCTGATCGGCTCTGTAAACAGATTAATAGTGTCCATAGTTGGTCGGTCGATGATAGTGAAATGCGATTGTTCATTCGGGTTGATCTATCTCACATCCGAACGGCGGATCTGCTCCTGGAAATAGTCTCGCCAACTTGCAGGTAACGCTTCTAGTTGCGCGGCACGGTGCAGTAATTCTGGGTTGTTTTGCTCACGCATATAAAGCTGAATGATATTAGCAACAGTAACATTGTTGTCATCTCGGCTTATGAACTCTAAAGTGTCTCCGGCTCCAACTTCGCCCTCTTGCAAAACCCGAAAGTAAAATCCGCTGCGACGACTGGCGAGAAATCGTTTCACTATATCTGATCGCCCAAAGCGAATCCCTAGTTTGTAGCAGGGTAAGCGCGGTTGAGTCACCATTAGTTCCACACTGCCGATTTTGAAGCGATCGCCAATATTCAATTCTTCTTCTCTCAATCCAATGACTGTGAAATTTTCGCCAAAGATACCGAGTGTTAGCTTTGTGTCAGGCAATTCACTTTGCCAATACTCATAATGTTCAAATGGATAAACATAAATTGCTTTATCTACTCCGCCATGAACGGTGAGATCCGCTTGTTGATCGCCGTCTAAATTGAGCGATCGCACTCTCACCCGTTCGCTGACTGGCTCTTTAAAAATTCCAGTGCTAACTGTTTTTCCTTTCCAGGTCACTTCACGCGGAAGTCCTACGTTGACAGAGATAAGTTTCATCTTTAGCTCCAAAGTTTTGGATTGCATTCAATTACGGCAGTCAACATGGAACATCGAAAAAATGAATGAGTTGTTTATTGGAGTGCTTGATTGATTAAATAATGACTGCGATGTTTTTGACCAACTCATCAAAGAGAGAGAACCGCTGTTTTAAGTAATTAGGATCGTTGTAACTTCAGCCACACCTTGCCGTCAGCCACTTCCCATGCCAGTACTTTCAGGGGTAAATCCAGAGAGAGCGATCATCGGTTCTGCCACCATGAGCGGTGTTCCGACTTCAGGGTTGCCAAAAGCCATTTTGTGAAATGGTATCAGGAGTCAAGAGTCAGAAAAAAGTTTGTGTAATCAATTCTGTCGGAGTACTTATACCTGAAGTTTTAGGGTAAATCTCCGGGCGCACCCAGAATTTCGTCGCCAATTTCGCTAGAGATACGATTGAACAATTCCATGTCAGGTGCCTCATTCTGGTTTAGTGTCCCTGTTGCTTCAATTAGGCGAGCAAAGGCACTGGGCGCAGCAACGACTAACCCGCGAGCTGGTTGATCGCTGAGTGCAGCAACAACATGGGGTGTACCCATCGGAATAAAGGCACTTTCACCTGCGCCTAGCACAACCTTATTTTTACCAACCCAGACAGTAAACTCTCCTTCCAACACATAGAGTTGTTCTGAATAGCGTGTATGGCGATGGGGTGGAGTCTGTGCACCAGGAGGGAAATAGCCCTCAATCAGGTCATATTTACCGTCAGTTGTGGTGTGATCGGCGACGATAGTAAGGTAGTTATTAAGAAGCCAGAATGATTTTGTCATGGAAGTACTTCTTCTAATAAATGAATTGTGTTATGAACGCTCAAGCTTGCAGATTAGATAAAGCAGGCGTTCATGCCGTTTTTAGATAGACAAGTGTGACAAATTTTGAACATTAAGCTTGTTGGGAACACTTTGCGAGGTACGCTCCGCTTTAATTAAATCTGCTGCCTTCTCAGCAATCATGATAGTGGGTGCGTTTGTATTTCCCGTGGTGATTGTTGGCATGATGGACGAAAGGCTGGCAGGCTTACGACCGGCAATTCGTTCATCAACAGCGTGAAGCTCACTGTTACTGCCAGGTCAAGCGAGCAGGCGCAACGATTCATTCCAGAGGCGAACGGCATTGTCTGGGTTCAGGGCGTAGGGGGCAACTCCGCTCATATAGCCGTTCCCGTTGGTGACGAGAGTGGCTTCATTGCAGTCCTCGAAATAGCGTCCGCCAACGCCCTTTAGTAGCAAAGAGGTTGCCAACAGAACGGAAGTTGCCGCACCCTGCGCTATTGTCTTGTGCTGCTCAGGTGGCATTCTAAGACCGCCCGTATGACGCTGGAGGTTGGTTGCGATCGCCCCCGGCATCAGGGCATTAGCGGTAATGCCATCCTTGAACCAGCGCGCAGTAGCACCCACAGCAAAGAGGATGCTTGCGGTCTTGGACTGTCCATACGCCAACCACGGATCATAAGGACGGAACATGAAGTGAATATCATCGAACACAATGGGCGACATCAGGTGCGCGCTAGAACTAACCAACACGATACGGGCGGCACCCTCTGCTGCAAGAGCGTCGTGTAGTCCGAGCGCTAGGGCAAAGTGTCCGAGATGGTTAGTGGCAAATTGCATCTCCCAGCCTTCGGGTGTGCGCTGTTCGGGCAGTGCCATTACCCCTGCATTATTAACGAGGATGTGCAGCGGCTCACGCCAGGCAGCAATGAACTTGGCAATTGAGTTGCGATCGCTTAAATCAAGCAAAGCAACATGAATATTCCGGTTCCCAGTAGTAGCCATAATGTCAGCCGCGACTTGCGCTCCAGCATCGGTATTACGCACAGCTAGTGTGACGATCGCTCCAGTTTGAGCCAGTGCCCGCGCCGTTTCTACGCCGATGCCCGATGCGGCTCCCGTAACGATCGCCCGCTTGCCGGAAAGATCAATTCCTTCTACGACCTCGGCAGCGGTGGAATGTCGTCCGAATGGTGTTGTAATCAGTGCCATTGTGTATTCCTTTACAGAGGTCGAGTATTCTGTTTGCCTAACATCGACCGATAAACGCTCAACAGGTATGATAATCTGAGATTGATCAAAGACGATCGCCCGTTTCTAAATAGATGAATACGCCGGATTTTGGACGTTAGATTTGCTGACAACCGTTCGTGCTGTGCGACCTGCTTTAATTAAATCTGCTGCCTTCTCACCAATCATGATAGTGGGTGCATTTGTATTGCCAGTGGTGATTGTTGGCATGATTGATGCATCAACAACACGAAGACCTTGAATTCCATGTACTCGTAGTTGAGGATCGACCACTGCCATTGAGTCAATGCCCATTTTGCAAGTGCCAACCGGATGCCATACAGTGCTGCAAGTGTCCCGAATGTAAGCTTCGAGTGCTGCATCACTTTGAACGTGGGAACCTGGGGCAATCTCCTCACCATGAAAATCGTCAAAGGCACTGGTCTGAATCACTTGGCGGATTAATTTAACTCCCTCAACTAACTTTTGCACATCGGCTTGACTTTGTAGATAATTCATCCGAATGGTTGGTGGATCTTTAGGGTCAGGTGATCGCAAACTAATACTGCCAATATTTTGCAGACGGGTAAGAGAGACTGCACCCGTAAATCCAAAATCAGCGGGGGTATAACCAGGTGACAAGAATTGAATCGGGCCGAAGAAGAACTGCAAATCGGGTGCAGCCTCCACATTCCCTTTGCTATGCAAAAATAATCCAGCTTCAATTCCATTACTGGTGATGGCGGGGTGTATATCTTGAGTAGTTTCTTGAACGACACAAGTGAGAATGTGATCCTGAAGGTTTTGACCGACACCCGGCAAATCTGCAACGACAGAAATTCCCATCGCTTGCAGGTCTTCGGCAGTACCAATTCCAGAAAGCATTAGCAGTTTGGGCGAATCAAACGCACCTGCATTTAAAATCACTTCCTGGTTGACTCTCACCTGGTGGAGCGTACCTTCATGCAGATATTCCACTCCCACACAGCCAGTGCCCTCAACCAGCAATCTCGTTACTAATGCCCCTGTGATTACAGTCAAATTCGGACGATGGAGAATGGGTAAAAGAAAAGCAGCCGCAGCACTGTGCCGTTTACCATCCTTAACCGTCAATTGATAGAGTCCTACCCCTTCTTGCTGTACACCATTAAAATCAGGATTGTAGTCGTATCCCATTGACACACAGGCATCTACAAAGCGTTGGGAAACCACAGCAGGAGATATCAAATCGGTAACGCTCAACTCCCCATCAACTCCGTGAAATTCTGACGCGCCTCGCTGCTGATGCTCCGATTTCTTAAAATAGGGCAAGACCTCCTGATAACTCCAACCGGGATTTCCTAATTCCTGCCAGCGATCGTAGTCTTGAGGATTGCCCCGGATATACATCATGAAATTAATCGAACTGCTGCCCCCCAAGACTTTGCCACGGGAACAAAACATTTTGCGATCCTTTAGGTAGGGTTCCGGCTCAGAAACATAACCCCAATCAACTTCAGAGCCTATTAGGCTAAAGCATTGCGCCGGAATTTGAATTTCTGGTTTTGTAGCTGGGTTACCCGCTTCCAGGAGTAACACAGCTGTGTCACTGTCTTCGGTTAGACGATTGGCAACCACACAACCTGCCGAACCTGCACCGATTACAATGTAGTCATAATTGGTCATAAAGTTCTCTTCCTCTGTTATCTACAATGGATAAATGGAGTCAAGAATAAACTGATTTAAAGAGCGATCGCTGAAACACTGTTAGTTATTCATTTACAACACCCGATCTGCTGAATTTAACTGCGTACCAATGGTGTATCCAGCAAATGTTCTGCCAGAAACCAAACTTGCGTCTCATTGGTTCGCAGGACTTGGCTGACTAACAAATCGTTAAATTGGGATTACTTCACAGCAGTACTCGCTGCTTCAATTACTTTGGCAACCTCTTTTGGATGAGAGATAAAAGGAACATGACTGGAGTTAACTTCGGTTGTCTTAGCATTAATCCGTTTAGCCATAAATCGTTGAAGTTCAGGGTTGATGGCGCGATCGCTTTGAGTCACCAGAAACCAGGAAGGAATCGTTTTCCAGGCGATTTCATTCAATGATTGCTCAAACGCTGCGCTAGCGATCGGCTTTTGGGTTGCTGCCATCACTCGCGCCTCAGCCTTCGATACGTCCTGGGCAAAAAATTCGTGAAACTTCCCGCGATCAATATAGAGAAAGTTTGCAGCATCAGATATGATCGCCGTGCTAATCGGAGCTGCTGCATACTTTTTATTCAAATCACTCGTCTTTTCACCGACATCTGGGGCGAAAGCATTAACATAAACCAGAGCTTTCACCTGTGGATTGCTAGCCGCCGCACCCGTAATCACATTTCCACCATAGGAATGTCCGACTAAAACAACAGAACCTTTTTGATTGTCAATTACCCGCTTCGTTGTTGCCACATCATCAGCAAGGGAGGTGAGCGGAATCTGCACAGCAGTCACTCTGTAGCCATCCTGCTCCAACAATGGAATAACGTGTTGCCATGATGTACCATCAGCAAAAGCCCCATGAACGAGAACGATCGCAGGTTTAGAGTTGGACGTTTGAGGTAATTCCTTGGAGGTGGCTGGTGTTGGATGCATTGATATGCCAACGACAACACTTAATGCAGATAACCACAGCAACAATTTTTGAACTTTTTTCCATGTAAAAATCATCATTGCGATCGCCTCTGTATTCTTGCTAAATTGCTCAAATCTCTGGTTCTTGTTGTCTGTATAGAAGTTATAAAATACTCGCCGCTGAAATACTTCGTGAACTACCCCAACTTACCGAGTACGGTTGAAGTTGGGGCTTCTGTAATCACAGGGGAGTGCCTAAACTTAGACTTTCGCCCAAGAGTAGGAC
>NZ_JBALDF010000046.1:0-18748 GCF_036917275.1 Nostoc sp.
CCTGCGGTTGATATTAGTCGGAGGTGTTTTCGTCATCACCCGGCTATCCATCCCCACCGTGTAGACGGATGGGGAATTCCGCCGAATTAGTTAAATTAAGAGCGTTCCAACTCAAAGCCACCTGCCTTGTCATCCAAAAAGCTTTCCTCAATATCGTTTTTGCCCCGAATACGATAGTGCCAGAAAGCTCAAGCTTAGAAGATGAAACTTCAAGTTGGAAAAGTGAAACTTTCAGTAAACACTCACTACAGGCTGTATTCTATGCAATTGGAATCGGCAATAAACGAATTGCTTAACGTCTTCCACCACCACGATAAGGCAATTCAGTGTCTTGTAGCTTTCTTTTTGGTGCAAAAACTTCTTGATGTTGTTTTTGATGTTCTTGCTGCTGAATTTTTTCCTGTGCAAACTTTACACGGGTGCGAACTCCGAGATCGGCATCTGTATCGAGCATTTGCTGGAGTTGATTTGTAATCCGCGATGCTTGATCAGGTGAAGTGACTGCCACTGCAACGGCTAGTGTTTCTAAACTCGTCACTGCCGCATAGCGCACTACCCACTCTGGATCTTGAGAAATGAGTAATAGCGCCTCTAATACCTGAGTCTGAACAGATTCCAGTTTTTCAGACGGTACTTGATGCCAGCGCAAAGTGCCTAATCCCCTGGCAGCTGCCCGCCGCACACTTAAGGAAAAATCGTTTTTTGCTGCCTCTAACAAGGTATCCAGCGCCCGAACATCGCCAATTCCCGCTAAGGCACGAATTGCCCAGGCTCTAGCGCCGTAGTTGTAATCATCAATTAGTTCCAATAGTGGCGGTACTGCAACTTCCCCGATCGCAATTAATCCATCTACCGCCGCCACCGCCGCCCCTGGATTGTTGTAGCCCAAAGCTGCAATTAGTGTGGGAACAGCTTCCTCTATACTAGCTGCTGCTAACTCCTGAACTGCGTCTAATAAGCGATCCGAGGAATCTGCTTCTTCCACAGCCCGGATCAATATTTCGGCAAGATCACTATTATTCATAATAATTTTTCATGGGTAATTAGTCGTCAGCCAATTGTAGCTTAAGCTATCCGTAGTTGACATCATACATAAACCCCTAACCCTGATTTTGCAGTTGGGTTGGGGGTTTATGTGTGGGAAATATTTAGTTTAAACGGATTAATGACAACTGATTATCTAGAATTTATCACTACAACAGCGAATCCATCAAATTGATGACTTTAATCGCACCTTCTGAGAAAGTGTTTGATGTTATGTGGTTAACTTGATATTCTAGTAATCCTTTTAGAGAAATTAACTTTAGGCTATTTTCAGCAAGAGTCTGGGCGATCGCATCTGCTGCGGGTAGATATCCAATCGCTCCCAAATCTGCTAACACTGCCCGACGCAATTGCAATTTATCTCCCGCCAGAGCTTGTACCAACCGTTCTCCATAAACTGGTTCTTGGGTTAATTGATACATGGCTCGTGCGGCAGCATATTGCACTAATTCGATTGGATGCTCTAAGAATGGCTTTACTAAAGGGATGAACTCAGTCGCCCTCAAGGTTCCCAAGGCTTCTAAAATGGCCTCATAGGGTTGAGATAAATCAGGCTGTGATATGAGGTGCCCATCCTGCAAACCTACTTGTAATAGCTTGATTAGGGCGGGAATACAAACCGGATCGCCTAGCATTTCTAAGGATTGTGCCGCCGCCTCCCGGACATAAAAATCTGAGCAGTCTAAACACCCAATTAAAGGTAATACTGCCTGGCGATCGTTTAGTTTTCCTAAGGCTCTAGCTGCGTTCCGCCGCAAAGGATATCCGCCTTCTGGTGTCCTGTCGGCTTCATCCTCTAAAGCTTTGATCAGTCCTGTAATCGCAGCTGCTTCACCTATCCGAAACCTACCTAACCACCAGGCAGCATAAAACCGCAAGCCTAAATCTGCACTTTCCAGATTAGCTAGAGCTTGCTCTACTGTTAAAGATTCATCGTTGGCAAAGCCACCTATCGGTGATAAATCTTCAATTTTACGCGGACTGGGATTCATTAGAAGAAGGAGGATTGCTCTGTCCGCTATCTGTTTTAGCCTCAGCGTTCAATGGCTGAATGCTGACTATTTTGCCACCCAAGCGAGTAATCCGCTGCATTTCTTGATTCATCCGATTCTCAGGCACTGTGAAAAATACACTGCCACTAGAACGAATCGGATAGTTGGTTTTTTGGGTTTCTTCGCTTTGGCGTAGACCGACTACTTCATACCGAAAGTAGCGACTACTAGTTCTACCACTAATTTGTCCAACCATAAAATTAATTCCAAATTCTAAATTGTTATTAGTCTTTTGTCTCTAATAATGACTAATCACTATTGACAAATGACACTAAAGGGGTTTCACACTGGCTATTTTACCACCTTGTTTTACCACTCTCTGGAAGTAACTAGATAGTTCTTCATATGGTATAACCACCGCTTGATTGACACGGCGGGTGCTAGGATACCCAGATCCAAAAACGCCTGCCACTTCAATGCGGTAGAGTCTGCCTTCTTTACCAAAAGTTCCTGCACCACCGAAAGTACTGTTGGGGGTAACACCTTTTTCGGAAGCAACGTATGAAAAGCCTGAGGGACCACCGGAGGGAGGAACAACGACGGATGCACTATTGCGACCTAGTTCGCTGGCTAGGCGGGTGTCTTTGCCTTTGAGTTGGGAGGTATCGCTACTGGCATAGCCGCGATAAAGTTGAAATATCCGGGTAAATCCCACAGTTTTCTGTCCTGTTTGGGTTTCAAAGCCGCGATAGTAAGGCACTATATTTTCACCAAAGTTAGATTGATACTCTGGCGAATCAATGTAAGAATCGATGTCGGCTTCATATCCCTTGGTTTGATACAAGTCTAAGTGAAAAACCACATCAGACTCATCATAGGGGGCACGACCCAACAAATGTTTATAGTTGAGTTCGATGACGCGAGTTTGGAAATTGTCGTAGAAAAACTTGGATTTGTATAGTTCTGATTTAGCTACTTGACGCACAAACTCTTGCACTGTACTTTTTCCATCACGCAGGATAGATTCAGCACTTATGAGGCGGTCAGCTGCCAATATATAGTTGTTGCCCAACACCTGACGATAGACGGTAGCAATGACTCTCTCTATGTCTTCTTTAGTTGCATTTGGACGCAATTCTACAGGAGCCTGATCACTAAAAGGCTCTGTCCCCAGACGAGACGCTGCTGTTGTAATAGCCATTGGTAATTTTCCTTTTGTAATTAGTAATTGCTAAGGGGAGTAGTGAGTGGAAGATGGGGAGTGGTAAACCTTCCTACTCCCTAATGCCACTTGCTCCACTTGGATTAACTCCAAGACCGCAGTAGCTCTTCCCCACTCCCTACTCCCCTCCGATTCCCTATTTATACGGTAGTAATGCTAATCACTTTACTACCCTTGCGATTCAATTGCTGCAATTTACTAGAAAGTTGCTCGTAGGGAACGATCAATTCCGCAGTTCCCCGCCGTACTACAGCTGAGTTCGGGGAAGCTGCTTGTAGCACTTTGATCCGGTATGTTTCGCCGCGACCACCTGTAGAGAGGCCTGTTAAGGCTCCGGCAGAGACTGGGTAAATGGGTGAAGCTAGGTTTTTAGCCACTTCCCAGGTTAGCCGTCCTTGTTTTTGTCCTTGGGCGCGATCGCTATTGGCATAACCCCGATACAGTTGGAACAGTCGGCTATAGCCAACGTTTTTCTGTCCTACTTGACTTTTAAAGCCTCGATAGTAGGGCACAATATTTTCGCCAAAACTTTCTTGATATTCTAATGAGTCAATGTAGGAGTTAATTTCAGTTTCGTAACCTTGTGAGTTGTAAAGCTCAACATGATAAGAAATCTCTGACTCATCTTCTGGGGCACGCCCCAATAAATGCTTATAATTCAACTCGATAAACCGAGTTTGTGAATTGGAGTGGAAAAACTTATCCCGATAGAGTTCTGATTGAGCAATGGCTAGCACAAATCCCCGCACTGAGATTGTACCTTGCTGCAACAGTGATTCTGCACTCTCTAGACGGTCTCCTTCCAGTATATATGCATTACCCAAAACCTGACGGTAAGCCGCCCGGATAACCACTGCTACATCCTCTTCTGTTCGATCAGGACGTAGTTCTACCAGTGGTGAGTTTTCAAATGCTCCAATTCCTAATCTTGCTGCTTGTCCCAAAGCTGCCATCTTTTAAACCTCCTCAGTTTTAACTACAAAACTGAAAACTTTTTAGAAAATTTTTTTCTAGTCTTTTAACAGTCTTTTGAAAATAAAACTGCCCGGAGAGGTAAACAACTCATAGAACTTACTTGTCATAAGAGCTGATTTCCTCTCCGGGCTAAAGAAACACTCTAGCTTAGAGTATTGATTACATAGTCGATGTAGGAATTTGCTTCAACACCTGGATCACCGCTTAGACCGTGGTTAGCTTTGATGTACTTGAGGGCTTCAATGTACCAGCTAGGAGATAGATCAAAAGTCCGGTTGATTTCAGCCAAGCCAGAAATCAAGAAATCATCCAAGGGACCTGTGCCACCAACAACTAATGCGTATGTGATAATCCGCAAGTAGTAGCCGATATCACGTACACACTTGCCTTTACCGCGTGCATCAGCTGCGAAGTTGGGGCCTTGTTGTTGAGTGGTGTAAGGGTACTTGTTATACACCGCTTGAGCAGCACCTTCGGTCAAGCGTTGAGCATTAGCGCTCAATGCTTTTGCTGCTTGTAAGCTAGCTGGCGCTTGGCGGAAGCGACCAAAAGCAACTTGAATTTCGGTGCTGCTGAGATAGCGACCTTGAGAGTCAGCCGATGAAATTGCTTCAGTTAGAGGTGTTTTTGACATTTTGGTATTTCCCTTTCAAAACTTTTTGGTTGAAATTTTGTTTTGTCCGATGGACAATTATTTAGTCAACATCAGCAATGCAAGCTTTGCTTAAGCTACAGCAGCAGCAGCACGATCAAAATAGCTAGCTATTTCAGATGACAGAGCGCTACAATCTCCTCTGGTGATGTTATTTGTATCGTTGACAATGGCCAGGGAAGCTTGTTTCAGCTTCTGAATACCAACAGCAACTGACGCTCCTGGAGTTCCCAATGCCAAGTAGGTTTCCCGCAATCCATTGAGGGCACGGTCATCTAATACGCTTGAATCGCCAGCAAAGATAGCGTAGGTGATATAGCGAAGAATGATGTCCAAGTCTCTGATGCAAGCAGCTGCGCGACGGCTGGTGTAAGCATTACCACCAGGACTGATCAATTGAGGTTGTTCTGCCCACAAATCACGAACCGCAGCAGCAACAAGAGCAGATGCATTGCTGGTAATCCGGTTAACGGCATCTGTACGCTTGTTACCTTCTTTGACTAGTTCGCTCAATGCATCCAATTGTGCATCTGAGAGATATTCCCCACGTGTATCAGCTTGGGATACTACTTTTGCAAATGCATCTAAAACCATTGCCTTAAATCTCCTAATTTGCTTCGTTAAGAATAGTTGGACTCAAAACTGAATGGTTCAGTTTTTTTTGATGCCCGCACTGCCTGACGAGTTCCGAAAGGTTTAAAACAGACATCTCCAGAAATAAGTTTACGATCTCCAGGCTTTCAGATTAAAACTTTTGTTAAAAAACTTAAAACTTCTGTGAACGACTGGAAAACCTGATTAAGATGTTGTTTTTTACTTCTAAGTTCTCTTTATACAATGCAGCAGCCTCATTATTTATTACAAATTATTGTTATGTTTGTTAATTTTAGTTACAGAACTTAACACTTTTTTCTCCACCTCAAAAGATGGGATAATTTATTTGTGAGAAATCCCTAAAAGAATGCGTAAGCGTAGCCCGCCGCAGGCATCGCACACTTAATTGGTGTAGTATTGGCTACTTCATAGCTCCTGCCAAACAGACTGCCAAGGACACACACCATATTTTGCGATTACATTGCATCCATTGTAGGGGTAAGTTAATAGCCGCTGTAAACTATGCAATCGCCAGACTTAGGATTATTACTAGCGCCGCCGAAGCTCTAGATTTACAATCCAATATAAGAGTACTCCAAGTAAAAAAGTGCCCAATTGTCATTGCGAATGGAGCAAAGCGGAATGAAGCAATCGTAATATCTTGGGATTGCTTCGCTACACTTCGTTGCGCTCGCAATGACAGGTTTTGGATCATTTATTTTTTGGAACACTCTAAATAAAGCCTGCTTTGGCGGGTTACAAAGAATAGCTTTAGGGTAAACTACCCACATTTACAGGACTTACGCAAGAAAGCTCATTTCATGAGGATCTCACTTTTTTGCGTTGCTCCCCTCTTCTCATAAGAGAAAGGTAGGGGAAAGGTTCTTCCAAGATTACTGAATTGGTGTTCTAAACAACACAAGTACTATTAATAGGACTTACGCAAAAATTGCCAAAAAGCTTAATTTATCGAACCGCCAAGACGCCAAGAGCGCCGAGAATTCGTAGAGTGTGCGTAAGTCCTAATTAAATAACTATTGAGTTACCGTAGTATATTTTATCCGACTGGAGGAATACAGAGCAATTAAGTTTTGAGTAATACAAATTTGAATTTTGCCTGAATCGGACTGAAATATGTAGTGCATCTGTGTTGATTTTGTCGCATCGACTCCAGCCCAGTATTTCTATGAGCTTTCCTCGATTGGAATACAAAGCTGTCTTGCAAGCTCTCAGCTGTTAAATTGCCGGATTTACAAACCAAAGAAAAAAGACTTGATCTTGAATGAATTTCCGTGATAGTCTGCGTTTACTTATAAAATACTGTTTCTTGATAAATTTACCGTAGTTTAAAATTGCCCAGTTTGTCACTTTGCTTTCTTCATAGTTAATGAAAACGGAAATCACCTCTTATGGTAAAAGACTGGTTTGAATGGCATGACCTCTACAAGAACGAACCAAAATTGCAACAACGGCTGCAAATTGTGCAAGAATACATTTCCCATAGCTTGAACTTGTCCCAACCAGGGTTAATCCGTATAGTTAGTGTTTGCGCGGGTGATGGACGAGATTTGCTAGGAACGTTATCAAATCAATCACCCACGGACAAAAGATGTTTATGCCCGACTAGTGGAGCTAAATCCACAATTAGTTGAACGTGGACAAGAAACAATAGAATCGTTGGGTTTGACAAAACAAATTGAGTTTATCAATGGTGATGCAACTATTTCTTCTAACTATGTAGCAGCAGTACCAGCAGATATTGTGATTGTATGTGGTGTATTCGGCAATCTCGCAGATGAATCTGAACTCAATCGCTTACTGGCAAACCTGAGTTTTCTCAGCAAACAAGGTGCTTTTGTGATTTGGACTCGTGGACACTCTAACGGTATTCCCCACTCTGAGGCTGTCCGTAAATTTTTTCATGAACATGGATTTGAAGAAGTGAACTTCAAACTCACTGCAACAGGAGACATGGGAGTAGGTATTCATCGTTACCTTGGCGAAAGTTTGGCTGCACCCAAAGAGCAACAGTTGTTCGCGTTTACTGGTGTTCCAAGTAAAGCCAGGTAAATAATAGACCTCTTGCAAAAATCCTTGAATCACCCCTCCCTAACCCTCCCCTTATAAAGGGGAGGGGGCAAGATTTAAAGTTTCCCCCCAATATATCGGGGAGCCACTGCGTTGCGGTGAGGCAGTCCGATCTTGGGGGTTTCCCCCATGAGGAACTGCTGAACCCGAAGGGAGGTTCCCTCCGTTGTAGCAAGTGGCGTGGGATTAAGGGGGGTCTATTCGACTTATGCAAGAGGTCTAATGCCTCTAAAACTTTCTTTACAAAAAACTTATGACCGCTACAGTTAAACCTCAGTATATAAACATCTTTCGCCGTTTCACGCTGCTTTTAGCACCTGGGTTGTTAACCTTGGCAACTTCGTTAACATTAGTTAGTTGCACAGCCGATGGGCAAAAAGCTCAAACCCCATCTTCTGCTACAAATGTATCTGAAACCAATTCATCTGGAATCAAGACCAAAGTACTTCGCATGGGGTATCAATCAGCAGGCGATTTGATCAGAACAACTAAAGTATTAGAAAAGCGTCTGGAGCCTCTGGGAGTAAAGGTGGAGTGGGCACAATTTGTCCAAGGGCCACAACTGATGGAAGCGATGAATGTCGGTAAAATCGATTTGGGTTCCGTCGGGGAAACCCCGCCCATCTTCGCCCAAGCTGCTGGCGCTCAAATCGTTTATGTTGTTGGTTCTCGCCGCACTGAAAAAACGGGCATATCAAGTGTAATCGCTGTCCCACCGAATTCTCCCATTAAGACCGTCAAGGATCTCAAAGGACAAAAAATAGTCTTTCAAAAAGCTTCTGCGTCTCACTATTTCGTCTTTAGAGCTTTGGAAGATGCAGGTTTGAAACCTAGTGATCTTCAAATTTTGAGTATACCCACCGTAGAAGCTAGTAGTGCTTTTCTAGAAGGAAAAATTCCCGTTTGGGTGGCTGGCGATCCTTATTTGGCTGTGGCTGAAAAAGCAGGTAAAATCCGAGTGATCAAGACTGCCCAAGGACTTGACACCCCTGGTGCATACTATATTGGTGGGAGGCAATTTGCGGTTGACAATCCTGGAGTATTGCGGATAGTGATTGAGGAGATTGATAAAATCCAGCGCTGGGCTGAGGCACATCCCCAAGAAACAGCAAACTTAATCGCACCATACCAAAAACTACCTCCCGACATTATGCAAAAGGTAGTTAGCCGCCGCACTTATGGATTGAGGGCTATTTCTCCAAAGTTAATTAAAGACCAACAACGAGTTGCAGATTACTTCTATAAATATGGTGTGATTCCTAAACAAGTCAATATTCAGGAAGCTGTACTAACACCTGAACAATATGCTGCAATTACTCCAGAATCAATTAGCCAAAAATAGTTTGAAGAGGGCAGCAAAAGGTTCAAAACTTTCCAGACATCTTAATCAAGAATAAACCGGGAGGCAAAGAGGGGGGACGCGGAGCTTAAAATAACGCCCCGCTTTGCTAACACCAATTCATCGATCGCTACGAATTACCTCATAATACTTCCAAGCTGCGATCGCCCGCTCTAAATATGTAGCATTTACTACTTATTAGTTCCTGCCAAACACACTACCAAGGGCACGTGCCATATTTTGCGGTTGCATTGCATCCATTGCAGCAGTGGGTTCGTAGCCGCAGTGAACCATACAATCGGCACACTTGGGATTACCACTCTTCTGGCCGTATTGACTCCAGTCAGTTTTTGCCAGTAATTCGTTGAAGGTAGAGTAATAACCTTCGTTCAGTAAATAGCAAGGTTTTTGCCAACCGAGAACACTATAACTAGGGCTACCCCAAGGCGTACATTCGTAGTCCTTCTCACCAGTGAGGAAATCTAAGAACAGCGGATTGTGATTGAAGTTCCAGTTTTTTTCACCAGCTTTGTATGGAGCTAGAATTTCCCGAAAGAGGGCGCGGGTTTGTTCACGGTGGAGGAAATGATCTTGATCTGGTGCCCACTCGTAACTGTAGCCGGGAGAAATCATCATCCCGTCAGTATTTAGTGTTTTCACAAAGTCGAAGAACTCTTGCATATCTTTAGGTTCAGTTCCCTCAAAGATAGTTGTGTTAGTAGTGACACGAAAGCCTTTAGCTTTAGCGGCGCGAATAGCTTTGACAGCAATATCAAAAACACCTTTGCGATCGACGCATTCATCGTGCAACTCCCGCATCCCATCTAAATGCACACTAAAAGTCAGGTAAGGAGAAGGTTGAAACTTATCCAAGCTCTTTTCTAACAACAAACCATTGGTACACAAGTAAATATATTTCTTGCGCTCAATTAATCCTTGGACAATCTGATCAATCTGGGGATGCAGCAAAGGTTCTCCCCCAGGAATTGAAACAACCGGTGCGCCGCACTCTTCCACTGCGGTAAAGCACTGTTCTGGGGTGAGATTTTGCTTTAAAATTTCCTTTGGATGTTGGATTTTACCACAACCAGTACAGGCTAAATTACACCGAAAAAGAGGTTCCAACATCAATACTAAAGGGAAGCGTTTACGTCCTTTCAAACGTTGAGTAACCAGATACTTCCCAATGTCTATAGCTTGTTGTAGATTAACTGCCATTGTTGCGATCGCTCCTCTTGTAGATATAAAAACACCACTGGAAAAGGCAAAACGTTAGTCATCGTACAGTAGCACAGCTAAGTAGAGCATTTCCAGAATTAGTAGCTTTTTTAAACGCAGAGGGACGCAAAGGGAAGCGCAGAGGGACGCTGAGTTTTGCTATTTGACGTAACCCTGAGCAACAAACCAATCCACAGCATCCTTGAGTGCTCCATTCAGCGAAGATTGAGGTAGACCTAATTCTCGTACAGCCTTAGCGGTATTATAATACATAGGTTGTTTTGCCATCCGAACGCCATCTAATGGCACTGAGGGCAATTTTCCTAGTGGTGCGAGAATCTTTTCATCAACCCAGGCAACACTAAGGGGTAACCAAGCGGGTACTGTTCGTTGAGGTGCGCTTAAACCTGTGATATCGGCAAGTTGTTCTAGCAGTTGCTTTAAGCTGAGGTTTTGGTGACCTAAGATATAGCGATCGCCTGATTTACCCCGTTGCAAAGCTAGTAAATGCCCCCATGCCACATCCCGCACATCGATAAAATTCAAACCAGTATCCAAATAAAAAGGCATTTGCCGTCGTAAAAACCGTAAAATTATATCACCCGTCGGGGTAGGTTTAATATCCAACGAGCCAATCGGGCTGCTGGGATTGACAATAACTACCTCCTGACCTGTAGCAACGGCTTGCATAGCTTCAAGTTCCGCCAAAAACTTAGACTTTTTGTAGTCACCCACCAACTTATCTAAGGGACTCTGATGTGTTTCATCGACAACTTGACCAGATGATCCTACCCCAATTGCTGCCACTGAACTTGTGTAGACGGTGCGCTCAATGTTAGCTTTGCGAGCTGCTGCCAACACATTGCGCGTACCCAGGACATTGTGACGATGGAGTAACTCTCGGTCTGATTGCCATAGGGAATAATGGGCTGCTACATGAAATAGGTATTGACAACCTCCCATCTGTTGCCAAAGATTTGGGTCATTCAAATCGCCTTTGACAATTTCCACTTCCAAACCACGGAGATTCTCCAAATTGCTGCTTGAGCGAACCAGTGCTTTGACAGCATATCCTTGTTGCAACAACAACCGTACTAAGTGGGCACCAATAAAGCCCGTACCCCCAGTGACAAAAACTTGCATCAACCTGTCCCCCTCTTCTGAAATCGGGGAAACCAATCATCCAAAATAGTGTAGACTACTGGCACAACAATCAAACTGAGGATAGTTGAAGTCACCAGTCCACCTGCGATCGCTACAGCCATAGGCGATCGCAATTCGGAACCCGCACCAAAACCTAAGGCGATCGGTAGCATCCCTAAAATAGTGGAGGCAGTGGTCATCATAATTGGTCTGAGGCGCACTAATCCAGTCTTGAGGATCGCCTCAGTGCGGTCTAAGCCAGCACTGCGTAACTGGTTGATGTAATCCACAAGCAAGATAGCATTTTTATTTGCCAGCCCCAGCAAAAAAACGAAACCGATCAGTGAAATCATCCCAAAGTCGCTTTTGGTGATCAGTAGTGCTAACATTGCCCCCACCAGTGCCAAGGGCAAAGAGACACCAATTACCAGAGGGTCTATCCAGCTTTTGAATAGCAAAATTAGTACCACAACAATACACAGGGCAGATAGAGCTAAAGTACTGCCGAAACTGCTAAAAACCTCACCTTGACTAGCAGAATCTCCTCCTAAATTTAAGGAAACATTATACGGTAACACCGCCTTAGCTTCAGCTACCACTTTATCAGTAGCATCACCCAAGGATAGATTTTTGCCAAGATTAGCACTGACATAGGCCACCCGCTGATTATTCAGACGCTCGATCTGAAAAACCGTGCCCTGTGGATTCGTTTCACCTGTAACCGTGACATCGGCAAATCCCGGTATTCTCTCAATTCTCTCTTTAATTGCCTTGACTGCTTTGCTCAAAGCTTGGAGATTATCACCTCGTAATGCTATTTGCAGAGGTTTTTGACCGCCAGAATCAACAAATTGAATATCTTCCACACTGGTAGTTACCCCAGAAAGGACAGGTAAGGAGGAGCGGAATTGGTCTTGTAGTTCCGCAGTTGTGATTGTGCGTTGGACGAAGTCCTTGCCGTAGGCATCGCTCTTTAACTTTACATATAGTATGCCTTTATTCGGCTCACCCTCGCGAGAACCAACAGTAGTAAATACCGTTTCAACTGCCGGTGATTTTCTCACTACATCTTCTAATTTTTTAGCAACCTCAAGAGAATCGTTCAAAGGGTTAGGAATTGGCAACTGCGGACTGGGATTTATCCCCTGCTCCCCTGTCCCTCCGGGGATACTCGGCAAAGGAGCCGTATAAGCAATATTGAATTCGCCGCGATCGAGTTTAGGAATAAAGCCTTTGGGAATTAGTGGAATCAGCACTATACCTGCAATGAAGCTGAGGACAGCTAATCCGATAACTATCTTGCGGTGATTCAAAGACCAACTCAGCAAGTTTTTGTAAGATTGAGTAAATGCCACCCAGATTTTTGCTTCCTGACGCGGGGAAAGCGAGGATTTAGGTTTCAGCCAGTAGATAGCCAGAACTGGAGATAAAGTTCGAGCAACTAGCATAGAAGCAAGCATCGCCGCTGAAACAGTGATGCCGAAAGGTTTGAAGAATTGACCGATTACACCACCCATCAAACCTATAGGTAAAAAAACCGCTACTGCTGTCAAGGTGGCGGCGGTGACTGTTAATCCAATCTCATTTGTAGCTAAAAGTGCTGCTTGGCGAGGAGTTTCCCCATCTTCAACGTGTCGCATGATGTTTTCCACATCCACGATCGCATCATCTACAATACTACCGATCACCAAAGCTAAAGCTAACAGCGTAATCGTTTCTAAGTTGAAACCAAAAATTGCCATGACAATAAACGTCGCCAAAATAGACGTAGGAATTGCCAAGGCAGAAATCAGGGTGGCTCGCCAATTCCACAAAAAAGGAAAAATTACCACGATAGATAACAAGACTGCTTCCAGCAAAGCATCGATTGTTGACTGGGTGGCTTGGCGGATATATTCTGCTTGGGTAGCAGCTAAAGTGAGTTTGACATCATTGAGGCTAGATCGCAGCCTTTGGACTTCTTTCTCAACCTGACTCACTACTTCCAAGGTGTTAGCACTGCCACGTTTGATTACCTGAAATGCCAAAGCATCTTGCCCGTTAAACCTGACTAATGTCGCCCCTGCTTGGGGGGGAGCCGCGGCACTTGCATTCGCTGGAGCTAGGGGAGTTGCGGTAGCAGCGCCCAGTAGTGAGACTTTTAGGACTCCTGGTAATTTAGCGATCGCACTTACAATCTCGTCTTTCGCCAACTTTGTCAAATCTGTGAGATTCCTTGAGGGACTCTCAACGGCATAGCTAATGGCGGCTGACTCATTTAGATTCAAGGGAATAATTTTGAAAGTTGCTCCTTGAGGCAAAGTCAACTGTTTGAGGGCAGTTTCAACCTTTTTGGTCGATGTTTCTAAATTCGTACCAACGGCAAAAGAAAGGCTAACAGCAGTTTGACTAGGATAAGTGGATGAGCGGATATTCTCCAGTCCTTTTAGGGAGCGCAGACGTTCTTCCAGGCGTTGGGTGAGCTTCGCCTCTGTATCCACGGCAGTTGTCACGGGAGCTGTAGCATTCACAACCACCACTGGAAAGGTAATATCTGGAAACAAAGCATACTTGAGAGAACTGAAAGCCAGAACACCAGCTACCGTTACGGCAATCCAAAAACTCACCGTCAGCCACGAAAATTGAATCGCTAACTTAGAAATATTGAAGAGTTCTCGTGCGGATTTTGAGCGATCAAGCTTTACCATCTTGGAAAATTATCGTGTGGGTGACACAATTATTTAGTCATGCTACAGTAATCACCTTCGGTTTGCGAGTTTTGGTCTCCACGAAACGGCAATATTACTTATTGTCACTCAAGATATGGCAAAATTTTTAATCCAGAATGGAATTTGACACATGAAACTTGGTTCTGTTGAGCATAAGGAATTATTCTGCTGGAGCTTTACCGAAAGCTACAGGGAATATCAGCCTGAATATTTCCCGTGGCCCGATTTGGACGATACAGCCTTGAGCTTCTACGCAGTATTCCCTTTTGGGATAAAACTCTGGATGCAGAACGACAAGCCGGAGCAATAGTTAGTGGTTATGCAGCGATGGTGAATAATCCCCTTTTACAAATAGGACTTACGCACACTCTACGAATTCTCGGCGCTCTTGGCACGGCAGTTGCTTCAAGTCGGCAGAGCCGCCCAACGCACTGCCTCGTCTTGGCGGTTCGATAAATTAAGCGAAGTTGGCAATTTTTGCGTAAGTCCTAACAAAGTGCGATCGCCCTCTGCACCCTTGAGTTAATATCCAGACGCAAACTTCAAAATATTCAGAGGGCTAGTGCCTAATTTTTTGCCCATTAACACAATTTTGGTACCTCAGGGAGCAGAATATAAAGCTGTGTCTCGCGGATTAAGCGGCGTTACTGCTTCCATCCCAACGGTAGTAGCCATACCTGTTGGGATGAAGCCTTTACTCAAATATCTGCAACAATCTCAAAGAAATGGGCAATTTCTGGCTCCATCCAGAGTTGTAATCATGGGTATATGTGGCAGCTTGAGCGATCGCTACACAGTTGGTGATATTGTCCTCTATCAAGATTGTGTTTACTCTGGGAAGCGGCAAGAATGCGATCGCACTTTCACAGCACAATTGCATTCTCAGATATCAGAAAAAGTCTCATTAGTCAAGTCTCTAACAAGCGATCGCATGATTTGCTCTCCGTCCGAAAAACGCCATTTGGGTGAGACTTTAGCGGCTGATGTTGTTGACATGGAAGGATTTACCGCCCTAGAGTTTTTCAATACAGTTGGGGTGGACGTGGCAATGCTGCGAGTAGTCAGCGACGATTGTCAGCACGATATTCCCGATCTTACATCAGCAATTAACTCTGATGGTTCCCTAAACCCTTTTCCTTTAGCGATGGGAATGCTTCGACAACCCCTTGCTGCTACTCGACTAATTCGAGGTTCATTAAAATCATTAAAAGTATTAGAACAACTTACAAATCGGCTCTTTTCTAGCTAAAGCCTGAAATAATCTAATGCAGCTAAAATCTTAACAGCGATCGCCTACAAATTGTAACTTCAAATAGCGATCGCTCCCTCTTCCTTCTTCCTTGGCGCTCTTGGCGTCCTTGGCGGTTCGATTCTCATGCTAATTGCCCGTTGTCAATTACCCCCTCATATCCAAAATAAGTAAGTTGGCTCAAATAAACCTAACTATCTAACAAAGTTTGGGTAATTTGACTGAAGTTGTTAAGGCAGTTTTCACGGCTCGAACCTCTTCTAAATGCTTTCTATAGAAATGGTATTTCTGCCAAAAGAAGAGGAGATTCCCTCGAAATGTGTAGAAATTAAGTAGAATCGAGAAGAAATCTCAGAAGCTGTCTATGCAATGGGTTGATTTTCTAGCCAATGAAGCTGCTACTCATAACTTATCCCTAGAGCAAACGGCAGCTTTTGTAGAGCGTTTGAAGAATGAAAACTTAGGTAAAAGTCAGGTAAAACTAGCCACCGAATTGAACATCGGTGTTAGTGTTTTCAAAAAGCTGATGACTAAGGTGTATGACAAGTTTGCCCAAAGTTGTCCTGAATTAGCGACTTCTAAGAGTCGAGGCAAACTAGAAAAGTTACGCACTTGCTTGAAAGCAAAATATAATGGCGGGCAAGACTTCGGCGTGAGCGCTACAACTCTTGGAGAGGCTGCGCCAACGGCAACCGCTCCATCGAGCGTACCCCTACAAGGAAGCAAGCTACGCGTAGCGTCTCGTAGAAAAGTCGAGATGCTCAGTATAAGTCAGTCGAACGCTGCCCACACGACAATTAAGGAAATTCATCAAAATATTCCCCCTGCTGTCCCATTTGAAAAATTTGTGGGACGTGAGGTGGAACTACAAAACTTGCACTCCTCATTACAAACATCTGGGCAAGTTGCGATTGTAGCTGGGATGAGTATGAGTGGTGTAGGAAAAACTGAACTGGCTACCCAATACGCCAAACAACATTTACAGAATTATCAAGGTGGGGTTTGCTGGTTATCAGCACAGGGAATTGATGTCGGAATTCAGATTCTCAGATTTGCCCAATTAAAATTTAACCTCATTGCACCGGACGACTGGGAATTAGCAGATAGGCTTCGATACTGCTGGGAGAATTGGCAACAAGGTGAAGTGCTGCTGGTGTTTGATGATGTCACCCACTACAAAAAACAAGTTCAGCGTTACCTACCCTTAGAATCACCTCGGTTTAAAGTATTGCTGACAATGCGCCTGGGGTTTGACAGAACTTTACTGCAATTACGTCTGGATGTCCTCAAACCATTGGCGGCGATGAAATTATTAAAGTCGCTGGTTGACAGGGAACGACTTAAAAGTGAGCCTTGGGTTGTAAGAAGAATTTGTAAATTCTTGGGATATTTGCCTTTGACGTTAGAGTTAGTGGGGCGATATCTGGATACAATGCCAGATTTGTCTCTGGAAACACTGCACAAGCGGCTAGAAAAAAACCGACTGGAACACGAAGCAGTAGCCAAGACTAACCCATTGATGCGTTATGAATACGGCGTGGCTGAAGCTTTTGCATTGAGTTGGAAACAATTGGATAAGAATGCACAAAGCTTAGGCTGTTGGCTGAGTTTGTATGCCTTGGCTGACATTCCCTTATCTGTTGAGGCGATAGAAGATGACGAAGAACAAGAATTCTGGGAGAAAGCTATAGCGCAGTTGCGGAAACTGCATTTAATTCAATGCCAGGCTAAAGGAATTTATCGTCTACATCCACTGATTCGGCAATTTTTCCAAATGAAGTTGGATGAGTCAAGTGAAGCAGATGAGGTAAAAACTGCTTTTGTCGCGCTGATGGTAGAGGTAGCAAAGCAAATTCCTCAACGGCCTAACTGTGAAGAGATTCTCAACCTCACTTCTGCTATCCCCCACATTGCAGAAATTGCAACTCGTCTATCCCAGTATCTCAGTGACGAGGATTTAATTAGACCTTCCACAGGTTTAGGCTGGTTTTATCAAGGTCAAAAACTTTATCAGCAAGCAGAACTTTGGTACAAACTATCTATTGAGGTAGCTGAAAATCGTTTTGGTTTAGAACATCCTCATGTCGCCACTAGCCTGAACAATCTCGCAGAACTCTACGGTTTTACAGGATGGTATAGCGAAGCCGAACCTCTGTATCAGCAAACTTTGTCACTGAGAAAACGCTTATTGGGAGAAGCACATCCCGATGTTGCTACTAGCCTGAACAATCTGGCAGGACTCTACAAATATACAAGACGCTACAGTGAAGCCAAACCTTTGTTTGAGCAAGCTTTAGCACTGAACAAACGCTTACTGGGAGACAATCATCCCAATGTCGTCACTAGCCTGAACAATCTCGCAGCACTATATCATTCCATAGGACGTTACAGCGAAGCCGAACCCCTGTATCAGCAAGCTTTGTCACTCCAGAAACGCTTACTGGGAGAAGCACATCCCGATGTCGCCCAAAGCCTGAACAATCTCGGAATCCTCTACGAATCTACAGGACAGTACAGCAAAGCCCAACCCTTATATCAGCAAGCTTTGTCACTCCAGAAACGCTTACTGGGAGAAGCACATCCCGATGTCGCCCAAAGCTTGAACAATCTTGCAGAACTCTACCGTTTTACAGAACGTTACAGCGAAGCCGAACCTCTGTATCAGCAAGCTTTAGAATTGAGAAGACGCTTACTGGGAGAAGCACATCCCGATGTCGCCCAAAGCTTGAACAATCTTGCAGAACTCTACCGTTTTACAGAACGCTACAGCGAAGCCGAACCTCTGTATCAGCAAGCTTTAGAATTGAGAAAACGCTTACTGGGAGAAGCACATCCCGATGTCGCCACTAGCCTGAACAATCTCGCATTACTCTACGGTTCTATAGAACGTTACAGTGAAGCCGAACCCCTATATCAGCAAGCTTTAGAATTGAGAAAACGCTTACTGGGAAACAATCATCACCATGTTGCCAATAGCCTGAACAATCTCGCATTACTCTACAAATTTACAGGACGCTATAGAGAAGCCAAACCTTTGTTTGAGGAAGCTTTGACAATTTCTGAACATACTTTAGGTGTAAGTCATCCCAATACAATGACGATAAGAGGAAATTATGCAATCATTTTAAGAGAAACATCTCGCTAACAATTGCCTCCCTTCGCTACGTGATGTCTACGACGAGCTATTTTGCGTCGCACCTTTCTAGCCAAATTACATCATAACCCTTCACTTGTGGAAATCTTTGCCCAACTGCAAGCAATAATTGATGCGATACAACAGTTGTAGTTCAAATTTTAGCAGCGTAGAAGCGCAGTGGCTTGCCCTTAGGCATCATACTCTACATAGCCAATAATAAAAACTGCGTAAGCGTAGCCTGTCGTAGAGATTGCCTAGCCATTTGAAGTACAAAACTCGAATTTTGAGGTTCAAAGGCTTAATGTTCAACCTTTAAGGCTTAATGTTCAACCTTTAAGGCTTAATGTTCAACCTTTAAGGCTTAATGTTCAACCTTTAAGGCTTAATG
>NZ_JBALDF010000047.1:0-178664 GCF_036917275.1 Nostoc sp.
CTATCGCATTGTCAGCCGATACTATCGCATTGTCAGCCGATACTATCGCATTGTCAGCCGATACTATCGCATTGTCAGCCGATACTATCGCATTGCAAGAGATTACCAGGACTTACGCACTTGTACAGTGACTCTTTATTTGTCCCTGTGCCTTGCTTTGTGTCATTTAGAGTCTGAAAGCTGTAATCTCTAACGTTTAGACTATACACAAAGCATCCAGGGCAATGATTTGCAAAGTATCACATCAGTTTCCTGGCGCTAGAGTTGCAGAATTGCCAATGGATGGTTCGGTATATTCGCAAAAAATATTCAAGCCGATTTTGAGGATATATAAAACAATAACAGTTGCGATCGCTGGATCAATTGGCAAACCGTGTGCCGTCGCTACACCAACAAGTGAGATAATCAACCCTGTCAGCAAGGGCGAACTCCCTGGATTCTTTGTGTAATCTTTAAGTTGGCCGCGAAAACCATCATCGCCACAGAGTTCCTCACGCAATACCTTTAGTGTTACTTGCCAAAGTGATTTACTTTGCTGCATCAACGGTTGTCCATTTTTCTCAATCCACAAATCCTCAAAAGCGGTTTCAACTTTGCCATTGTGTTTTTCCAAGTGATTCAATGCGTGTTGTGCAGGATCGTAATCTTGTAATATCCCCCGTGCAACACTCATTTCCGTATGACTTAATTGATCATCCATCATTTATCCTCATTTTTTAGTTTGTTATTAGGCATGGAGCATCAGTTATTATTATTCTCCCCTGCTATTTTGCTTCCCCACTCCCCGCAAGGGTTGAAACTACGTCAAAATTTAGATAAACGCGATCGCACTTACCAACAATGCAGATTACCCAAAGTCTCCATACAGCAATTCTTGTCACTGACTTAGAACGCTCCGAACACTTTTATGGCAAAGTATTGGGATTATCTAAAATAGATCGTTCCCTAAACTACGCTGGTGCATGGTATCAAGTCGGCAACTATCAAATTCACCTGATAGTCGCAACCACTGTCCCTACTGAAAACCCAAACGAAAAATGGGGACGCAATCCTCACGTTGCCTTCTCAGTAACTGACTTAGACGCTGCCAAACAGCAATTCCTCAATCATAATTATCCCATTCAAGCCAGCGCTTCCGGTCGCGCTGCCCTATTCACTCAAGATCCTGATGGAAATATTATTGAGTTGAGTCAGCAGTAAGGGGGAGAAATCAATTCAAAATTCAAAATTCAAAATTAAAGAACTTCTGCCTTCTGCAATAACTGCCTTCTCTTTGCCAATGCCCAATGACAAATGACAAATGAAAATCATTGCTTACTCTTATACTAATCTGCTATTAGAATCTGCTCCCGATCAAGCTGATTGGGGATGGGAGGTGGATCAAGTTTATGAAGATTTGGGTAAGCAAGAGTCTTCTGGACACGCTACGCGAACGCAATTACAACAATTATTTACCGATTGCCAAACTGAAGCAGCAGATTATCTCTTGATTCGTCGGTTGGAAGAATTAGGGGATACTGTAGAGGAAATTAGCGATCGCTTACATAAACTCGAAGCAATGGGAGTAGCGATCATCGCCATAGAACAGCCCTACACTTCCGAAAACTACCCTCTGGGCGCTAACTTACTGAATTTGCTACACGCAATCCAACGTCAACAACGTAGTCGTCGCATCCGTGAAGGACACGCCCGTAATCGTCTTGAGGTTGCACCGCCACCCGGCAAAGTTCCCTACGGCTATCGCAGAGGTAAGGGAAAATATACTATTGATCGCAGTACTTCACCAGTAGTCAAAGATTTTTTTGAACACTTTTTACTCTATGGTTCTCTGCGGGGTTCAGTTCGTCACTTGGCGAAAAAATACGGCAAGAAAATCTCTGTCACCACAGGAAGACGCTGGCTGACTAATCCTGTTTATCGGGGTAATACAGCTTACCAAAATGGTGAAATTATCTCCAATACCCATATTGCGATAATTTCTAAGGAAGAAGCAGCCCAAGTTGATCGACTTTTACGCCGTAACAGCCGTTTACCATCCCGAACTGCTAGTGCGCCACGTTCTTTAGCTGGGTTGGTTGTCTGTGCTGAGTGTCAGTCACACATGACAGTTACTCGTGTCACTCAACGCAATCAAGATAAGGAGTATCTTTATTTACGTTCTACTAGCTGTCCTCAACGCCCCAAGTGTAAGGCTATTCCCTACCAAGAGGTTTTAGAACATACAATTGAAACGGTTTGCCGTGACTTACCCTTAGCTGTAGCGGGGATGAATTTTCCTCAATTGGATGTAGTGAAGAATAGTTTAGGGCAAGCGATCGCTCGTCAGCAAGAAATACTTACTCAGTTACCCACTTTAATTGAAACTGGAATTTTAGATATTGAAACAGCAAAACTAAGGGCTTACAAACTCCGCACAGAAATTTCTGCACTCGAAGCAAAGTTGGCGACTCTTCCCCCAGTTAACTTACGTTCTGTAGCTCAAGCTGTTTCCATACCACAATTTTGGTTAGATTTGTCGGAAACAGAGCGACGATTTTACTTTCGAGAATTCATCAAGCAAATTGAGATTACTCTTCAAAATAAAGAATTAAAACTCCAAGTTATTTTTATTTTTTAAGTTAAAGGGGCGGTTAGAAACCGCGTCTAAACGAAGCTTTACCCACCTCTGTTAGTTTCAAAACCTTGATTTTGTTTTAGTTTGCGGAGGCGGACGAGAGTTTGTGTAGCCGCGAATTCCATTCGCCCAGGCTTAAGTTGATTATTTCTGAGACGGTTGATCCTTAGTATACGCAGTAGGTTTTGGCCCTGTATTCCGCACATTAATAACTTTATTGAGGATATCAAACCAAAAAGGCGCACCCATAGCAATAGCTAAACCACTCACTATCCAACCAAAAATTAATTTAAAACCCTGCCAAATACTGATGTAAACACTATTTTGCTGTTTAGTATCTAATGGCTCAAACTGTTGATGGATATTTTGCCATCCAATGGGTATAGAAGCATTTTCTAATAGGTTCTCGATTTCACTTAGGGCATTTTTGTCTTGGATATAATCGATTCTTTGACTTGCACTTTGAGCAATGGTAGAGCGGATAACGGAATCCCGCGACAGTCTTTTTAGAAGGTGAAATGTATCAGTATTGGTTAATATCGCAACTGATATTCCAATTATGATTGCAGTTCCTTTAGCATTGCGTTTATAAACACCACTGGCTCGATCCATAGAGCGATCAAACCATGTTTCAACTTCATTTTTAAACTGATTCGCTTCTTCTGTGAGGTTGTCAATCTTTATCCTGCTACGTTTAGCAATCACACCAAGACTCGTAATTAAATTATTAGGTACGTAATCAGGTAAATCGTTATTAACAAAATCTATAAAACTTTGGTCAAAATCTCCATAAACTTGTTTAATCTTTTTGTAACTTTCACTATTGGGATCATTAATTCCTATTTTAAGTTCTTTGTAAGATTCTAATATCATGTGCAAGTTAGTTTGAGATTCATCACTAGGATGTTTCACATAATTAATTAACTGGGGAATTTTTAAGGCATCTAATAAGCTAATTGCAAATGTTTCCGAAGGAAGATAGGAAGGCCCACTTTGTTTTTCTCCTAGTGCTTTCTTTTTGCCAATATTTTTCCTTCCTTCTCGTAACTGCTTTTCTACTTGATTTTTAGCTTGTTGATTCAATGTATTAATCAAAGGATCGCTATAAAGTTGCTGTACCAAGTTTTTTGCTTTTATAATATCTGAATCTTCACTTTCGCTACCACCTGCTAAAAGTAATTCAATTGAATTCTTTAAATGTTTAGCTCTCCATTGTAATAATGTGGTAATCAACTCCTGAATTTCAGAAGCCAGCAAGCTCAAAATCAAGTAAATAAAAACTAAGCCAAGAGTAACATCCACAACAACAGGTAAATTCATTGATCGGCTCCAATAATTTTTTAGTGTTTTTTTGGCAAAAAAATGCTATTAGCAAATTGTATAGCACACATATTTCAATGAAATAATTGCTTAATGAAATTTAAAATACTAAAACTTGCTATTTTGGAATAATTTTAATTAATAATCATCTCTATAATAATCATAAATTATTTTTGAAAGCTGAAAATATTGTATTTAGTCCTCTTGAAAGAAATGCAATATTAGCCTCAGAATTTATTTATAGGTAGGATCCTAACAAAGTGGAAGATTTAACTATGTTAGCAAATACTATATACAAAGATAACAACTAATTATTTTAAATGTTCAATAGGCTACTGAAAATGTGTAAGAATTATTTCATATTTTTCTGAATTAAGCCAAATAAAAAATAAACTAATCGTCACATTAAAAACAAAATATAAGTTTATCTACGGACTACCGAAGAGGTAATAAATAGTTTAGATATTGTATTATTTTTATCATTTATCAGATGAAATGTTCTTTAAATAACCAAGATAAATTTTTCAAAAAATAGCGCTAATTAGAAAAAGTTGAGTTAATCTTGGAAACTAGCAATTGTTAATAACATACGTTGTTACTGGGTGCAACATTGGAGATTTGCTTTGGTCTCTATGTAATCAAACCAGCAAGTAAAATGATTAACATAGAATATGCAAGAAGGAAGCTTTATTTGGAGTCATCTAGAAAAACAGCATCGCACGGTTGGCAAATGGATTGATTGGGTATGGCTAATAGTATTGCTGTTGGCAGCAGTGTTACTGTTTAGCATCAATCTGGGAGGATTGCCGCTGCGAGATTGGGATGAAGGGACTGTGGCACAGGTTGCTCGTGAAATTTGGCACGCTCCAGCAGGTTCAATGCGTTGGCTTTATCCAACGCTAGGAGGCGAACCATATTATAACAAGCCGCCTTTGATGCATTTGCTAATAGCTTGGGCTTATTCTCTAGGAGGCGAAAATGAGTTGACAACGCGCCTACCTGGAGCAATTTTAACAGCGACATCTGTACCTTTACTGTATTGCATTGCTCGAGAGATATTTCGCCAACGTTGGGCAGCGATTTATAGCGCCTTGATTTATCTAACAATGTTACCTGTGGTGCGTCATGGGCGGCTGGCAATGTTGGATGGGGCGATGGTAAGTTTTTTGATGCTAATGATGTTGTGCGTGTTACGATCGCGCCGAGATTTACGCTATTGCCTTGGTGTTGGTGTTAGTTTTGGGCTGATTTGCCTGACTCAAGGATTGCTAGGCGTATTACTAGGTGCGATCGCGATCGTATTTCTGTTTTGGGATACGCCACGACTGCTCACCTGTTATTATCTGTGGATAGCAATCTTAATTGGTATTCTGCCTGTAGCTGGTTGGTACGGTGCCCAACTAATTCACTATGGTTACACTTTTGCTCAAATTGGCTTTGCGAACCCATCACTAGACCGAATTAGCTCTGTTGTAGAAGGGGATTCTGAACCACCTTGGTACTATGTTATTGAACTTCTTAAATACACATGGCCGTGGTTATTATTCTTACCGCAAACTGTCCGCTTAACCTGGGAAAATCGTAACCTTAGCTGGGCAAAACTAGTAATGGCGTGGAGTGGTGTTTATCTGCTGGTAATTTCTTTCATGATTACCAAAGTTCCCTGGTATTTATTCCCGATTTACCCTAGTTTAGCCTTAGCTTTTGGTATCCAGTTATCAGAGACAGAAAATTCGCCTTTACTCTCATCCTATCCCCGTGCTTGGGTTGCTGGTTTGGCGATCCTTGCTGTAGTCGCTTCTGCTGGTAGCATTTACTTCAGTTGGGGTATAACCCCGAAAACAGACTTACAACTGATTTTTGCCGCAGTAGCTTTAACTATGACTTTAGCAGCTATTTTGGCAGAGCGAGGCGACGGGCAATTTCTGAAGATTTTATTTTGGGGAAGTTATATTTCACTGCTGCTGTTAATGAAATCTAACTACTGGGTTTGGGAATTGTCTGAAGCCTATCCAGTTAAACCAGTCGCCGCCATGATCGTGCGGGCAAATCCAGCTACGAGGAAGATTTACACATCTTTTCCCTACCATCGTCCCTCGTTGGATTATTATAGCGATCGCACCATCATTCCCGCTTCTGTTGGCGAACTGGAATATTATTGGCACTACAACGGCCAACCCTATTTCCTGCTTCATGCATCTGCTTTCAACAATCTCGAATTAGAGTCGATGAAGCTAATTGACCAAGCTGAAGGCTGGAGGTTAGTTACAAAAGATATAAATCGATTGTAGAAAGTCAGTATTATAGCAAGGGACTCTTATAGCAAGGGACTGGGGACTGGGGACTAGGGACTGGGTGAAAAGCCTTTTTGTGTCAAAGTTTTATCATCTGTTAATGTCCTAACCACCTTGGCTGTTGCTATAACAGCAAACAAGCTAGAAAGTCTCTTGGTATCGGCCTTTTATGAGCAGTTTATGTTCTAAACCACCAGGCGATAGCTATAACATTCCAAAGCAATGCATTAACAATGTAAGCCGATGCATTGACATTGCAGGGTATTGCCAATTAATGAAATACTGTACTAAGGAATCATCGCTACCTTAATTACCTGACGCGCCTTCATCTCAAAAAACACCTGTTCTAAATCTTTTAATGGCCGCTGTTCACTAATAAGTAACTCAAAGGGAATTTTGCGACTAGCGATCAGTGCCAGTGCCTCCCGCACATACTTTGGTGTATTATGAAACACGCCTTTGATGGTCAGTTCGCTGTAGTGTAGCTGTTCTGTATTGACAGTAATGCTGGTATCTCGTGGACATCCACCGAATAAGTTGACTGTTGCACCAGGACGGGCGCAGGCGATCGCAGTTTCCCAAACACTCGGTACACCAGTTGCTTCAATCACCACATCTGCGCCCCATCCTTGGGTGAGTTCTTTCACCACACTGGGAATATCTGGGATTTGATGATAATTAAAAGTCTGGGTTGCACCCAATTTTTGACCAATTTCTAGCCTGTGGTTATTACCTCCCCACAGCAACACCTCAGCTTGACTACTCAACGTTGCCACAAACATCAGCCCAATCGCCCCATCTCCTAAGACGACTACTTTATCTTTGGCTTTGACGTTAGAACGGGCTACACCATGCAACACACAAGCTAGAGGTTCTGTCATCGCTGCCAATTCCCACGGCAACTCATCGGGAATTTGTAACAAATTATGCTCTACTATAGCTGCGGGAATTTTCAGGTATTCCGCAAAAGTTCCATTATTCCAGGTCAGATTCGGACATAATGAATACTCTTGACGTTGACAAAAAAAGCACCGATGGCATGGGGCAGAATTATTAGCGACGATGCGATCGCCTAATTGCCAATTTGTAACCCCTGCACCCAAGGCAACAATTCGCCCAGCAGCTTCGTGACCAAACAATGTCGGCAGTATTAGCATTTTGGCATGACCACCACGCCGCCAGACTTTCAAATCTGTACCACAAGTTGTTGCCGCCCCCACTTGAATCACAACTTCGCCAGTCGCCGGAGTGGGGTCAGCAACTTCCTCTAAGCGGAAATCTTCTTGACCATAAAGTAATGCTGCTAACAAAGCTTTAAACCTATCAATTAACTCCACCTGATTTTATCAGTTGAAGCTAGTTGATAGGTTTAAACAAATCAGTCTTAATTTCTAGTAGACTTTTATTAATCTAAAATGCCGTCAAACTAAGAATTCACCACTGGCTGAGGAACCACTCCAGTGTTTCGGGTTTCTACATTCGCCAAGCGAGTAACAGTTAATAGCGGTACTTCTTGTCGGCATGACAGACAAAACCAATATAGTTCACCATGACGGGCATGACGCAGCAGGGAACCACCGCAGCATGGGCACGTGTCGGCTCTCGTACTCATACTAATATTCTCCTTAAAAAAAGTTATTGTTTAAACTGGATAAAAAAGCAGTTGATTAAAACTGAATGTTAGCTGCATGAATGCGGCCATTCGATTCTATGCGGTCTTTAATAATTTGTCTGTAAACATTTTCATATCCGTTAACCATTTGGCTAACAGTAAAGTTGTTTTCTACATATTCTCGACAGGTTTGACGATTGAGTTCCAAAGCTAATGGAATCATGGCTGCCATTTCTGCATAGCTTTTGCAGATAAAACCTGTTTTATCGTGAGCAATTACCTCAGGTACGGAGCCGAAATTCATGGCAATCACTGGTGTACCAGCTGCCATTGATTCAATCATTACTAACCCAAAAGGTTCTTGCCAGTTAATCGGGAAAAGAGTTATGGCTGCATTGCCCAGAAGTTCAGCCTTTTCGGCATGGTTAATTTCGCCTAGATATTCGATTTGCTGACCATCTATATGGGGGACAATCTCTTGTTCAAAAAACTTAGAATCTACAAGATCAACCTTTCCTGCCATTTTCAAGCGCCAACCACTCTGTTTAGCAATAGCGATCGCATGTTGTGGTCCTTTCTCTGGCGAAAAACGACCTAAAAATGCTAAATATGGAGGTTCTGATGGTTGGGCTACGAATGGGTAATCTGCTAGCTCAATTCCGTTATAAACCGTGCCAATATAATTCAGATCGATTTGACGCTGCGAGTTACTAATACTGACGTATGGTTGCTTTTGGTGGTAGCTAAATGCATGACGGTTGTCCTTTGTAAAATTACCGTGCAGGGTGTGTACTGTAGAAGTTGCTGTTATCAAACTCGCTAAAGGTAGTGCCGAAATCCCTACATGAGAATGGATAATATCGAATTGGGCAGCACTTTGGTAAACTTGGCTCAGTTCTAACATTTCATACACTGCATACTCTTTGACAGTTGGGTCTAAGCGCAATGCCTGCGGATAAACTGCTTGTAAATGAGCCAAAGTTTGAGAATCGCCAGAGGCAAATAAAGTTACCTCATGACCGCGACGAACAAGTTCATCAGTTAAGCGACTCACTACCAGTTCGATTCCTCCATAATTTGGAGGTGGAACCCTTTCCCATAAGGGGGCAACTTGAGCGATTTTCATAAGTTTTTTTGGTTCAGTCTATGAAATTATCCTCATCCAATAAGGAGTTACATGATTATTGTATGAGGAAAGAGAATTTGTACTTACTCTTTTGACATTTAAATTAATCTAATAGGCTACCAAAAGGGCAATAACGGCTAACCGTACCGCAAATTCTCTACCAACAAATCTAAGAACAATCGGCAAAAGTCAACTAAAATCTCTGCTTTTAGCCTATAGCAAATCAATTACTTGTTGCATCTGTCTTGGGTATCATAATGATGTAGAATATTTGGTAGCATAACTTACAAAATTGAATATTTTGTAGCTGATAATACTAAAATCTTCAATGGGATCAAATCATTAAAGCTTCGTTTAAACGAAATTGGGAAATGGAACAGAAATTATAAATATTAAGTAATTGTACAAAAATTACATAATGTGTAATTAGTAATTTATAAAAACTTTGATAACTAACTAATGAAAATCGCTACTTGGAACGTCAACTCAATTCGCACTCGCCTCGAACAGGTTACCGATTGGTTAACTAACAATCCGGTTGATGTTCTCTGCTTACAAGAAACCAAAGTTGTAGATGCCGAGTTTCCGCGATCGCCTTTTGAGCAGTTAGGCTATAACCTTTATATATCTGGACAAAAATCCTATAACGGCGTAGCCCTGATTAGCCACCAGCCACTTCTAGACGTAAGCAGCGGGTTTAGGGCGATTTTGACCGATTTACACCCTGAATGGGATGAGCAAAAGCGGGTAATTACAGGTGTAATTGATGGTGTTCGGATTGTTAACTTATATGTTCCCAATGGCGCAGCAGTCGGAACTGAAAAATATGAATACAAACTGCGCTGGTTGATAGCGCTACGCGAGTATTTGCGATTGTTGGTGCTGTCACAACCTGCGATTTGTGTGTGCGGTGACTTCAACATCGCACTGGAAGATAAGGATATTCACGAGCAAGTGAGTACAGAAAATCACATTATGGCAACAGAAAAAGAGCGCCAAGCCTTACGGGATATTCTGGAACTAGGATTTGCCGATGCTTTTCGCAAATTCACCACAGAAGGTGGAAATTATAGCTGGTGGGATTATCGCGCCGCTGCCTTCCGTCAGAACTTAGGTTGGCGGATTGACCATCACTATCTCACACCTATGCTGTATGAGCGTGCTAAAAGTTGTATTATCGATGTTGCACCCAGAAAATTAACCCAACCCAGCGACCATACCCCGGTAATTGTAGAATTTTGAATGGGGCATTGGGCATTGGGTAGAGGCGCAAAAAAGATTAGAGTTTTTATGCTTGTTCACGAGTATCAAAGACTCGTCCACGAGTATCAAAGACTCATTAATGAGGTTCAAAGACTCATTAATGAGTATCAAAGACTCATTAATGAGTATCAAAGACTCATTAACGAGTATCAAAGACTCATTAACGAGTATCAAAGACTCATTAATGAGGTTCAAAGACTCATTAACGAGTATCAAAGACTCATTAATGGAGTCCAAACACTCGTCCACGAGTATCAAAGACTAATTCATGTATCTTAATTTATACCAATTTATAGTTATAAATCATTCTCCTGTGCCCCTCTACCTCCCCATTCCCGGTCAATCAATTTAAGGGGTAATATATATCCTTAGAACTTGGATTAAGATAAGGATGCTGTAAATCTATTAGGTGTTGCGTAAAGTGTTGGTCAATCATCCTCATCCGCTCCTCCATCGCATTCTTACCTTTTTGCCAAGCTTCTAATAAAGCATTAGCGACAATTTGGCAGCGGTTCATCCCAAAACTTTCCTGTGCTGCAAATTTTTGGATTGGTTCTTCGGCTAAACCTAACCCTGGTGCTAAAAATTTGGTAAACAAGGGAATTTCGGGCTGGAAATGGAATTGATTTTTTGGATAAATAGCCTGAAGGATTGTGCGAATTGCTGGATAGTCGGGGAGTTCAAAGTAGAGTAGCCCCGAATCATAGCGTCCGTATGCACAGGGATTATGAAGAACCTGAAAGTTAAAAGGAATCGAGGCTGCATTCAATTGCAGTGTCAGGCTTTCCATGAGAGCGATCGCACCAGATGGCGTAAAGTTAAAGTAAATTCGCCCTGCTCCCAAATCAGCATCGGGGTTGCTCTGGCGTTCCTGTCCGACATTACTAACTGCTAAGTAAGAGCCATTTTGTAGTCGATTTTTGGGCATCCAGATTGCTACCATCTCACCCGCTTTGGTAGATTTTTTACTGGATTCTAGATGGCAGTCTGGCTCAACATAAAGTGTTAAACCGCCTTTAGTCACTGCCATAGTACCATCAGGTTCTTTCCGCAATACCTGCCATCGAGGGTCAAAGTAACCGATGCCGTGATTACTGGCGTGCAGATGTTCGTAAAAGTCCCAATCAATTTCAAAAATGGAATTATCTGCTAAATTATGCTTTGACGGGTGATTATTACTACTAGTATTGACTGCCAAAGTACTTTGCAGGGAGCCATTGTAATAAATTCCATAAAGAAAGTTTCGCAGCAGGAGAGTGAGATATTTCTGTTGTAAATCTACAGAATTGTGCTGAAATCTGTCAGCTATTTTAGTTGGCAGAGCAAAGGGTTGATAATTGGGATGGTAAATACAAAAATTTGACTCAATCTGGATATTCTTAGCAATATCAAATAGAGAATTTAGCGGTTGATTGATAGAGTAATTTAGCATTAATCCATTCAAAGCTCAAATTTAAAAATCCAAAATTATAAAACCACTCTGGGGCAAAATCTTCTGAGATTTTGATAGGGGAGAAATAACACGCAGAACCATTAAAAATGTCTAACTTTATTTTAAACCCAGCTTTTAAATTGTTCTGCTCCCTGCCATTAACAACCGCGAAGCCGAGTCTTTTCGTAATAAATCCGAAGTAGCTGTGGCTCCTTTACAGGCTGAGGAAGTTTATGGATTTTTGCCACAGGATTCAGGATTTCTGACTCTGATATCCCGAAAATAGTCAGTATAGCTTGCTGCGGCATAGTGAGTAAACTTTTAGCCACTTGCAGCATACAGATATCAGCATTATTAAAGGATTTGCGGCAGGTAATCATATCCTGAATTTGATGAATCAGTGCTAACCCCGCAAACTGAATAACGCGCAAAATAAAGTCGCTGCGGTATTCCAAAATCATCGGGAAAGCATTTATATAAGCCCTAATTAGGGCAACAATTGAAGGTTGTAAAATCTCTAAAGGTGTCAACGCCAGATGTAGAGATTCTTCTAACTCAATGGTAGGGTCTACTACGAGGCTATTGAGCCAAATTCCTAAATAGCTTGCTAGTAAAGTTCCTAAATCAAAGGCTGGATCTCCCCAAGAACAAGCTTCCCAATCAATTAGTCGTATTAAGCAATTGTCTAGTTTATCCCATTTGGAATGAACCAAAATGTTGTTCAATTTCAGAGCGTTGTGAGTCAAGCAGCAAGGATTCCAGTCGTATGCCAAATCTGCGATCGCTGATTCCAAACTCTCCGACTGCTGGTAAAGTAGATAGAATTTCAGCGCATCCGTGGGAACCGTTCCAAAAATCTCTGGCCCAATTGACTCTACCCCTTGCGCCGGATTGTAAAAGCCATAGCGAAACTCTCCTTGGGGAGCAGTTGCCATAAAATCCTTATATTCTCGGCGGTTATATGTTGCCCGATGGAGTCCCGCCAAAGTAGTACCGATCGCAGAAGCAATTTGTTGTGGAAAAATATCATTGTTGTGGTAGAATATCGCAAGCTCCAGATATTCACTTAGGTAATTGCGGACGAGGATAGAATTTTCTTCGTCAAAATGCACTACCAATGGTGCAATCGCAGAAATATTGCCAAGAACTGGAAACTGCTGGAGCAACTGGTGAAACAGCCACTCCTGAAACAAATCATGGGGCGCGGCGTCTTTGTTATTAACGTCCCGTTCTTGTTTAATGAGCAGTTTGCGATTATCTGCTAGAGTCGCTAGTAAATTGAAATTGTTCTTACTACTTCCTGGCAACTCAGATTTGTCTGATGCGCCATCTTCTAAATTACACAGCCCCGCATCTTGCAGATACTGGATAACGTTATGAGAAGACAGTGATAATACCATGTATTATTTCCTACTTCACTAAATTACTTAAACTTATCTGTGTTGGTATTTGCTTGTACTTAGCAGTTCTCGGTAGATAGTAACTAATCTGTGAATAACAATAAAGATTTGTACAATCTACTAATATCCCATCTTTCGGATAAAAACCTGCCAAAATGGCACCAAGTCCTTTACAATTGCTTTAAAATTTGCTCCCAGATAGCGTGACATCTTTACACTTTATCAGCAACCCCTACTTAGATACATTTAGAGCAAGTTTTATGGTAGAGCCTTTTGATATAGCTGCATCTCCAGGTTTGTGGCGCAGAAGCATTCCCAGCAAAAAACTGATTGGCGGCAGATGTTGTTCGATGTTTAGTAGTCATCCTGAAAGCAGCAAAGAATTTCAGTAGTCCTTCGCAGAAGGAAGCATGACATTCAACGCTATTATTTTTATTTATCATCACAAAGCCAAAAAAACCGGACTTTTTAGGCAATTAGTAATTATTTTTTTCTTTAATTTTCAAAACTTATGTCTGAAAACCTTGTAATCACGTCATTTGTGCCACCTACAAATTGTAGATGACTATAGGCGATCGCAGATAACGGCTACATGAGTGCATCTTATGTAACTGTACTTTTGCAAGTACAGCATTTTGCATCTAAATGAAGTACATCCTTACCCCCCTTAATCCCACGCCACTTGCTACAACGGAGGGAACCTCCGCAACGCAGTGGCTCCCCGATGTATTGGGGGGAAATTCCCAATCTAGTTCCCTCCCCAATCTATCGGGGAGGGTTAGGGAGGGGTATTTTTGTACTTCATTAACTTACAATCTGCTGTATGTTAAGAGACTTGCAAATAAAAAACCTCTAAGAAGGTTTTACTACGCAAAACGTCCCTCTCGCCCGTCGGAGAGGGAAGAGTTGAAGGAAAGTTGAACTCATATTGATCTAAAATCCAAAATCGCTTGAGTGCCTTTGCTGCATTGCAATCATCAATTCTCATCGCTCTAACTGTTTATTTCAGTTTAAAAGGATTTTACTATAGTCTTTAACCTTTTCCCCAGTCACAAATTACGCTACAATCTTTAACCCCTGCTAGTTCTGTACGCTCCCCATATCCATCGTGAAACACTATCAACAACAATCCAACGCCTTCCCCAGCGATTACCTAAATAACTTGTGGGGAGAAATTCAAGCTTGTTCTTACTTTGCTATCAACAACCTCAACCGTGATTTTGTTGCCACCAAAGGATTTTCTGTAGTATTTCAGCGTTCTGGATTAGCAAAAGTAGAACAGCAGTTTCCCTACTTCAAGCCTTACCTAGATTTGGCTCTCCAGCCGAATTGTAATGCTTTTTATCTTAATCCTTTACAGCTAAAAGAAGGCTCCCGTGTCGATCCGCATATTGATCGCTCCTTGCGTTCCTACTCCAAAACCATTGAACCACCTGCGGTTGTCAGTGTCCTCTATGTGCGAGTCCCTGTGGATATGGAAGGGGGAGAACTGGTATTGCGATCGCACAAACGTCAACTTGGGCAAATTAAGCCACAAATCAATACTTTACTTTACTTTCAAGGTGATTTAACCCATTCTGTTAATGCTGTGAAAACCCCAGGAAATCGCTTAAGTTTAGTTTGTGAACAGTATAGTTTGAGTGAAGCTGAACTCCAAGAAATTCCAGAGTTCACTGTAGAGTCAAGAAGCACTCAGTCTACAACCAAAAAGAGAAAGTATGCCTCATAGTCTAGTGTTGAATTTACTACCTAAATCGCCCATTTCATCACACTTTCTTACTGGTAGACATCTCCATGCCCTATTTTTAACTCTCTTTCTCCGTGCATCGGTAGTTTTAAAGCCCCAATAAATACTTGTGCGTTGAAGATTGCGTTGTTGCTCCCAAGCGGTAATTTTAGAAGATAATTTTTGTGCCTCAGGAATATGCCGCTCTAAACATTGACGAGATAAAGCTGAAAATCTTTGATAATGTGGAGCATCTTAAAATCAGACACTAATTGGCTATGAGAACCTTGTTGATAACACAAGAGTAGGTTTTTCACCCGAAAGCTTTATGTCTAATAGACCTCTTGCATAAGTCGAATAGACCCCCCTTAATCCCCCCGATATATTGGGGGGAAACTTGAAATCTTGCCCCCTCCCCTTTATAAGGGGAGGGTTGGGGAGGGGTGATTCAAGGATTTTTGCAAGAGGTCTAATGTTTTGGGACATTTTCTGACGGCGAACTCAGGTTAAAAAATAAAAAAGGTAGGAAGTCCTACCTTTTACCCAAAAAAAGCATTTTGTAACCAAATACCAAATTAAATATCACACACGCTTTTGACGTGTCTATTGCAAAACTATGACGAGCGTATGACACTTAATTTGTAATGGACTTCGCTATTCCTCCCAGTTGCAACCCAGGCGGATAGCTACCTTCCTCTTTAACCCGCTTGATTTCAGCATCCGTTATTCGCAAATTTAATTTCTGTGCCAACGATCGCACAATATCTCCCCGGTCAATTACACCAGCTACGGCACCAGCGGGAGAAAGCACAGTAATTCGAGGTAACTGCTCATTTTCTAGCTTGTTAATTACCTCAGCTATCGTTGTTGCTTCAGCAACAGTGGGTATTTCTGTCAGGGGATGCACAATGCTATGCAAGGTTTGGGTTTCCCATTGACTCCTTTCAATTAAACGCAAATCGTCAATGGAAACTAGACCCCGGTAACGTCCATCAGAAGCAGCAAAATAAACCTGTGAGGGAGCGGTTTCCAAAAGGTATAAATCGGCAAAGGAACGCAATGTCTGGTCAGCATCAACAACACGAAAGTCACGGGTCATCGCATCAGCCGCCACCACCTTGAGCAAGCTTTCTTGCAGTGTAGTCACATTGTCATAGCTATTAGCGTTGCGGACAGCAAACCAACCTAACAGCGCAATCCACAAACCAACTACTAACTCTCTGGTCAAAAAATCTACAACAAATCCTAGAGCGATCGCACCATAACCCAATATTTGCCCAGCCTTTGCAGCCCAGTGTACGGCTTGAAAACGATTACCTGTTATTTGCCATAGTGCTGCTTTTAACACTTGCCCTCCATCTAGAGGTAAGCCTGGAATTAGGTTAAATAGAGCCACCACCAAGTTAATTCTCGCCAAATCTCCAACCATAACACTGAGTGGACTAGTATCAGATATCACGGTAATTACCAGCCGGAGTAGGAAAAATAGTATGATACTCACCAAAGGGCCAGCGATCGCTACTTGAAAGGCTTTGAAAGGAGTTTTAGATTCTTCTTCAATAGCAGCAATCCCGCCAAACAGAAATAGAGTAATTGAATTAACTTTAATGCCTTGCGATCGGGCTACCAAGCTGTGACCCAACTCATGTAGCAACACCGAACCAAATAGCAACAGTGCCATAACTATTCCAGCACTCCAAGCTATGACATTCCCCCATTCCTGATAAGCTACCCCAAAATTGAGAGTTGCCAACCCTAAAATCACAAACCATAACGGGTCTAAAAACAGGGGAATTCCAAATAAAGACCCAATTTTCCAATTTGTTTGCATTACATTGTCCTAAAACTAGATATCGTCAGTAGTTTTTATACCGAGATACTACACATAGTTGTATACACATTTATATTGAGCATCAATTCGGTAGTGCCGAGTGACGAAATGCTCTTATTTCTAGAATAGACAATTAATGCCTGTGAGCAAAACTCTGGAGTGGGGCATGGGGGAGCCACTGCGTTGTCCGGGTTTCCCGGCTTGAAGCAAGTGGCGTCATCGGGCATAAGTTATTTCTTCCCTACTCCCCCCTGCCCAAAATCGTTTTTAGGAGTTTTGTATTGATCGTGGCGTTACTTATAACGCTGCTGTCATCGCAAAACTATAGACGACCGATGTTAGTCAGTCCTAAAACGATACCAATACCGATAACATGACCAAAAGCCATCGCTGCAACGAATGTTGGAACACTGATCGGCAGGATAGGGAACTTGGGGCCAACTAAGGGTTTTTCAATCCTAGTACTTAGTAAAACTACTACTAAGCTGCTGATGCTGATAATGATACCGACTGTAGGATTCCACGCAGGTGTTGCCGGAACAGATGCAGCGGCTGCTAGTAAAATAGATGAAATCAAGCTTTTGTCTCCTAAATAGAAAATTTATCTAGACCTACAAGATTATAAAATTACCAAGGCCCAAAAGTTTTTTAGATAGTTTAGACTTTTCAAATGATTATTTTAAATTTGTTAGATTTTCATGCGTATTAAGATTTGCGGTATCACTCAACCACAGCAGTCTATAGCGATCGCCTCTCTGGGCGCAACGGCATTAGGATTTATTTGTGTGCCAACCTCACCTCGCTACGTTACGGTATCCCAAATTCGGGCAGCAGTGGCAGAACTCCCGGCAAATATTGACACAATTGGTGTTTTTGCCAACACTAGTATCCCCGAAATCAGTCAGATTGTTGTTGATTCTGGGTTGACTGGTGTCCAGTTACACGGAGATGAATCACCAGATTTTTGCTACCAGTTACGTCAATCTTTATCCAATATCGAAATTCTTAAAGCGCTCAGAATTGGTAGTCTTGAGCATCTTGACACAGCAGATAATTACACAAAATACGTGGATACTTTACTACTTGACGCCTACCATCCGCAACAACTGGGTGGTACAGGCAAAACTTTAGATTGGACGATACTAGAACAATTTAGCCCTAGTTGCCCTTGGTTTTTGGCTGGAGGACTGACAGCAGATAATATTTTGGAAGCCCTGAGTCAAGTTAATCCTAGCGGCGTTGATTTATCTAGTGGTGTGGAACGTTCACCTGGAAATAAAGATTTAGATAAAGTAGCCAAGTTGTTTGAGAAATTGGGGAGCAGTTCTTGAGCAGAGGAAAAGATTGTAGTAAGTCTTTCCCCTTTGCCCTTCTACCTCTTGTGCCTAATGCCCATTCCCCATTCCTTAAAAGAACGCTGCTTGATGGCGAATCAGGTTAAAAAATTCTTCGCGGGTTTTCTGATCCTCTTGAAACACACCAACCATTGCGCTAGTGACAGTCCAAGAACCTGGTTTCTGGACGCCCCGCATCACCATACACATATGGCTAGCTTCCATCACAACGGCGACACCTTGAGGTTCTAGAATGGTTTGGATTGCTTCGGCAATTTGGCGGGTTAACCTTTCCTGTACTTGCAAGCGGCGGGAATACATCTCAACAATGCGGGCCAGTTTACTCAGTCCCACAACTTTTTGGTTGGGGATATAAGCAACGTGTGCTCTACCCATAAACGGCAGCATATGATGTTCGCACAGACTAAAGAAATTAATATCTCTAATTAGTACCATCTCGTTATGCCCCTCATCAAAGATGGCATCGTTAACGAGTTCTTCAAGGGATTGGTTGTAGCCACTGGTAAGAAACCGCATTGCCTCGGCCACTCGCTTGGGTGTTTTGAGGAGTCCTTCGCGTTCGGGGTCTTCGCCAACTCCCAATATTAGTGTCCGCACCGCATCCTTCATTTCCTCCATCTGTTCCTCTTTGGGCGGGAATACATCCGCTTGTCGCCCGTTATTAGTATTGCGATCGGGTCTAGGAGTTATGGCTTCTGCCAAATCGGGAATCAGAGGTGATTGAGAATAATTGGAACCGTTGGAACTAGCAATAGTCATGATTGAGTCTTGGTTATAGTTTGAATTTAGTTATGAGTTATGAATTATGAGTTAAAAATTCTAATTCCTAACTCCTAACTTCGCAATTAGAGTGCGCCAGCGCTGGGCATCAGGGTCAATTCATCAATAACTGCCTGTTGTGGCAACAGAACTGTATAAAGAATTGACTGAGCCACAATTTCCGGGGTTAACATTTTGGAACGGTCTAAGTTGGCATGGACTGTTTCTGTGTCCCAAAGTTCGGTATTGACTGCCCCAGGACAAATAACCGTGACACGAATGCCGTAGCTGCGTTCTTCTTGTGCCAGGGTTTGAGAGAGGGCAATTAAACCAGCCTTGCTGACGCTGTATGCTCCCCAACCGGGAAACGGTTGCTTGGCGGCAATTGAGGCAATGTTGATAATTGTGCCTGTACCCCGATCGCGCATTGAAGGCAAAATCCCCATAATGCACTGAAACACGCTGGTAAGATTCAAGTTAATTACCTGCTGCCAGTCCTCTAGGGGGGTTTGACTCAAAGTAGCTGTATAGGCTATGCCAGAACTGTTTACCAGAATGTCTATATCACCATCAAGGGCGATCGCTTGGATCTTTTCTTTGACTTCAAAGACCCGCGCTAAATCTACAGCGTAAGCTTTCGCTTCCACCCCAGTGTGCTGTACAGCTTCTCTTACCGCCTCCAACTTATCCAAAGAACGGCTGACTAAAGCCACATCTATTCCCGCTTTTGCAAAGGCTAAAGCCGTTGCTTTCCCAATTCCACTACTGGCCCCAGTAATCAGGGCGCGTCGTTTTTGCTCAACACTCATGGTGTCTCCCAATTTTTGGGCAGTTCCCAAAGCCTATTACCACCCCATTATTCACACTTCTCGGTTTGGATAGATTAAAGGAATCTAAAAATCTGATGATTTTCATTCAGCAACTGCTATAATGCAGTGCAATAGTCGGTATCTTATGGGTTTTTCCAGTAAAGACAACAAATCATCGCCCGTAAAATCACACCGTCCACTCAAATTAGATTACTTAATAATACAAAAGCTATTCAATCAACTTGAGTATATTTGCCAAACATGCAAATGCCTATGGCTAGATTGTTAAAAATCTTTAAGCACATAGGCAATTATAACATTGCTGCTTGGTTAATCAATGATTATGTAGTGCTGTTAGTGGGCAACTTCTGTAAAAACACCAATTTTGCGGAATTTTTCATACCGCAGTTGGCGGCGTTCTGGAGCGGTTAAACGATTGAGTTCGTCCAAATTTTCCAGCAGCACTTGCTTGAGAGTAGTAGCGGCTTTTAAAGGGTCAGAATGAGCGCCACCAGTGGGTTCAGGTAATATTTGGTCGATAATTCCCAACTTTTTTAGGTCGTGGGAAATAATTTTCAGAGCAACAGCGGCTTGGGGAGCCTTACCGGCATCTTTCCACAAAATGGCAGCACAGGCTTCGGGAGTGGCAACGGTATAAACGGAGTGTTCAAACATCAGGAGGCGATCGCCTACACCAATACCGAGTGCGCCGCCAGAACCGCCCTCACCAATGACTGTGCAGATAATTGGCACATCTAAGCAAAACATTTCCCGCAAGTTGTAGGCGATCGCTTCTCCTTGACCTTGATGTTCTGCTTCTACCCCAGACCAAGCTCCTGGTGTGTCGATAAAGGTCAGTATTGGCATACTAAACTTGTTGGCGTGTTCCATCAACCGCATCGCCTTGCGGTAGCCGCCAGGGTAAGGCATTCCAAAGTTACGGGCAATATTGTCTTTGGTATCGCGACCTTTTTGATGACCCAACATCACCACAGGTTGCCCACTCAGACGACCGACACCACCAACTAAAGCCGGATCGTCACCACCACAGCGATCGCCATGCAATTCCATCCATTCATCACTAATAGCCTGAATGTAATCGAGAGTACTGGGGCGACGCGGATGACGAGCGACTTGCAATCGCTGGGACGGGGATAGACTAGTGAAAATTTCCTCACGCAGTTGCATGGCGCGTGCTTCTAGTTGACGAATTTGACCAGAAACATCGACGCCATTTTCTTCTGCAAGTTGCCGAATTTGATCAATTCGGGTTGCGAGTTCTGCTAGGGGTTTTTCAAAATCTAACAGTAGCGGTTTACGCTCGGTAGTTGCCATCGTAGGGGTTATAGTTACGAGTTATGAGTTTTTCAGAGTTATGAGTGAGGAGTTTTTTCGAGTGAGGAGTTATCAGTGAGGAGTAAAGTTTTAAAAGGTGTGGACTTATAAAAGTTATTAACTCCTAACTCCTAACTTTTAACTCTTAACCTTAAACCAGCAGCGGTCTAAATCCATGTTTTACTGATACCCGACCAATCTGCTCCATTTTGTCTACGGTAATCTGATTTCGCCCCCACGAAAAGTTCGTGTATAACTTCTCAAATTCCAACAGCATTGATTCGGCAAAACAAGCAAACAACTGGCGGGCTGGCACGTCCATATTGACTATTTTCATAATTTTCCAGTCAATATCCAGGGAATGCTCTACAATTCCACCATTTAACACGTGTACACCAGGATATTGAATTTTCGTCGCTAAGTTTTTAGGATAACCACCATCAATCAACAAACAGGGTTGTTTCAAAGTCGTGGGGTCAATTTCCACGCCTTTGGGCATACTCGCAACCCAAACTACAACATCAGCTTGGGGTAGTGCTTCTGTCAAACCCATGATTTTTCCCCGCCCCAGTTCGCCTTGCAACTCTTTGAGACGTTCTTGATCACGGGCTATTAGCAGCAGTTCTTTGACATCTGTTCTCGCATCTAGCCAGCGTGTAACTGCACTACCAATATCACCAGTTGCTCCACATATAGCAACTGTCGCGTTTGATAGATCAATTCCCAGTTGTTTTGACGCTTCTTCCACCTGCTTACAAATAATGTAGGCAGTGTGCGTGTTTCCTGTGGTGAACCGTTCAAACTCTAGTTTGATGTTACGGACTTGGCTAAACTGCTCTAACTTAAAATTTTCAAAAATAATCGAGGAAAATCCGCCTAAAGCTGTGATGTTAATACCGTGCTTCTGTGCATGGGCCATGGCGTTGAGGATTTTGCGTGTTGCAGCTTTGATGCGGCGACTAGCTAGCATCTCCGGTAGAAAGCAAGATTCTACATACCGTCCTTCAATTTGTTGCCCAGTTACACTAGTGACAATAATGCTATCAACAATTTGCGGCGGGGCGCTGCACCAAAAGTCTAGCCCTTGATCGGCATATTCTGGGTATCCCAATTCTTGAGCTACCGCTTGAGCGTGTTCTAAACTAGTCAGATGTCCAATTAGACCAAACATGTAGTGATTATTATGCTTATGCTGTCTTGAGCGCTTGTGAATTTCGTGTAGTTAGGAGTTAGGAGTACGATTCATAATTTTTTACTGATCATTCCTCACTGGAGGCGGAGCATTACCAGCTCCGCTTCTAACTTTTTATTAAGCGGCTATGAGTCCGTAGGCTGATAAGCGCATAATATCGCGAGTCGTGAAACCGATGTTACTCAATGCTTCACCATACTGAATCATAAAATCTTCTACTAAAGCATCTTTTTCCATTGCCATTGTGTGGGCATCACCCTCTACTTGGTTGAGCATTCTCCAGACGATGGGTAAATTCTGGCGATTTGCAAGTTCAAGTTCAGCTTTGGATTCTGCAAAGTGTTCTTTCAACCAAACTTCTCCAAAGTTGAGGTGGCTATATTCTTCCTTTACTACTCCCTCCGTGATTTTACGTGCAAAATCATCAGCAACAGGGATGTAAATTTGATATGCTGCGATCGCAAAACATTCAATAATCAAAGACTGAATCAACAGACAAGTAACGACGTTACCGGATGCCGCCGCTGTTTGGAAATTTTGGTGTAGTCCAGAGAAAAACTCCTTGGCGAATTGCAAATCTGGAGTTACTTGCAAATTGCGCCCACAAGCTTCAAATCCTTTCTTGTGGCGACCTTCCATCTTCGATAGGCGAATCAATTCATCATGAGATTCTGGCAGCAGTTGGGCTAGTGTGATGTAATTTTCATGGGCTTCTTGTTCGCCTTCAATCACGATCGCATTAATCCGGCTATAAGCATCTTTGTATGTTTCGCTCTTGAAATCTAATTCTTTAAATTCGTCTGTAAGCTGCTGCATGGTATGTTTACTCCTGTAAATTGAATTATTTGATACCAGTATTCAATTTCCCCTATGAACTGAGGGTAATAATCACTGTGGTTAAATTTAACTTAACAAGTAGACTATGTTTATAGATTAATTGTTGCTGGGGGCAATGTTCTAGTACTAGCGAAATAAATGCTTTGCAGCTCAAGTTATGCCCAAACCAAACCCAAATCTGAAATCTGGGGATTTTTTGAGCCTAGTAGTCTTACTGCTAGGGGCATTTGTTGTTCTACTCCCTCTGTTTGTAGTCTTTTTCACCTCCTTTGCACCAACCGCCGCCAGTCTGGGAAATTTATCCAAAAATAACTGGTCTTTAGCTAATTACCGCGTTGCATGGCAACAGGGAAAATTTTTGCTGGCGTTTGCTAATTCTACCTTGGTAGCGATCGCTGTGACGGGGTTTCAGATTGTCACTTCTGCTTTGGCTGGTTACGCCTTAGCACGGCTGAAGTTTCGGGGACGCCAAGCACTGCTATTGGTGGTTTTAGCAACATTGGTGATTCCCTTTCAGTTATTGGTGATTCCCATCTTTTTGGTTTTGAAGTGGGGACACTTGATAAATACCTATGGGGCGCTGATTTTACCCACTGCTGTCAACGGCTTTGGGATTTTCTTGTTACGTCAGTATTTCCAGACAATTCCGGTGGAGTTAGAGGAAGCCGCAGCCATAGATGGGGCGAACCGACTGCAAATTTTGTGGCGAGTGATGTTACCTTTAGCCCGTCCGGCTTTGGTAACGCTGTTTTTGTTCACCTTCATCGGCGAATGGAATGATTTGTTTAAGCCTCTGGTATTTACCACACGTCCCGAATTAAGGACGGTGCAGCTGGCGTTGGCAGAGTTTCAAGAGCAATTTACGAATAATTGGCCTTTGATGATGGCAGCAGTGACGATCGCGACAGTTCCAGTGATGGTACTATTTCTCATCGGTCAGCGTCAGTTTATTCAGGGTATTGCCACCACAGGGATTAAGAATTAGTCGGGGAAGCTGTCCAAATTTTAGATTTTGCGGAAAGTTTGAGCAAAGATTTCCGCCACTCAGACTTCTCTCCACCCCGCAAGAAGTAGTTAGATATTTTTTTATTTGGAAGTCCCTTATAGATCAGCAATGCCTAGAGGAAATCCAGCAGTTAAATATTAAGTTTTGTGACACTAAGCGTAATTATTATTAGCCAAGCTGAAGCAACAATTATACACATCCTGTAGGAAATGGAAATAGTCGTGAACCCTGAAACATTACAGCAGTTACAAGACGAAGTTCAACAGAAACTGCTTGAAAGCGTTAATAACGCTGGCTTATATGCAGTGCTTGAGAAGTACGGAGTATTAGATGATAGAGCTCTGGTAGTTCAGTGGCAGTGCAATCTTGATCCAAATAAAATCAAATCTGGTAATGCAGGCACAGAACAGGAAATTGTACTAATGCAAAATTCCTGGTGTATCCCTTGCCCAACTGGCAACCCTTACGGTTGTAACTGCTAAATAATTTAGTCTTCGTACCATAAAGAGTTTATTCTAGTGAGTATAAAAATGCTAAACTTTGCATTTACTAATTAGGCTACAGAAATAATCTCAAGTATGACTCTACCTAATTAGCAAGGAGCAGTGATTAAATATACTCTTATTTTTTGGGTGCAAGTTTGTGATGTTTCGATACCGAAGCAGTTGGTGCTGGGAGTTAGGGATAGTCAGTACTTTAGCAATTGCTGGAGTGCTGACTTTTTTTGAGAGTTTTGCCTTAGCCCAAATACAAAAGGATGGCACACTTGGATCTGAAAGTTCAATCATTACACCAAAACTAATCGATGGTCAGCCTACAGACCAGATTGATGGTGGGGCAGTTCGTGGTACAAATTTGTTCCACAGCTTTGAACAGTTTTCTGTCTCTGCGGGAAGGACAGTTTACTTTAACAATGCAAAAGATATTCAAAACATCATCAGTCGGGTAACAGGCAATTCTATTTCCAATATAGATGGCATTCTGAAAGCTAACGGCACAGCCAACCTGTTTCTGATTAATCCTAACGGCATTGTTTTTGGGTCAAATGCTTCTTTAAATATCGGCGGTTCATTTGTGGCCAGTACGGCGAGTAGCTTGAACTTTGCTGATGGGACAAAATTTAGTGCTATATCTCCTCAGACTACACCCCTGCTGACAGTAAGTGTTCCCATTGGTTTACAATTCGGAACAACTGCGGCTCCCATCCGCAATCAATCCCAAGCACAACCAGATGGGGCAGTTAATATCTTTAGACAAGGCGTTGGTCTACAAGTGCAGCAAGGCAAAACCTTGGCACTCATCGGCGGTGATATAACGCTAGATGGAGGAAATATCACAGCAAACGACGGAAGCGTTGAGTTAGGAAGCGTCGCTGGTAATAGTCTGGTCAGTTTAAGTCCAACGAACCAAGGTTGGGCATTTGGATATAAAGATGTTCCAAATTTCCAGAATGTCGAACTAATCCAGTTAAATAAAATTCCATCTATTGTAGATACTCATGGAGAGGGTGGCGGCAATATCCACGTGCAAGGCAGGCTTGTGTGGGTAGCTGGCAGTTCGCTAACTGTAGTTGATCCCTCTGGAGGGCAATCAGCAGGGGATTTAACAGTGAACGCCTCAGAGTCTGTAGTAGTTGGACAAGATGCCCAACTGATTGCTCAGAGTTTCTCCACCGGAAACTCTGGAAACATAAATGTCACTACTAAAAACTTGGTGGTCAGAGATGGAGCACAATTGTATGGTCAATTGACCATAAACGCCTCAGATTCCGTAGAACTAATCGGCGGCACCTCCATTCCTCTCTTCCGAGATGGTAGTGATTTAATATCCAGTGGATTATTTAGTGCAACTTATGGCGATAAAAACGCTGGCAGCATCACAATTAATACTGGAAAGTTGCGTATCCAAGGAGGGGCAAGAATATCAACAAGCTCTGAGGGGATATATAAGTATATTCTTAACGAACTTACACCAGCAAATACAGGAAAAGCAGGAAACTTGATAGTGAACGCCTCTGACTCGGTAGAACTAATTGGAACCTCACCAAATGGTTCTAGGCTCAGTGGCTTGTTTTCTGGAACTGAAGGGCCTGGAGATGGTGGAAACTTGACGCTAACGACAGGGCAATTGATTATCAAGAATGGGGCTGCAATCTCTGTGAGCAGCCAAGCTAGAAAAAATGTAATATATATCGGAGATCCAAATAACTTAGGGAAAGCAGGCGATTTAAATATAACCGCTCGTTCCATACTTCTGGACAACAAAGGGAAACTCACATCTAATAGTGAGTCTGGTAAAGGTGGGAATATTACGCTACAGGTGCGGGACTTATTACTGATGCGCCGCGAAAGTAAAATAACCACTGACGCAGGTACGACAGGACTTGGTGGAGATGGCGGTAATATCACCATCAAAGCACCTAATGGCTTTCTCGTCGCTGCTCCTTTGGGAAATAACGATATCACTGCCAATGCCTTCTCTGGCTCAGGTGGTAAAATCACAATCACCGCTAAGGACATCTTTGGGTTTGTGCCGCGCACAGGTGCAGACGTAGAGAAGCTTGATCCAACAGGCGAAAGAAACCCAAAGAACCTGTCAACAAATGACATCACGGCATTTTCTCAGAAAAACCCTTCATTAAATGGCACAGTCAAAATCAACTCACCAGATGCTGACCCCAGTAGGGGATTAGTGGAACTGCCCGTAAATCTAGTTGATGCTTCGCAGCAAATTGTTGCTAATTGTAATTCTGGTGCAAAAATAGCCAGGAGTTCATTTATTAGGACTGGGCGTGGAGGACTAATAGCCGATCCCACGCAGCCATTGATAGCTGATGATGCGGTGCTGGCAGATTGGATCACACTCTCTCCAGAAAGTCAGAATCGTGCTGGCGGTATTCCGAAAAGAGCGGTTGTTCAGGCGCAGCGAAACATAGAAGATAAATCACAGAAAGTTAATTCTGTCAATGAACCTACTCAAATTGTGGAAGCCCAAGGGTGGGTTATAGATGGTAATGGGAACGTGGTTCTGGTTGCTCAAGTACCCACGGCGACGCCCCATAACTCCTGGCTCAACACTGCATCTTGCGCTGCTAATTAAAAATTGAGATTCTCGTAATTTTTGTTAGTGCGATCGCACCTTCTACTAAACTCAGCTATGGGTGCGTTGGCATAGCCCATCGTAGACATCGTTGAAATGACCTTTATATAAGCGATCGCACCTCCTACTATCAGCTATGGGTGCGTTGGCATAGCCCGTCGTAGACATCGCTGGAATGACCTTTATACAAGCGATCGCACCTCCTACTATCAGCTATGGGTGCGTTGGCATAGCCCGTCGTAGACATCGCTGGAATGACCTTTATACAAGCGATCGCCCCTTGTAATAAATTTAAGCTGTGGGTGCATTGGCGTAGCCCACCGTTCGCGTAGCGTTCCGCAGGAAAGGTATCGCAGATTCCATCATCCTCAACACCCACACAAAAAACATATTTGATTTTCTGGCGGGATGAGAAAGATGAAATGAGTAATGGTAAGGCTTTAGCTTGTGGGTTTATCCAAATCGTAAGTAGAGTGTCAGAGTTGAGGAGGTATCAATTACTCAATCCTCTTGAGTGATTAATGGTCAGTAGCCAGATTCATCAATGCTTTAATGAAATCCAACAGAAATATATGAAGTTTTGTAACACAATACGTAATTATTACTAGCCAAGCTGAAGTCATAATTATCGGAGTTCACAAGAGCTTTAGAATGCTAATGCTTTCGTGTCACTCTCGACTCTGTATTATTGATTCCTTACATTGCCAAACTGTACTAATACGAAGTCACATTCATTTAGGACATCACAAGATAAGTTCACACATTTACCAATCTGCAAGGAAAGTAAAATTTATGGAATCTCAAAAAGCACAGCCAAAAGTCTTAGACTCTGAAGCATTAAAGCAATTAGGAGACGAGATTAAGCGAGAAATACGTGATAGCCTTAAAAACTCTAACTTGAGCAAGGTGCTCGAAAAGTATAATATATCTAGAGATGATGTCCTGGAAATTCAGTGCAGTATCGACCCAACTAAACTCCCAGGTGGAGATACTAATCATTCACTGCTAATTCCAGGTAAGCATATCGTGCTATTGGATTGTTGGTGTGCGGGTCACATAGATGATTGTCCTTGCCCGAAGCCATGATAACCCTATAGTCAACTTAGTAGCGATGATCTCAAGTTATTGAAAATAAAGATAATTAAATTACTTATAATAATATCGATTTTATTATAAGTAATTTATAATAGTTTAACTTTATTTTCACTCATATCACTTGTTAACAATTCAATTGATAAGATAATTGTTTAGGCTCTTCAGTACATAATATGCTAAATACGTCTGTAAATCAGCTTGGAACCTTTACTGGACAACAATAGCAGTCGTTATTCTTAGGGTTTATGGCTTTATTATGAAAGTGAAGCTAAGACTGCCTGTAAGTCTTGGTTTTCAAGGCAAATTACGAACTTTGATTAAAATTTAAGCATAATACGTACTGAAAGAACCATTGTTTATTATGTCCATCTTTGATTAGACGAAGCTTTATTGTATAATTATGCCGTGAAAACAATATTGTGTAAAGTATCAATAACTGAACAATAAAGAAGCTAATAATCTCCAAGATGCTTCGCTAAATTCGGGTTTGTTCAGGATGACATAATAGCCTTTGTACAAATCCTACCCTATATAAGTACTTCATTACCGATTTTCAGCTTTTGAAGGGTGCAACATTCTGATATGACTAATCTTTGGGGCTGGTCTCAAGCGCTAGGAGTTTCAATTGGCGGTGCAATAGCTTTCTCTGTAAACTCAGCTATTGCACAAATCACTCCGGATGCTACTTTACCTACTATATCTAGTGTTAACAAGCAGGGTAACATTACAATTATTGATGGTGGAACCCAAGTGGGAAGCAATTTATTCCACAGTTTTAATCAGTTTTCTGTACTGGATAAAACTACGGCTGAGTTTAACAATGCTGCCGATGTTCAGAACATTATTAGCCGAGTAACAGGTAATAATGTTTCTAATATTTATGGCATTATTAAAGCCCAAGACAAAGCTAATCTATTTCTGATCAATCCGAACGGGATTATTTTTGGACCGAATGCTTCTTTAGAAATTGGCGGATCATTTTTAGGAAGTACGGCAAGTAGTCTGAACTTTGCCGATGGTACTAAGTTTAGTGCTACAAATAGCCAAACAACACCCCTGCTAACAGTAAGTGTTCCCATCGGCTTACAATTTGGAGCAGTTGCAAATCCTATCAGCAATCAATCCCAAGTAAATCAAGTAAATCTAGATGGCACAATTAAGGCTGTTGGTTTACAAGTAAAACCAGGCAAAACTTTAGCGCTTGTAGGCGGTGACATAACCCTAGAAGGCGGAAATTTAACAGCAGCGTCGGGACGAATTGAGCTAGGAAGTGTCGCTGGTAATAGTCTGGTTAGTCTCAACCCAACGAACCAAGGTTGGACTTTAAGATATGAAAATGTCCAGAATTTCCAGAACATTCAACTCACCAAGCGAACATCTAACGGTTCTGATATTCCATCAATTGTGGATACCAGTGGCGAGGGAGGCGGTAATATCAAGCTTCACGGTAGCACAGTAGAACTAAAGGGTTCCAATGTGTCCTTGATAAGTCAGACTAGGGGTGACCAAAAAGGCGAAGATTTAACGATTACTGCTAGAAAATTAATTGTTCGGGATGGCGCACAAGTACTTACTTCTACTAAGAGCACGGGTTCGGGGGGAAATTTAATTGTAAACGCCTCTGAATCTGTAGAGGTGATCCGTAATAAAACCTCACAGGGTAGTTTGAGCGGACTGTTTAGTACAACTTTTGGTGAAGGAAATGCAGGTAACATTACGATCACTACTGCGAGGTTGCATGTACAAAATGGGGCAGAGATATCAGTAGGCTCTACTGGAATGAGCAATTTTCCCGATTTGAGCCAATTTCTATCAGCTAAAGGAAAAGGAGGGGATTTAACTGTCAACGCGTCTGAGTCGGTAGAGCTAATTGGAACCTCAGCAAGAGGCAATGCCAGCAGCTTGTTGGCTAGGACTTTTGGTTCCGGAGAGGCAGGGAAAATTACAATCATCACAGGGCAATTGATTGTCCGAGACGGGGCGACAATAACTGTGAGCAGTGAACTTTTAAAAGATGTAACCTATAAAGGAGGAGCACCCAATCTAGGATCAGCTGGCGAGCTAAATGTAACTGCTGGTTCCATCCTGCTGGACAACGAAGGAAAACTCACATCTAATAGTGAGTCAGGTGGGGGCGGAAATATTACGCTACACGTGCGGGATTTATTAGGATTAGGAATGCGGCGCAACAGTCAAATAACCACTAATGCAGGGGGTAATGGAAATGGCGGTAATATCACCATCTATGTACCTAATGGCTTCATCTTCGCTGTCCCCAGTGAAAATAGCGATATTAGTGCTAATGCTGTCGGTGGCAATGGTGGTAATGTCAAAATCGACGCTCTTGCTGTCATAGGCACGCAATATAGAGAAAAACCGACTAATTATAGTGACATTACTGCCAGTTCCGAGTTTGGATTAAACGGCAAAGTACAAATTAACTCACCAGATGCTGACCCCAGTAGGGGATTAGTGGAACTACCCGTAAATCTGGTTGATGCTTCAAAGCAAATTGTTGCTGATTGTAATTCTGGTACAAAAATAGCCAGGAGTTCATTTATTAGGACTGGGCGTGGAGGACTAATAGCCGATCCCACGCAACCATTGATAGCTGATGATGCGGTGCTGGCAGATTGGATCACACTCTCTCCAGAAAGTCAGAATCGTGCTGGCGGTATTCCGAAAAGAGCGGTTGTTCAGGCACAGCGAAACACAGAAAAAAAATCACCGAAAGTTAATTCTGTCAATGAATCTACTCAAATTGTGGAAGCTCAAGGGTGGGTTATAGATGCCAATGGGAACGTGGTTTTGGTTGCTCAAGTACCCACGGCGACGCCTCATAACTCTTGGCTCAACACTGCATCTTGCGCTGCTAAGTAGACATGAGTTCGATAAACCAATACGCTTGGGTTAGCGTTAAAAACCATAAACCGCGAAGGTTGGGTTTCGTTCCTCAACCCAACCTTCGATTCTCCCTACCTTAAACTAAAGTTCAAGCCTGTCCCTCTTTGAGTTGGAAAAGGACAGGTTTTGGTAGTAAAACCTCTAAGAGGTCTTTGTCTTAAGTTGTTTTAGGATAGAACGCAATCAGCAATTGCGTAGGCGTAGCCAGCACTTCTCTACAAGACGCTGTAGCTTGCTTCTCCGTAGGGGTACGACAAGCTCAGTGACCACCCGTAGGCATCGCCGAAATAGCAAATGCGTACGCCGAAATAGCAAATGCGTACGCCGAAATAGCAAATGCGTACGCCGAAATAACAAATGCGTACGCCAAAATAGCAAATGCGTACGCCAAAATAGCAAATGCGTACGCCGAAATAGCAAATGCGTACGCCGAAATAGCAAATGCGTACGCCGAAATAACAAATGCGAACGCCAAAATAGCAAATGCGTACGCCAAAATAACAAATGCGTACGCCGAAATCGTAAATGTATAGCAACAGCCAAGGTGGTTAGGATATTAACAGATGATAAAACTTAGACACAAAAAGGCTTTTCACCTAGTCCCCAGTCCCTTGCTATACATAACTAGCCCTTTCAAGGTGAGCATATGTACTATCAAGGCTTTTACGGCATTTCAGGCATCGGCTGGAATTGAACAAAGAATTTATCCATTAAACTCCAAATTTTTTGACTGTAAATTACAGCAGTTTTCATGTATTTGAACCTACATCTATCGTAGGGGCACAGCATTGCTGTGCCCCTACCGCGTGGTCTATTTACCTGAAAATAGCTGTAAGCGATCGCAATCGCCAAAATACCAAAATTGGGTTAAAACATCATTTATTTCATAGTACAAAGCTTCACCTTGAAAGGGCTAATGTACATAGCTTACGTATTGACAAATTAGACAATAAATGTAGTGCTGGAAGTAGGAAAAGAATAAGCCATGCCGAAGCCGGGCTACGCCTACGCTAGTCAGCAGGGACTTGAAAGATGACTAGCGTCCGACGATCCACTCTTGTTGCATGTGGTGTCAGAGGCTTTGAATTTTTCCCCCTTCCCGCTTCGGGAAGGGGGTTAGGGGGTTAGGTCTATTCGCATACCTGTACCTCACCGGATTGAAAATGGCTATATCTAGAGGCTTTGCCGAATTGGACTAGAGAAAGAGCCTCCAGATGGGCATTCCCATGTTCCGCATGGGAACGAAATCATACTCTTAACTCGTCTCCTGAATTTGCAAACGAATAGTGTGTTCCGTCGCACCACTAAGTTGCAATTCCATGATTTCACCACCCAGAGGTTCCAAGCAAGTGAGGAGCGATCGCAAGTTGGGTGTACTTGCGCCAGTATCTACATATAATCGATCTGCTAAATTACTGATCCGTTTCCAAGTCATGTAAAGTTTAGCGATCGTTTGTTCAATTTGGGATGCTTGATTGACCAAATCAGCAGCAATGCTCAAACAACCGACTCTTTGCGCTTCTTCTAAGGCTGTTTCAATGTCAACATCTTCCTGCGTCAATGCCTGCACTTGAGCCGCCCCTTTGAGATATTTCGCCAAGTTACGCGCTTCGGTGGTTACTTGTTTGAGGGTATCCACATCTGGGTTAGCAGCAATTTCCTTTTGGATAAACTTTTGGTGCGATTCTGGCAGTTTTTCCATTTCCTTCACCAGTGGGGCGATGTAGCGTGGGGGAAGAGTGTTATCTGCTGCTTTTTCCTTGACTGCTTCCGGTAGCAAATCTGAGGACATGGCTGTCCATTCATCGTTGAGTTGTCGCACTTCTCGCCTGGTAATGCGATCGCCTTTTTGTGCAGCTTCACTCACCATCTGTTGCACTTGGGGCGATGCTTTGGAGGTTTCAACAAAAGCCCGTTTACTGAAGTTGTTCACAGATCCGGGATCAAGTTTACCGTCTTCGATCAGAGTATCGGCACTATTCGCCAATTGAATCCAGGCATAAGCTTGACTTTTGCTGATTTCCCGCTCTTTTAGCCATCGCAGAAAGCCAGTACCGCGTCCGTCACCACCAACTTTCTCTCTGTCGCGGATAGCCCGTAAAATTCGTCCCCGCCAGATTTCAGTTTGCAAATCAAAGCGATCGCATACCTGCCAAGCTATTTCTAGCTGCTCTTGAAAATCTGACTCTAGAATCTGTTCATCTTCTGGATCGGGCAGTTCAAAGGTAATATCTGCTGGCTGCTGTAAAGCAGCAGCAAGGTCGTTGATGGAGTCGGTGTCTTGCACGATTGATGACTAACTAGTGGATGCGATCGGCTTATTATGCCACAATCTGTGAACTCTCACTCAAGGGGGAGTACGGTATTTTGAATTACAAAAATATAGAATGAAGGAGTAAGCCACCTTTGTGAAGTCTTTAATTGATCACAGAGAATAAAAATAAAACGATGAACCAGGTAGACTACCTCCGCATTAGCTTAATTGATCGCTGCAATTTTCGTTGTCAATACTGTATGCCAGAGGGAGTAGAACTGGACTATATTCTCAAGCAACAGCTGTTGACTGATGAGGAGTTGCTCACCCTAATTCAAGAGGTATTTATTCCAGTCGGCTTTAATCGGTTTCGTTTGACTGGGGGTGAACCCTTATTGCGTCCGCGTGTGGTGGATTTGGTTAGTGCGATCGCTTCTCTTCCCCAAACTCAAGACCTCTCAATGACCACCAACGGGTTTTTGCTGGCTCCGATGGCACAAAACCTTTATAATGCAGGTCTGCGACGAATTAATATTAGTCTTGACTCTCTTGATCCCGACATTTTTGACCAAATTATCGGTAATCAAGGTCGTTCTCGTTGGCAACAAGTCTGGCAGGGGATTCAAGCTGCCCATAACGTCGGATTTGACCCACTGAAGCTGAATGTAGTGGTAATTCCTGGCGTCAACGATCACGAGGTTCTAGATTTAGCCGCCCTGACAATTGACAAACAGTGGCACGTTCGATTTATTGAATTTATGCCCATTGGTAATGTGCATTTATTTGGCGATCGCGGTTGGGTATCTTCAGCCGATTTACGACAACAAATCTGCGCCCATTGGGGCTTGACAGAATCTCAAGTTCGTGGTGCTGGCCCTGCTGATATCTTTAAAATTCCCGGTGCGAAGGGGACACTGGGATTTATTAGTCAAATGTCAGAATGTTTTTGCGATCGTTGCAACCGGATGCGCCTAAGTGCCGATGGCTGGCTGCGTCCCTGTTTATTGAATGAAACTGGTCAAATAGATTTAAAAACCGCTCTGCGTTCTGGTATCAGCACTGCTCAATTACAAGAGCAGGTGAGGCATTTACTCGGAATCAAGCCAGAAATTAATTTTAAAGAGCGCGATTCTGGCATCGTAGGTACATATACGCGAACTATGTCGCAAATTGGCGGATGAAAATAGTTAGGAGTTAGGAATTATCGTCTTTCAACTCATAACTCATAACTCCTGTACAGACGCGATTAATCGCGTCTCTCCTAACTGCTTACGCTTGTCGTGAGTAGTATTCCACCACAAGTAGTTCATTAACTTGTAATGCCACCCATTCCCTTTCAATAACACTGTTGACTTTACCAACCAACTTATTTTTGTCAAACTCCAAATGACTGGGGAGGTTGGCCAAACCGGGATATTGCAAGTTAGCTTCCACCAACTTCCGTGATTGTGCCCGATCTCTGACTGCAATTACTTCGCCAGGACGGCATTGGTAGCTGGCAATATTAACCACACGACCGTTAACAGTTACGTGACTGTGATTCACCAGTTGACGAGCTGCGGGGATAGTCGGGGCTATACCCAAGCGGAAAACCGTATTATCCAAGCGCATTTCTAGCAATTGCAGCAGCACTTGTCCGGTAGAACCAGTAACACGTCTGGCTTTCCGCACATAGCGCAGCAATTGCTTTTCAGTCAAACCGTAGTTGAAGCGGAGCTTTTGCTTTTCTTCTAGACGGATAGCATACTCAGAGCGCTTCTTGCGGTTCTGACCATGCTGACCTGGTGGGTAAGCGCGTCTGGCGCTTTTACGAGTCAATCCTGGTAAATCGCCCAAGCGGCGTACAATTCTGAGGCGTGGCCCTCTATATCGGGACATGAGTTTCCTTAATCTAATCCTGTTTAAACTTTACCCAGACGTTCCATTCTGACATTCCCCTGATTTATCATCAAGGGATTCTTGGTTTTTTGAAGCTGCTTGCTTTGGTATGACGTATCCTACCAAAGTAGAGGCATCAACTTTTATGCCAGTTGCTTTAAGTCGGTAAACCCGACATACTGGCTTCCAAGCCTGAATTCCGACGTGCCCCGCCGGACTCCTGCCAATAAGTTTTTTGTGTTTATTTAGTTTCGTAGGCTACTCAATCATCAGATTGGTTCACGCAGTATTCTTACTCTGAAATACTTTTTACGTTGCCTACTTATCTTTCAAACAGTTATACTAACATAGTTTTGGGCATAATTAATTATGTCTATACCTTGCTGCTGCTGAAATTCTTTAATTGCAGAGGATTTTTAAAATATTTGAGTTAGCATAACCTTGGGTGTTTGGAGAATGGCAATGTCACACAGCAAAAAAGTGGTTAATAGAGGTAAGAACAAACAAGCCAGTTCCACCTCCAGGATTTTAACAGTATCAGTTTTGGCTATAGCTGGATGGTTAACCAGCTTACCTCAGATGGCTGTTGCTGCCTCCTACAGCAATGATTATAGTGTCTGTGCGGGTCGCCTCCTAAAAGTGGGCGTCACGGCAGAAACTGCATCACAAGGTTGTGCAGCGGCACTGCGTCCAAGGGATTTGGCTTCTTGCGTGGTTAAAATTAATAAGAAAACTCAAATTGCCGCGACAGATGCGCTTTCTTATTGTGGGAAGGCCCGGCGTCCTGAGGAGTTAGCCACCTGTGTAGTTGGCGTCAGTTCAAGTACTAAGGAAGCAGTTAATCCGGCAGTTTTAGATTACTGTGGACGTAGTTTGTTGCCCGTGCGCTTTGGCCAGTGTGTAGTTGGCTTGGGTAGTCAAATCGACCTTCCCCCTGCTCAGGTGTTAGATACTTGTATCAGTGCTAGTGATAGTGTTGTTGGTGCTTCATCTTCGTTTACACCGCAGACTATAATACCTACGGGTTCAAGCCCAAGTCTCGAAACTACCCCAGTTCCAACGCAACCGATTGTTCCAACGCAACCTGGCACTAATTAAATTACAGTGTTTTGTAATTGTTAGGACTTACGCATCAAGTACGAAATGTAAGGGCAATTAATGAATTGCCCCTACGGTAAATCAAGGCTTTCACTGCATTTTTGCGTAAATCCTGATTGTAATTGACTGAAAATACAGGTTAATTAGTAGAGTGGGCATTATAATGCCCACTCTACTATGACTTGAACAACAATATTTTATTTTTGTATATAAAACCTGCCATAATTGCCCTTTGCTTGGAAATTATGCAAACTAAATACTTACAAGACAAAAGTCACAAGCAGTTTTGTGACCTTTATACAACTAGAACACCAATTCAGTAATCCTTCCTGGAAGAACCTCTTCCCCAACCCCTCGACCTTGGCGTGAGCCTGCCGTTAGGCATAGCATAGAGGTGAGTTTGGCTTGCTCAAGGGAGGTGGGGGGTTAGGTTTTTGATTAGTGAATCGATGCTCTAGTAGAGTATTTACAGTGTAAATAGACGAACTATGCCCCTACTTTTAAGCTTTATGATTACTAACATTTTTTAAATCTTCTACTTCGTTACCATTCCGCCTCGGAATAAATTTCGAGGCTAATAAGCTTGCATTCCTCTCAAGATGACTAAATATAAAATTTTCAGCCATCTACATGTTTATCCAATGTAAAAGGGAAAATTTCAGTCCACTTAATTAGACTTTAGCTATCAGCTAAGAACTTAACTTATTGGCGGGATTCGGTCAGTGCAACAGTTTGACTGTTACAAAAATGTGGGTAATGACAAGACTTTTAAGCAAGGTACAAAACCAGTGAAAAGCTTACTTTCTAAGCTTTTCAAATTTTGAATTTCGCGTAGCGTTACTAGTACGTCACGGCGTAAATAGAGCAACCATTTAAAATCCCTAAAAAGCCCTTCCATAATACTTTTGACTTTTGACTTTTGAATGAGTGACTTCCGCCTTGCGGTACTAGTCTTCTCTTTCGCCAAAAGCCGTCTGTAAAATCACTGGAATACCTCCGTCTTGGTGATATTTATCTCCCCAGGCACGGATAACTTCATCTAATTCTTCCATAGCCTGCTGCATTTTTTCTGGGAGGATATCAAGTTCTTCCAGCAAGCGCATGGCATTTCGTCGCCGTTCTGCCCAATCTTTCATCATTCGGAAATATCGAGCGGTATCTTCCACCATGATGTAAGTGCGTTCTTGATCGTCTGCTGGGGCATAAAAAGGACGGGTAAGAGCGTAGAAAGGCATTCCCCAAGGAGAATCAATGCGTGTTACAGTTCCTGAGTAGAGCAGACGGCGCTTGATATGCTCACCCAAGGCTTCACTCAAAGGCATTTGGTGTTCGGGTGGCAAGTCTTCTTGCGATCGCTTGTGCAAAAACTCAATCAAATCCAGAAACTCAAACGAGCTAACTAACTGGGCATCAGGTAGATTACTTGGCAGTTTCTGCTCAATTTGTCTTTTTTCTTCACTTGTCAGACTGCTACCAGGAACGCGCGATCGCCCCGGTTGCCAAGGATATTTTTCTAGCCAGACATAAGGCAATTGAATCAAATAGCGAGGTTCCTGAGAACCCAACATTTTTAACAGTTTGCCTTCTGTTAGTGCCTGTCTGACTTCTTCTACAATAATTTTTACCCGTTTTGGCTCTAGGTGGTGCAAATGCCCTGTCATCCGCAGGTTTTGTCCCTGCTCCAAATAGGTCATGTAAATTGCACACTTTGCTGCCGTTGCGGCTGCGTCTAAAAATGCCCCATGCCTGTGCCCACTCGTCCGCATGGCACTAAAAGCCAGATAAAGCATGATCTGATCCATCGCACTGGGGTCAAGACGTTTGATCAGATCTATGTCGTTACTCATATTACAGACAATTGAATAGCACGTTTATACAGTTTTTAATCGAATGAAAATAGGTAGTATACACTTGGCTGAAGGCAATGTCTTTACTTCAAACTATATTAGTATGCGATAACTATGAAATCGGTGGTAGCGCAAACTACCATTTTCGCATATTCTCTGGTACAAAGGCAGATGAGAGTGGTTGTTACTGTAACTGTCCCTGCATCTGACCGGAAAATTATAGACATCACAAAGTTCAGCTGGACGGCGGTTAACTTCCCAAAAGTCAACTGTGTTGTTAGTAATCTACAAAGCCTTTAAGTTTTCTGGGGTTTTCTCATCTTTCAAGAGCAACAATGTCAAGCCGCTTACATCTAATTATGGCACTATGCCGACTCGGAGTAAGAATTAGTTTGTGCGGTTCATTTAGAATATCTCTTACTCGAAAAAGATGGTTTTTATTCAGCTTTGGCGAATTATTTATAGTACACAGGTAGCTAGAAATAATTGGGATTGGTCTAAAAAGAAATCGCTTATCAGGTGTAGTCACATTCAGAGGTTGAGCCACACGGAGCGTTCTTAACTATCATCTCCTTCACAATCTCAAGTCATATCTAGGCAGTATAGGCCATAGGCTTGAGGGCAGATAGTAGACTTCAACTAGAGCAAATAATTCCAATTTCAAAATACCTGCTAGTTTTTCAAATATCGTTATTGATCATATCATTGTTTTTCTCTCTTGCAGAAGTTTATGTTTTTTTGATTTGAGAAATGAACCGTATTTAAGTAAGTTACATTCGCCTAAATCAAAGTTTGATGATATTTCTAAATATCCTACTCAGTTGCAGTTTCATTTATCCTTTTCTGTTGATGGGCTGACACAGAAAGCCGCGATTCAGTCCGAATTAATCGCATAGCCATCAGGCTTTCTTGATAATGCTAATCGGCTAAAATTTTACTTATTAGCCAGATATATAATAAAACAGATTGGATTCCACTTGATAATTATTTAGATAATTTTTCTCAAGGGATTTATATTTTTTTCATGAAAGAATATTATCATTTGATCATTTAACTAATTCCTTGGCTACTTTCAAGTATATTTTTACCCCGCTGTTTTAGATGTTTGAAGGACTTGAATGGCGTGGACAGTTTATTGCCATAAAAGCAGGAGAATCCGCAGCAAGCTACGATATAAGCAATCATTTTCCAGGCATCTGGGCAATTGTAGACTAAATTGACTCCTATAAAATGCCAGAAATAACTAGAAAGGCACAAATAAACGTAACTATGTGAATAAAAATGAATAGAGCTAAAACCCTTTTCCCTTCTACCTTCTGTCTCCTGCCTTTGCCTCATCTCAACTACAAATATTTACGCCGACCTACTTAAAGATACCATCTCGTCAAGCTCAAGAGCATAGAAATGAGGCATTTTAAATTTTGCGTCGATCGCAGAGGTTACCGGAGAATAATTTTATTAGCCTTTTCACGGGCGATCGCTCCATATACTCATGTAGCGACAATAATCCCTCACGCTTAAAAAAGGGGTTAGTCTAGTTCGCGGTGCTGCTTTTTCATCTCCAAGTTCAAAAACGTGTTGCAATCGCTGTAACTCCTTGTAAATCTTTCCTCTGAGCAAATACTCACGCTCATTTGCTTGAGTTAGTATTACTCGTACTGCTTATATATACGTGTTTTCCCTACCTGTATCAGGCAAAATTCATAAAAATATATTACAAGTCAAGTTATTCTGATTACTGCTTATATATAGGTGTTTTCCTCACCTATATCAGGCTAAGTTCATAAAATATATTATTAATAATCAATAGACCTCTTGCATAAGTCGAATAAACCCCCCTTAATCCCACGCCACTTGCTACAACGGAGGGAACCTCCCTTCGGGTTCAGCAGTTCCTCATGGGGGAAACCCCCTTTGAGCGACTGCCTCACCGCAACGCAGTGGCTCCCCGATATATTGGGGGGAAACTTTAAATCTTGCCCCCTCCCCTTCATAAGGGGAGCCACTGCGTTGGGCGGCTCTGCCGACTTGAAGCAAGTGGCGTGAGGGTTGGGGAGGGGTGATTCAAGGATTTTTGCAAGAGGTCTAATAGACTTCTTGCAAAAAAAAGTCCCTAACACCCCATCCCCAACCCCTAAGAGCTTGCTCTTAGGGGAGACATAGCGTAGCTTTTTAAGGGGGAATCAGGGTTTCAGGTTTTCAATGCGTAAGTCTTGATAGATATAGAAATTTAGGATCTAAAATATATAGAATACCTGCGATCGCATTAGTTTAGAGAAGTTAGTGGAGTTAGAACCCCCCGGATTTATCCGTGGGGCAGTTCAGCTAAACTGATTGAAGCCATTTAATTCGTGGGACTAGACGATTTAACCTGATTTCGCATTGTTTCAAAGCTGAAAGCAGCCGCGCCAAAGGTTACTAACAACACTCCCAGAATTTGCACAAAATCCAAATTTTCTTGAATGATTAACCCAGCGAAAATCACGGTTAAAACTGGGATGGTACCACCGATGAGCGCCGCTCGTGAGCCACCTAGTTTACTAATACCAACATTGTTAAGCAAATAGCCTGCAAGAGTCAGCACACCCAAAATAAACGCGCTTAAAACCAGTTCCAGCATCTTAGAGGGGTCAACTACCAAGTTCCAAAAAGGTAGCATCAAGCAGATAAAGCTCAATAACAACATAGTAGCGAAGTTAATTAAAGTAAAAGTCACGGGATGCAGTTTGCTAGCACAAACCCGCGTCAGAATTATATAGGCAGCAAAAGCCACACCCGAAAGAATAGCGGTGCTGCTTCCCATTGAAATATTACTCGTGCCGATCGTGGCAGAACCCCCTAAAACCAACAATTCACCGCAGCAAATCGCGGCGATCGCACCGATACGGAATATGGTAGGGCGATCGCGAAACAGAAACCACGACAATAAACCACTAACCATCGGATAGACAAAGAATAGGGCGATCGCCATTCCAGTTGTGACTTGAGCGATCGCAATGTATATGAGTACTTGAGACAAAAACAAAAAGCACCCACTCACAATCGAGAACAGCAAAATCTGCTTGGTAGCTGCATTAGCAGATGTGGGATTTCCTCGGACTGAATTAGCCAAGCTTTCCAGATCTTGCCACAGTCTTGGATGCAATATAGGAGACAACAGTACCATCAGTGGTACTACTACCATAAATCGTAGTGTCAAAATTAACAGAATATTGCCTAAAGTCGGTGGTAGCAACCGCTCTACCTCTAATACTCCAAAAATCTGGGAACCCTCGTGGAAAATTACCTTGATGGCTATGTTGTAAAGCGACGATACCACTGCCGATAAGACAATCAGCAAGAAACCGGTTTTTTGGATGGGTGATAAGCCTGAGGAATTAGGCGATCGCGGTTGTGGAGGTTTTGATCCCGGCGACTCTAGCGCAGTAGAAGGTGAAGATTTAGCTTTGCTGTGTGATCCGTTCCTGCGGAGGACAGAAATTGGATCAGCAGGGTTTCTCTTTTGTGAAGGTTGTATTGCTCTCGGATGTAGCACGGATGCGATCGCAGCCTCTGATGTAGTTTCGCTTTCCGATAAGTCCTTATTGAGGATAGAAATTGGTTCGGTAGCATTGTCCTTTGGTGGCAAAACGACAGCAGCAGGAGGCTCTGATTTAGTTTCCCTTTGGGATAAATCCTTGCTGGGGACAGAAACTGGGTTCGCGGCGTTTTCTTTAATCGTCGGCTCTGATTTAGTTTCCTTTTGAAACAAGTCCTTGCTGGGGACAGAAACTGGGTTCGCGGCGTTTTCTTTAATCGTCGGCTCTGATTTAGTTTCCTTTTGAAACAAGTCCTTGCTGGGGCCAGAAACTGGGTTCGCGGCGTTTTCTTTAATCGTCGGCTCTGATTTAGTTTCCTTTTGAAACAAGTCCTTGCTGGGGACAGAAATTGGGTTCGCGGCGTTTTCTTTAACAATCGTCGGCTCTGATTTAGTTTCCCTTTCTAAAAATTTATTAGGGATCGGGGAAATTGGCTCAGGGGAATTTTTTACTACTTCGCCAAACGGTGGCGGGGATGTCTCAAAAGAACTGTTTTTCTCTGGCTCAGTAAACTGCAAAACAGTAGGTGTACCTGCTGTTGCTGGTTTGCGTGAAGTTTCTTCTATAGTTTTTTCTAGTTCTCCATGCAGGCGATTAACAAACTCCGCCAAAATCGTTTCCCCTTGCTGCTGCTGGCTATACATCCGTGACAACTGTTGGGAAAGATTACTTTGATAGTTCTTCAGCTCCTGTTGCAGCGAGTTAAAGGTAACAGTAACGGTGTCATCCAAGTTGTCAAACATGTGTTCAACTTTTTCATTGATTTCACCTACTACAACATTGCTGCTGACTTGGGCGGATTTTAGCGCAGCTTGATCATAAGACTTGCCCTCTATGGTTTGGTTAGCTAAAGTCGCCAGAGAGGATTGCAATTGTGAAGATATATGCTTTGCCAGAACTTCTGCCAGTTGACGAATTAACACTTGCTGTTCAGTAATTTGGCGCACTTGTTGTAAATGCTCTTTTTCCTCTAGCAAGCTTTGAATGTCATCAGATAACCGATTTTTTTCTGACTGAAGCCGCTTCACGTCTTCTTGCAACACTCTCAGGACATTCTGCTGAAGATTTTCTAAGTCTTCAACTACAGCCCAAAGAGCATTTTCTGCTGCTCTAGATAGCTCGCCTCTGACTCTCGGGTTTTCTGGTTGCTTCTCGAATCGCCCCATTAGCTTCTAACCTCTAACACCTTGACGATAAAGCTGCTTCCCGTACAATTTCTTGGCGCTCATCTTAATTTCCTGTATTTTGCCAGATAAATTAAAAATTTTAACAGCACTTCCGCATTTCAACGTAATTCTGTGATACTGAATACAACTTGGCATAGCATCAAATTTGCGATACTGCTTAATCTACGGTGTTTTCTTCAGCATTGACAAAAGTATTTGATCAGTTTAATTTACATCAATTATTCGCCAATGAGATTTTTACTTTGAAAGAAATCTCACTCCAAATAAATATTTATTGTTTTGCTGCCAACAGGAATTATCAAATACTTGCAGATGCGTGCCCTACCGCCACAAAATTGTCTGAGTTGCGAAAGTAGCTGTAAATTTGTGTGGAATGTAACTTGTGTGACAGTTTACATCTCTAAATAGAGATTAAAGTATCTTTCTGTGGAAATTCAAAGTTACGCTATCCCCTGCACAACATTCTAATGAATCAGTAGCAATTCTGCAAAAACCTGCTTTTATGGCGTTGTTGCAGTTTATGTTTGGTTGCGAGTAGATGCAGTAGAGGAAAAAGTTAGCAAAATATTAATAATTCTTACAAAAATAAAATTCGAGCGATGCTAAAGATGGCAGCGCACAGGCCAGCACTCACGGGGATTGTAATTAGCCATGCGGCGGCAATGCCTTGTAGTGTTTTGAACTTAATCGACTTGATATTTTGCACTATTCCAATACCAACTACACCGCCGACGAGAGCGTGGGATGTGGAAACTGGTAAACCTAGCCGGGAGGCGATGAGGATGGTGGTAGCAGTAGCAAGTTCGGCACAAAATCCACTACTAGGTTGTAAGGCAATAATATTTTCGCCAATAGTGGCAATGACTTTTTTACCCCAGACAGCTAAACCACCAACAATACCAGCACCACCAAGGATTAAAATCCAAATGGGGATAGTGATCCCATCTGTAGGTACGCTACCAGTGCGATTGATGTAGACGATCGCAGCTAAAGGAGCGATCGCATTTCCCACATCATTAGAACCATGAGCAAAGGCTACAAAGCAAGCACTTAGCAGTTGGAATCGTCCGAATAAGCGCTCAACTGGATTTTGGATTGATGGTAATTCCTGAGTCTGGGGTGGGAATTTTTCCTCCACTTCCCCCAAATCTTCCAATTGTCGCCAACTAATGATTGTGAGTCCAACTGCTGCGATTGCACCCGTTAAGAGTGGGATGTCGTAAGCAGGGATTGGAAAACCAAGCTCAATTACAAAATTAGTTAGCGGTTCAGTCAGCGATGGTAATACAATTACGCCGAATACACCTAGCAGTAGAGTACTCAACCAGGGAATCCACTCTTCTAACTGCACTAATTGATTGGGTTGATCCAAAATCCAGTGCTTGATTTGACTGTAGAATAAAGCGGCGATCGCACCACTAATTAACGGCGTCAAAACCCAGCCAATGCTAATTAAGCCAATTGATGACCAATCAATAGCACCTACTCCCAAAGCTACCCAACTAAATCCAGCGATCGCACCAACAACTGCATGAGAAGAGGATACAGGTAAACCGCGCGATGTGGCAATTTGCAACCACACACCACAGGAAATTAGCACCGTTACCATCCCAACAACGAATATTTGGGGTGTAGCAGCGAATAAAGCGGGATTAGCAATTTTCGTCGCCAAGGTTTCCGTTACCTCATGTCCAAACAACACAGCACCCGTAAACTCTAAAACCCCAGCAATTATCAGTGCTTGTTTGAGGGTAACAGCTTTAGAACCTACAGAGGTTCCCATCGCGTTAGCGACATCATTTGCTCCAAGATTCCAAGCGACGTAAAAAGCTAGTAGAGCAACTGCAACTAAGGTAATAAGCATTTTGTTTGGGCTAGCAGGGAGATGAGGGAGTAGGGGGAGATCACAATTCAAAATTGAAGAGATCCCCCTCATCTCTGTTTTACGGATAAATCAATATTTTATAAGTATCCGGTGTGGGTGCGATCGCAACTTCCACAGCTGCTGATAAATCTTTTAATGGATAGCGATCGCTAATCAACGCTTGCACATCAATCCGCTGATTAAATACAATATCAGCTGATAAATTCTGAAGTCGGTAAGATGAGCTATAACTTCCTATCAAGTCAATTTCTCGACGGTAGAGGATATTAGGGTTGATGGGAATTTCCACCTCATCGGGAAATTCCGCGAAAAACAAGATTTTGCCACCCTTACGGGTACAATCAAGTGCTTGAAAGAAAGCTTTCTCACTAGGAACAGCCAGCAGGGTAATATCAACACCCAGTCCACCAGTTAGCGCATGTATTTTTGCCGTTAAATCGGGATCACGAGCATCAAAAGCCGCTTCTGCACCGACACTCAAGGCTTTTTCGATTCTAGAGGGCAGTAAATCAGTGGCGATCGCTTTTGCTCCAAAATACTTCACCAACATGATAAACATTAACCCAATTGGCCCAGCACCAGTAACTAACACAGTTTGTCCTGGGGCAATTTGGGCTTTTTTTACAGCTTTCAAGCAGCAGTTAGTCGGTTCTACAAAACTCGCTTCTTCAAAACTGATGCGATCGGGGATGGGAATTAGCCCGCCGTTTTGGACAATATGTCCGGGAACCTTGACATAATCAGCAAAACCGCCGCCACTGGCGTTAAAGCCTGCGGTTGTGGAGATGTTTTTGTAGACATCACACATGGAGAAATTATCATTTAGGCAGTACGAGCAACGCATACAGGGGATGTGATGCATCACCGCTACTCGTTGTCCAACTTGCCAACCTTTAACATCATTGCCTAATGCTGCGATCGTGCCGGCAGTTTCATGTCCAAAAATGCGCGGCGGTTCATACAGTGGATAACGAATTTTTTTAATATCTGACTGACACAACCCCACAACCCGCACCTGTACCAGCACTTCATCTGATTCTAGGGTTGGAACTGGGATATCTTCGTAAGACAGTTGATTGACGCCTCTGAATACTTGTGCTTTCACGTTGGTTTTTCCCCGCTCAACGATACTAGATGTAACATTTAGTGGTTCAGGTTAGGTTATCAAGTTTGGGATTTAATATTGTTTGTAAATCCTGGTGCTTCTCTACTGAGTAATTCTAGAAGCTCAAAAAAACTCATGGGTGGCTTTTTGAGACTTTGAGACTGTCGCTGTAATACCTCAATCACTTGTTGTGGATAAAGATTATATAATTCAGTTAAAAAGTCATCTGGAGATTTGGCTTTGATTTGCCAAGGTGCTAAATCCTGATCTTGAAAATGCTTCAGGTTTGAAGTGACAATTATATCAGCCTTAGCTGTGACAGCAGCAGCCAGAACATGGCGATCGTTAGGGTGATTTGTCATTAATTGAACAATATTATCAGGAACTGCGATTAGTGCTGTAGGAAAGGCTTCTTTAATTTTCGCTTCCAGTCTCATAGCTTGGGTAGTTGTGAGTCTACCTGTATTTACTAGATTACGAGTCGTGCCATCAAGTATTTCTTGCGACCAATGTGGTACATATAACCCAGCCTCAGACACACACAATAGTGTATCTCGTAAGTACATAGGGAACAGTACACAAGAATCTAGCACAGCACGATACATAATACTCAGTAAATAATGAGAACACCCTACTCATAAAATCCTAACTCTTGGCTTTCGGCTATTAATTCATCTAGCAGTTGTCTACGTTTAGTATCTTTTTGCTGTTTATATTTTTTTAAATCCTCAAATTTCACCCGTCTATGAGTTCCTACCATAATGTAAGGAAGCTCACCCTGCTCTAATAATTTAATCAGATAAGGACGTGATACATTCAACAAATCAGCCGCTTGTTGTGTTGTTAGTTCTGGGTTAAATGTAACTATAGATACATTTTTCCCTGATGCCATTGCCTGCACTACTTGCCGTAATACATGAAATACAGAATCAGGAATAGTCATTTCTTCGCCGTTTGCTGCGACTAATTTCAGTTGATTATTTTCCTGATTGAGTATGTGTTCAAGTTGCTTAGTGCCTTCAGCTTCGGCCTCTATAATAAGACTGGAATCAGTAGAAAGATTTTGGTTAGATAGGAAGGTATTCATAAAGAGGGTTAGCTTGGTATTTTGTTTTGATTGTATTACACAAACGCAATAAACGAAATAAAAGTCAAGCACCTATCTATATTCTAGGGGTAAAAAATAATTGATCTAATCTTGTGGTACTGACTCACTAACGCTGCGTTATTCGTTGTAGCAGCTAACGTTGTATTACGGCTTTCGGAACGCTGTTAACGCTGTATTATTTTTGAATATTTTCTCAAGATTTTCTTTAAGACGGTAGCAATGACTATTCGCCATGCAACTGAAACTGACTTGCCTGCTATTGTGGCAATTTATAATGCTGCAATTCCTAGCCGCATAGCAACCGCTGATTTAGAGCCAGTATCTGTGGAAAGTCGCCTGACTTGGTTTAAGGCGCGATCGCCTTCACAACGCCCACTTTGGCTAATCGAAGTAAAGGGAGTAATTGCTGGATGGCTTAGTTTCCAATCCTTTTATGGGCGGCCCGCCTATAGTACAACTGCCGAAATTAGTATTTACATAGCCCCTAACTTTCATCGGTGTGGTTTGGGACGACAACTATTAGCACAAGCAATTAGCGAAAGTCCTAGTTTGGGTTTAAAAACTCTAGTCTGCTTCATTTTTGCCCACAATCAACCCAGTTTAAAACTTTTTGAAACATTTGGTTTTCAACATTGGGGACATTTACCTAAAATTGCCGAAATTGACAGCGTTGAATGCGACTTAGTAATCATGGGACTCCGAATTATTGACACTACCACAACTTGAAGTTGTGGGATTACAAGGTTTGAGTGAATCTGTTTATTACCGATACATCCTATACTGCGATCGCTTCAACTGGTTACCAGAGTAGGCGAATCTAAAGACGCAAATTTTTGCATCTCTAAACATTTGTTAACAACGTTGTAACTGTGTTAATAACACAACAATTTCATCAATTGCTTGGCGCACAACTGTTGCAGGTTGCTCCGATTGATTGACGATAATACTAAAAACCAACGGCTCATATTTAGGCGCATTTATATATCCAGATAGGGAAATTACACCCGTTAAAGTACCTGTTTTTGCTTGCACAATGCCTTCAGCAGGTGTATCTTGAAAGCGGCCCTTTAGGGTTCCACTTTTCCCAGCTACTGGTAAAGATGCGCGATACACATATGCTGCTGGTGTTTTTGCTATTCCTCGCAAAGTTTGCACAAAAGCTTCTGGTGTGATTAAGTTACGACGTGATAAACCCGAACCATCCACTAAAACATAATTTGCTGGATCAACTCCCAATTGAGTTAAACTTGCTTTCACAACTTCCAAACCTACATCAGCGCTAGTCTGATTTTTAACTCTGATTTTTTTTATAGCTAATGCTCTCAGCAGTGCTTCAGCATAAAGATTATTACTATTCTGAAGAGTTTCCATTAATAATTCAGATAAAGGTGGCGACTCTACAAATGCTATTTCTTCTTGATTAACACCACCACTTACTACTAATGTTTGCCCCAAGGTAATTTTTTCTGTTGCCAAAGCAGTACGAAAGCGCCGTAAGAAGTAATAATTAGGGTCAACTACAGGCAAATCTATTAAAGACGGTTCAGAATTTGTTGTCAGTTGTCCTTGAATTCGTAATACTGTTCCTGATAAGTCGCGGGTAACGTTAACGTAGGTTGGTTGATTTTGGGCAACGGTTACTGACTGATTAATTGTCCGCCACTGTTTCGCCTCGCCAACATCAGTCCACAGCACTTGTAAAGATTTACCTACAGCCTGTGGTACAAGTTTTAAGCTAAAAATATTTTGATTTAGAATAAAGCTGCTGACTGGTGCGCCATAGTCTGACTCCACATCTTCCCATTGCCAGGTGGGGTTAACAATATCACCTTGAATATAACTATCATCAGCTATTAACCGCTGAATTTGGGTAATACCTTTCTGTTTTAGCTGCTGTGCCAATGCTTGTAGTTGAGTATCACTTAAGCTGGGATCTCCCCTACCGACAACACGTAAAACACCATTGCCATTCTGATAAATTGAGGTGCGAATCCGAAAATTAGCACCCAACTGCTGCAATGCAGCTGCCGTTGTCAACAGCTTGAGGTTAGACGCGGGAGTAAAATATTTCTGAGCATCCCGACTGTAAAGAGTTGTCCCGGTTGACAGGGGTTGCACCAAAATTCCCCAGCGCCCCCGACTAAATAAAGGACGATTGATTACAGCATCTATAGCTGTTCCCAGTCGAGTAGAGCAAATTGATTTTGTGGTGGTTGTTGGTGCAACTGGGGTTTGTGCTTTAGCTGCTGACTGGGTAACACTAATTTGAGTCCCCATAAACAGCAGCATTAAGCTAAGAGAAATTTTTATGGTCATCACATAGCTCTTAAAACTACTTGATGATAATACCTTTGTGTAGCATTTTTTTAACGTCAGTTTGACTGGAAGAAATTAACACTATTCTTCCTCTTCCTCTTCTTCCTCTCCTTCTTCCTCTTCTTCCTCTTCTTCCTCATCTGCCCCGAATACTTCGTCTATCAGTTCTTGTGCTCGCTTGTCTGAAATCTTCAAGGCTTCCTGAAGTTCAGAGATATAATCTTGTTCAGTTTCGGGTACTTCCTCATCAATCCCTACCACCAAGATAGCGGTGATGTATGCAGCTTCGCGATAACCTTTATTCGGTAGGGATGCGATCGCCTGCTCAATTAAAACTTCAGGTTCTTCTTCCTCTAGCAAGCTGGCGACTTTGTTAGTCAACTCTTCATAGTCTTCATCAGAGTAATCTTCAAATTGGGAAACAGCACCCAACATTTCACTCAAACCGTATTGTTCTTCTATGGTTATACCTTCACCATCAGCAGCTGCGGAAAACATTCCAATAACTGCGATCGCAACTTCTGGTTCTAGAGCAACTGAACTGGTGCTACGTCCTTTGGGCAACTTGCGTTTAGACATAATTATCCTTTAAAAGTTACGTGATATTTCAGGAAGTCATACCTTACAGTTTGTAATTCTTCCTCGATTTATGATTCCCAAAAGAATGCGGAAATATACATTGGGATGAATCTTTTTTGATAAAAAATACGCAGATAATATATTTATCCGCGTATAAAAACAGTTTAGGTTGCCTTGAGCGAGTAAGGTTTTTAGTACTTGTGTACGCCACCGTTGCCTAAGAGGATGTTTGAAAAGTTCTTTTACCCCACCCTAACCCTCCCCTTGTAAAGGGGAGGGAACTAGATAGATTTCTTTTTTCCCCCCTTTACAAGGGGGGATTAAGGGGGGTAATTCGACTTGTGTGTACACCGTAGCTTATAAAGGCGAGGGAATTAGATGTTCTAATTTCCTCTATCTAATGTTATTTTGGCGATGCCTGCGGCGGGCTACGCCAACGCATTTGTTAATTTAGCGAACGCATTTGTTGATTCGGCGAACGCAATTGTTGATTCGGGGTTCGCAATTGTTGATTCAGCGAACGCAATTGTTGATTCAGCGAACGCAATTGTTGATTCGGGGTTCGCAATTGTTGATTCAGCGAACGCAATTGTTGATTCGGGGTTCGCAATTGTTGATTTGGGGTTCGCAATTGTTGATTTGGGGTTCGCAATTGTTGATTTAGCGACGTATACGCAAGAAAAAAGGGGGCAGTAAGTAGGGCGAATTCCAGCATCTTTCTCCCCTTTCCTGCTCCCCGGCCTCTTTAGTCAGAATTATCAAAAAGCGTTACAACTTCGTCCCACACTCAGCGCAGAAGTTGTGGGTGGGAGCATTCTTTGCACTACAGTGACTACAATAAACTGGCTCTGCTGCTGCTTTCGGCGGTTGCTTCTGCAAGCCGACCATTTGAGCGTTGCTCTTACCAGGAGCTACCATTGGATAGCAGTTTTCGTCTCTGGTGACGTGGACATTCAAGATCACTGGGCCTTTGTGTGCTAGCATTTCGGCGATCGCATTTTTCAATTCACTGCGATCGCTGATTACCATGCCCTTAATCCCATAAGCTTTTGCTAACAACTCTACGTCTGGCATCCCTACTTCCATGTTTGAGCATGAGTAACGCTCACCATAGAAGGCTTGCTGCCACTGGCGTACCATCCCTTGCCAGCCGTTATTGATAATTATCGTCTTGACATTTATCCCATACTGTGCAAGTGTACCAAGTTCCTGCAAACACATTTGGAAACTGGCATCACCGCTAATACAGATGACTTCTTCATCAGGAAACGCCACTTTAGCGCCCATTGCCGCAGGTAAGCCAAAACCCATCGTTCCCAAACCAGCACTAGAAATCCAACGCCTTGGGCCATTCTTCAGGAATTGTGCTGACCACATTTGATGTTGTCCCACATCTGTGGTGTAGAAAGCTTGGGGTGCTTGGTTACTGACTTCTACGATCACCTCTTGAGGTGAAATGCTGTCGGGATGTTGCGGCACTATTAGAGGATACTCTTCGCGCCAACGGTTAACTAAATTTAACCACTCTTGATTTTGATTCGGTGTAGCCTTAACGCCTGCTTCTTTGCAGCGACGCAATAAGTCTACCAACACATTCCGCACATCGCCGACGATGGGCACTTCGGGAATGCGGTTTTTGCCGACTTCTGCCGGATCGATGTCGATGTGAATTACTTTGGCGCGGGAGGCGAATTCATCTAACTTGCCTGTCACGCGATCGTCAAATCTAGCACCAACGCAAATCAGCAAGTCACAATCACTAACGGCAAAGTTAGCGTAAGCGGTGCCGTGCATCCCTAACATTCCCAAAGCTAGGGGATGATGTTCGTCAAAGGCACCGATCCCCATTAAGGTTGTGGTGACAGGGATGTTGAATAATTCAGCTAGTTCTTTTACTTCTTCATGGGCACCAGCTGCGATCGCACCACCACCGACATACAATAGCGGACGGCGACTTTCAGTAATCAACTGGATCGCGGCATTAATTTGCCGGGGATTTCCCTTCACCGTGGGACGATAACCGCGTAACTTCACTGAACCTGGTTTTACAGGTATGTAGTCAAATTCTTCTAAAGCTACATCTTTGGGGACATCAATCAAAACTGGCCCCGGACGACCAGTGCTAGCGATGTGGAACGCTTCGGCGACAATTCGCGCCATATCTTTGGGGTCACGCACTACATAGGAGTGCTTCACGATTGGTAGCGTAATCCCGTAAATATCAGTTTCCTGAAACGCATCTGTACCAATCGACGGACGTGCTACCTGTCCTGTAACCACAACCATCGGGATTGAATCCATGTAGGCTGTAGCGATGCCTGTCACCAAGTTCGTTGCTCCTGGCCCAGAAGTGCCAAAGCATACTCCTACTTTTCCTGTGGCACGGGCGTAACCATCAGCAGCGTGGGCTGCGCCTTGTTCGTGTCTCACGAGAATGTGCTTCATAGCACCAGTTGCTTCCACTTTATACAGGTCGTCGTAAATTGGTAGAATTGCCCCACCCGGATAACCAAAAATATAATCAACGCCGTGGCGCTGAAGGCTGTCAAGCAGAGCAAAACCGCCAGATGCACGTTTGGGCATAACTGGTGGGCTAGAAGTACGAGACTGTTTGTGATTCTCAGTTTGTGGCAGACTAATTTGGGAAAGCGATCGCACGGCCAAACCTCAGACTATAGCTAAAATAAATGCTGAATTCTGTAGTTAAGATTTCATTTTAATTGAAAAGTACAATCAAATTCTAAGAATTTTATATATTAAATATAAAGTTAGACTATTAGCCTACATTAATTAAATTACGTCTTGCAAGACTGTGCGAGTATTTTTCCAAGCCCAAACACCGACAACTACGACAACAATACTCATTCCTACAAGCACAAATCGCAAGCCCAGAGCATCAGTTAATGGCCCAGTAATCGCCAGAGGTAACGCCAGAGCGATGTTGACGGCATGATTTTGAAAGCCAAATACTTTACCGTGCATCGTAGGTGGTGTTTGCTGTTGAATTAAAGTTTGCATGGGTACACCAATTAAGGCAGCACCTACACCCAAAAATGCACAGAGTCCTAACGCCAGCAATAAGTTGTGCGTAAAAGTGAACGCTCCTAAAACTAGTGCAATCATCAAAAATCCCATTAAAGGTAGAGGCTTTTGACGCAATTTATCACCCCAGTTACCTAAAATCGCCGCACCAAATACCATACCTACCCCTGCTGCTGCCAAGAAAAAGCCAAACTGTTTTTCTTTGAGACCAAACTCCTCGGCTAATCGAATTGTCAGCACTGTTAAAGCTGCAAACACACAATATAAAGTTGTCAGTTGCAGCATGGCGTTCAAAATCGAAGGGTTTTTCTTGAGATAGCGCAGGCTCTCGGTGAATTCAGCCCAAGGGTGATTTGATGCCCGATGCTCCGTCGGTCGTTTGGGTTCTTTAAACCTAACTGGCTGGATAATAGCACCCGATAATATATATAATCCACCAACCACAAGCTCTTGACCGTATTCTTCTCCCATCAAGCTTTTCGCCAAACTCAAAATCGGCTCTCCGATAGCAAAGCCAACAATTAAAGCTCCCATCATCGTGCTGCTAAACAGTGCATTGGCTGCCAATAAATTCTCTCGCTTCACCAATAAGGGAATGGCTGCTTGTTCAGCTGGTGCAAAAAACTGCGTCACCGTGGAAATGGCAAAAGTTAGGATTAACAGAATCAAGAACTCTCGTGGTAACAAGGGAAGACACAGCGTTAATATTCCCCGTACGACATCTGAGCCGACCAGAATCAGCTTTTTTGGTAAGCGGTCAACAAAGATACCACCAGCAGAACCGAACAAAATTGCTGGTATTGTAAACGACAACATCAAGGTTGAATACATAGAGTTTCGTGCCAACCCCCGAAGCGGTGGGTAGTTCTCCAGCAGAGCAATCAGCAAAACGAAGAAGACCTTATCTGCTAACTGGGACAGCAGTTGCCCAATCCACAGGAGCATAAAACCACGGTTTTTTAGCAGTGCGCCAAACCCGTTATTAACAGCAGTTGGTTCAGTTGGAAACATTTAGATACTTTGCTTTGGGTAGATGGGGCATGGGGCATGGGGTATGGGGCAGAGGGGAGAATAATTCCTAACTCCTCACTCCTAACTCCTGTTTACTTACTCCATTGTCCGGATTAATTTGCTTCATAGCGCTTTAACAGCATAAGCAAAAACTCAGATGCTGTGAGATCACCTTTGGGTGGAAAAATCCCAATGGATGAATCTACCCAACAGCCTTGTACAGTTTGGGGAGATTTCCAAATGGACAAATGATCAACTGCTGGCTCTGCATAAAAGTTATTTTGCCCACTACCTAGCAAACATGAACTCCAATGGGTGAAATAATCATGACTCATCCGATGAATAGGGAAATTTCCCTGTAGTGGTACTCCCCATCCATCTATAGCAATAAACGCTTTGACACGACCACCCAAGAGTTGCCATAAATGTGCTGCCCCTATTGCCCCAACTACGCCAGCACTAAAGCTAATGAATATAATTGGCGATTTTAGCTGATCGCCCAAGCTAACGCGCAAAAACTGGAAGATATGAAATGCTGATAGAATCAAAACATCTTTACCCGGATAAATCAGTATATTTGCGGCATTATAAGCGATCGCGCTATTAGAAACTAAATCTAACAATTCTACTCTAAAGCTTTCAGTTAAGTTTGACTCATGAATTCCAGGGCAAATAATTATACTCATCTGTCTCTTCTAAAAATTGCGGATGTATATTGTACTAGCAGCTTTTCCTATTAATAACTTAAATCTGCTGTGGCGGTCTATTAGCGAAGGACACGTTCGCAGAGCGTTTCGTAAAACCTGCGGCATAGCATCCAAAATATCAGATGAAGCAGTAGAAAATAATATATTTAATCCTAATCTACATAAAAGTATGTTTAGCTTTGCGCCTTTAAGAGAATATTTTGAATCTCTCAACTTGATGTTGGGAATTGTTGAAGACTTAAATCTTGATAGACGCATTTTACACAAAGCTGCACCAAATTAATTTCACAGAGAATGCAGCTTTTCGGCATTTTAACCGCTTTCGTTATTTCAGCAATATATACAGATGGCGTATTGGTTCAATTTTCCATGCCCAATACCGAATGCCCCACGTAAATCTTGTATATCTTTTGATGTATTATTTTGATTTTCCCACCTATCCTATCCCCCTGGATGGGATAATCAGTTATAAGTAGGGAAAATGTGCAAACTATTCCCTAACTCAGAATTTTTCTGCACTCTGGTTATATTGAGGAACTAATTGTGGTTGCCACGCCGGAAAAAGTACAACACACCCACGAGCATCTATCAGGTAAAGACCGTGTAGCCGTATTGCTTATGGGCTACGGCGAAGTCGAAAGCTACGAAGATTTCGCCAACTATAACGAACAGGCTTTAAATCTACTGACAGCAAAATTTGCACCAGTACCAACCTGGATTTATCCCCCTCTGGCAAAACTTTTGGCGCTATTTGACCGCCACGAGTGGGGACACACACACCATGATTTTATCTCCCCACATAATACCATCTTTGAACAGCAACGGGCTGGGATCGAGAAGCATATACAAGAAAAATGGGGTGAGAATGTTCAAGTTTTTAAGGCTTTCAACTTCTGCGCCCCTTTCCTACCTAATCAAGTCCTGGCAGAAATCAAAAACCAAGGCTTTGATAAGCTGCTAATCTACCCATTGCTGGTTGTTGATTCTATCTTTACCAGTGGTATTGCGATCGAGCAAGTTAATAATGCTCTTGTTGAGTTGACTGATGGTGAAGAACACTGGGTTAAAGCACAGCGCTACATTCCTTCTTTCTTCAACGAACCAGCTTACATCGATTTGATGGCTCATCTGGTTGAGGAGAAAATTGCTGAGTTAGCCGCAGCTTATCTACCTTCTCAAATCGGCATTGTGTTAATGAATCACGGTTGTCCGCACAAAGCCAAAGGCTTTACTTCTGGGATTGCCGAAAGTGAAGCAATGTACGATTTAGTTCGGGATAAGTTGATTAACCGCTATCCCTTAATCTCAGTGGGTTGGCTCAATCATGACACGCCCTTAATTGATTGGACACAGCCAAACGCCCAACAAGCAGCAAATAACCTAATTCAATTAGGTGCAAAAGTGGTAATTTTTATGCCAATTGGCTTTGCCACAGAAAACCACGAAACTTTATTAGATGTCCACCACATCATCCATGCTTTAGAAAAACAGCATCCTGGTACGAACTACGTGCAAATGGCTTGCGTCAACGACCATCCAGAATTTTTGGCTATGGCGGGACAATGGGCTGATGCTCATATTGCAGAGCTGTTGTCACAAAGTTTGGCAGTTAATCCCCAACTAGCTGGGGATCACCATCACCACCATCACCACCATTAAGTTGAGTTAAGTGGGGTGGGTGGGCAAGGCTTTGCCCACCCTACACCCTACAACAACTACAACTAATTTACGCCCCGCAGCTTGCGAGTATTATCAACTAAACTCTGAGCAAATTGATCAAATCTTTGAGAGAGTTTCTCATCTACTAGCTTGTTTTCAGGACTGAAAGCACCCCAAGCTTGTCCGATCGCAATTTGTTCAGGAATCACCCAACCATGTACCCAACGAATAATTAGCCGGAGCTCATTTAAAGCATTACTATTAGACTGACCACCCAAGACGCTGATTAGTCCTGTCACTTTATCCGACAATTGCTCAAAACTCATCAAATCCAGGGCATTTTTCAGGACACCACTAACCCCACCATGATACTCAGGTGTCGCTAAAATTAACCCATCAGCGCGACTGACTGTATCTTGCAACCGTTGAACATCTGGATACTCTGGATACTCCTTTGCACCAGTGCAAAATGGTAGCTGCAACTGCCGTAAATCGAGAATTTCTACCTCTGCACCCACAGCTTCAACCCTTTGCACTGCTACTTCTAAAGCAAGCTGGGTATAGGAGTTGGGCCTTAAACTACCACCAATGCCAACAATTCTAACCATAATTAACCTACAAACTATTAACTAGCTACTATCAACAAACTTTTTTAAAACGAAATCGTTATGACTATGCTTATTTTAACGATTTGTGTCGGAATGTGTCAAATTAAAATGAAGCCCTTAAAGTCAGGGGAATTCCAGAATTTTTCTCCCTCTGCTCCCGTGCCTCTTTGGTCAAAAGTCAGGAGCCAGAATATTTATCCAGGTTGCTCAACTTCATGCAATAGCCGAAATAAATTTGGGAATGGTTTTGTATGGAAGTTAGACTAGATAAGAAAAGTGTAATTTCCAGTTATTACAATTTTTGCTAGAAGAATAGGCATAAAACCAGCGCTCAACTTGTGCCAGCAGACAAAGGGTAAATTATTATGACAAATTTGGGAAAAAAAGCATTGGTAAAAAGGGAGTCTTCAAAACGCGTTGCTTGGGTTGGTGCGTTCGCAGCTAGTTTGATTATGTTGCCAGGAATTTTCGTAAGTACTCCCGTTTTGGCACAAAAAGCTGAGAGCACCTCTCTAAATTATGGTGATTTGCTCAAAAAAGCGAAGGCGGGACAAGTTGAAAAAGTAGAGATTGACGAAACCGAACAGCTAGCAAGGGTTTATCTAAAGGGGCAAAAGGAGAATACGCCACCGCAACAGGTGGCACTTTTGGCACAAAACACAGAGTTAATTAACATACTCAAAGAGAAAAATGTTGATTTTGGCGAAGTTTCCTCTGCTAAGAGTCGAGCTGCTGTTGGACTGTTGATCAATCTCATGTGGATTTTGCCACTGCTGGCTTTAATGCTATTGTTCCTCCGGCGCTCTACTAATGCTTCTAGTCAAGCGATGAATTTCGGCAAGTCCAGAGCTCGCTTCCAAATGGAGGCCAAAACTGGAGTGAGATTTGAAGACGTAGCTGGGGTTGAAGAAGCTAAAGAAGAACTGGAAGAAGTTGTTACTTTCCTCAAACAGCCAGAAAGATTTACCGCTGTAGGCGCACGTATTCCCAAAGGAGTACTGTTAATTGGCCCCCCTGGTACAGGTAAAACTTTACTAGCAAAAGCGATCGCAGGTGAAGCAGGTGTACCATTCTTTAGCATTTCTGGTTCAGAATTCGTGGAAATGTTCGTCGGTGTGGGTGCATCCCGTGTGCGTGACCTCTTCAAAAAAGCCAAAGATAATGCCCCATGTCTAATATTTATCGATGAAATTGACGCAGTAGGTAGACAACGGGGTGCTGGAATCGGTGGTGGTAACGATGAGCGAGAACAAACCCTCAACCAACTGCTCACCGAAATGGATGGTTTTGAAGGTAACACAGGCATCATTATTATTGCTGCCACTAACCGCCCCGATGTTCTAGATGCAGCGCTGCTCAGACCAGGACGCTTTGACAGACAAGTGATGGTGGATGCACCCGATCTTAAAGGACGACTGGATATTTTGAAAGTCCACGCGCGGAATAAGAAAATTGATCCCAGCGTATCATTAGAAGCGATCGCTCGCCGCACTCCTGGTTTTACTGGCGCAGATTTAGCCAACTTACTCAACGAAGCTGCCATTCTCACTGCTAGAAGGCGGAAAGAAGCTGTCACCCTTTTAGAAATTGATGCTGCTGTGGATAGAGTTGTTGCCGGTATGGAAGGTACCGCCTTGGTAGACAGCAAGAGCAAGCGCTTGATTGCTTATCATGAAGTTGGACATGCTTTAGTGGGCACATTGCTCAAAGACCATGACCCTGTACAGAAAGTTACACTCATTCCACGAGGACAAGCATTGGGATTAACTTGGTTTACTCCCAACGAAGAACAGGGGTTAATTTCCCGTTCCCAACTCAAAGCCCGAATAACAGCTACTTTAGGTGGTCGCGCCGCCGAGGAAATTGTTTTTGGGAAGCCAGAAGTGACCACAGGTGCAGGAAATGACTTGCAACACGTGACAACTATGGCCCGGCAGATGGTGACCCGGTTCGGGATGTCAGAATTAGGCCCATTGTCCTTAGAAAATCAGAGTGCAGAGGTATTTTTGGGACGCGACTGGATGAATAAATCAGACTATTCTGAGGAAATTGCCGCCAAAATTGATTCGCAGGTGCGCGAAATTGTTAACAATTGCTATATCAGATCAAAAGAACTGTTGCAACTCAACCGTATAGTTTTAGAGCGTTTAGTAGATTTGTTAACAGAACAGGAGACTATTGAAGGTGATTTATTCCGCAAAATTGTTGCCGATAATGCTCAGGTAGCCGATGCAAAATTGGCTGTACCTTATTAGGGAATAGGCAAAAGTCAATAGTCTATCAACTTTAGACTAGTACCGCAAGGTGGAAGTCACTCATTCAAAAGTCAAAAGTCAAAAGTATTATGAAATGGGCTTTTTAGCGATTTTAAATGGTTGCTCTATTTACGTCGTGGTCTACTAGTATAGTGTGGCGTCAGTTTGCGTACCTTTAACAAACCTTGGGGGTTTAAGTCCCCTGCTTCTATAGGCAGCACGTTTTGTGTCGGGGTCTAAATCCCCGTCACAAAACGTAATTGCGAATTGCGAATTGGTTTAACAAGGGATTTTGTCCGATCGCAATTTCTTCGGAAATCACCCAACCATGTACCCAACGAATAATTGCCCCTTGTTAGCTAGCTGGATTTACGCCGTGGTGTACTAGTGAAAATCCAAAAGCTCAGATTCCCGACTTATTTAAAAAGTCGGGAATCTTTTTGTACAAAAATCAGAAAGCTACCTCAGCCTTTCTACGGCTTAAACCCCTTGTTAGTTGATAAATACGCTTGACTAGCTACTTCGTTGTTTGAGACAGACGCTTTACTGATGACCTGTGTTCAAATAAGACTGCGATCGATACTTGCTCCACCATCGACAAATAAGGTTTGTCCCGTGATCAACGCTGCTTCCTCAGAGCAGAAGAAGGCGATCGCAGCAGCAATCTCTTTGGGCTGACCGAACCGACGCATTGCAATCATACTTGAATATAGCTGTTCTTCCTTACTGCCGGGAGAAACTTTTTCATGAAACATTTCAGTTTCAATCATCAGCAATCCTAAATCATTCGTGAAAAGTTAGATCCCCAACTTCTCATAGAAGTTGGGGATCTGGATGCCGTAAATTTGAACGAAATCAAATCGGACTGCTATAGTCGCTTTCTATTCTCCTTAATCTCCGTAGACTGACAGGATGAACATTGCAAAGTACACAACCTCATGTTGTGTATGCAACGCCCTTTTTTCCAGTCTGCTGCGGACGGTTGATCTGAGATAGATACTTCTTAAGGGCAGCATACATACTACATACTGAGCAATCAATCAGTTTGCGATACTTAATGTTAGAGAAACTAATAATTAGTATTTCATGAGATTGTGTTCTTCAGTACATATTTTTTTGTATCCATCGTGTAAACTTTATCTGCGGAGTAACATTGCTAGATAAATTTATGATAATTCGAGCGCCAAGCAGCAGCATTCCGAATTCTGCTGTGTTATTAACCTGATTTAAAGTTCTGTTATTTCATTCCTTATAGAGGAACTAGTAGGCAACTAAAGTGTAAGTTTAGTTGCTGCCAAAGCATTCCATTATTAAATTCAGTGTCTAGCAAGAGGTGAATACCTGGGAGCCAGACACCAGTACTTCAAAGCTTTATAGGGAAAGTATTTTATCGATCTGCCATCCTTTGTATTTTTTGGGCGGGTGTCAGCTGTTGAAAGCAAACATGCTGTTGTCTACTCATCAGATATTTGCCGCTATGAAGGTTTGACCAAGATGTGTCAGGCATTTGAGTAGTTAGGAATTAGCCAAGCGCAGCAGTAGTGAAAGTAATAGCTGACGTTACATGAAAAGCCATTAGTTATACGCAAATCAGCAATCACACTATAAAAAAGAAAAAGGCATATGAGCACAACACGCAAGTTTCGTTTAGGTGCATTCATTCAAGCCACTGGTCATCACATATCCGCTTGGCGTCACCCCAATTCACAAGCAGATGCTGGATTTAATTTCGAGCATTACAAGGAAATTACTCAAACTGCCCAACGCGGCTTGTTCGATGCAGTTTTCCTTGCTGATAGCCCAGGAGTCTGGGGCGGCGCTCCAGAAACTCAGCATCGCAACGGTAAAATCGTCCATTTCGAGCCGGTCACTCTCTTCTCAGCCTTGTCCTCCGTGACTCAAAACATCGGCTTCATTTCCACCGCCTCGACTACCTATGAAGAACCCTACACCCTGGCGCGGAAGTTTGCTTCCCTGGACTACTTGAGTAATGGCCGGGCGGGGTGGAATGTAGTCACCACAGGGAATGAGAATGCCGCTCTTAATTTCGGACTTGAGCATCACCCAGAACATAGCCAGCGTTATGAACGCGCCGAAGAGTTTGTGGAAGTCGTGAAAGGATTGTGGGATAGCTGGGAAGATGATGCTTTCATCCGTGACAAAGAATCTGGGATCTATTTTGACCCAGATAAACTACATACACTCAACCACAAGGGCAAATATTTTTCCGTAAAAGGCCCTTTAAATGTCGGTCGTCCGCCCCAAGGCTACCCAGTGATTGTTCAGGCTGGAGCCTCCGAATCAGGACGGGACTTGGCTGCACGCACTGCCGAGGTAATTTTTACTGCCAATCAAACCTTAGCTGATGCCCAGGAATTTTATGCTGACGTTAAAGGTAGGCTGGCAGAATATGGGCGCTTTCCAGACGATCTAAAAATTATGCCTGGTGCTTTCCCAATCATTGGCCGCACTGAGTCAGAAGCTCAAGAGAAGTGCGAATTCCTGCAATCACTGATTCATCCCGATGTCGCCTGGGGGATTTTAAAGAACTATTACCAGGGTGTGGATCTGGCGAAATATTCCCTAGATGATTTGGCTCCCGAACTACCGACCGATACCAACACCAACAAAAGTCGTCTCAAACTAGTCAGGGATTTGGCTACTCGTGGCACTTTCACACTGCGCCAATTGTATCTCTCTCTTGCCACCGCCCGAGGACATCGCACCATACTTGGTACTCCCGAAACCATTGCTGACCAGTTAGAAGAATGGTTCAACAACGGTGCGGCAGACGGTTTTAATATCATGCCACCAATCCTCCCCACAGGATTAGATGACTTCATTAACTTAGTCGTTCCCGTTCTCCAGAAACGCGGACTGTTCCGTACTGAATACGAAGGCAGTACCTTGCGTGAAAACCTGGGATTGCGTCGTCCGGGCAATCGTTTTGTTGCCAAACAAGTAAATGAAAAATTGGTGTTGGCATAAATGACTTTTAATATCTGCACTGTGCTTAAGCAGCCCACCTTCTGTAGATCGCCGCCCTATAGAATCTGAAGATTGTAGCCAAATAACTTGACACAAAATATGCTTACTCCCTTGCCTTTTCCTATGCAACGGGGAGGCAATCTGTTGTGCGGCTTTGCAGACATGGACTAATACAAATTAACCAGCATCCCATGCTGCGAGAAAAACCCTGTAATTTTTTTTGAAGGAAAAAACATGAGTGAATATAGCCGATTGAAGACTTCGCGCTCTGCGGCAATCAAAGCAACCCTCGATTATCCAGTAATCGATACCGACGTTCACACCAATGATTTCACCCCGGCGTTTGAGGATTACATCGCCAATTACGGCGGCGTGAAACTGGTGGATGAATTACGCAAGACCGAAGCTTCGCGTCTCAACTCCAAGAGCAACGGTAAAGACTGGTATCAACAAACCCCTGAAGAACGTCACTACAACCGCACAATCCGATCGCCTTGGTGGGCCAGAGTCACCAAAAATACCCTGGATCTCGCTACTTACACCCTCCCCGGACTTCTCTATGAGCGTCAGGCGGAGCAGGGGTCAGACTATTCGGTGCTATTTCCGAACAATGTCCTGGCACCGGCTGGAGCAAGTCCAGAGAACCGTCAGGCACTGCAACGTGCGGTCAATCACTATCATGCTGATATTTACCGGAAATATAGCGATCGCCTGACACCGGTAGCTGGCATCCCATTAACTACTCCCCAAGAAGGGATTGAGGAGCTAGAGTTTGCTGTGAAAACACTGGGATTAAAGGTTATTAATATAACCGGGGGTGTGAAACGGCCAATTAAAGCGATCGCTGATAAGTATCCAGCTGATAAATTCCCGGAAATCGCCAAGTATGCTTCTTATATCGACTTTTACGGACTAGATAGTGAATACGACTATGATCCATTCTGGGCCAAAGTCGTTGAACTAGGCGTACCCGTCACCACCCATTACGGCAGTCAGGGTTGGACTGGACGCTCCTCCACTAGTAACTACATGAACAACCATATCGGTCACTTCGCCGATGGTTCGCAAGCCTTTGCTAAAGCGTTGTTCTTTGGCGGTGTTACCAAGCGTTTTCCGCAGTTGCGAGTAGCTATGCTCGAAGGTGGTGCAGATTGGGGTGCCCACGTCTACATACATCTGGTGGATCGCTTCTCCAAGCGCAATCTGAAGGCGCTGCAAAACTACAATCCAGCGCTGACGAATGCCGATGAGTTGTTTGAGATATTTGAGCGCTACGGTGCGGAAATCACTCAAGGGCATTCCCTCGATAAGGAGGAATTGACCAAGAGTGTCTTGGGATCTTCATTCAGCCGTTTTAGTCGGGCGCCGATTGGTAGCGAATTGGAAGATTTTGCCGCAGCAGGCATTGAAACAACCGAGGACATCCGCGATCGCTGGGTGAACAGTTTCTTCTTTGGTTCCGAGTCCGACGATCGCACGATCGCTACGGCATTCAATGACAAAGCTAATCCCTTGGGAGTCAAAATTAACGCCATCTATTCCTCCGATGTTGGTCACTGGGATGTGCCAGACCTCACCGCCCCCTTGGCTGAAAGCTGGGATTTGGTTCAAGAAGGCGTTATTTCCGAAGCCGACTTCAAGTCTTATGTATTCGCTAATCCTTACAAGTTTTACACCCAAGCCAACCCCGAATTCTTCAAGGGTACGGCGATCGAATCCAAGGTAGGTAACACCGAATCTAAACAAGTGGACAAGAGCCTAGTGGTGGTCTAAAAGGCAAAATGAGGGAGAAACATGAAGAATATTCTCCCTCATCACCTTCTTCGATAACAAAGATATACACTTTCAGCCTGGGAGATCGACATGACGATAACGACTGACCCTGATGTTGGGGCCCGCGAGGCGCTACGCCTAATCGGCCCCGATCCCGATAACTGGATACCCGACCGCCCAGGCGTCGATCAGAACGTCACGGTGGTGGGTGGCAGTGGCAGTGGCAGCACCTTTGCATTTGCGCTGCGGCGTGCCGGCATCGGCCGCGTAACGGTGATCGACGCGGCCGACGAAGCGGCCTGAACTAGCCGACTTTGCACAGCACATCGCCCTCTGGCGCGATCGCTACGAACCACCGGCTGACCAACGCGACGACGATCTGGGCACGCACCCCTACCTCGGCAGCGCCCACGAATACCAAGAGAAGGTGTCCGGTAGCGCACCTTACCTGAAGGATATCCACGTCTTCAACCCCGCAGGCTTTGTGAGTTTCGGTCTGCCCATCGGCGACGTGCCCAGCATTCGGCGCGACGTGCCGGCGGTGGTGGCACGCATCAGCCACGACTTGTTCTTCGCTGATTGGGCACAGCACGAGACACGGATCACAGGTGACAACATTGCGCCAGACTTTGATGCCTCGCTGTACGCCGCCGCATTATGGAAACAGCCAGCCAAGGCGGCAGTTAGCTGATTTTAGATTTTGGATTTTAGATTCAATTCCAATCCAAAATTGAATTGCCCAAATCAAACTAGGAGTCACAACTATGCCCGTCGAACAACGTCACGACACCAGCAATGGTTCCTTGCCTTATCTTTTCTCGCCTGTTTCGCACTCAAAAACATTCCCGTTCAAATATTTCAAGGTGGACAGGATAAAAATCTGCCAATTGAGGATACGGAAAATTTTGTTGAGCGCTTACGCAAAGTCGGGGGGAAAGTCGATTTGACAGTGCTGCCAGAAGGCGATCATTTTATTGCAGATGAGGTATACAGCGATCCAAAGTTACATCAGATTCTCGCAAAGAAATCAGAATTTGTTTTATTGGTGAATCCTTTGTCAATGGCACAGGTGATCCAGAGTTTCTGGGTTGGACAGGTAGAGTCTGCCGTAATGCTGAATCAAGAGGATACGCTATCACCCATTACAATTTGGGGGTGCGGGCAGAGACGAGTCGGTTTCTTAAACAACGTTGGTACTCAGAAGTCTCTTATCGTCTGCCAAGAGAATCCGATGGTCGAGTAGTGTTTTCCTTTGGTGTAAACGATTCAGGATGGGCGGGTAAACAACAAGGAATCGAATTGTCAGAGTCAATTGCAAATGCTCACAGTATCTTAAGCCAAGCAAAGCAACTCTATCCGATTTTGATGGTCAGTCCGCCACCCTGTGGTGATGTTGCTCAAGAAAAAAGAAATCAAATTCTTGCAAATCTGTCACAGGAATTTGCATTAGTTTGTGATCAACTAGATGTTTCGTATCTTGATGTGTTTTCCAGTTTGGTGAAGTCACCAATCTGGCTAGCAGAAGCAAAAGCCAATGACGGCGCTCACCCAAAAGCAGATGGTTATGCAGAATTTGCAGCGATCGTACAAAACTGGGAAGGTTGGTTAAATTGGTTCACACATTAAAAAATGCTGACATCGTTATCCTATTAGTTAATCATGGCTTAGTACAGTTTTGCGTAATAAGCGTAGCATTAACAATGCAAGCCAACGCATTAACAATGTAAACCGATGCATTAACAATGTAAGCCGACGCATTAACAATGTAAGCTGACACATTAACAATGTAAGCTCACACATTAACAATGTAAGCTGACACATTAACAATGTAAGCTCACACATTAACAATGTAAGCCGATGCATTGGCATTGCAGGGTATTGCCTTTGATGAATTTGTAGCGAATTAATAAAATGCTGTACTTAGTTGATGTGTCCTAGAGGCTTTTAGTTCTGCGTTAGCGTTAGCGACTTAGGAGCGTCAGCGGGGCGGAACCCACGTGGCATTCTATTTATAAATTTCAACACTTTCTCAATCAACTACTTTCAATCAACAACATCTCCATGACATTACCAACTACCAATCTCGGTAAAACTGGATTGACTGTTTCTCGCCTTTGTCTGGGCACCATGACCTTTGGATTGCAGACCGACGAAGAAACTTCCAGAGACATCCTCGATACTGCTGCTGATAGCGGAATCAACTTTTTGGATACAGCCGACGTTTATCCCCTCGGCGGCGGCCTTGCCACTGCTGGTAGCACCGAAGAAATCGTTGGGCGCTGGCTCAAAGGCAAACGTGAACATTTTATCTTGGCTACCAAGTGCGTCGGTCGGGTTGGCCCTGCACCTTGGGATCAGGGGGCTTCGCGTAAACATATTCTGGATGCGATCGATGCTTCCCTGCGGCGGCTGGGAACTGACTATATCGACCTGTACCAATTGCACTCCGACGATGCCTCAACCCCCCTCGATGAGACTCTGGAAGCATTGGATGCGGTGGTTCGTGCTGGCAAGGTGCGCTACATCGGGGTTTCCAACTTCTTAGCCTACCGACTCGCCCGTGCCTTGGGTCGTGCCGAGACGCGCAATCTAACTAGGTTCATCTCAATTCAGCCCCGCTATAACCTGTTGTTTCGCGAAATTGAGCGAGAACTATTGCCCCTGGCGAAAGAAGAAGGATTGGGTGTAATTTCCTATAATCCTTTGGCAGGCGGTCTGCTTACCGGCAAACACATTCTCGCCGAAGGCCCCACCTCAGGCACCCGTTTCACGCTAGGTGCTGCCGCAGAACGTTATCAAGATCGCTACTGGCACGATCGCGAGTTCAATAGTGTCGAGGCTTTACGCACAGTAGCGGATCTCGCTGGATTTTCCCTCACCACTCTAGCAGTGGCTTGGGTTTTATCTAATCCGATTATCACTGCGCCCATAATTGGCGCTAGCCGCCCAGAACAACTTGCTGACTCCCTGAAGGCAGTGGAACTAAAACTCGATGATAGTTTAAAACAAAAGTTAGATGACCTAACCGCCGAATACCGAAGGGGAGATTCTCTTCGTTAGTTTCTATTTATGAAAACTCCAAACCTCATGCTTGCAAAGTCATACTAATACCAATTCGCTATGAAAAGCTAAAACAATGCTACGCGACCGACTTTCATGACGAAAAAAGCCAGACAATCCAAATTCTTTCAACGTGCTGCTGATGCACCAGATTTGCCATCAACTCCATTCAGGTTCATTTGCTATTTCGTTTACCAGTTCCGCTGGTGGTATGTCGCAGCAGTGATCCTGGAGATAATACACGCAACCTGTGGCATTCTGTTGCCCTATGCCATTGGTGAGATCATCCGGGGCGTAACGCGAGGGGCGGGCGACACCAAACCCATTTTTGATGCCATGAGGCAACCTTTGATGCTGTTCACCGCCTTGAGTGTGGGTGAAGTAGTATTCGGGCGATCGGCTGGACTCTTGCAAACCATCCTTCATCCCATCCACCGACAGCACATTGTGCGATCGCTATATGCCTACTTGCAGCACCATTCACATCGCTACATGAGCAGCAGTTTTTCCGGGGCATTGGCGCATCGGATTAGCGAAACTTCTCTGGGTGTTACCCAAACGATGCAAATGATGATTACTGAATTTATGCCAGTAATCGTCGTGTATACCGTCGCCACGACGATACTGTACCGCACATATCCTCCGCTGGCTGCACTCGTGGGGATATGGGCAGTTCTCTTCATCAGTATTTCGTTCTGGCTGGCAACTCGCTGCCGATTTTACTCCCGAAAAGCCGCAGCTGCAAGAAGTGAGACAACTGGCATCATCGTAGATGCAGTAACAAATATTACTAGTAGTAGATTATTTGCTCGCTTGGGTTTTGAACGACGCTATTTGAATGAGCAATTAAGGCGCGAAATTAAAGAGGTGAGAGAGTCCAACTGGTACTCAGAGCGAATTCGCTGGTTTCAGTTCATCTCAGCAGCCATTCTGAAAATCAGCACCCTGTATTACTCGCTCTCCCTTTGGAGTCATGGGAAGATTGCTACTGCTGACTTCGTTGTGGCAACCAGCCTGTCGCTGTTAATTATCAGTGAAGCCCGCACTTTGAGCCGCCGCTTTCTGGAATTTTTTGAACATATCGGTAATGTCGCCAATGGTGTCTTGATTATTGTTCAACCCCACGAGTTGATTGATCGCGATCGCGCGATCGCCCACTCAATTACTCAAGGTAAGATTGAGTTTCGGCGGGTGAATTTCAACTACTCGGATGAGAAGAAAGTTTTCAACAACCTTTCTGTTACCGTCTTAGCGGGACAGCGTATCGGACTGGTGGGCTTATCCGGCTCTGGAAAATCCACCTTTGTCAATCTGATTCTGCGTTTGTTCGACCCACAATCTGGAGAGATTATCATTGATGGGGTCGATATTCGAGACATGACTCAAGATGCCCTACACGCTCAGATCAGCTTGATTCCCCAAGATCCGTCTCTGTTCCATCGCACTTTGCTAGAAAATATTCGTTACGGACGCTTAGATGCAACCGACTCAGAAGTGATCGAGGCGGCACGAAAAGCTAATGCTCACGATTTCATCGCCCAAAGTAAGGATGGTTACGATTCTATGGTGGGTGAACGTGGTGTCAAGTTGTCTGGAGGGCAGAGGCAGCGCATTGCGATCGCCCGGGTAATTCTCAAAGATGCGCCGATCCTGATCTTGGATGAAGCTACCTCCAGTCTCGATTCAATCACTGAAAAAGCGATCCAGGATACCCTCGACTTAGCAATGAATGGGAAAACGGTGATTGTGGTAGCTCATCGACTATCTACCATTGTCCATCTAGACCGGATTTTGGTGTTCGACAAAGGTGGCATTATCGAAGATGGTTCCCACGCCAAACTACTGGCACTCGGCGGCGCTTACCACAGGTTATAGAAAATGCAGGCAGGTGGATTTCTACCAGAAAATCTCGGTGAGGAACGCATACGTGAGGCTGGCACAGACAACATCGAAGAGGAAATGATCGCTTGACATTTGCCGCTACTTGAGGTTTATTTGCAAATTCAATTCAGGAATTGATTGATTGAGTATTCGCCACCCTCAAAAATCAAACTTGCGGCAAAACCCGTCTCTGTTGGCTGATTTTCCCGAATCGTGATGACTGCCATAGACAACACTATTAGCTCAAGGTAAATGCCAGGATATATTTAGATACTTACACAGAACCTAGAATTACAGAAAATTTTCGCCAAATTCATTACAAAAACCTCCGCGCCAGCTGACACATTAACAATAGACCTCTTGCAAAAATCCTTGAATCACCCCTCCCCAACCCTCCCCTTGTAAAGGGGAGGGCGCAAGATTTAAAGTTTCCCTCGTTCCCAGTCTCTGACTGGGAATGCCTATGAGAGGCTCCGCCTCAAAACTAGCGGCAGAGCCGCAATAAAAGAGCATTTCCACCCAGAGGCTGGAAACGAGGTTTTAAAAGGGTTTGGGCTTAAGTTGACACCAATAGACAAAGCTATGCTTTGTCTCCCCTCCCCAAGAATAAGGCTACGGTTACACACAAGTCTGAAGTAGCTCATCAACTTGGGTTTGAGCGTAAATTTTACCCCACTCTAACCGCTTAACCCTCAAAACTAGTTGTCAAAATTGAAGCGTTTGCAACAATTGCTTCTTCATGTATAAGAAACGTTTAAGTATTTCCAAGAAATGTATAAGCTGTTGCTGCAAATACTTCATACTTTGCAACAATTGCTCCTTCATGTATAAGAAACGTTTAAGTATTTCCAAGAAATGTATAAGCTGTTGCTGCAAATACTTCATACTTTGCAACAATTGCTCCTTCATATATAAAAAACGTTTAAATAATTGCAGCAATCGTTGTAATTAACTTATAAGTTGCTCTATAGTGCGTAGACATCGCAAACCGTCTCCATGAGAATTGCTTGGCGTGGACAGCATCAATTCTCGCTAATTACTGCTGTAAGTCAACCTGGTAGACAAACAGGAAGCGCGATCGCAACGTAGCTTGCTGATAAGGATGAGTTCAACAAAAAGCAGAACTTGGAGCATAAAAAGATTTATCAAATAATATTTTTGTAGCAACCTTGTTCTACGTAGGCCGATCGCACAATCGAAACATCGCGTTGAGATGATTTACCTCTAAACTGAGTTGAGCAATTTCCAAAGCTTTTTGGTACAGTATTCTAGAAAATCCACATGACGAGAATAGGCGATCGCTCAAAAGCAATTGCCAGTTTATTGCTCAAAATCGAGAATGCAGTTGCTATGATCAAACGCCTGCTTGTGGTCGAGTCTCCCGGAAAAGTCAAAAAACTCAGTCAAATTCTGGGTGCAGATTGGAAAGTTCTCGCCAGTTGTGGTCACATCCGAGAACTCAGCAATGAAGGCGACGATTCCTTGGGCTTTGTCATGGATGGCAGTAATGTCCGGTGCAATTACATCCCGCGTGACCAACGAGCGAAGGAAACAATTCAGAAGCTAAAGTCTGCGGTGAGGCAGGTTGATGAAGTTGTTTTAGCAACTGACCCAGACCGGGAAGGCGAGACAATCGCTTGGCATCTCAAAGAAACGCTGGGTTTAAGGGAACCAAAACGAGTAATTTATACTGAGATTACAGCATCGGCGGTGCAGAGTGCGATCGCTAATCCTAGAAAGCTAGACCAAAATTTAATTGGTGCTGGGCTGTGCCGAGATTGCCTAGATAAGTTGGTGGGTTATAAAGGTAGTCCTTTAGTTTGGGCATTAAATAACGGCGCTAAAAGTGTTGGCAGAGTTCAAAGCGCGACTTTGCATTTGATTTGTCAGCGAGAAAACGAAATTCTGACTTTTGTCCCCCAAGATTACTGGAGTGTCTGGGTAGATTATGCTGAAGGATTCCGGGCTTTTTACAAAGGGACAGTCAATTCTGCAAAAGATGCAGCAGACCAAGAAACTGAAACACACGATGACGCAAAGGTAGGTAATAGTCCAGAAACACCAGAATCTAAACGCGTTCTTTCCGAAGCAGAGGCTACACGTTTAGTTGAAGAAGCACGGCGACATTCTCATCAAGTGATTCATTTTGAAGGAAAAATCGTTAACCGCCAGCCACCACCACCATTTACAACTTCCAGCCTTCAGCAAGCAGCTGGTTCAAAGCTGAGATTTGCTCCTGACAAAACTATGGTTGTTGCCCAAAAGCTCTATGAGGCTGGGCTTATCACATATATGCGAACAGACTCAGTGATGCTGAGTCCAGAATTTTGCGCCAGCGCCCGTAAATGGTTAGAGCAAAATGATCCGCAGAATGTACCGCAGCAAGTCGCCAAGCATCGCAGTAGCAAATCCGCTCAAGAAGCACATGAAGCGATTCGCCCAACGGATGTGTTTCGTCCCTCAGTTCAGTTACGCTCTGAACTTCCTGATGATCAGTTTAATCTGTATGTGATGATTTGGAAACGGTCAATTGCCTCTCAGTGTCGGGCTGCCCAATTGCGTAAAACTTTGGTGATTACTCAGTCTGGTTCTCTACTGTGGTCAGCCAGAGGGCAAGTGATTGAATTTTACGGTTATGCTCGGTACTGGAACAATCTCAGCAAGGATAGTCTTTTACCTTCATTACAACAGGGACAGGCATTGAAACTAGAGAATGCTGGACATGAGCAGAAGCAGACGCAGCCACCACCCCGTTATAGTGAACCCAAATTAGTGCAACTGATGGAACGTAAAGGAATTGGTCGCCCAAGTACTTATGCTCCGACTGTTGCTACTTTAAAAAAACGAAATTATGTCGAGTTGATAAAAGATCATCTGCAACCGACAGCCTTAGGCTTAGAAGTTGACGCATTTTTGCTCAAAGCACTGCCAGATTTACTAGAGGCGGAATTTACAGCGAAAATGGAGGATGCCCTTGATGCAATTTCTGAAGGAAAAAACTCTTGGCAGCATTATTTAACTAGTTGGAATCAGGATTACTTTCTACCAGCACTTTCCAAAGCTAAAACTGTAGTTGCGAGTTCTCCAACAGGTAAAGTTAATGCGATAAATGAGCGCAAATATGAAATTTCTAAAACGCGATGCCCTGAATGCAAAAATTTTCTCGCCAAAATTCCCAGCAGTAAGGTTAAAAAGAAATATTTCCTCAAATGTACAACAGGTTGTGAAAATGTCGTGTTGTTTTGGAGCGACTTTAACAAAACTTGGCAGCCACCACAAACTAAAGCAGTCCAAGCTGAGAATCAACAAAAACCTCCTGTGAAAACGACGGCATATCCCTGCCCAGTATGTAAGAAACCTCTAGAGGAGTACAGTTATATAAAAGATGGGCAGAGTAAGACAATGTTGCGATGTTGTGACCCGCGATCGCGTAAGGATACCAAACATAAAGATGTGGCTTATTTTAGTACGCAAAAAGGGTGGTGGAGTCCTAAGTTTGGGGAGATATCAAAAACTTAACTAAAGTTATCCTGCTCATTTCACCCCACCCTAACCCTCCCCTTATAAAGGGGAGGGAACCGGATTTTCTTGTTTCCCCCCTTTATAAGGGGGGATTAAGGGGGGTAATAATTCGATTAAAATCACAAAATGCCACTTTTCAAACAACCTCTTATATCATGTCCGACTTAATACTTATGTCATTGGGAGCAAAGCGTGGCAATCCCAAACCTTTGTGATTGCTTCTCTACGAGACGCTACGCGAACATTCCACTTCGTTGCATTCGCAATGACATATCGTAAGTGATTTACCGAACTTGATATTACCAGGGAATCCAGTCTTTAAGCAATCCCATCTGCCCCTGTTTAGACCATAGCGTATCACTTATCCATGCAGTAAACAAATAAACTACAGTAGCGGTAACTGCTGCCAACAGTCCAAAAGTTAGAGGAGAAAGACGAAATTTTTCAATTACTAGATACGCAACAAAATCAAATCGGTGAAGGTTTCGTTTGTGCGAAATATCGTTTGTCATTCTTTCTATAACATTTTTGAATTCTTCATTTTGAATTATACGTAGCCTTACTAAGTATTTATAAATACGGACTTACCTTAGCCGCAAGTTCTGCGGGGTTCATCTGCTCGTAGTGTTCAAAAGGTTGATGAATCCAGGGGTTGTCAGGCAGATAATCAACATAATAATCGGGTGCTATAACTGAACAGGCTTTATACCAAAGTACGGCGGTGCGAATTTCCTCAATCGGGAAATCAGTATTTTGCTTGAGCCAAGGTATAGTCTGTTGGAGTGTAATCCCAGAGTCTACTAAGTCATCCACTAGGAGAATGCGCGAACCTAACTTTTCGGCAGTCATCGTTAAGTGGCGGGAGAAAATTAAATTACTTCTTTCTTGCTTACCAGTGCCACTGTAAGATGAGGTTGCTAAAATTGCCAATGGTTGCTGGTATATACGGGAGAGAATATCTCCAACTCGTAGTCCTCCTCTAGCAAGACAGATAATCTGGTTAAATTCCCAACTGGATTGATAAATCTGAATAGCCAGTTGTTCAATTTTTTGGTGATAATCTGACCAAGAAAGATAAAGGTCTGGCATAAGTATAAAGGGAGTCGTAGATAGCTAGTATTGAAGGCGATGTCTAGGACGGGGTATTCGGCCTCGCAAACTTTATTATTTTAATCTGAGTGCAAAGTTTTATGAATGATTCTGGTGCTGATGGCGATGCCCAACGAGATATTCTCAGTGAAAAACTCGACTTTAAAACAAAACTGGCTTACGGTGCAGGAGATTTAGGCCCAGCAATTACAGCAAATATCTCCGTTTTTTACCTGCTGTTTTTCTTTACCAATGTTGCTGGTATCCCTGCGGGTTTAGCTGGCAGTATTTTGATGATTGGCAAAATCTGGGATGGGATAAATGATCCGGTTATCGGGTTTCTGAGTGATAAAACGAAATCTCGTAGCTGGGGCCGTCGTCTTCCTTGGATGTTTTATGGAGCAATTCCCTTTGGAATTTTCTTTTTATTGCAGTGGATTGTACCGCAATTTAGGGCAAATCAAAGTGATAATATTTGGCCCATGTTCTGGTATTACGTAGTGATTGGGGTGCTATCTCAGTCCTTTTACACGGTTGTGAATTTGCCTTATACGGCGATGACTCCAGAACTAACTCAAGATTATGACGAACGCACCAGCCTTAACAGCTTTCGATTTACATTTTCCATTGGTGGTAGCATTCTGTCGTTGATTTTAGCGCAAATTGTTTTTTCTCAAATTGCCGATCGCCAACAACGATATCTCGTTTTAGCAGCAGTTTGTACTGTAATTTCGATTTTAGGATTATATTGGTGCGTTTTTGGAGTCCGCGATCGCATCCTGGCTTTTGAGTCCAAACGCATTCAAGCTGAAGAACCTGCATCTCTCTCCTTCTTGGAACAGCTAAAAATTGTCTTTAGCAATCGACCTTTTTTATTTGTTATTGGTATATATCTTTTTTCTTGGCTAGGTGTGCAGATTACAGCCAGCATTATTCCCTATTTTGTAGTCAATTGTATGGGTCTCAAAGAATCAGATGTGCCCACACTGCTGATTGCAGTCCAAGGAACTGCCCTGCTGATGCTATTTGTCTGGGGGACGCTGAGTAAAAAAATCGGCAAGAAACTTGTTTATTTTATGGGAATGAGTTTATGGATCATAGCTGCTGCCGGACTATTTTTCTTACAGCCCGGTCAAATAGCTTTGATGTATTTGATGGCTATCATGGCAGGTGTTGGTGTATCCACAGCTTATCTAATTCCTTGGTCGATGATTCCAGATGTGATTGAATTAGATGAACTCCAAACCGGACAACGCAGAGAAGGCATTTTTTATGGCTTCATGGTTTTGCTGCAAAAATTTGGTTTAGCTTTTGGGCTGTTTTTGGTAGGAAATGCTTTGCAAGTAGCCGGTTTCAAAGAATCTGTAGCCGGAAGTCCACCACCCATTCAACCGGAATCGGCATTGTTTGCTATTCGCATTGCCGTTGGGCCCATACCTACAGTTTGTTTGATTTGTGGCTTAGTTTTAACGTATTTTTACCCGATTACCCGCGAAATGCACGCAGAAATCATGTTGAAACTTAAAGAACGGCAAGAGAAGAGGGGGAGTTAAGGGAGTGGGGAGTAGGGGAAAAAGAATAACTAATGAAATACAGCAGATTGCAACTTAGTGAGGTACAGATAATCGTAGGGGCACAACATGTTGTGCCCCTACCCGTGTACTTCATTTACCTGAAATACGCTGTATTTACTATCGTTGCAAGCGAAGCGAAGCATTTTAAATAAGCTTTAAATTTTTATCAAAATTGTCTGTCAAACTTGTAGTTTGTAGTTGAAGGCAAAAGGGAGCACAAGATTGATTTTGATTTACATATTAGTGCTTTCTAATACTCTAGCAGAAGAGATTAATAAACTAAAAATCCTTATTTTATCTTGTCAAACTCTTTACAAACACTATTTTTTCAGCTTCATCTACTGTTATCTGCGCTAGTCCAAACTGTTCAATTACCGCTGCATTTGTCGTCAAATGTCTACTCACCTCAGCCACTCGATATTGACTTCCTTGTGACGCTAAAGCAGCTGGTAATAATAACTGGTCTGCTAAATGTTCATCTACTGCTGCACCAGTGCGATGAAACTCAAGCAGCTGCTGACAAGCAATCTCTGCAACTGTCTCCGCCGACAACCGCAAACGCCCAAATCCACCAAAGCCACTCAAGCTATTCTGATACTCAGCAGTTAAAAAAATTCCCGCCCCAGGTGCCACACCTCTTTCTCGCAAAGCGTGTACAGCAACTTTCAAATGCGCTTCCCGTAATAAATTCTCCGCACGATTCGCCATGCGTTGGGGAATATGCGAAGGCAATTCCGTCACCACTGCTAGTCCTCGCACCTGTTGTAACTCTCCCCGTTCCAGCAAGTTTATCCCGCCTAGTTGACTACCGCCATCCACCTGCAACTGTACCTCTCCCCCACCTTGGGGAAACCACCCCCAAGCGCCTAACTTGACTTGGGCTTCTACACCCATGCGTTGCAATATCGGCAGATAAACTTGCTCAATATACGTCACTGTCGGGCTAAAGTTTACATGAGTTCCACCCTTTAGTGTTACCTGGGAATTCCCAGCTGCTAGTGCCAAAGGTAAGAGAATTGTCTGTAAAACTAGAGCGATCGCACCCGCAGAACCACCAAGTTGTGCTTTACTAACATCAAAGGTATAAATTCCAGCTTGCACAGCACTACCTGGGATGAATTCCAGCAGCATTGAACCCAAAGCATCACCCCGTAGTTGGGCATTACAAATTCTCGCCGCAGCCCGAACTGCTGTTAAGTGTTGTGCTGCTAATCCTGGCTTTTTGCGTCCGGCACGAATGCCTGTAACTCGTATGGGTTCGCCAGTGATAGCCGATAGACTTAAGGAAGTGCGAAGAACTTGTCCGCCTCCCTCTCCGTAGGAACCGTCAATTTCAATCATGGGTGATTTTGGGATGTTGGATTTTAGGTTATCCCCACGGCTTTTGAAATCAAACCACAAATTATAGACGCCTAGTAGCTAGCTTTTCGGAGGGAGGTTACACAAATATACATAGAAAGTTCTGATAGTGTTTCTGTAGTTTCCTAATTTTGAATTTGGATAGGACTTACGCACACTCTACGAATTATTGGCGCTCTTGCTTGGCATCTTGGCGTCTTGGCGGTTCGATAAATTAAGCTTTTTAGCAATCTTTGCGTATGATAATTACATATTTATAACTAAAAAAATCTACCCCACCCCCCATCAACAATTAAGTACCACTGAGAACCTGGGGATTACCCATTTTGATAGTTACATCTAAACCATAGTTTTTGTAAATATCAGTGGCGTAGGCGCAGCCCGTCGTAGACATCGCCTGGTAAAATCCGCCGTGTTGTGATTGTACTATCCATTAAGTGCCAAATATAACTTTATCCAACCGAGAATTACTAGTTGACGGTTGGTTGCTATTACTATAAGCAGCAATGACGCTACTACTAATCCAGATAGAACCGTATTGAATAAAATTGCGGCGACTAAGGCAATGAATTGCTGTTGATGAGGGTGATGACCGATTCATAAAACAGGGTAGATAATGCTCTCTCCTATTTACGGTTGTAGCTGAATCTAAATGTACATTCTAGAATCAACTTTTGATTCACTAGCGAATAGGGCTGAATTTCTAGAGCTTGTTGAAAAGCTTTGATCGCTTCACCATACTCACCTAGTGCCGCATAACACAATCCCATCCCATGAAGCGCTCCAAAATGTATCGAATTTATCTGCACAACCATCTGACAATCTGCCAGAGATTTTTGATAATCACCAATACTGTAATAGAGAAAACCACGACGATTCCAGGCTTCGGCAAAATCTGGCTGCTCTTCGATTAGTGCTGTCAGCGTTGTTTCGGCTTCAGTAAATTCACCTGCATCCAGTAACTTTTGACTGCGATCAATTATTTCCAGCCCATAAATTCCCTTTTGCTGAAACCAGATCCGCCAGATTTTTCTGGTTGCCTTGTCGCGGACTGTAGCATCCGGGTTTTTCAACTCTTCAAGTAAGGAATTGATAGATAAAGAATCCATAAATTTGAGATCAGTGAATATACCTTTGTATTAACTTTCTCACAAAATATCTCCATTAAATCATTTTTAAAGTCATCTTTAAATTTGCAGAGATTAATTGTTAATTATGAAATTTATGTGTGATTTATTGTATTCAGCAATACGACTAATACCACACTCGACATTTAGAGTCATAAAAATCAAAACTGACTAGAGGTAGTTGACAGATCCCTAATGAGTAATAGCTGATCAAAACATCCCTAAAAAAATAATGACTATGCCGGTTTTGGATTTACCAGGAATTGTCAAGCACTTTGACATTGCAGAAGCACAGTTGCGTCGCACTTTATTTGAACAAACTGGGGGGATGCTTCCAGAATTGGTGACAGAATCGGATTTGGAAGGTTTTTGCCGCCAATTGGGGGCGTAACAGTGTATATTGTCGGTGAAATCGCTGCGATCGCCAATCTCAACAAAGCTGTAGCTGTGCGGCTTCATGATTAATGCAACGGTTGAAACATGTTTGACTCACGTATCTGCTTACTCGCTGCACCAGAAAGTATCGAGCGTTTTTATGAGCTACTTCCTGATGTGCCGCTGTATACTGCCGCTATTGATGACCATTTGGATGAACATGGCTATATTATTCCTGGGTTGGGAGATAAAGGCAATCGCTTATTTGACATAAAATAAGCTGATTACTCATGAGCAAATGAGCAACAATGGAGTAATTAACCTGACACTGTATGAATCGTTGATTAACAACTTTTACATTCGTCAAATTTGGGAATTGTTGCAGACAAATTTATCGCAAATACATCATATTAATTCACTAACTTTATATCCAATATTAATAATTTTCTCAGGCTATTCCATAAATATCTAGTATTGACTCGGAAACTCAATATCACAGCCCCTCAACTAACTGACGTGCAAATGCGATCGCCTCTGTTGGCGTTGAAACTTTCCCCTCAGCTTGTGCTACGCCAATTTCTCTCAACAGTTGGCCGATGATTGGCGAACCTGGAATATCTAATGCTATAATCAACTCCTTCCCGCTCACTAGTGGAATGGGATGAGCGACCAGATCATCAGGGTTCAGGTAGCGGTTGATTAAAGGTGCCAAAACAAGGCAACCTATTGCTTTGGTTTCCAAAGTTGTAGCAACTCCTGCCTGTAGTGGGTTGTCACCAGACATCGCCTCTACCAAATTATCAAATGCTACAGCTAGCACTGCCGTAGCGGGAAACACAATATCTGCGTCATGGAACAAAAAGTATTGTTCTCGCAATGACATATCGACTATTTGAAGCTGCGGTAACAGTTTGAGGGCAGTGGTTACACCCCGGATTTCGGCACGACTATAAGTTAGTTTCTGTAACTCTATTTCTGCTAATTCTGGATTTGGGTTGACAAGACAAGCAAGTTTGGCAATACCTAACCAAGTGGTTTTGATCCTATCGCGGACATACTCTTGCAGTTGTGCCCCTAGTTGTTGCCAATTTTGGATGAGTAAGGCAGCTGCATTGTCAACTGCTGCTAATTTGATCAAGCTTTCACGGGTGGCATTTTTGAAGAAAGGCGCAAGTAACCCATCTTCCCAAGCACTTGTAATCCAAGGAGTACCCTGAGAATTTGCCAGCAGATAGCCAATTTCTACCCTAACTCGTTCAGCTGCAACTTTGCTGATATGTGATGCCAAAGAACGAATTGCGGCTTGGGTAGCTGGCTCAATAGTAAAACCTAGTTGGGCGGCTTGGCGATAACCTCGCATTAACCGCAAAGGGTCATCTTCTAAGTTTGCGGGTGATACCATTCGCAAAATGCCCTGTTGTAAGTCTACGTAACCTTGTAGAGGATCGATAATTTCTTGTGTATGGGGATTATAAGCGATCGCATTTACCGTAAAATCCCGTCTGTGCAAATCAACTTCTAAACTATTTCCTTCCTGTTGGGCAAAGTCAGCTGTGGCGTGGGGAAAAACCACACGGGCAATTTGTCGTTCTGCATCGAGTAACACAAAACCAGCTTTGTAATGACGAGCGATCGCTCTCGCTACCTTTACCGCCTTAGATGGGATAACAAAATCTAGATCCAGATATTCGCGAGTTCTGCCAAGGAGCGCATCTCGGACAGCACCACCTACCATGTAAGCCGGTTGTGGCAGGAATTCCAAGCTGAAAGGCCAATTTTCGGGAGCTAAGGTAGAAAGAACTGATTCGTGCATTGTAATAAAAATCAACCCAGCAACTCATGAATAACAGTTGCGCTTAAGTTAGATTAACAATAAAGGCCCCTGGAGTTGGTTCTATTATGTGTATTTGCGTGAATTGCCACTATGTAGACAGCTGTTTTACCTATCATGCCGTAGAAGGGCAGCACCAACAGCCTCACTTGACTGAAACACCAAATTTTGATCCGAATGAACCTTCTATCAATGTCAACATTCGCACTAAAGAGGATGTAATTGAAATGGAATGGGATGTTGTTGGTTGTCTGAGCTTTAAGCGGGAAACCGGTAAATGGTCGAAGTTGCGTCCTGGTGAATTAGTGCCGACTTGATAGAAAATGATTGGTATATCTTAAAGGTGACTACTGCACCAAACAGCAGTAGTCGTAAATATTTTTGCAAGTAACTATAAGGGTAACTTTAGCCGCATTTTTCACAAGTGAGAAATGTGGCTAAAAAAGTTTGTCCTCTCGTTTGCCTTATTGTGCCCCTCCACAGGCTCACTTACAGCAGAATTCAAGTATTTGAACCACATCTGTCGTAGGGGCACAAGGCCTTGCGCCCCTACCGCGTGGTCTATTTACCTGAAAATAGCTGTAATACTGGTGGGCATCAGTCATTTTTGAATTAATTCTGACTTAATCTTTGCTTAAAAATAGCTTAATCATTAGGCATAGATAATAACAAAGTGGAAAAAATACAATATCCCTCAGTAAATATTGAAATATTAATATGCTTAAGAGAAATCTCATTCTGTTCTTGTTAGCTTCATTTTTTGCTGCCCCCGCTGCTAACGCAGAGGTTAAATTGGTCGCAATTGGGAGCTTGAGTGGTAACATCACAGATCTCTCCAGCGAAACCTCTGCTCCGCTCGAAAGCGGTGTTCCGGGAAACCTCCTCGGTGGTTTTGGATCGGGACTAGCCTACGCTGGTCGTAATACCTTCATCGCTATCCCAGATCGGGGTCCGAATGCCAAGCCATACAATAGCGCAGTGGATGACACAACATCCTATATCAACCGCTTCCAAACCATCCGTTTGAAACTTGTGCCAAGCCAGCTTGGTTCAGCATTGCCCTTTACTCTTACTCCTTCGCTAATTGCCACAACCCTGTTATCGAGCAAGAAGCCTCTCGACTACGGTACTGGGGTGGGACTAGGAGTACCCAGTGGTGTCCCTGCCCTGAATGCCAAGAATACCTACTATTTCACTGGACGCTCAGACAACTTCGACCCTACCCAGATATCGACCGATCCCAATGATGCCCGCTTCGATCCTGAGGGTGTGCGTGTATCCAATGACGGTGAGTTCATCTTTATCTCCGATGAATACGGCCCCTATGTGTACCAATTCAACCGGGAGACAGGTAAGCGGATCAAGGTCTTTACGCTCAACAGCAAATTCGCAGTCAAAAACCTAAATCCCGTTGGTGCTATAGAGATTAGCAATAACACATCTGGACGTGTTGCGAACAAGGGTATGGAAGGTCTCGCGATTACCCCTAATGGCAAGACTCTAGTTGGCATAATACAGAGTCCACTATTACAGGACGGGGGTACGAATGGCGCTTACACCAGAATTGTTAAGATTGACATTGCAACAGGTGCTATCCAGGAATACGCCTATCAGCTAGATAATATCGGCACTTCAGCTAAACCGAAATACCCAACAGTAAGTGAGATTTTGTCCATCAACGATCGCGAATTTCTGGTAGACGAACGAGATGGCAAGGGGTTGGGCGACGGCTCTCAGGCTGCCTTTAAGAAGATATACCATATCGATCTGACGAATGCTCAAGAAGTAAGCAATATCACTGGCGAAAGCAACCTGGCTGGCAAGGCAGTTAGCAAGACCTTGTTCCTCGATGTAGTAGCTACGCTGACTCAGAATGGGATCAAAGCAGAGGACATACCTGCCAAGCTTGAAGGTTTGGCATTTGGGCCAGATGTGGTTATCAACCGCGTGATCAAGCATACGCTTTTCATTACCAACGATAACGACTTCGTTGGGACTATAACGTCGGACACTTTCCATCCAGGGGGTATCGATAACCCAAACAAGTTCTTCGTCTTCGCAATTGACACTACTGACATCCCAGACTTCGTACCCCAGAAGATTAAAGGAGAGATTGAATATCCGGCGTTGCGGGAAAGAGAATGGTAAAAGTTGTAAAATGGAAAGATGAAGTGTCCCGAATGCAACTCTCACCAAACAATTAAGAACGGCGATCGTTAAGGCAGAGAGTGTGCAAGTGCAAACCATATCAGGCTTGCCTCACTCCCATGCTCCACATGGGAGTACATTCATGTGGGCTGCTGAGTCGAAGTATTATATGCTTGAATAAATTACGTTAAATTTATAAAAACAGATATTTTAAGTAACTTTGACAACGCAACTAGAAGACTTTGCAATCAATAAATCCGCCTTGGCACTACACACCAGTACTCCCGAATTGGGTTTGGCAATTACTAATTTTGCTGGGGAAACTCGCTCTCAAATTTGGAATTTGGGGCGTGATTTATCTAGCTTAGTACATCAATATTTAATTGAATTTATCAAACCGCAAACTTGGGCAGATTTGTCCTTTATCGCAGTTGCAAAAGGCCCTGGCGGCTTTACGGGAACTCGGATTGGTGTTGTCACTGCTCGGACTTTAGGGCAACAATTAGATATTCCTGTATTTGCGATTTCAACTTTGGCTGCGGTAGCATGGTCAGAAGCAGGCAAAAGTCAAAATCCAAAAACTCTTGCTGTGGAAATGCTAGCACAACGAGGTCAAATTTTTGTTGCTATTTATCAGTTTGAGCCAGATACTTCTAAACTAAAAGTGTGTTTGTCAGATAGAGTGTTGACACCAGAAGCATGGCAGGAAACTTTAGCGAATTGGAACACTGATTATCAGCTGATTCACGCCCAATCTGGGTTAGCAGCAACGGTGACAAGTATTTTGGAATTAGCTAATCTCGATTGGCAAGAGGGCAAGTGTCCTAATTGGTCAGAGGCTTTGCCATATTATGGGCAGCATCCAGTAGAAGTTTAACTGATTAGACCTCTTGCATAAGTCGAATAGACCCCCCTTAATCCCACGCCACTTGCTACAACGGAGGGAACCTCCGCAACGCAGTGGCTCCCCGATATATTGGGGGGAAACTTTAAATCTTGCCCCCTCCCCTTCATAAGGGGAGCCACTGCGTTGGGCGGCTCTGCCGACTTGAAGCAAGTGGCGTGAGGGTTGGGGAGGGGTGATTCAAGGATTTTTGCAAGAGGTCGATTGTAGGTCAATTCCTTTGCCATGCTCTAATAAGGGACTTGCAGTTAAAAAAACATCCCATCCCTGCGGGACGCTCCGCGAACGTAGGGGCGCAAGGCCAAGATCCCCTACAAATGTACAAATAATTTTGGATAATTTATTTTTTGTCAGTCCCAATGCTAAGGAATCGTGCGGAAATAACTTACCTATTGAGCAATACCCTTGCGTTAAGGCTAAAACTATTTGTCAAAGTCAATTATTTTTTACGTAGACGCAAAGTGGCTTGCCGCAATCGCCTTCTCTACGAGACACCACGTGAACGCGTAGCGTCTCGTAGAGAAGAAGGCAAAGTAAGAGAAGGAAGAACTTAAATTAAAACGATAAGATACGTTTTTCCTGGGGTTTTAAGCGATCGCATCACGGTGCATAAATCCCAAATCAAAACAGCCACAGCCAAACTGGGAGAGTAACCAGCAATACTATAGCCCCAGCAGCTAAGGCAGTAACGGCCAGATCGCGATCAAGATTGAATGTTTCAGCAATTACCAGTGTGGCGAAAGCTGGAGGCATGGCCATTTGTAGCACGATGATCTTTGCGATCGCCCCAGTTAATCCAAATAGTGGTAAAATGCTGCCCAATATCAAGGGAACTAGCAGCATTTTGATTCCCAAGCTCATCCCTACTTGTGGTAGGCTACGCCAAGATTTCAGCAGCGCTAGTCGCATCCCAATTAGCGTCAAAGATAAAGTTACGACACTCCAAGCAAATTTCTCTAACCAGAATTCCGCGACTGTGGGAATTGTCGCCTGTCGAAACAGCAAGCCAAATCCGAAACCCCACAGGGCAGGATTAATTAAGATAGCCCTAGCAGTCTGCCAATGATTATGTACACCACCGCCAAAACGCGCTGCTAGTAACACACCCAAGCCATAAGTTCCTGGGAATGAACCTAACAAATCGTAAAATAGCGCCCAAGCAAAGTATTCCTTGCCTACCATTGCTAAGGTAATAGGAAAGCCAAGATAACCTGTGTTACCCAACATTGCTGCTAATATCAAGCTAGCCTGAGTCGATTGTTGGGGGACGGGATTTCTAAAATAGACTTGTCCTTTAATGGCTAACCAAGCTAAAAATCCTCCTAGTAAAATGGCGAGATAAGCGAAGGCAGGTGCAATCCAAATTTGCCCCGACAAGCTAGATTGACGCAAAAAGGATACTATGCTTATGGGTACTCCCACCCAAAAAAGAAACTGTCCTAAACGAGTAGGAACTGTCACAGGTAGTTTGCGTCCCAGAATAAAACCTACCAGGACTAATCCTCCCAGCTTGACGTATAGTTCTAAAAGGTTTGTCAAGATTGCGCCTAAAACCACAGATGTAAAATGCTACCTGTTCCGTCTACTTTTGTCCAGTGCAAAATCTGTTATGGTTATCCCACAAAAACAGGAGTTTACCCTTGAATAAGGCTGGGTTTTCTGGAAAACCGCAAAACTCATCGAATGACCTTGGTGATGATATTCCAGTGGCTGTACGCGATACCCCTGATGCAACACCTAAAATTTGGTTGCAACCCCGAATTATCCTAATTGGGGGAATAACAGGATTTGTCTTGCTGGCTTTAATTAGCGGTTTTTTGTTTTTCGTCACTACACCCAAAAAAACTGCCAATTCTCAACCCTCGCCCACTAGTTCTGCACCCACACCGACTACAGAATCTGGTAATGTCAATACTGTGTTAGGGCATTTTCCATACCCAGAAGCCCCTGAGTCAGAACTAGTAACCATCTCCGCAAATAGGGGCATTAGAATGCGAAAAGCTGCTGCCCAAAAGTTTCAGGAGATGGTAGCAGCAGCGCGGAGTGCAGGTGTAATTTTAGTACCAATTTCTGGCTTTCGCTCAGTCAAAGACCAAGAGCAGTTGTTTTTTGCTGTCGGTGCCCAGCGAAATCAGACGCCAGCAGAACGAGCTGCCCTCAGCGCTCCTCCTGGTCATAGCGAACATCACACAGGTTATGCTGTGGATGTTGGAGACGGAGCAGTACCAGCAACTGATACCCAAACTAACTTTGACAAGACCAAGGCTTATCAATGGCTGCAAGCAAATGCAGCACGTTTCAGCTTTGAAATGTCATTTCCCAAAGATAATATTCAAGGTGTGAGTTATGAGCCTTGGCACTGGCGTTTTGTAGGCGATCGCAGTAGTTTAGAAATGTTCTATAAAGCCAGAAATTTGAAACCCGCTAAGATACCTCAATAAAAGTTGAGCTAGAAATTACTATCTTTTTATAAAGGAGTTGCTTGACGATAGTTTATGAATACTATAGTATTCATAAATGACACACAAGATTATTGACTTATTTGCTGGTGCTGGTGGCTTGACAAAAGGCTTTCAGATGGCGGGCTTTGAATCTCTATGTGCAATCGATATAAATGCAAAAGCCTTGGCGACCTACAAGCACAATTACCCAAAAACTAAAATCATTCATCAGGACATACGTCAGGTTAGTCCTGATGACTTACGATTAGCGTTAGGCTTGCGGCGAGAAGCACCAATACTGTTGATTGGCGGTCCTCCATGTCAGGGATTTTCCAGAAATATTCCTGCTGGTTATCGCTACCTCAATGATTCCCGTAACCTGCTATATCGAACGTTTTTGGAATTCGTAGAGGAGTTTAGACCCCTTTATGTCGTAATGGAGAACGTGCCTGAAATCTTGAAAGCTTACAATGGCGTAATTAGGGAAGAAATAACAGAAAAACTTGAATCATTGGGCTATAAAGTTGTCTCTTCATCATTAAATGCTGCATATTATGGAATACCACAAACGAGAACCAGAGCTTTTTTTCTAGCTAGCCTCGATCACTCCCTTCATTTTCCTAAACCAACACATTTTGGTGATATTAGGAGTGACTATAGAACTACAAAATCTTGTAATCAGCTTAATTTATTAGAGGCAAATATTTCTCCACTTGTCACAGTCAGAGATGCGATTGGAGAATTACCACCACTAGATGCAGGACAAGACTATGACGCTGAAGTTTATCCTTCTCCTCCACAAACTACATATCAAACGATGATGCGTCATGAAAGCATAAAAATTGTTAATCATGTTGCTCGTGCTTTGAGTCCAATTCAATTTTCGAGAGTTCGCGCTCTTTGTGAAGGACAAGATGCTAGGGACTTACCTTCTGAATTAGCTCCCAAAAAACACTACAGCGGCGCATACGGGAGACTTTACTGGGATAAACCAGCGAGAACTATCACCAGATGGGTCTTCCATCCAGGATCGGGTAGGTTTTTTCATCCTACTCAAGATCGAACAATTACAATACGTGAAGCTGCAAGATTACACTCTTATCCAGATGATTTTCACTTTTTGGGAACATATACTGAGATGGCTTCTCAAATTGGTGAATCTGTACCTCCCCTACTAAGTAAAGTGATAGCTTCATCTATTCTTCAGACCTATCCTCAGAAAACTGCGTATTGATTTGATCTTGCAAAGCAGAGAGAACTGTCTCCACATATCGATCAAGCGTAAGACGAGTTCTTGCAACTGTAATACGAACCGCCTGTGTAGGAATAGCTCTAGCTCTGAAAAGTTGTTTCTGATTTTTGTACCAAACCAATTCTGTTTTGCCTGCAACGCTTCCCTGTAGTCCAGCCCCTAATCCCCCAGTAGTTTTATCTACCGTCCAAGCCCAAGAAAACGTATTTGGGTCAAGAGGATTGAGTGGAAATTCGCAGTAAATATACTCATAGCCTTTGATAGTTTTCAGTAATATTCCTTCATAACTATTGACAACGCTCTGTGCTGCCTGACTCAAAATAATCTTCTCGTTCCAATGTTGGATAATGGCTGCTCCAAGCTCATTAGGCAAGGATTGCTCTGTCAGACCGGGAAAACCCAGTTGTACAGACTTCTTGATGACATCTGCTCTCTGAATGACAAACAAAAATGGACTTGTAAAGTTGAGGCTATTCAGTTGGAGTGATTTGAGTGACCAACCAGTTTTAGTCACCAGATCAACAGCATCATAGAGAAGTTTGCTACGTCCCAGAGCGGGATCTGATAAAGGAATATCCTTAACATAATGAAAAATTGCTTCCCAGGTATAATCTTCTATCGAGCCGATGACTGGAGATGCAATAGTAGCAATAATGGCTTGGCTTAATCTTTCAATTTCGCTGTCCGTCAACACTCAGGGATTCCTCTACATTTTGTAAAAACTCACTCATTGTCATACCTAAAGCATTGGTAATATGGCTGAGAACTCTAACAGATGGACTTTTTAGCCCCCGCTCAAGCTGGCTGATATAAGTCCTATGCAGACCTGTCACTTCTGCAAGATACTCCTGTGACCAACTTTTCTCTGTGCGACGACGCTGTAGTTCTAGTCCTAAAATTTGGTCTAGTTTACTGGACTGCATGAAGAAAAAGCGTAGAATTTTGAATACAAAAGTTCTACAGACTAAAGTATTCAAAATAGCCTGATGAGTGACATAACAAGGTAGGCATACTAGTCTCCAGTACCATGTCCTGAACTCTGAGTTTTAGCTTCTGATCCTTCAGACTGAGGTTTTTGATACTTACCTGGATACTTATGCTGAAAATAAGCTTCCAGCACTTGTAAAACCATCGGCCCACAAACAGTACCGCCATGTTCGCCAGTATTTTCCCCAAAGGCCACAACCACAATTTCCGGCTTATTACTGGGGGCGTAAGCACCAAACCATGTATGATTTGGGCGACCAATACCAGCTTCAGCAGTGCCACTTTTCCCAGACGCTGGGGCAATTGTCGGCACGTCTAACCGCTTACCTGTACCCTCACTCACCACCTTCCGCAGTCCGTCGCGGAGAACTTTGATGGTTTCCGGCTTCATATTTAAGGATTCTCGCCAACTTTTTGCTTCTTCGTTGTCTTTGAGCAAATGCGGCTGAACTCGATACCCACCATTAGCAGGGACAGAAAACATAATCGCTGATTGCAGGGGTGTGACTTGCAAAGCGCCTTGACCAATTGACATATTGATAGTGTCACCTACACTCCAAGGCGTCTTCAAAACTCTTTGTTTCCATGTTTCATCTGGAACCAAGCCTTTTGATTCTTCGTTGGAAAATTCAATGCCAGTTTTTTGACCAAATCCGTATTTGCGACTCCATTCGATTAAAGTTGGGCCACCGACTTTTCTACCAACTTGATAGAAAAAAGTATCACTACTCATAGCGATCGCTCTGGGAAATCCCAATGGCCCAAATCCGGTGTGGTTCCACTCACCAAAAGTCACCCCCCCAACAGTTAGGGAACCAAAGGTCTGTAATACTGAGTCAGGAGAGAATTGACCTGATTCGAGTCCGGCTGTCGTGGTGACAATTTTGAAGGTACTAGCAGGTGGAAAGGCACTCAAGGCTCGATTGATCAAGGGATGGTCTTTACCTTGCACGCTTTCCCAATCTTTCTGGGAGAGTTTTTGTTTGGAGAAGATGTTTGGGTCAAAGGTGGGGTAAGATACCAGTGCTAAAACAGCACCGTTATTCGGGTCAAGTGCTGCGATCGCGCCTCGGTGATTTCCCAAAGCTTTTTCTGCTGCCTTTTGCACATCCAAATCTATGGTCAGGTGCAAATCGTTACCAGCTTTTGCCTGTTTCTCCCCCAAAACCCGGATTGGTCTACCCGCACCATCTACTTCCACCTGCTGACCGCCCCATTCGCCCCGTAGAGTTTTCTCATAGGCCTTTTCCACCCCCATCTGACCGATTACGTCTCCCAGTCGATAACCTTCCTGTTTCTTGTCCTTTAACTGGTCGGCGGTCAACTCCCGTGTATAACCTAGTACATGCGCTAATTGCTTACCGTGAGGGTAGTAACGTACAGAATCTCGATTAATTTCCACTTCTGGCAGTTCATTTTTATACTCCTTTAATGCTGTGATTTGTGCTTCATTTAGATCACGAGCAATGCGGATGAGCGAAGAAGAATTAGCACCTGCTTGTTCTAATTTCTTTTCCATCTCGTCTTGCGGGATGTTGATAATTTGCGCTAGACGGGGACCAACTACTGACCAGGAAGGCTTAGTATGTGCCATCGGCCACAAATATACAGAGCTAGGATAGCGAGTACTGGCTAAAAGTTTGCCATTTCGGTCAAAAATATTGCCCCGTTCTGGTTGTTTAAGAATCATCCGAATTCGGTTCGCTTCGGCTCGTTCCCGGAGTTTTGGGCCTTCAACAATTTGCAAATATGCCAAACGCGCCCCAATACCAGCGGTCATTAATAGGGTAAATACGATTAAAAATATTGATTGGAAACCACGTCCAAGTGTACGGGTATCTTTTTTGCTGCCAATTAATGGGAATAAAGACATAAGATAAAGAATGATTCCAAGAGCGGTATTATCTGTATACAATTACCCCAAACTCATCCCCAGTAATGGGTACGAAAGAATCGGGCGAGTATATTCATTCCTGAACAATTGTTTTTGGCGGATACAATAAACCAAAGTGTCAAATCTAGTCTGCCCAAGAGACTACTGACATCACGTAAGATCACGGCATTCTACTAAGGATTATGGCTCAAATTGTCATGCAGAATCAGAGGGGGATAACAACTTTTCAGCCACTTGATGTTGAACTGCGTAACGTCTTCAAGTTTTTTAACCAAGAACCAGCAGTAAATGGAATCGATTTGGATGTTAGACAAGGAGAATTTTTTAGTATTTTAGGCCCCTCCGGTTGTGGTAAAACAACAACACTGCGCTTAATTGCTGGGTTTGAAATCGCTGACGCTGGCAAGGTATTGATTCAGGGTCAGTCTATGACTAATGTGCCGCCTTACCGCCGACCCGTCAATACTGTATTTCAAAGTTACGCTCTATTTAACCACCTGAATGTCTGGGATAACATCGCCTTCGGATTGAGGTTAAAAAAAATACGCAAATCGCAAATTGAAGCTAGAGTCGAAGAAGCTTTAAAACTGGTGAAAATGGAAAGTTTGCGATCGCGCTTTCCCAATCAACTTTCTGGTGGTCAACAGCAGCGAGTTGCTTTAGCAAGGGCCTTAGTCAACCGTCCCACCGTCGTATTACTGGATGAACCTTTAGGGGCGTTAGATTTGAAACTACGTAAGGAAATGCAGATTGAGTTATCAAATTTACACAAAGACTTGGGATTGACCTTTGTGATGGTGACACACGACCAAGAAGAAGCATTATCTTTGAGCGATCGCATTGCCGTGATGAACCAAGGCAAAATTGAACAAGTTGGCACTCCCAGCCAAATTTATGAACGTCCCCAGACATTCTTTGTTGCTGATTTTATTGGCGATACTAATTTATTCAGCGGTGAAATCGTAGCGGTAGACTCCTCTAATGTGCAAATTTCGACGAAAACGGGACTTTCAATTGTCATTAGCCGCGCTGAAGATACACCATCTGAATTATCACAAGCGGTGGTAGTGAGTGTGCGCCCAGAAAAAATACAGCTTTCGCTTTATCCACCCAATTTGCCAGCTAACTCCTTTGAAGGACGCCTTGTCAATGTTATGTATTTGGGCACACACGTTAATTATGTTGTGCAATTGACAAATGGCATTAACATAAATGTGTTGCAACCTAATACTTTTGGCACTTTACCAGACCGCGATACGCCCATCTACGCTTGGTGGGCAGAAAATGATTGTTTAGCTATTAGTCAATAGTTATAAGAATCTGCTTTAATTGGTAAAAGGATCACTTTCTTCAGTTCCCTCGCCTGTTAAGGAATTCACTTACAACAAGAAATTATTAGTTTACTCAGTCTGTCACCTGATATTTATAGCGGCTTGGTAGATAATTATTCTTAGTCAAATCCTATCGGTGCGAACGGTGAGTTATAACATTCAGTAATGGAATAAAACCTTGACCCTGTACTAGGAATACCAACCCATGTCAATTTTGAAAAGAGTTCCTTGGGTGTCCCTGGCGTTAGTACTGCTTAGTTACAGTACTTTGGGCTGGGTAATATCTGAAACACATGCTCCTCTGTTTGTGTGGCTGGTAACTGTAGTTGCTATCTTGCTTTTAATAGTAACGTTGACCGCTCCTTGGTCGAAAATGACATATTACTATAGTATTTTGCTTAAATCAAATACTCGGTCTTTCGCCGTTGCCGTCTTAGCAGCTTTCTTGTTTTTTATCATGATTGCCTGGTTTTGGATATTTCTTGATACCTTACTCATCATTTCAGCGACTATATTAGTCAAGATAGACTTTCAAAAAGCTGGTCTTAGGGAAGGGCTAGCCTTTTCAGCTGCGTCTATCTTTTCATTGGGAGGTTTAGCTTTGGGTGCGCTAACCTACAAGTTAATATATTCTCAAATTCCACTACCTTTATGAAGTATACCCAAAAAAGCTAGGCTGTTTGGTGTTGCTTTAGAATCGATATTGCTTACCTAAAGATTTTTTTTGGCTGAGATTCCCAACTTCTTAAAAAAGTTGGGAATCTTGTTCAATACTTGCTTGGGTTCAAAATGCAGGCTGTTCAAACAGCATTAGAGAGAGCAAAAAATCCATGATAAAAATTGACACCCAACTAGTAACAACTGCTTTTGTTGCAGATTCTCCTACTTCTTTGGCTCCTCCTTTAGTAGTTAAACCCCAACTACAGCCAATGACAGCAACCAATACACCAAAAATAAACCCTTTTAGTAAAATAATAAACAAATCTGATGGTTCTAAAAAATTTCTGACTGATTCTAAAAATATTTCGGGAATAATTTTGTAAAAGTATGATGCGGCAAAAACTCCGCCGATGATGCCAGTAACTAAACCCAAAATCGTCATCAAAGGCACCATTAAACTACAAGCAATTACTCTAGGAAGTACTAAATAATCAATTGGATCAGTTTTGAGCATATAAAGTGCATCAATTTGCTCTGTGACTTGCATTGCACCTATTTCTGCTGCAAAAGCAGAACCGACTTGTCCCGCCATAATACTAGCGGTCAAAATTGGAGCCAATTCTCTACAAAAAGCTAAGGCAAAAGCACCTCCCACAGCATCGACAGCCCCAAATCGGAGTAATTCCCTCGTTATTTGAATAGTAAAAATCATTCCTGCAAAACAGCTGACAAGGAGAACTGGAGAGATAGAACCTGGCCCAGCAGTTACCATATGTTGCAGAATCTTGCGGTAATACGTTTTTCCTTTGAGTAAATGTAGCCACACTTGACCGAAAAGCAGTACTGCCGCAAAACAGCGTATAATCCCACATTGCTCAAAATTTGTTTTTAGTCGCAATTTTGTCGTCCTTAAAACTGACTTTTTTTGCACATATGTTATATCAATCCTCCAAAATCAGACTACAGATACAAATGGTGGAAACCCAGCCAGATGTAATCTGACTTTCTCAATTACGTAGACGCACAAAGTGCGGCTTCCTGTAGGATATTACGAATTGGTATTAGCTGATGGTACATGAACAGATGTACTGGATGTTCACTCTGAAAGTAGAGGAGGTGTTTGGGCATGATTTAACTTATACCAATTCTCTATAAAGATGCATAGAATAAAACCTCATGGAATAGAGCTTCAAGTATAAAATCATAACTTGTTCAAGAGGAGATTAACTCTGAAGATATTTGGGAGCATCCCAATGCAAAAATTTACCAAAATCGTTACAAGTCATTGTGAATGAAGCGTACTTTTTCCATACGAAACGCTCCGCGAACGGAGAACCCGCAGGGTAATTGCTCTCAAATTCAGCCGCAGTAACGATATTAGAACTCTTGCACTGACCAAAGCTGCTTACGCTGCTGTCTGATCCCACATTCTTGATGACGGTAACTATTAAAATTTAGATTCCGCGCATGAGAATAATTACTACAATAAAATAGTCACGCACCTAATCTCTGGAGTTCTAGCAGTGGGCTTATTTGATGATTTGAGTCGGTTTTTAGAAAACCGTTTAGAAGAATTCTTGCGTAACAATCCACATTTGGAGTTAGAGGCGCTGCTAGAACAGCTGCGTGAGCAAGAGGAAGACACATTAAAGCTGATTGCAGATTTACAATTACAAGAGAAGCGATCGCAAGAAGAAATTCTGTCCACCGCTCAAGAAATTCAGCGTTGGCATATCCGTGTTCAAAAAGCCAAAAACGCTGCCAGAGAGGATTTGGCAGCTGCGGCGGGTGAGCGAGAAGCAGCCCTATTGCGCGAAGGAAATCAGCGCTGGGGACATATGCAAGGGCTGAAAGAACGCATTAACCAATCTCAGGAACTACTGCGAAAAATTCAGCAGCGGCGACAGGAGGTGCAAGCTAAAGCAGCCGAAGCACAGACAGCCCATGCTAAAGCGCAAACTCACCAACGTTTGGAAACTAATGGCTGGTCAAATCAAACTAGCACTTATTCTGGTGGGTTTGATGATTTAGAAGATAAGTTTCGTCGCTGGGAAACTCAGGATGAGTTAGACCAAATCAAGCGGAATCTAGGGAAATAATCGCAAAGGCTAAACTGGAAAGGATGAAAACTAAATAATAAATTTCATCCTTTATACTTCTGATTATATTTATTATCTGTATTATTAATAACAAGTTTTGGAAGTTATTTTCTATTAAAAATTTTACATGTTCACACTTAGCTCAATCATCAAGCAAGTTAAATCTGGAAATTGTATTTAATTTACTAATCAGGATTTTTTTTTCTGATAAGGTTTAGTAAAGCAAACTTTTACCTTTTCTGTGTACTACTACTATCACATTGTAAAAACACCTAATTTCTTTGAGTAACAGCCAAGGAGGAAAGAATCTAGAAAATCTTGTCGTCATACCAATTCTATATAAGGTTGTGCTTTATTCACGTAGGGTCATTAATTGACCTTACAGGGTGTTGTTTTGTGTAAATCTTCTAGGCGTATCTTCATACATAATTGGTATGAGAAAAGAAGAAGTGCAATTAAAATCACTTTTCTATTCGCTATTTTGTGTTGTTGCCGCAGTATTTTCCAAATATTTTTTATAAGAACTGAGGCAGAGAAATAATATGTTTTTAGACATTTTAGCTAGCCTGCAACGGTTATTTGTGGGTTATATTCCAGCCGTTGTATTGGGTAGTTTCATCGGGTATTTAATCGGTATCAATAGCATGATTTATCAGCTATTTAGGCTGATATTTCAGATACCACATAGTATCCCTCCTATAGCCTTATTACCTCTTGCCTTAATAGCGCTTCCAGAGAAAGAATCAGCTGCTATTATAGTAGTTTTTCTAGGAACTCTCTGGACGATGATTATTAATACAGCAATAGGTATGCAACATTTTCATAGACAGAACAATAACTTTCGAGTAGCTATATTTCATATATTTCATGCCTTGAAAGTTAGCATTTGGGTAGCCTGGTTTATAGTTATTGCTACAGAAATGTTAACAGGTCCAAAAGGACTTGGTTTTACCCTCTGGGATGCTTATAAAGCTGGCAATGCCGATTACATAATCCAGGTGATCCTCTACATCGGTATCATTGGCTTTTTACTGGATCAGTTACTAGATTTTGCAGCTTATATTCTTTCGCAAATGGTTTCAGATGGGAAAAAATCTTCCTAAATTTTATTATACTTGTGCATTGTACCCTGCCAGCTAATAGTTTGTTTGCTTTACAGAACGTATTCCCAAAGAACGAGTTGCCACAACTTCAATATCAATGTTGACACGAAAGCCTAAAGTTTCGTCATGAATTTTGAGCTTGCCTAATATAAAGCTAGAGTAAAACGGTTGTAGTCACGAGTCACAAGTTCGTTAGGAATATCCCTTTAATACTCAGTTTTGTAACTAGAAAAACCGTAGAAGTTATCCTATACGCAGTATTTCACGCGAAACTGAGTATTAATAGCATCAGACTTTGCTGCCAAATCGACTATTTTTAAGTTGAGGTTTTGTCTTGCATTGGCAAACTCTGCTACAGCTAACTGGGTGACATCTTTCTTAAAAATGGCCTGCTTAACAGTAAATATTGTTAAGTTAGCCTCCCTTTTGGTGTTACCCTCAACCCATAATTCCTATTTTTTATTTATGATCCTCTTTTGTCTTTAATATGTTGCTTTTTGTCTAAATCACTAAGTCATTGCGATTGCTCCCGTAGTGCATAACCTACACCACGGACTGTATGAATCAAACGCTTTTCATTCTTTTCTTCCAACTTGAGTCGCAAATAACGAATATAAACCTCAATAATATTAGAATCACCCATGAAGTCATAACCCCAAACCTTCTCTAGAATTTGGTCTCTAGTAAACACCTGACGGGGATGTGAGAGGAGATATTCTAATAAGTCAAACTCTTTTGCTGTTAACTCAATGCTTCGTTTCACCCGAAAAACTTCACGGGTGCGACGATTTAAGCTTAAATCTTCAAATTGCAACAAATCCTCCTCTGTTTCTTGTGTGCGGCGGAGATGGGCGCGAATTCTAGCTAGTAGTTCTTCGATGCTGAAGGGCTTAACTACATAATCATCGGCTCCCGCATCTAAACCTGCGACGCGATCGCTCACTTCATCTTTTGCTGTCAACAAAATCACTGGTATTGTACTGCCTGTTGCTCGCAAACGGCGGCAAATTTCCAAACCTGTCAGCCCTGGTAGCATCCAATCCAGAATCGCTAAATCTGGCGATGAGTCTCGCGCCAGGGTTAAACCAGCAATACCATCATGGGCTACACTTACCTGATATCCTTCGCTACAAAGTTCTAATTCTACAAATCGTGCCAGTTTGACTTCATCTTCCACCAAAAGGATATGTGCTGTCATATTTTTGCTCCTAAAGCAGGTAATCTGAGAATAAAAGTGCTACCATAAACTGGCTCTGAAAGGATGGCAACTTTGCCTCCCATACCTTCGGCTAGGTGTTTCACAATAGATAAACCTAAGCCTGGTTTGCCAGTCGCATGATCGCGGGAAGGGTCAACTTGGTACAAGGGTTCAAAAATGCGGGACTGCTGTGACAAGGGAATGCCATCACCCTTGTCGCTAACTTGAATGATTGCCCAACCACTAGCCTGAGTGAGTTGCAAGATAACTAGATCACTCACATGCGAGTATTTAACTGCATTACTAATTAAATGGCTTAATACCTGTATAAGTTGATTCCACTCTGCCTTCATTCTCACAGGAAACGGAACAACTTCCAAATTGATTGCCCGATGCTTAAATTGATCTGTCATTTGCATTATGTCTGCAACCAAATCATTTAATACTGCAAGACCTAAGAATTTCTCTACCAAGTCAGATGGAACTCTTATATGTAGGTAAAATGATTGTAAATGTACTTCCTTCCCCTAACTTTGATTGCACACTTACACTACCCCCCATACCTTCTACAAGTGTCTTGACAATAGATAAACCTAAACCACAACCCCCAGTAGTATGAGAGCGGGATTCATCTACGCGGTAAAATCTCTCAAATATCCGTGCTTGCTGTTGCAAAGGAATCCCATAACCTCCGTCACAAACTTGAATAATCGCCTTGTCTTGAAGTTGATTCAATTTTAAAATTATGGGTGTATCAGTTTCAGAATACTTAACAGCATTATCAATTAAATTTAATAATACTTGTTTCAGGCGACTGTAGTCTGCTTTTATCTCAATTGGATAAGCTTTTGACTCGATTGTAATTATGCGATCGCTATAACTTTCTGCCATCATGACAACTTCTTCAACCAAGTCATTCAGTACATAAGATTTCATTTGAAAATATAAGTAACCACTATCTGCTCGTGCTAAATCAAGTAAGTCTTGTAGTAAGCGGATAGTGCGATCAGCTTCCGATGCAGCAGTTTCTAAAGCTTCTTGTTGGGTTTGGGTTAAGTTATTCTGCCTTCGCAAAACGCTTTGCAAATAACCATGTACAATTGTCAAGGGTGTACGTAATTCGTGAGAAACATTACTCACAAATTCTCGCTCTTGCTCCCATGATTGGGAAAGACGCGATAACAGCATAGTTAAAGTTTGAGCTAATTCTTTAACTTCACTGGGTGCATTATCAAGATATAGCTGTGCTTGTCCTAAATCTTCAGCAGAAATCACAGAAGCCATTTGATTTAGCTGGCGCAGAGGTTGCAGAGAACGCTTAATATAAAATGCGATCGCAGCAGTTAAAACAATAATTGCTAAAACACTAGTAATACCTAAACTCTGCACCATTACTACAAACATTCTCTGTTCGCGAGTAATATCTTTGACTACAAATAACTCACCGAGTAACTTACCCTGCACTTGCACAGAACTACCGCATAAAACAAAGTAGCTTTGGTTTACTTTGTAAACTTGTGGTTTAATCGGCATCTTAGTCAGGGACATTAACTCAGCTACCGTAGTATCAGATAACAAATTTAAAGTGGCAGATTTTACTAAAATTTTATTATCAGGACTTTTTAGCCATAATAATGTATTAGTATTTGCCAAATTATTAATAGCCTTTTGCAATCCAGTTTCAGGTTGCATCATTTCACTATAAATTTGCACATCTTGTGGCAAGCGCTTGGCGATTTGCTCTATATTATACTTATGACTATCAACTAAAATTTGCTGCATTTTCCAACTAGTCCATGTAGCGAGGCTACCTAATACCAAAGCTGAAAATGCTGCAATACCAACCGTGAGGCGTGACTGTAAGGAAAATGGGTCTATATTTATCCAAACTTTTATGATTTGCTTCACTGTTCTGGTTGCTTTTTAGGTGTTTAAGAAGGCTTGATCAATAAAATCAGACTGCTAAATGTAAAGTTACTTTCAACCGCTACATCTTTAGTTATAGCTGATTTTAACTTACCTCTGTTGTATACCTACAGTGAAAAAGGCAGCGATTCCAAAAATATTGCTAAATGTTTTTATTTCATCGCCCTCTCAATTATATAAATCTTTATCTAATAATATAAATGCATTTACTAGTAATTAAATTAATTTCTGCTGAGAATTTCCTTAAAATTTATAATTCTATCTGCCTTAACGTTATACTCTTTAGGACTTACGCAAAAATTGCCAAAAAGCTTAATTTCTCGAACCGCCAAGACGCCAAGAGCGCCGAGAATTCGTAGAGTGTGCGTAAGTCCTACTCTTTTTTGAACGCAGGGCTGAAAGTTAATCTTGCTATTTAATAGAGATAGTATATTTTAAATAATAATCGCATTCCTTAATTTATTTGTCTGTTTTAATTCAATATCCTTGGTGTTAGTGATATTTGTCCCTGGAGTCGCTCCCCAACCCATGTTTATACTTCAATATTCATACAAGTGAGTGATTGAGTGATGTTTTAAAAATATCAAGATTAATTAAACAATCCTATTTTAGGGTAAAGACTAAACCGTAACCATCCCAAAATATCTTATCTAGACTATAAAATAAATACGGTATACCTCCACAAGGTAAAACTTGAGATTTATTTAACAAATAGCCTTCTGTTTCAGCATAAGTTGTGATTTATTTTTCTGAAGAATTTCTAAACCAGATAAATTCAGATTATAATAGACTTTGAATTCTCAGAACAAGATTAGTCAAATTATTGGGATTGTGATGGATAATAATCAGTTTCCCATCTTGTTTTAAAAGGGCTTTTAGAGATTTCAAAACTTGGGGTATATTTTTAAAATAACATACGACTCCGTTCATGATAAGGAAAATTAGTATCTTGCGGAGCGCTTTCAGTCCATTGACCAGTCAAATTATTGTTCAGCTTCAGCTTGATAGTATCACCAGGCGATAGCCGTAAGACTGGTGGCATGTATGTGCCTACTTTATTCTCCTCGGTCTGGTAGAGAGCAAGCCTCTGGTTGTTTGAGTTATGACAACCTGTCGTATGAATAAATATGACAGATAAAATTTGATAATTTATATACAAATCATGAGATAATATCAAAAATTTGGTCATTAAAAAAATCTCGCTAATCTTTTTGCTTATCTATGGAATATGGTATTCTCACAGCAGGAGGATCTCTGGTAGCCGAAGCTTTTGGGGCAAATAATATAGACCAAAGTAGGCGGATCGTTTGTTAGGAATTATGGCTAGCAGGTGTTCTGTCTTTAGAGGATGTTTTAAAAGTCCAATAAGGTATAATTTTTACGTTCTGACTGGGTTAACTTCGACAAAAAATCCAAAATATTGTCATAAATTATGAGCGACCTAAAACCAATTACCGAAAGTGCATTTGCAGAAACTGTAGCGATCGCCAAATTACCCAGCGAATTTGGTCAGTTCAAAATTTATGGCTACCGTAATACTCTGGACAACTCAGAAAACGTTGCGATCGTCAAGGGTGAACCGACAAAGTTCGACAACTCGGTAATGGTAAGAATACACTCAGAATGCTTAACAGGGGATGCCTTGGGTTCTCTGCGCTGTGATTGTGGAATGCAGTTGCAAATAGCACTGAGGATGATTGATAAAGCAGGTCAAGGGGTGATAATTTATTTGGCGCAAGAGGGAAGAGGTATTGGTCTGTTGAATAAGGTGAAAGCCTATTCTTTGCAAGATTTGGGATTGGATACAGTCGAAGCAAATGAACGTCTGGGATTCTCTGCTGACCTCCGAGACTATAGCATGGCGGCGCAAATACTTAAGGATTTAGGGGTGAATCAAATTCGCTTGATTACTAATAATCCTCGCAAAATTGCTCGTTTACAAAACTACGGTATTGAGGTAGTCGAACGAATTCCTTTAGCGATTGAACCCAATGACTACAATTTAAATTATTTGACGACTAAGGCAAAGAAGCTGGGGCATCTTCTAAAAGTAAAACACCGACAATCTCTAGCAATAAATGCATTGAAAATTGATGAATACTTAGAAGATATTTGGCCAGCATTGCTAGAATGCAAAGAGGTCATGAAAAATGAACCTCCCCAACTTAATGAATATTGGGCTTTTTTTGGTAATGCAAAAAGTCCGTGGAGTTTCCAAAAACTTTATAACAAAAAGATCCCTAATATTCCAGAAAGTGATTTCTTGATTATCGTCGATTTTCCAAATGATTTCTGTCAAAACTTGAATTTTGCAAATCAACTATTTTCTCAAGTACAATCTGCCATCGTATTTAAAAGCGGCTCCCCTTTTAAAAGCGATATCGTGCAAGATGCCCAATGTTTTAAAGGAATGTGGAGCAGCAATGGATGGCAAACTTTTTCCTTATATATAAGGCTTTTAGTTGCTCAAAGAGAAGCTTACCTAGAAAAGCGTCCTTTTCTGATGGCTCACTTGGCACAATCTCTTGACGGCAAAATTGCAGCAGTCAATGGAAACTCTCAATGGCTCAGTAACGAGGCTAATTTGAAACATGCCCATCGTCTGCGTGCCCTTCATGATGCCGTCATGGTAGGGGCACTAACTGCAACACTTGACAACCCTAAGTTAACGGTTCGTTTAGTACCTGGCAAGCATCCAACTCCTGTAATTATAAAAGGTCAAAACGATTTGAGGGTTGATGATTTGCAGATGATGGCGCTTCATGAAAGAGTGATTGTGTTATGTCCTCAAGAAAAGCAGCATCGAGTACTACCACAAGCAGCTAAAGAAAAAATTTTAGAGCTTCCGATCTCTTCAACAAAAGATTCTCAAGAAAGACCCGTTTTAGCTCCCTCAGAAATTTTAAAAGTTCTATACGAAAATGGCATTTCTAGTATTTTTTTGGAAGGTGGAGGACAAACCGTATCCTATTTCTTGCAAGCTAATTGCATAGAGCTACTGCATCTCCATTTTTCTCCTTTGATTTTAGGTTCTGGACGGTCGATCACCCTTCCAGTTATAGACTCGATCGATAAAGGACTCCGCTTTAAAATGAAACACTTCGATCTCGATGGAGAAATTCTGGTGGAATTGCTTATAAATAAGTAGTCAGGCATTTAATTTGCTCGGTTAAGACTCCGCAATTAAAATGTACAACAATCTTAAAGATGTCTACAAATTCTCCAGCTTATGCCTATTGGTTAGTCTCTCCAAGCAAGGGTGAAATTAGAGAAACCTCAGTCACGCCGTCCCTTAAAGATCCTCTATTTTTGGACACGCTCTACAGTGGGATTAGTCCCGGTACAGAGCGGCTGGTAGGTCTAGCAAAAGTCCCCGAAGAGTGCTGGGAAACGATGCGCTGTTGGTATATGGAAGGCAGTTTTGCCTTGCCTTTAAAATACGGTTACAGTCTTGTTGGTCAAGCTGATGAAGGTTCCAACCAGGGGAAACGATTTTTTGTCATGCATCCCCACCAATCGAGAGTCGTCGTCGAGAGTTCTGATGCTTTAGAGTTACCAGATTGGTTACCTAGCAAACGGGCGACTTTAATTCCCAACACAGAAACAGCCCTGAATGCGGTTTGGGATGCCGAAGTTAGTCAGGGCGATCGCATTCTAATTGTTGGTGCAGGCATTATCGGTATTCTCATTAGCTTTGTCCTCAGCAAAGAGTATGGTATTGGGGCAGACTTTTTAGAACAAGATAAGCAGCGAATTCAATACTTAGAACAACTACCTTGGCTGCAAAATTCCCGTTTAACAACCGACTATCAAGAAGGCGATTACAATATCGTTTTTCATACCAGTGGTTCTGCTTCTGGACTTCAAAGTGCAATTAATGCTCTAGCTTTTGAAGGTCGCTGTATCGAATTAAGTTGGTACGGAACACAATCAGTTTCCTTGCAATTAGGGGGTTCTTTTCATTACCAACGCAAACAAATTATCGCTTCTCAAGTTTCTGCGATCGCCAAACCCATGCGAAAGCTAATTGACTATCGCCAGCGCAAAGAACAAGTTTTGCACTTGCTGGCAGATGCAGCCGTAGATATTCTCCTTGAACCTGTGATTTCTTTTAAAGACTTGCCACAATTTATGTCACAGTTATATCAGCGTCAAGTGCATCCAGTTTCACCGTTAATTGAGTATTAAAAATCATGTTTTCTGTAGCAGTAAAAGACCACGTTATGATTGCCCATAGCTTCCAAGGGGAAATTTTTGGCCCCGCTCAAAAGCTGCACGGAGCAACCTATATAATCACATCTGAATTCAAAGTACCTCAGTTGGATAAAGATGGCTTAGTAATTGATATCGGTCAAGCGATCGCAATTCTCAAAGAAGTTCTAGAACCGTTAAATTACCAAAACTTGGATACTCTTGAACAATTTAAGGGGGTAAATACAACCACGGAACACATGGCTTATTATATTCACCAGCAAATTAGCAAACAGGTAAGCTCTTTTTTCAAAGGCGTTCTTAAAGTGACTCTGGAGGAAAGCCATATCGCTTGGGGAAGCTATGAAGCCGAGGTATGAACTGAATATGATCTATTTTATTCAGCCTAAACTAAATTTCACATCAGGAGGCTCGCTCTACAATTTAGAAATTGTCAAGCGCTTGCAGGAGGAAGGTAAAGGAGAGAATTTTTTTTATCCCTTAAATGGATCTGTTTCGTGGCTCCTTGAACAATTAACTGCTTTGCCCTCTAATTGTATCCTTGTAATTGACGCACTCTACTTGACAATTCCTGAGTTCAATGCTTCCTTAAAGGAATTTCTTCCCTATGCTCAACGAACTTACCTCATGCTCCACCATCTTGAGTCATTGAATACCTACTACTCAACTCAGGAAAAGAAAGCGCTCTGGAGTGATGAAGCGCAGTGGTTAAAAGCTATGAAGGGTATTATCGTTCCTAGTTTCCAACTACGGAATTATATCTTAAGTGGTGGCATAGAAACAGATAAAATAGTGGTAGCATCACCAGGTATGGATAAGGCTCAAGCTTGCCATTTGCCTAATCTCAAAGAGCGATCGCAAAATGAGCCGATAACTCTAATTACCATAGGAACCTTCTATCGACGCAAAGGGCAACTTGAATTAGTAGAAATGTTAGCCCAGATGGAAACAAAGAATTTTAGGCTGCATTTAGTTGGCGACTGCGAAGAAGAAGACTACAAACAGAAGACTCTGGCGTTGATCAAGCGTGCACAACTGCAAGATGCCGTAATTGTTCATGGGGTTGTTCCTCAAAAAACTATGCTGGAGTTGTTATCCCAATCCGATCTTTATATCTCCCCAGCTACCTATGAGAGTTATTCTATGGCTACTGCTGAAGCAGTTGCTCACGGGCTACCAGTATTAGCTTATGCAACAGGAGCAATAGCTGACTGGATTGAGGATGGAGTCAATGGGATAGTCCTACCGCTAGGTAAGCAGGAACAATTTTTTATGGCACTCAAAAGGTTGCTTACAGATCGTAATCAACTTAATCAGTTACGCAAAGAAGCTTTGAATCGTATTGATAACTTATCGTTTAACACTTGGGATCAAACTTATAGAGATTTTTTACAAGCATTTACAAATGACTAGTGTAACTAGACAGATATAGTAATATCTAAATTATGATTTTATCGGGGGTTAATAATGAAGTGGGAAAAAACTTTTACTTGGAACGGAAAATCTTTACCATACAATCGAATTCCTTATAATAATACAGCAGAACGCGCAATTGAAATACCAATCATACTAGATTTTCTATCTAAGGGTAAGGTAGGAGATAAATTACTTGAAGTAGGAAATGTGCTTTGTAACTATGAGAACGAATACAATAAAATATCTCGCACAGTAGTTGACAAATATGAGGTAGCCGCAGGTGTTGTAAATATAGACTTAATGGATGTCTCTGCTGTGGAAAAATATGATCTGATAGTAAGCATATCAACAGTTGAGCATATAGGACAAAACTGGGCTAATTTTGAAAGTTCTATAGAGCGAGATTTAGAAGCTCCTCTTAAAGCTAGTTTTAAAATTTACAGTCTGTTGAATATTGCTGGAAAAGCTATTATTACTGTCCCTTTTGGCAAATTTACTGATGGAATTTGGTATATTCAATTTAACCAAGATTATTTAGAATTGCTTATAAAAAAATACAAATTGCCTGAAAGAGCTATTCAAGTAAGTTACTTCCAACGTATTGCTTCAGAAGTAGAAACTGATAATCCTTATCAAATTTGGATACAGACAAATCAAGAGGATCTAAAAAATGTTTGTTATGATTCTCCTTATAATTGCGCTAATGGATTAGCTGTTATAGAACTAAAAAATTCCAACCTAATAGAAATACCAGAAAAATTATAATCTTTAAATAATTCTAAGGCTTGATTTAATGGTTGCTAAAATTCACTAAGCATTTGATCTGCTTTTGCGAGAATATTTTCTTAGTGTGTTTCAAAAATCAAATCATAGTCCTATAGAACTACTCAATCATCAGGAAACAATTAATATGTCATCTTTCTCGCAGCAGGTAGGGATTTTTCGCTCATTATTAATGTATTACGGTATTCCCTTTCGCATCCGTCAGTTATCACGCTTTTATTCACTGTTCGTTCAACCAGGCGATCTTTGTTTTGACATCGGTGCCCATGTTGGCAATCATCTTCTTGCCTTTTCTCGTCTTGGTGCCCACGTTGTCGGCATTGAGCCTCAACCTCAGTGTATGCAACTGTTGAAACGCTGGTACGGTGATAATTCCCAGATTACCCTTGTTGAACAGGCTGTTGGTGTAGTTTCTGGGACGCAAGACTTATTGGTGAGCCGACGTACCCCAACTGTAACCACCCTCTCCCGTGATTGGATGCAAGCTGTTCAACAGGTTGACTCTTTCGCTCATGTGCGCTGGGATACAACCGTGTCTGTTTCGGTAACAACCCTTGATAGCCTCATCACTCAGTATGGTAAACCCGCTTTTTGCAAGATTGACGTAGAGGGTAACGAACTCGAAGTTTTGCGTGGCTTGTCGCAACCTATTCGTGCTCTTTCGTTTGAATACACTCCGAGTGCAATAAACATTGCTGTGGCTTGCATTGAACAATTGAACCATTTGGGACATTATGAGTTCAACTGGAAACCTGCAAAGTTCGGCGAATCGTATCGATTACAGTCAGCTAACTGGCTTAATTCTGACGAAATGATCACTCACCTCAAAAGCCTACCTGTGAATATAAACTCCGGTGATGTCTATGCACGTTCTCTGCTTACTCTCGATACCCTATGACTAAAAACTATAAATTAGCCCAATGGCTGGAATTACGCATCCCCTATGATGCCCAGGGGCGTGACTCAATTGTGGAAGCTAGCTGCCAACAATACCTGAAAAAGCGCAAAAGCCTTAAAATCGTTGATTTAGGAGCAGGTACGGGAGCTAACTGTCGCTACTACCTTAGTAAAATTTCCCAAGATCAGGAGTGGTTTTTAATCGAACAAAATCAAGAACTTTTGGAAATCGCCCTTGATAGGTTAATCATCTGGGCGCAGGAAAATGGATATGAGTCACAATTGCAAAACTCAAGATTGGTCTTGACAAATCAAGTTCATAAAATTACCATCCACAGAATTGTCGGCTCTATTTTGGATTTGGAAAATCTGATAGACTTAAATACTTTCGATTTAGCTGTCGCCAATGCAGTGTTCGATTTGTTTAGCGAAAAGCAGTTTCAGACACTACTCGAATGTTTAAAAAAGTACCAATTGCCGATGCTAGCTACTATTAACTATACTGGCATGAATTTTATTCCTCAAACCGATAATGATTCGGACTTTATTAAATACTACCATCAGCATATGCAGCGCCATCAATACTTCGGCAGGGGGATGGGCCCTGAGTGCGGTTCCTTGATGTGGGAAGCAATGAAGGGTATTGGGATGAAGGTATTACAAGGAGAAAGTCCGTGGGAAATCAGTAACAGCGATCCTGTCTTTATTGAGTTCATCTTAGGGTTTATGGAAGAATCGATTCCAGAAATTATTGAAAAAGCAACTTTGCAGAATGAGTTAAATACCTGGTTGCTTGAAAAACAACAGATGATGTCTCAAAAAAAGCTTAGTTGTAGCGTCACGCATCAAGATTTTTGGGGTTACTGGGAGTAGCTAGACCAGTTTAGTAGCAATCTGCAATTAGGCTTGCTACAAGGGATGAGAAAAATTTAAATTATCTGGTATCCATTTGAGTAAAACGTGAGTTCGACGGGTCAGAGACTACGGTGTACGCACAAGTATGACCAGCATAGGTTTCAACTCTTTTGGTTGTTTCGTAGGGTGCATTATGAAGATGCCAAAATAACAAATGCGTTCGCCGAAATAACAAATGAGTTCGCCGAAATAACAAATGAGTTCGCCGAAATAACAATTGCGTACGCCGAAATAACAAATGCGTTCGCCGAAATAACAAATGAGTTCGCCGAAATAACAAATGCGTACGCCGAAATAACAAATGCGTACGCCGAAATAACAAATGAGTACGCCGAAATAACAAATGAGTACCCCGAAATAACAAATGCGTTGGCTAGCAAGAATCGCAGGCATCGCCATGATTGCAACAATTTAGCTTTGACGCGGGAGCGTGACGCACCCTTCTCCTATGCAAGATCCCGAAGGGTACGGGTGACGCTCCTGCGTCGTTCGCTTTAGCGTCTCCGAAGGAGAAGAGGCTACGCTAACAGCAGTCGCCTGCTCCGGGAACCCTACCAAGAGCGCTGCTGAACCGCAAATCTTTGGTGGATGAAGTTTTTCCGACTTATGTATACACCGTAGCCGAATCAGAGAGGGACAGACTTTAGCTTTAGTTCAAGGCAGGGAGAGATTTATCGAACTCAGGTTGAGTAAAACATCTGGTTGTCTTTTATCAAAAAAGAATTCAGGAGTCAGGAGTCAGAATTCAGCATGAATTCTGTACGAGTGGCGGATGAATAAACGGGTTTAAAACCCCCACCAAATCTATAATTTGGTGGTCTACAATCAGTGGCGGGTCTGAATCCCCCACTGATTGATTCTGACTCCTGAATTCTGACTTCTGAATTCTTCTTCAAATCGATTGCAAATCACATCCATGACATCTCTGGCAGGATATTGAGCGGAATTATTGTACGGGTTATTTCCTGAAAATAGCTGTAAGTCCTGAATTATTACCCGCATCAACTCTCCGTTGCCAACCAAGCACGCAAAACCTCTGCCACTGTCCACGCTTGGGCAATACATCCCCGTGGAGTCATCGGGGCATCTCCATCAAAAATCTCACTGAGACTGCCAAGACCGTGTACAGTGAGATGATTAGCCATTGGTTCCAAAAATTGACGAGCCTGTTCAGGGTTTTTGTAGACGCGCAGGTGTGCTAAGACGAACGGCCCCAACAACCAACCCCAAACTGTCCCTTGGTGGTAAGCTCCATCACGTTGATACTGATTACCACCGTATTTACCCTGATATTGAGGATGATCGGGGGCAAGCGAGAGTCCTGCGGACACGCTACGCGATCGCAACCCATGAGAGGTCAGCAGCGATCGTCCACAAGTTTCCACCACACTCCTTTGCTGGGCAGGTGTTAGCGGACTTTCTGGTAATGAAACAGCAAAGATTTGGTTAGGACGCAACGCCGAATCATCACCATCAGGACTGTCTAGAACGTCATAGCAATAACCTGTCTCGTCATTCCAGAAGCGAGAAAATCTATACTGAGCACGGTCTGCCATTGCCTCATATTCTTGATGTGGTTTACCAAGCTGACGGGCAAACTTTGCCATTGTGCGTAAAGCATTATACCACAGGGCATTAACTTCAATCGGTTTGCCAATTCGGGGCGTAACTACCCAATCATCAACTTTGGCATCCATCCAGGTCAGTTGTACACCTGCAACGCCTGCATAAAGTAAGCCATCGGCTGCATCGAGATGGATGTTGTAGCGTGTACCGCGACAGTGCCAATTAATGATGTCTGCAAGTATTGGAAAGAGTTCACCAAGTAAATTATCATCGTCCGTAGCGCTGTAGTAGGCACGGACTGCTTCAAAGTACCAGAGAGTGGCATCGACAGTATTATATTCTGGTTGCTCACCCGCATCGGGAAAGCGATTCGGCAACATTCCTTGGTCTACGTATCTGGCAAAGGTGCGAAGAATTGAGCGTGCAACCTCTGGGCGACCAGTGGAAATTGTCAAACCAGGGAGACTAATCATTGTGTCGCGTCCCCAGTCGCTAAACCAGTGATAACCAGCGATGATGGTTTTACCGTGGGCGTCTTCTGGCACTGGGCGGTTAACAATAAACTGGTCAGCAGCTAGTACTAAATGGTTGATCCAGCTAGGTGATTCCTTAGTCTTGAGGGGTTGGTTACTATTCCAAAGTCCTGTTAGCTTCTGCTCTTGAGCGCGACGTAACTTAAGTGTAGCTTCGACATTGAGATTTGGTTGTTTTTCTGTGCTGGCTACAAATGCAATCGCTTCCCCAGGATTCAGTGTAACTTCAAAGGTGGCAGCGTGGAGATGGTCTTCTTTATCTCTCAATCCCCGATAGCGTTCAACTGCTAAGTCAAAGCCATAATACCAATTGTGGGCAACAGATGCACTACCGCGTGAAGCGCTGCTATCGCCTTTAGGCGAATCGCTCAACAGATAGAGTGGTACAGCGCCCGAATAAGCAGTTACACAAATTCCCTGTTCCACCTGTTCAACAGACATCTGCCAACCGTTGCTTTGGGTGTCGCCGTGATAATCGCGGTAGTTGACCATTGCTTTGAGTGTTAACTTCAGCGGTTGGGTGGCACGACGCAGAGTATATTGGACATAGGTTGTGTTAGCGCCTTGTTGCATCCACACGCGTTTTTCTAATAAGGCATCAGCAACAGCAAACCGCCATACGGGTATTGTACCTTCTAGAGAAAAACGTTCAATATGTTGATAACCGTGGGGATTGACAGTACCATCTGCCCAACGATTGGTGTGTAGAGAATAAGAGCGAGTGTCATACAGGACAGTTTCATCTAGTTTTGCCAGCAGCAAAGTGCGACCTAAAGGTGGTTTCAATGCCGCTACCAGTAGTCCGTGATAGCGGCGGGTCAATAAACCTGCCACAGTTGCAGAAGCGTAACCACCAATACCGTTAGTAACTAACCACTCCCGTGACTCTGCGGTGTCGAGATTGCCGCAGATTTCCCGCCCAAATTCTATACACATAAAATTAACATTTTTCCTTGGAATCAATATCTGGATTATCGATTATGAATCCTCTACTGTGCTGAGATCGGTTAATCCCCACTAAAATCTTAACTGTTAATCAAAGCTAAAATTTATTATTTTAAGTAATATTAAATACTAGTACTTTTCTCAGACATTTATGTAAGTAGAAGTTAATATGCCTTTAAACGATTCTTTAAGACATTTCTTAATTACTTAATTACGTAGATTAAATTCTCGTTTGACATCAAAGGTTGTATATGCAACTTTATCCTCTGCGTGAGGTGGGCAAACGATGATACTCACTCATTGCACCAAATTTTTATATTCTGGCAAATCAAAGGGGGAAGAATAGAGTAGTCAGAATTTTAGTTACGAATTTATTTAATTTTGTTGATTCGTTTAGTTAGCGATCCCTCCTCTAGATCCGGCAACTACTTCTCCACCACCTATAATGGTTTTACTTTATTGCAGATTCATAATTTTGACATATAGCAATCCTATCTGAGTTTTGAAAAATGTAGATAATGAAACGAACCGCCAAGAACGCCAAGGACGCAAAGGGAAGAAAGAAGAAAGAGACATATAATTTTTACAAATGATTTAGGACTGCTATATCTCATTTCTTATATTTAATTTTTGGAAATGTTTGCGTTTTTAATATCACTAATTAACTCATCAATCCTTGATTTAGTTGTGTTCCAAGAACACATAAAACGTACTCCTCCCACACCAATAAATGTATAAAACTGCCAGCTCTTTGCTTTTAAGGCGTGAATGACTTGTTCAGGTAATTTAACAAATACGGCGTTAGCTTCTCTAGGAAACATCAAGTCAACACCTTCTATATTTAATAGTTGATTTTCTAAGTAATCAGCACATTGATTGGCATGTCTGGCATTTTTTAGCCAAGCACCAGTTTCCAATAAACCCAACCAGGGAGCAGAAATAAACCGCATTTTTGAGGCTAGTTGACCTGCTTGCTTGCATCGATAATCAAAATCCTCTGCTAGCTCTTTGTTGAAGAAAAGAATGGCTTCACCCAATGCCATTCCATTCTTTGTACCGCAAAAGCACAACACATCCACTCCAGTTTTCCAAGTAATTTCAGCAGGGCTTTTATTCATCGCGGCAACTGCATTTGCAAAACGAGCGCCATCCATATGAATCTTTAAGTTATGCTTTTTCGCAACTTCTTTAATTTTCAAAAGTTCTTCAATAGAATATAAAGTTCCTAATTCAGTTGATTGTGTGATGCTAATAACTTTAGGCTTAGGATAATGAATGTCAGTACGTTTAGTGACAATTGCCTCTATCGCCTCTGATGTTAACTTGCCATTTTTACCTTGAGCAAGTAACAGTTTAGAGCCATTAGATGCAAATTCCGGTGCGCCACATTCATCTGTTTCTATATGAGATGTTTCATGACAAATGACGCTGTGATATGACTGACAAAGGGCAGCTAAAGATAAAGAATTGGCGGCTGTACCATTAAAGGTAAAAAATACTTCGCAATCAATTTCAAAGAGTTCCCGAAAATAATCTGTGGCTTTTTGAGTCCATTCATCATTTCCATAGGCTGGAACACTACCTTGATTTGCCTTAATCATGTATTCCAGCGCTTCTGGACAAATACCAGAGGAATTATCACTTGCAAACTGCTCTAAGTTGCTACTCATAATCTCTACTTTGATTTTTATCAGTAATTGGTATAATACTAGTTAATAATTTTGGCACTTGCCAACTCCAAGATTAACGGCAGATGCGATTAACCTCTAAAATTATCTAATAAATAATAACTCTGCTAATTACAAGAACTTCTTAGTTAGATAAAATTGAAATTTGCTTCAGCATTATAAGCACGTAAATTACTGACCCCGAATGATTTTCCTGACCTCAAGACTTTACAGCAGCGCATCACCAATTTTACTTCTCGTCACAACGACTTTGCTAAACCAATCAGATGCTCATATACAGTCGCACAGATAATTGATAAATTCGCTACGAATTAATGCAACACTGTACTTAGTTTTTATTTACTGAGACGTTAAATTACTACGGTGTCTTCGTCAGCTTTGCGTTGAGGGAATTATAGGACTTAAACATCGCAAATCACTAAATATTATGCTAAAAAATAAAGTTTGCTAATCAGAATGCTAATCATATACTTATAATGTACCATACAATGCTCTACCAATAACTATCACATAACTAATTGGGCATATTTGTGCTTTGTTAGTTGTCAGTAGTCATTTGGATATTTGTACTAACTAATGACTCTTTATGTAATGCTCCTTCTGGTGTGTCCGCTACGTGTAGCAAGATCCTCATAAGGTACGTCGCTAACGCCCTTAGGGTGACGCTTGTGACGCTTGATGACTCCCTAACGCTGCGCGATCGCTTTTGGCATCTCCCTTTGGGACAAGACTCACTACCCCTGCGTCCCTTGGGCGTCTCGTTGGCGCAGCCTCTCCAAGGGTTGAGAAGACAGCCAGTTCTCTACGGTGGGCGGGAAACCAGCCTACCGTAGGAACGGCAAAGCCGAACAGGACTGGACTCACCAGTTGCTCATCAGGGAAACCACGCCAGTTGCTTCTTTGGCGCAAGTCTCTCCTTTGGGGAGAAGGGGAGACGCTACCCGTAGCTTGCTTCCTTGTAGGGGTACAAATTGGGGAACCCACCCAAGCCACTGGCTCACCAATGACCAATGACTAATAACTAATGACTGAACCTGAACCATTGATTGAACTGAAAGGTGTTTCTAAGTCCTTTGGTAGCCATAAAGTTCTAGATAATGTAGATTTGACCATTTACCGGGGAGAAGCACTGGGGATTATTGGTCCGTCAGGGACTGGTAAATCAACAATTTTACGGGTAATGGCGGGGTTACTTATTCCCGATGAAGGAGAAATTTATGTGCAAGGAGTGCGGCGAAACGGTTTGATTGAGGATGGTGGCCAGCAGGTTGGCATTGGCATGGTGTTTCAGCAGGCGGCGCTATTTGATTCGCTGACGGTGGAGGAGAATGTGGGATTTTTACTTTATCAAAATTCAAAGTTACCGCGATCGCGCATTCGAGATTTGGTAAAAGAAAAATTGGAGATGGTAGGTTTGCCAGAAATAGCTAATCTCTACCCATCCGAACTTTCTGGGGGAATGCGAAAACGGGTAAGTTTTGCGCGTGCGATTATGTCTAACCCCGATAATCCCTCAGAAGGCCCAGAAGTTCTACTATACGACGAACCAACAGCCGGACTTGATCCCATTGCCTCAACAGTAATCGAAGATTTAATCCGCTATTTGCAATGCTTACATGGAGTTTGTAGTACCTATGCCGTTGTTACCCACCAAGACAGCACTATTCGCCATACAGCTGATAGACTTATATTTCTCTATGAAGGTAAAGTGCAGTGGCAGGGTACAGTTAGTGAAATCTACAATACAGAAAATCCGTTGATCAGACAATTTATCAGTGGAAGTGTGAAAGGGCCGATTCACCTTGTCGGCTAGAAACTTAAAAGTGAAGAGTTAGGAATAGAGACGCGATTAATCTCGTCTGTACAGGAGTTATGAGTTAAATTCAACTTATAACTCGTCACTCCTAACTCTTTATTGGTTGTTGGTGGAGGCAAAAAAATGCGAGGACTTATGACAAGCGGCTTCGCGTCTGGGCGAACATTTAGAGAAGGCTCTGTGGGGTTGTTACTCCTGTTAGGACTGGGAGTATTTGGGTTACTCTTTCTGTGGTTACATAGATTTACTGCTCCTGGTCGTTCATACAAAGCTATTGTGGAATTTGCTAACGCTGGCGGAATGCAAAAAGGAGCAACAGTTCGCTATCGAGGCGTTAAAGTAGGAACTATTTGGCAGATTATACCAAAAGCAAATGCCATTGATGTAGAGATTGAAATTGCCCAAGCTGACCTAATTATGCCCCGGAATGTAGTGGTGGAAGCTAATCAAAGCGGATTAATTAGCGAAAGTATTATCGACATCACACCAAAAGTAACCTTACCTGCTGGGATTGTGCTTGCTAAACCCCTAGATAAAAATTGTGATAGCAGCCTCATCGTCTGTAATGGCTCTCGGTTAAAAGGTCAGGTTGGCATCAGTGTTGATGACTTAATTCGCAGTTCAACTGAACTAGCTACTGCATACAATGACCCAAAATTTTATAGAAATGTCAATAGGGTTCTAGAAACTACCACAGGCGCAGCATCCAGTTTTACTGGGCTAAGTCAGGATTTACAAGGTTTGACCAAAAGCTTGCGACAACAACTAAATACATTTTCAGCCACTGCTAATTCAGTGCAACGAGCAACAAACCAACTTAATGCATCCTCGACTCAAACACTAAATAAATTTGATGCAACTGCAACTCAAGCAAGTCGTTTGCTGAACAACCTGGATAACCTGTTGACAACAAATCGCTCTTCGCTGGTTGGCGCTTTGAACAATATCACCGAAACCAGTAACCAACTGCGTGTTACAGTCAGTAGCTTATCCCCATCTGTGAATCGATTGACTCAAGGACAATTACTCAACAATTTAGAAACTCTTTCAGCAAATGCAGCGCAAGCCTCAGCTAATTTACGTGATGCTTCTAAAACCTTAAATGATCCAAAGAATGTAGTGCTGCTGCAACAAACTTTAGATTCAGCACGAGTAACATTTGAAAATAGCCAAAAAATTACATCTGATTTGGATGAATTGACAGGTGATCCTAGTTTCCGAAAAAATTTGCGGCAATTGGTGAATGGTCTAAGTGGTTTAGTATCTTCTACACAACAGATGCAGCAACAAGTGCAAGTTGCTACGACTCTAGATACTGTAAAAGCTGCTGTGAGCAAACCAAAGAATCTAATTCCTACCCCAGCACAAACCCAACAGGCGATGTTTAATGACAAGTCCCTACCCGTCTATGTAATTAATCCCTCACCTGCTAATTTTGCAAGCACCGACACCAACCTTGAACCAACCCCCAATGCGTCTATCTCTAACTCATCCCAAGAAGACCTCTTGAAGCAGCTGCGGGAGTATGGTAAGCAACGGGAGCAACTGGAGACGGGAAAATAGGCAATACACTTGACAATACATAACCACTTCCCCTAAGGGGGATGTTTCTATCCCCGGTGGCGTGCGCCTGCTTTCACCCAATGCTGACAAGCACCTAAACGATTTACTCACTCACCACAAGACCAGCAATTATCAAGCGCCATACTTGGGCAAAGTCCGTGTCGATGTCTGGATGACTCCATTCAGACGCGTGAGCTGGATGATGAAACCGAACCATCGCTTGAAAGACTGCCTTCGCCGCTACTTGCGGATCTGTTACCTTAAATTCGTTACTGGAAATACCGCTCTCGACGATCGCAGTTACTTGCTTTACCAGTTCATCAATGTGAGCTTGAACCACCCCTCGCGCCTCTTGAGCGATCGCTGAATAGGTTGCAAACAACTCTGGATCGCTCAGGACTTTTTGACGTTTCAGAGTTATGAGTTGCTCAAACCATCGGCGCAACCGTTCAACGGCGGAACCCTGCTCTTCGGCGATCGCTGCTAGCGGTGTGGAAACCCGATGCAGCCACCGTTCTGCTACCGCATCGCGCAGGGCAGCTTTGCTGGGAAAATGCCGATAAATCGTGCCGTGGCTCACCTCTAAAAAGCGAGCCACATCCACGACTGTTGCCTTTGCCAGACCGTAACGACGCAAAACCTCTTCCGCCGCGTCAAGAATCCGCTCCGGTGTCAAAGCTGAATCATTCATGCTAGGGATATTTTATCTCTTCTCACTATCCAGCATGAATCATTCATGCTAAGGATATTTTATCTTTTTTCACTATCCAGCATCGCCATTTGTTCTGGAGCATAGCGATCGCCAGCCACGGCATCCAGTGGCACTGCTGCCTCAATCCGGGCGAGATCATCCTCCCCTAAGTGCAGATCCAACGCCCCCAGCGCTTCATTCAGGCGATCGCGACGCCGTGCCCCAATCAGTGGCACAATGTCGTTTCCCCGCGACAGCACCCAAGCAATTGCTACTTGAGCAACCGTGGCATTGTGTTCTTGGGCAATCAGGCGAAGGGCTTCGACCAGCAACAAATTGCGATCCAGATTCTCTCCAGAGAAGCGGGGCAGATGTCCGCGAGGGTCTTGCTCAGAGCGTTCTTTCGACCAGTGACCGCTCAATAACCCCCGTGAGAGGACTCCATAAGCGGTGACAGCAATGCCCAATTCACGCACTGTTGGGAGGATGTCATTTTCAATACCACGACTCAGCAGCGAATATTCGATCTGAAGCCAGGTAATCGGATGAATCGCATGAGCACGCCGAATTGTATCTGCACCCACTTCAGATAAACCAATCTGGCGAACATATCCAGCTTTCACCATTTCGCTAATCGCCCCAACGGTGTCTTCAATGGGCACCCTCGGATCGAGCCGGGCTGGCTGGTAGAGGTCAATATAATCGGTTCCCAGTCGTTTCAATGTATAGGCAAGTGAAGTCTTCACGGCTTCTGGACGACCATCGAAGCCAATAAACTTGCCGTCAGGCGATCGCAGGGCACCGAATTTAACAGCAATGAAGACATCTTCCCGCCGCCGTCCTGCGAGGGCTTCGTGTAGCAGTAGTTCATTGTGCCCCATGCCGTAAAAGTCGCCTGTATCCAGTAAGTTAACGCCTGCATCAAGGGCTGCATGAATCGTTGCAATACTTTCCTGGCGATCGGCTGGGCCATAAGCATCAGACATGCCCATACAGCCAAGCCCAAGTGCCGATATTGTTGAACCGTTTTTTCCAAGTTGACGCGACAACATAGCAACCTCTCCACTGTGGTGATAAAACTATAATATCCAAACGAATGACAAAAATCAATATCTGTCATTCAATATTTGTTAAATCGTCCAACATCGTGAGCATGTGTTGAAGCAAGCCTGCAATTTGACTATTTGTTGGATCTACTTATCAGCCTAAAATCTTCGTGAGGAGTAATGCAGGTTAAACACGAACATGACAGAAGAATTTAATACACAGGGTGCAGAAAATCTAGTTGCGATGCCTTCGGCGGGCGCAGCCATCGCTAATCAATTTGCCCAATGGGGAAAGGTTACAGACGTTAAAGCATTTGGAAGTGGTAATATCAATGACACCTTTTTGGTAAGTCTAGATTCCTCAGAAGAACAACATTTTGTCCTGCAACGCATCAATACACAGGTATTTCGTCAGCCCAAATTGATTATGGAGAATATGCGTACCTTCACTGAGCATGTTCATAAACGGTTACAGTACATACCCCTGAATCGTCGCTGGGAAGTACCACGCGTACTATTAACTAAGGATGCTCAAGACCACTGGAGGGATGCAGACGGCTCCTTTTGGCGGGCAATCAGCTTTATTGAAGGCTCCCAGTCTTTCGATACTATGCGCGATCGCTCTCACGCCAAAGAAATCGGTTATGCCTTGGGGATGTTCCACAATCTGATCAGCGACTTAGCACCAGAAAAACTCGCCGACACTCTTGAAGGGTTCCATATTACACCGCTTTATCTCCAGCATTACGAGGAAGTGTTGGCGAAAATTAGTGTGCGTAAATCTGCTGAAGTGAATTATTGCTTACAGTTTGTTAGCGATCGCCAAACCTTTGCACATATCTTAGAAAATGCCAAAGTTGAAGGCAAGCTACCTCTGCGTTTGATGCATGGAGATCCAAAAATTAACAATGTCATGTTTGATACTACTACCCAGCAAGCCGTCAGCATCATCGACCTCGACACTGTTAAACCTGGTCTGGTACATTACGATATTGGCGATTGCCTGCGATCGGGTTGTAATCCTGCTGGAGAAGAAACCGAGAATTGGGAAAGTATTTATTTCGATACCGATTTGTGTCAGGGAATCCTCAAAGGTTATCTCTCGGTAGCAAAGGCATTTCTTACTGAGAATGATTATGCCTATATTTATGATGCAATTCGTCTCATTGCCTTTGAACTAGGACTGAGATTTTTTGCTGATTATTTAGCAGGAAATATCTACTTCAAAGTTAAGCACCCAGAACATAATTTAGCAAGAGCGATCGCCCAGTTTAAGCTTACCGAAAGTATTGAATCTCAAGAAACGCAGATTCGTAACATTATCAAAGACATGAAATGAATGATCAGACATTTTCCCTGCAACCCTTTCCTTCTACAAAATCCTTGCCTAATTTGAAAATTGCAGGCAATATCGCCCGAAATTCTAATCAACTTGCCATCTGCTATATGCTAGAGGGCAATTTCAAAGAAATTGCGTTGGCAAAGCCTACCGGAGGTATAGCTCCACTATCAAATACACCATCACGCAAGCATGAATTGTGGAAAGACACTTGCTTTGAGTTTTTCGTTAGCATCAAAGATTCTCTACAATATTGGGAATTCAACCTCTCTCCCGCCGGATACTGGAATGTCTATCGCTTTGATGCCTACCGTCAAGGAATGCAAGAAGAAACAGCCTTTACAATACTTCCGTTTAATGTTCAGAATCAAGCCGACGGTTTAGCACTTACGTTGGATGTCGATTTAGGTAAAATTGTCTCGGCACAAGCGATTGAAGTTGGCATTACTACTGTTATTAAATACAGAAATAGTGAAGTGACTTACTGGGCGTTAACTCATCCAAGTGCAGAGGCTGACTTTCATTTGCGGGATAGTTTCATCATTGAGTTGTGAGAATACGTCTTTACAGCAAACTGTGTATTTAGACAACATGTAGTTAATAAATCTAAACTTTATATGAGCTTGCATAAATTTTCAACTCACACCCGATGAATCTATGTATATTTCAAGTAAACCTCCTAAAAATGCACTTCTTAACTTTTTCGTTGAACTTCGATAGAGACCCAGGTTTAGAAGAGGGTCGCTTGTATTTACGTCATCTTGAAAAGGGTATGTTACAAGTTTGGGTAGCTACATCAGCTACCGCCAAAAAGCAATTTCCAGAGAGCTTTCATCAGAAAGGAAGTATGATACCACCTGAGTACAGAGTACTGGAACTAAAATTTTGGAGTGTTAATACTAAACCTATCTCAATGAAAGAGAAAAAAGGTGTAGAAGGTAATTTTTACCAAATTCTTCCATCTGAAGTCAAGACTGATAATGGAGGTGTAAGAGATGATTTTGGTATTCATAAAGATGCTAATGTTCCTGGTTCAATGGGATGTATTGTATTGACACCCGAACGGTTTCAGGGATTTGAAAAAGAAGTCACTCAATTAGCAAAGGAGGGGAAAGATTCTATACCGCTCTTTGTCACGTACAGTTAAAACAAATATATGAGGTAATGGCATATAAATAAGCAATTATCAGTCTAGATTGCCATTGCCTCGATTCGACAGTTTTGAAAGGAAATTGTGATCGCATTTATTTATAATCTGAAGTGGTTGGTGCCTTACCCATAGCTAAGATCAGCTTTTAGGTACGTTTCACTCAATATTGGGACAACATGATACTTCACCCAAGGAGCCATAGCAAAGATTAAAAGCAATTTTTAGAGTTATACCTCTTTCAAATCGCCGCTTGAATATTTTAAAAGTGCGATCGCACTAGCAAGTAGAAAAATTAGGTTAAATATCTTAACCACAGCGATATTTACACATATACACATTTATGCTTGTAGCTTCATCACTTCTATGTATGAACAATAATTTAGGATCAACGTTATTTTAAGACAATAAATCAACTAATTTTATTTCGTTTGATAGAGTTAATTAAGATAAAAAATAGCAGAATAGAGTATAGATAGCTAAAAAGCAAATTATCAACTGCTAGGTTCATAATAATGTCTAAATGAACTCAAAATATAACTTTCAATACTTTCAAGGGAGTTCTCTTTCTGATCTGTTTGCTCAAGATATCACAGATGCATCTTATGGGTTTATCCTAAATTATCCTGCAACTGCCGGTTGGGCTGCTTATCCCAACCTGAAAAAATATTTTATTCAAGATGGCAGTAGTGAAGCCACTAAAACTTCCTTTGACAAGATTTGCCAAAAGGAACCTTGGAAAATTCTGGCTGTATTAGGCGATCGCATTCAAGGAATTGTGATTATTCCGCCGCCAAAGTCGCTGCTTGAATACTGGCAAGAGCATTTCGGCTTCAGCTACTCGAATATTGAGATGATGGATCGCTTGACTTATTTGGATGACCTTAGCCACAGCGAATACTTTGACAAACTCATCACTCTATTTCCCTTTGATCACCTCAAAAGAGAAAAACACGCTATTGATTCAGACACCCATTACCGCTTACTCAGCAAAGTAACGTTAGCTGAATTGGGGGTGCAATGTCCAAAATATGAGACCTACAATCTGCACACCTGTAATTTGGAAGATATTCAGTTACCACAATTTCCCTACTTAATTAAAACGTCCCACGGACTCTCAGGAGAAGGCACTTATATCATCAAAAGCCTCAGCGATTTGAACTACTGCCTTGAAGAAATCAGGAATTATCTCAATATTAAATTGCTCGATAAAATTATTGTCTCGGAGTTCGTCAAGAATCAGGTGCAGAATTACTGCGTACAGTTCTATGTCAACAAGGTGGGAGAGATAACCCTCATCGGTACTACCAGGCAACTCGTCACTCCAGAAGGTAACTATTTAGGGGGACTGATTGACTACCGCAACACTGACATGAGCAAGTTCTTTGAAATGATTGCCGCCATTGGTCAGTATGCTCAAAAACAGGGTTATTTTGGTGTGATTGGCTTCGATGTGTTAGAAGATCATGACGGACAATTTTATGCGATCGATGCCAATTTTAGAGTCAATGGCTCGACTCCGTTGTGCTTGCAGCGCCATACCTTACTAGGACTGGGAAAAGAAGTAGCTAAATATTCCAGCGACTACCGCATGGAAGGAACGTTTGATTCAATTTTAGTGACCTTAAAACCAGAACTAGATCGCAAAGACTTGATTATTCTGTCGGCTTTAGAGAAGGTCAAATACGGAAAAATTTACACCGAAATTTATGCGATCGTTACTGGAGAAACTATCGAAGAAATGCAGCATATCGAGCAGAAATTACAGAATAAGGGATTACAATGGCTCCCTTAAACAGCACCAGTGTTGAAAAGAATTGTTTTAATCTAGGACTTACGCAAAAATTGCCAACTTCGCTTAATTTATCGAACCGCCAAGACGAGGCAGTGCGTTGGGCGGCTCTGCCGACTTGAAGCAACTGCCGTGCCAAGAGCGCCGAGAATTCGTACAGTGTGCGTAAGTCCTATAATCTCCAACTCATAGTAGCCAATTTCCAATCCCTAATTTATTTTAAGAAGTAACACTTATGAAATTAAAGCCAATCAATCAGCAAGTCGTTTCTGTCGTTGGAGCCTCTAGTGGGATCGGACGGATCACAGCTCTTGAGTTTGCTAGACGCGGGGCAAAAGTAGTAGTCTCCGCTCGTAGTGAGTCGAAGCTAAAGTCTTTAGTGGAAGAGATTCGCGGCTTTGGTGGTGAGGCAACTTTTTGCATAGCCGATGTGGAAGTATTTGAGCAAGTTAAGGCGATCGCAGATAAAACTGTGGAAGTATACGGGCGACTCGATACATGGGTACATGTCGCCGCGATCGGCATCTTTGCCACTGTTGACAACACAACACCGGAAGAGTTTAAGCATGTAATTGATGTCGATCTGATGGGACAAGTGTATGGTGCAATGGCTGCCCTACCCCATCTGAAGCGTGAGGGACGGGGGGCACTGATCCACGTTTCTTCAATGGAAGGTAGGCGATCGCTCCCCTACCAAAGTGCTTACTCGGCAGCCAAGCACGGGGTTGAGGGCTTTATTGAAGCTATGCGCGTTGAGTTGCAATATGAAAAATGGCCGATCAGCGTCACGAGTGTGAAGCCAGCAGTGATCAACACTCCCTTCTGGAACAATGGTCTGACGAAATTAGGCGTAAAGCCTTCCGGGATACCACCTTACTACGAGCCTAAACTTGTAGCTGATGCTATCCTCTACGTAGCCGAACATCCAACTCGTGACTACTTGGTTGGAGATGTAGCTAAAATATTAGATGTGGTACAGCGCGTCTCACCATCATTAGTAGATTCACTGTTACTGCTCGTCGGCTTCGATTTACTTCGTAGTTCTGAGCCGAAGTCTGAAGATGCACCAAATAATTTTTACCAATCTGTTGCTGAAGACGACAGAGTTAACGGGGATTTTGGTAACTTAGTTATACCGAGTGTTTCTGACTGGCTAGAAAAAAATCCGCTTCTCCAGTGGGGTGCGATCGCTGGTACAGTAGCATTAGCGTTTTTAGCAGCTCAAGTATTCAAAAAGGAAGCATAGATAGACCTGTGCGAAAATTTGCAATCCGGTTTTTACAAGGATTTGAAATAAATCCTTGTATGCTTTTTAGCAACGTGGTGATCAGTTTTTGAGATGGTTACTAATAGTTTAGAGAAGAAAAATACATAACTATTGATTCAGGCGATTTCTTATAATTTTTTCATCCTCTCTAATATTGGACTTATTGCTCTTTTATAGATGCTCCTCCCTCGATGTCGCTATTTCAGCAGTCAAATTGTCTGACCCAGGAGTATTCCAGCCGATGAGAGACTATCAACGCACCCTACCGCCTGTATGGATTGGGGAGGCGATCGCCTTTTATGCCTTTATTGCCATTGGCATCGCTGAAGCAGGATTAGGAGTTCTTCTGCCCTCGATTCTGTCTACCTATAACCTGACTCCAGCAACCGTCACCCTGCTGTTTCTTAGTCAAATTAGCGGCTACATTCTGGCAGCATTCACCAGCAGTCTTGTGAGTAGTCGGCTGGGGTTAGCCCGAATGCTGTTGATTGCTGCGGGTGAGCTGACGATGGCACTGATAATCTATGCCACCTCACCCTCCTGGTTTGTCATGGTTGCGGCTGGTTCAGGGTTGGGATTGGGCATTGGGTTGATTGATGCAGGGATCAACACCTACATTGTACAAGATTCCCGCAGTGCCAGTCGGATTGGTTTGCTTCATGCTTTCTATGGTATTGGCGCACTCTTAGGTCCGGCGATCGCTACTACTTTGTTAGCAGTTGGCATGAACTGGCGACAGGTTTATGGGGTATTAGCCGGGATTGTCAGCTTATTGATTGTGAGTGTGATGGGCGTAATCATTTTCAACTACACACCAATGACACAACGGGTATTGCCATCGAATACAACTGCGTTAGAAAATCTGGGCAGAGCGCTCCAAACTCCGATAGTACTATTAACTGGGCTACTTTTGCTGGTTTATGTTGGCACTGAAGCCTGCGTCGGTAACTGGGCATATACTGTGCAATCCGTCGCTCGTCACACTCCCGCGCTGATTGCTGGTTATAGCGTTAGTGCCTACTGGCTGGGATTAACATTGGGACGTTTCCTCTTAGGTTATTTCTTACAATCGCTTGGGGCAGTCCGTACAATCAGTATGTCGCTTAGTTTGGTGATCATTGGATTGCTTGCTTGGTGGCAACTGCCAGATCAATGGATTAGCTTACCGTTGATTGGCTTTGGGTTGGCAGCCATCTTTCCTGCGACCATTTGGTTAATCCCTCAACGATTGCCTGACCCCCATGTTCCTGCGGCTGTTAGCATCGCCACTAGTGCTGCCAGTTTGGGGGCAGCGATCATACCCACTGGAGCAGGCTGGGTTGCAAGTTGGACAAATTTAGAAATCATCCCAATGTTGATGCTGCCGTTGGCGCTCTTAATGGTGGGCTTACATTACTGGTTAGTGCAACATTCCGTAAGAGACAAGTAGGGGCACGGTATACCCATTGGTGTCAACTTAAGCGCAAACCCCTTTAAAATCTCGTTTTCAGCCTCTGGCTAGAAATGTAAATCAATTGCGGCTCTGCCGCAAGTAAGAGGCGGAGCCTCTCATTAGGCATTCCCAGTCAGAGCAGGGGAACGAGGCAACGAGGCAATCTCTGAAGGACTTATCTAGACAGGCTTTCACGTTAAGTTGACACCAATGCGGTATACCGTGCCCCTACACCTTGCTGCTATATTTAGTGACAAAATTGTGATTTCACATGGTCTGCCAATCGAATTGCCAAGGCAACAATGGTGAGCGTAGGATTAGCATAGCCTCCTGTAGGAAAAACAGAGCTACCTGCCATGAATAAATTAGAGATGCCGTGAACTTGACAATTTGCATCTACTACTCCTTGTGTTGGGTCATGATGCATACGCGTTGTTCCCATATTGTGATGGGTACTCAGCGAAGCAACCGGACGATCTCCATCTAATTCAATGTGTAACTCACCCAGACCTGCCCTAGCAAACTCTTCTGCAAATACTAGCTGCGATCGCTTCACACTGCAAATATCTATTTCGCTCCAATGATTAGTTAATTTTGCTTGCGGACAACCAAGCTTATCTAGTTGATTACTGAGTGTCACCCGATTATCTGGATTTGGGGTTTGTTCAGTTTGGCTGAGAACTTCAAACTTTGTATATTTCTGTTCATTACCTTCATGGTCAGACCATCCACCATGACTCAAATCAGGGAACAAATATTCTTTTTTGACATTATACTTATACCAATCAGCTACTAAATCATCAATATTCATAATTACATTTTGCAAATGTTGAAAAACATTCTTAGGTAACTGCCCTTGTCGAACTGAAGATAACAAAGTTCTTGCAGAAGCTTTTGCTGCCGATCTAAACCTTTCATCTCTGGGATATAACAACGCAGTCATATTTAGTAATTTTTCGCGGTGCATCACTTGTTCTGTCAGAGCAAATTTTCCCATGACTGTAAGATTATTCACGCGGCGTAAGTCATACAAAGCCATCGAATTGAAGATTTTGCGATTTTGCGGAACAAGCATACCACAATGGATAAAAGGATGATCCATAAAGAACCTACCCACTAAATCGTTTTGATTCCCTAATCCATTCTTGTGAATCCGGTTCGATAGCAAAAGTAAACGTGCGTTTTCAATCCCACCTGTGGCTAAAATAAATACTTTTGCAACCACCCAAAATTTATTACCAGATAAACAAGCTACTTGCACGCGTTTCACCGTTTGGGCTGTTTCATCTGCCTCAATTTCTACCACGTTGGCGTTGAGGAATGTGGTGATATTAGGAGATTGATTGATTTGGTGGCGATATTCATTGGTAAAAATATCGCGTGGGCCAAACTGAAACATACTAGTAGTAACTCGGTCACTTGTGAAATGTGTCCGAGGAGATTGAGCATTTTCCCAAGCCTCAGCTTCATAAGCAAAAGAACCGAGTTTACAGACTGCTTGAGCACGCTCATAAAATGGATTCAAGTGAGATTTAGTAAAAGGCCAGCCACTGTATGGCACCCAATCTCGTTTTTCAAAATCTATCTCATCTAATGGTACATGCCTCAGACCAAGTTGATTTTTATTGATTTCAATATTCCAGACATTAGCTAGTCCACCAAATTGACGATGACGCATATCTTGCAGTGGTGGAAAAGGATCTCCAACAGATTCACCTTCACCAAGAGATGCAGTCTCTTGATTAAATTCAATGTCACCACTTTCTAATAAGCAAACTCGAAAGTCTTGCCCAATTAATTCTCGTGCGAGTGTAATTCCGGCTGGGCCAGCGCCAACTATACAAACTTCAGTATTTATAACTTCATTGATTGGCAATTTACGGCTATCAATCAACATTTATTTAATTCCTTTTAATTTGATCTATTATTTTTAACTACAAATGCACATATATGATGTAAATCTGTGGTTTCATTTTCATAAAATTTGCTTTTGGAATAAGTTGACCGTTTCATTTAGCCTATGAAACACTTGGCATGGCAGAACGAATTGCACTAATAAAATTTTGGGCATAATTCTGCGTTGAGAAATCGAGGGCGCGTTGCCTGGCAGCTATTCCCGCACTTCGGGCAAATTCTTGCTCGTCAAGATAGCGGAGAATTGCGATCGCTAATTTCTCTGCATCGCCATAAGGTGTTAATAGTCCATTCATCCCATCGGTAATAATCTCTGTCGGGCCGCCTGCATTGCCAGCAATCACAGGTTTACCCAGCGCCATCGCCTCAATAATCACAATCCCAAATGGCTCTTTATCTGATGCATGGACAAATACATCCATCGCCTGCACCCACTCCGGGATATTACGCTGTAACCCAGTCATAATTACCTGCTCTTTCAAGCCCAAGTTTGCAATTTCTGCTTTTAAAAAGTCCTGATAATCCGGTTCTAAATCGTGTTTACCGCCAACTACTACACAATGGGCATCAGGATACTTCTGTAAAATTTTGGGCATTGCTTGCACTAGTACGTGCATTCCTTTCCATCGTTGCAATCGGCCAACAATTCCAATCAACGGCCCGTTTAAAGGTAAGCCTAGCTTCCGCCGTGCTTCTTCTGGAGTTGGCAAAGCATCAGGCTCGAATCGGTCTAGTGCGACACCAGGATAAACCAAGGGTGTTGGTCTGTGGGGCCAAATCTCTGCTTGCGCTTGCTTGCCATCTTGGGAGAGGGTGATAATTGCCTGGGCTGGGATTAAAGTAGCGATTCGCACCAACCAAGTCTTGTCACTAGGCACTTCTAGTTGATACCACACAGCAGGCAACCCCGCCAGTATTGCTGCCAAACCTCCAGATATATGCGTAATCCACATCCAATTGACAATTATATCTGCACGTTCGCGGCGGGCGATCGCAGCTATCCGAAAAACAGCGCCAATAAAACGGTGGATTTGGCGTAAACGTCCACTTTCCACAACTCGCGCATCAATACCGAGGGACTTTACTTCTTCTACCATCGGGCCGTCTTCTAAAAATATCACCAGCCACTCTACACCAGCATTACGTCCTTGTTGCACCAAATCCCAAAGCATCATTTCACCACCGCCTCTTTGCTCGGCTAGTGGCATTACAATAATTGCTTTCATAATTTATATCAGTCCGATTTAAGTTGTAAGATTTTGTTTTTTAATAAACTTGAAAAGCTCAGAACCCCGACTTATTAGAGAAGTTGGAGTTCTTGGGATTGTTATAGTATTTATGTCCTGCCATAGCCATAGCTAAAAATCCCCAAAGAATCATCCCTGCCACACTCAACATACCGCTACCGATAACTAACTGTGTAGCAGAACTAATACCAATGGCGCGGGCAGCACTGATAAAACTATCGAAACGACCTTCACCATAGCTGCTGACACTAATAATTAACAAGATTAATCCACCCATATAAAAAATGGCTCCAAACCAACCAAGGGTGAAAAACATATCTAAAATGCCACTATCAATCACCACTACTTCAATTTGACCGGTTTTTTCGTTGACCTTCCAGATATTTCCTAATCCATTACCTAGACCATTAGAAAGAGCTAGACCAAGGTTTTTGTCATAAGTTCCCGATCTATCTTTAAAGCTGCCATCTTCTTGAAGATTAGAAAAAGTTTCCAAACGCGCTGCTAAAACCCCAGAAATTGGCTCGATAGTTGTCAATGGCACAACACAAATTGCCATCACTACAATTATGGTAACTAAGCGCATTTGAATCCGCGCCTTGACTGAACCCATAATCATGATTACTCCAAATAACCAGCCTCCCCAATTAGTACGTGCTTGTGTCAATAAAAAGGATAAATAACCAACAGCTGAAGCCGGAAAAATTAAATTTCCCGAACTTGTAAATAACAACAGTAAACCAGCTTGCATGACTGAACCAAAGGGGCCGACTGAGTGCAATGTACTCCAGACACGCATCCCAAAAGGTACAGGATTTCCAGCACTCATGAATAGTTTTGATTGGATCAGCCAATACCTGTCCCACTCAGGAGCCACGACGAATTGATATACGCCGTAAGCTCCTAAAATCAAGACACACCAGAGGAATGTTCGCTGAATGTTCTGGCGATAGCTGGGATAATCTCGCCAGTTTATAAATAAGTGAAAAGCGAAGATGATCGGACTGAGCCAATCCATCAATCCGCGTGCTACAGGGATTGGTGGATTGTAAATCAGACCGACTAGAAAGCCATAGAACACTCCGATAAAAGCCAAAACAAACGGCAAGCCCCCTTGAGCAGAGGCGCGGGGAAAGTGGCGGAAGAATGTTGCTATAGTTACAAAAACCACTAAATAGGGTGCTATGAGCATTTGCCGGGTAGAGTCCCAGCCCACCCGATAGTCAACTAAGCGGGTAGCTAAGGGCGTGAGAAACCAGATCCACCAGGTAAAACTGATGTAGAGAATGGGATGCCGCAAGTATAAAAACACAGCTACTACTAAAGCTGTTACTGGGTAAATTAGGCGCAATGCGGCAGTAGCACCAGCAAAATAGCAAACTACAGTCAGTAGTACAAAACCTGCGATCGCCATCCAACCCTGTAGCGATCGCTCTTCGGGAGAATAGTTTTCTTGTAAAAAACTATTGAAAAGTATCTGCTTAGAATTCATTCAATTTTAGATGTACACATAAATAAATCAACTCGTTCCCTGGCTCCAGCCAGGGAATGCAGTCACTGGAGGCTCCGCCTCTTGTACTGGCTCTCTGGAAGCACCACCCGTCTTAATTACCATATAGAACCTGGGAACTAGAGCTAAGAAGAAATAGTATTCATTTTGAATTACGAATTTTGAATTTTGAATTGTTTATATCCTTGCCAACGCCCACGCCAGGATGCCAGCAATTTTTTCCCCGCCAACTGCCCTTGGCTAGGCAAAAATCTTAGCCATTGTACAAAGCCCAAACTATCGCATGTACCCACGAATACTGCCCAGAACAAAAATACAATCCGGCGGATAAATGACAGATGCTCTAGTAAAACTAAAGTTTCATTATGGACTAAATTAATAAAGGCAATTTCATTAAAGTTATTTCGCTGATCTTCATCAAAACGTTGTGCCGGATAGTGATCTACAGCAACGTTAGGATCATAAATTATCTTCCAACCAGCCCGCTTTAATGCCAGAGTGAATGCCATTTCAAAATGTACCTGCGCTCCTGTCCCACGCATCCGCTCATCAAAGCGCAATTGCCCGATTGCCTGGGTACGAAAACTCATGTTTACGCCCTTGAGAATATCGACTTCGCGGGGTTCTCCCACTCCCAGATGATGGTTGCCAATCACTCGCCCAAACCATTGCAACTGTCCGACTATTAAGCGGGATTCGTCTTCTAATTTGCTGCCGTGGTATATCCAATCACGCCCTCCCAGACCGCCGAGGCAACTATCACAGGTAAAGTAAGCGGCGATGCGCTCTAACCAATCCGGGTGGGGTGCAGCATCATCATCAGTAATGGAAACAATATCGCCCTCCACTGCTGCTAGTCCGGCGTTGAGGGCTGCTACTACCCCCGATTGTGTCACTTTCACGGTATGCAGTGGCAAGTTGTGCGCTTTGTATTGGGCAAGGAATTGCCAAGTTTCTGCATCCGTATCGCGGACAACCACTATCACCTGATCAACGGGTTTAATTTGCTCCTGTAGCGCCAAAAGGCAGCGTGAGAGGTCTTGTGGACGGCGATAAGTCGGTATGAGAACGGTGTTCCGCATTCTTGCTTAACTCCTCAAATAGATCCACATAAGTTTGTGCCATAGTAGTCCAGCTATGTTGTTCTGCCACAGAGCGAGCAGCTTTGCCCATCTGTTGTATAAGGGCGCGATCGCTCACCAAGGACATCAACGCCCCAGCCAAAGCATTAATATCATCTGAGTCGGATAAGACGATGCCACATTCTGGTGTCACCAACTCTCCGCCCCCGGTGGCTGTGGCAGTAATTACTGGCAGTCCTGAAGAAAGTGCTTCTAACAATACGAGGCTGCAAGCTTCGTATCGGGAAGGAAAAACAAATAAATCTACTGCTCGCATAATTTCGGGGATATCACGGCGATATCCCACAAAATGCACGCGATCGCTTAACCCCAAGGATGCCGCTAACTGCGGGAAGGGGCTACCTTCGATATGTCCTACCACCGCCAGATGTAAATTGGGAACTTTCACCAAGGCGTGCAGTATTGTATCTAAGTTCTTTCTGGGTGTGCGGATATCTCCAGCGAACAGTGCTAGGGTGACATTCTCCGGTAAACCTAACTTTAGGCGATTGCTTTGGCCTGGGGCAAATTCTTCTAAGTCAACGCCATTAACAATTACGCGAATCCGAGAACGGGGCACACCAATGTTGACTAATTCCTGGGCTACCTTTTCTGATACCGCTACAACAACCTGCGCTTTTTGAAAAGCCTGTTTTTCCCAACGGGCATTGAAAGCCGTAAACAGCCATTGGTAAAAACCATATAAATCTCGGCGATTGCGGGAAATATGAACAGGCGATCGCAACCATGAACTGTGGACAAAATGTACAGCATTTACATCAGCCGCAGCCATATTAATTGCTCCATTGATTTTAACTAAATCAATGTTAGAGCGATGTTGACGTAACCAATCTGCACTTTTTTTGGCAAATATGAAATTACGTACAAACTCTGTGGGATAGCCTTTGACTGGAATTTTAATCCAATTAACTTGGCTATTGTTTTCTAGTTCTGGTGCGACTTCACTAGCTAATAATGTCAGGTGATGACCACGACGAATTGCTTCATTAGCAACCTCATAGTTTACCCGTCCCTGACCATCACCTTTTTTGATTTTATGAGTAACAATACAAAGTTTCATCAACTATGTTCCTGAGTAAGATAAACTCACGCAAAAGTGTAAATAAAGAGTTTAAAATAATCTTATTTTGATTTTCTCAGTGTCCTCTGCGTCTCTGTGGTTCGTTAAAAAATAAACTCCAAAATTTAGATGCGATTGCTTTAGTATTTCGATATTTTCATTAACTTACTTGCTAAAATTTGTGGAGAAAAACTAAGAGTAAGTGCGGCAAGAGTTCTAGCATTAAATTTTTGTTTTTTCAATACCTGCCAAAAATAAGGACGTGCTGCTGCTATCTGTTCACTTCGTAGCAGACCAATTCCCAAAGTTGTATTAGCTTCTAACCATTTATGTTGAAAATACGTCCTAAATTGCTGTAAACGAGTATCTTCCATAAACACTTGATAACAAAATATTTCGCTTTTAGCTTTGCGGATTTTTGCCTGCACATCTCGACTACCACTGAGCATGGTATCAGTTTGCTCATGGGCACGATATCGCGTCAGCTTTTCTGGATAGTAGTAAGCTCCACAACCAGATACACAACAGAGGTAAGTTAAATATAAATCCCACATGCCGCCAACTTCTGGGGGAATACTATCCCAATCCACAAAATTATTGCGAATCACACAAGCTGCCGCAGTGGGTATACTTTTATCTATTAACCCAATTTTATAGAAAGGTTGATGAATCCCTTGTGTTAACTTATCTCGCTTGTAACCACGTGTGTTTTCTTCAGTTCCGACATGATTAACTTTGCCATTAGCATCTATAATATATTGGTCGCAAAAAGCGATAATTAACTCGGAATTTGCTTCTAGTATTGGTACAAGCTTTGCTAAAAAGTCTTCATTCCAGATGTCATCGTCATGAAGGCTAGCAACATATTTACCTCGCGCCATTTTGAAACCATGCTGCTGATTAGCTAACATACCCACATTTTGCTGATGCCGCCAAAATCTGATGCGTGAGTCGCCAAAAGATGCGGCAATAGCTTGAGGATTTTCTGGACTACAATTATCAGAAACAATGATTTCAATATTTTGATAAGTCTGTTTAATAGCACTAGCGATCGCTTGCTTCAAATATTCTGGTCGATTATAGGTGGGGATAACAATGCTGACTAAAGGTTGTTGGTTTTCTTGATGCAATGACATATTTTTTTACTTCATATTTATCTTTCAGAAATGAAAGATGTACACTTGAACTTTTTACTAAAATAATGTTATTTAGCTTGAGAGATGCTATATATTTTTTCCTCTTGAGAAGAAAATTCAGCTATTGTTTTTGCATAAATTTTTCGCAGATTATTTATATGAGTATGCATTGTAAATTCCTTCATCAATAAAGCATGACCTTGTTCGCCCATATATCGGCTTTTTTGATAATCTGTATACAACTCATGAATGGCATCAGCCAGCTTTTTTATATTATTACCTGGAACAATAATACCCGTTTCTCCATCTCGTAAATGTTCTGGAATACCTCCGACTGCACTACCAATTACAGGTCGATAATTAGCATAAGCTTCCAGAGTTACAAGACCGGCAGGTTCAGGCCAGACACTAGGAAATATGACTGCAAAAGACTGTTGATAAAGTTTATTTATTTTGTCAGGATTGCACCACCCATGCCAAGTAATTCGGTTACTTAATCTGAGTGTGTTTGCTAACTTTTCTAACTGTGGTCGTTCCCATCCTTCACCTGCAATATCAAGTTTAATTTGTGGATCTGTATGTATTAAAGTTTTGAGTAACCATTCCAGACCTTTATCAGAAACAATCCGTCCCACAAACAAAATTCTATGATTTTGGTGGACTTCTAAACTCAGAGGTGTAGTTGCTGTTTTTGGTACGGATATACCACAGTGTAGTGTTACAGTTTGTTCAGGCGGTACACCGTTTTGAATCAACTCTTGTCGTACATATTCGCTATTAGCGATAAAAGTAATTTTTACCTTTTTTAATACATCTAAAAAATTCTGAGTTTTTTGAAGTTCTCTAACAGTTCTTAAAGGTCTACGGCTACCACATTTATCTATTAGTTTACCCCAGGTACATCCTAAGTAAGAGAAATTGCGATCGCAGACTGTGTGCTGTCCTGCTAAATACTTTGTGCCACTAGGACAGTAGAATGAGTGATTATGAACACTGAAGACGGTAGGACATTCGCCTGTAAGCTGCAAGAGTAAATCTGGGCTGTGGATATGCAGCAGTTTAAACTGGCTTTGATCAACATTCTTTAGCGATTTTATCACGCGATCGCTAATATCAGGTGGTCGATGTTCAAACAGAGAAGCTAAATAAGTTTCGACACCTCCGCCCCCACCTACTTCAAAATTGGAGCATTGATAAATCAGGTTTTTGTCAAATATTTTCTGGTACATATTTTTCGTTTATGTTCAGTATATATAGCAGTCCTAAATCATTTATAAAAATAAATTAGCAGCAGAGAGATGAATCGGAGATTTTGACGACTTATTTAAATTAGGACTTACGCACACTCTACGAATTCTTGGCGTTCTTGGCGTCTTGGCGGTTCGACAAATTAAGCTTTTGGGCGATTTTTGCGTAAGTCCTATAAATATTGCTATAGCACTATTTATAATAATTTTTAATAAATTATTTTTAGAGATAATGAGTATGATAATACTATTTTTTTTGCAATGTAATCTCACCAAATTACTGACATATACAGGTAGGGGCTTACGGCTGTAGGGATATACAGCCGATTTATATGTTGCAAGTATTTTGGTAATTTGATATTATTTCTAATCTGATTGCCTTACTTCATACTGCATTTGATGATATTTCCAAAGCTTACCTTTGAGTTCCAAGAGTTCTTGATACTTACCTTGCTCTACTATCCGTCCCTGTTCTAAAACTACAACTTTATCTGCTTTAGAAATGGTAGAAAGACGGTGAGCGATCGCAATTACTGTTTTCCCAACAGATAGCTTTTCTAATGAATCTTGAATTAAGCGCTCAGATACAGAATCTAAAGCACTAGTTGCTTCATCCAAAATCAAAATTTCTGGGTTTCGCAGTAAAGCACGCGCAATAGCAATTCGCTGCCTTTGTCCTCCAGATAATCTAACACCTCTATCTCCAAGCTGGGTGTTAAAACCTTCGGGCATTTCCAAAATAAATTCTAGTGCATTCGCTAGTCTAGCAGCTTCTTGAATTTCATCATTAGTGGCTTCTGGAGTCCCGTAAGAAATATTCTGCCAAACATTAGTATTGAAGATAAAAGTATCCTGACTGACGACAGCTATTTTCCGACGTAGCGAGTGAATTTCAAACTGCCGCACATCAATTTCATCAATGTAAAGATATCCATCTGTAGCATTATAAAATCGGGGAATTAAATCAGCAAGGGTTGTTTTACCAGCACCAGATGCTCCGACTAATGCTGTCATTTTTCCCTTTTCAAGAGTAAGGGTAATATTATGTAGCACTAGATTATCATCATCGTAGCCAAAATCTACAGATACTAAATCTATTGACCTTTTTAACCCTTTAAACTCAAGTTTGCCATTTTTAAAGTAATATTTATCATCACTTTTCAACATATTTTTAATATTGTCTGCCGAGCCATGTAAAGTGCTGAGATATGCTCTCGTACCATTAATATCTTGAACAAACGGGATAAAGCGAAATAGCACAAAGAAAAAGGTTAGCAAAGAAGCAACTTGTAGGGTTCCATTGGTAACAAGGCTAGTGAACGCCAAAATAATCATTCCGATCAATACGGTAGTCGCTACGCCTTCGGCAATTGGCTTAACAAGTGTCCAGGTGAATACAACTTTAGTTGTACTACTTATTACTTTGTCGCTAGCTTTGTAGTAACGCTGACGTTCAAATTCTTGAGTACCACAGGAGTGAACAGTGCGAATGCCATTAATAAATTCTATGGCTGTTGATGTAAAATTAGCATTAGCAGTTGTCATGCCAAAACTTGATTCTCTGACTCTAGCGTTCAGATTAGACAAACCTACACCTAAAAGTGTAAATAGTAATGCCGAAATCAGGGTCAGTTGCCATGATATCAAAAACATTGATATTAAGTAAACAAAGGTTGTTAATCCTCTAGTTACTAAAAAGGCTGTGCCACTAAAACCCTGTCTGATTTTTTCAATTTCTGTGGTAATTGTGTTAATTAGTTCACCAGAACGAGTTTTGGCAAAGTAACTTAGTGACAAGGATTGCAACTGTTCAAAAATTTGTTTACGTAAACGATCGGCAAGATGTAATTGAGATAATTCAGTGTAAACTTGGGAAAAGTAATTAAAGGTTGCACGTAACCAAGTACTCAATAAAATTAACAGAGATACGCGGTACAGACGATTAATTGCCGATGTCTTGGCTCCCAAAATCCAAATATCAAACCAGTGTATTCCTGTCTGGACAGGTTGAGCATTGGGACTAGTTAAGCTTTGCAAAAAGGAAAGTAAAAAACCAATACTAACACCTTCAAAAGTTGCTGCCAAAATAGAGAATATCAGAGCTAAAGTTGCAATTTTGCGAAAGTGTTTAAATTCTTGCAATATCAAATAGTTGTCCTGCCAAAAGCTGCTAGCTTTGAACAGACTACGAAGTTGTTGAGGAAGTTGGAAATGCATGGATTTTTCTAACAATAATTTGGTATGTAGTACCGATTATCTGTGAGGTTGCATAGAACAAAAAAATTTTGCCCCAAGTCTTACTAAGCCTGATTTTCTGTAGTTTCACAAAGAATTCAGGAGTTAGGAGTCAGAATTATGACTTCTGAATTCTCAAAGTGTTTGGCTATCCAGATGTAACAAGTGGGGCTGTGCTTCTACTTCCCATGAAGCTGTAACTTCTGGTAGTTTATTTAGCTGTACTGCATCTTCTAAAGTCCAACAACGAGATCCGATCAAACTCATGTCACCCCGTAGCACGTTAAATAACAGGGGCAGATTGTCCAGACTGGATTTACCCATCCAACGCCCTAGCGGTGTGATGTTGTATGTGCAAAACCTCATCGCCCGAAAGAGTTTACCCCGTTCTCCAACACTCCACTCACGGCAAAAAAGTGATCCTGGTGAGTAAACCTGGATTAACACAATCAATCCCAACATGACTGGACTTACTAATAGCAACAACACCAAAGCAGCAATCCAATCGATTAGTCGTTGCAATTGCCTCAAGGGTTGCTTAGGCACTTTATTGCCAGCAGATATGCTTAGGAATATTGGTTTTTTAGCTTCTTCACATGCATCTGCCCAAAACCTGAGCAAAGCCTCACCCAGCTTTGGATCTATGCTTACCAAACTTACAGGAGAATGTTGTAAGCATTCTACTAGCGATCGCTTACTATCTAATGAAGGCAGATATGGTTGTTTAACTCGTCCAGGCGGCTTCACCAACAGCTTACCCCGCCGCCACTGGAGTGTGCAGTACCCACGATTCTCTTGGTGTTCCTGGGTTACATCATATAAATTTTCTAGAGTTGGAATTATTGAAGTTGTCATATGTCTTTGGGTTTATACAGGAGTGAATTGCTGAGGCGTTATCAAAGGCTATTGATGCCAAAGACCCAAATCCGAATCTTGTTGTAAGTCAAAAAAGTTGGAGATAATTGAGGGCAAAAATATGTTATTGCTATTTGCCACTCAGCCAAGCACATATCGTGCAGAATTCTGCTGGTGTAAAGGTGTAGTAATCAACGTTACTATCAATATTCATGGGCAATCGATATTTTCCGGTAACTACTGACAGTAGAGAAATGTAGAGGGAAATTACCCATGAATCTATATTTACGTTTAATTGCACTGAGGTGTTGATTGGAGCGAGATATTTAACAAAACCAGTCCACTCTTGTCTTCTAGCCTTTATGAAGGTGCTTTAATCTCTAGAATATAAGACTATATAGAAATAGCGATCGCTCAAATAAATTCTTTATTTACTCTTTAAAGAGCCAGTGATTTCTCTGAAAACTCATAAAGATAGTATAAATATACTGGAATTTTCCTGATCGCATCAAAATTAAATTTTGTTCATCAAAAAGTAGGGTAGCACAGTTGTGCCACCCTACCCCGTGTTGTATTTAAACTAATTAGATCCCTGACTTCTCTAAGAAGTCGGGGATCTGGGGATCTATCGTAGCCATACTAGCTACTTTTCTACAGCTTGACGCAGGGCTAATTGTTGTTGTTTGATATAGGGTACGTAATTACTGCTAGAGTTTGATACTCCATTAGCTACAACCCCAATCAGATTTAACTTACTTAACATAGCTGTCGCTTGAGTAAGCTGACTTCGCGTCACAATACCAATGCTTGCCACCATGACCACGCTACGACAAGATGATGCGGTAAGCATGGCATCCACTAAACCGAGAACTGGGGGAGCATCTATGAGTACCAAATCATAGTTTTCCTCAAATGCTGCCATTAATTGCATCATCCGAGGGGAACTTAACAGATTAGCTGGGTCAGTAGGTTTGGGGCCAGCGGTCAAAATATCGATGTAGGCGGAACCTGAGTATTGAAAACTAATCTGGTTGGGTAAAGTTGCATCACTAGCCAATAGAGTTGAAAGCCCCTGTTCATTAGGAAGATTCAGTTGTTGGTGCAGGCTGGGATCACGTAAGTTGGCATCAATCAGTAACACCCTTTTGTGTAAACGGGCAGCACTCATTGCCAGACCCAAGGCCAAAGCTGATTTACCCTCATCGGCTAAAGCCGAGGTAATCATCAAAGATTTCAAGTTAGTAACAGTATTTAAAAGTTCAATATTCTTGTAAATCAGATCCAGCGATTCCCAACGCGGTGGAGATTGCAATACCTGAATTGTCCAGGGGGCGAGAACTTCTGGCTTACCAAAAGGCAACTTGATCATTGATTCTCTGGGTTTGGCTGGCGGTAACTTGGGAGTTGTTCCCAACAACGGCATGGCCATTTGCTTTTCTAACTCAGCAGTGGTGTGAACTGCATCATCAGCCGATTCCCGAATAAAGGCAGCAATGCCTCCTAACATAAACCCAACGACAGCACCTAATAGCAAGTTCTGTTGGAGATTGGGGCCTAATTGTGCGCCTTTTTGAGGATCTTCTACCACTTCCCAATTAAATCCACCCTTGGAAAGTTCTTGCCGTAATTGCTGCTCTGCTCTTAAAAGCTGCTCTAACCTTTCACGACTAAATTGCAATTGGGGTAGCATCCGATTGTAATAAGCCAACAGAGGCGGGAAGCGTTTGATTTCTAAACGCAGCTCATTTTCTTTCTGGGCCAAAGTTTGATCGCGAGCAGTTAAAGCAACTATATTGGTCTGTGTTTCCACTAGCTGACCAGCAAGGCTGAGATCAATTTCACCGAGCTGTCCTTTTTCGAGGAGAGAGTCTCCAGAACTGAATGCACCAGCAGATTTTGGGCCTAAAGTCCTTCCTACTTCTTGTTGCAATAATTCCTTCTGGCTTTGAAGCTGTTCTTTGAACTTTTGCACACTCGGAGTCTGATCTGTAAAACGTAAGCGTTCTTGTGCTAATGCCAGTTCTGTTTTTTGGATTTCGTTCAGTAAGCCTTGATAGCGAGTAGACTGACTCAGGCGGGAAGCAACTAGAGCATTTTGGGGAGAACGGTTAAGTTGTTCTTCCAAAGATTTTTGGCGTGCCAAAGCTTCCCCATACTGAGAACGAGTTGTCTGTCGCTCTTGGGCAATATTGTTCAAAGCCGTCTCAATAGCTTTGGCCTGTGACTCTGGATCAATTAAGTTCTGATTTCTCCGAAATCTTTGTAGATTTGTCTCAGCCGCGTTTACTTCTTCACTGGCTTTACTTAACTGTTCCCTGATAATTTGCAGACCTTTTTGTAAACGCGAATTCTGTTGTTCTTTGTTATATTCCACATAAACTTGTCGAATTGCACTTAGAACTTTTTGTGTTTTTTCTGGATCTCCAGCAGTGTATTCAACTTGAAAGATTTTAGTAGCGACATTATCTTCTTTGCTCCTTATTTGAGTTAAGACCAAAGAAGCTTTAATTTCTGCTGAAGTTATATCGGGATAATTAGACTGAAGTTTATCAACTGCTTTTTGGATGAGTCCTGAACTTTGCATCAGGTTAAGCTGAGTTGCAGTATCTATCACAACATTAGAGTCGGTAAACTGGTTGTCTAACCCTGCTCCTTCTGTCTTACCTTGATAGTTAGGTTCTACTAGCAGTTGCATCGAACTTTTATAAGTTGGTTTTGTCTTAAAAGTTACCAGACCCGCAAGAGCAATACAACTAATTAATACTGCTAAGAACCAAGGAAATCTTCGTACAAATACGGCAAACATTTGTCCGTAACTTGGTTCAGTTTCAGAAGCTGGAGTTATATGAGGATTTAGACTACTTTGAACCACTTTTATTATCCTTGTCTTTTCTACGAAAGGCTACACCAACAAGACTTAGGCTAAGAGATACTCCGAAGAATACCTATTTTTTAACAAACCGCCAAAGACGAGAGAGAAAATAAATAGGTAATCTTATAGTGGGAATAGATTCAAAAATTAAATGAATAATTGATGCTTACCACAAGTTTGGTTAATAATTTGCTCAACTTTATTAAAGAAGGCATTCTCTGAAAAGTTTGCTACTGCATGATTACGGATGCGATCGTAATTCCAAGAAATGCCATTGGCTTCTAATAATGCAATTTGTAGAGATTCGGGTGTTTGTCTTTTGAAAAAGACTCCTGTTTCACCTGGTATTTGAGTATCTAATACTCCACCGGCTCCGTAGGCGATGACTGGTGTGCCACTAGCATTAGCCTCCACTGGAACTAATCCGTAGTCTTCTAGGGCTGCGACAATAATAGACTTGGCTTTGGAAAACAAGTCTTTGCGGGTTCTATCACTTACGTGTCCCAAGAACACAATATTTTGTAATGCTTTGGATTTTAATCGTGCTTGTTCTGGCCCGTCACCTGATATTAATAACCGCCACCCCAGCCAATTAAAAGCTTCGACTATTATATCAAGACGCTTATAGCTGATCATCCGGGCTGAGGCCAGATAATATTCATCTTTTATATCTGAAAAAAGAAATTTACTAGTATCAATTGGATAGTTAACCATTATTGCCTGTTTGCCATAAACATTTTTTATCCGGCGGGCAACAACACTAGAATTAGCAATGTAAAGGTCAGGTTCCTGTGCATATTTCAGGTCTACCTTTCTCATTACTTGAAATACTTGTTCGATTAAAGGAGCAAAATATCTATAGTCTCCGTATTCTCTTAAATAAGTTGCTGTATCCCATAAGAAACGGGTGACGTTATGGCAAAAGCAAATGTGGCGGGCATTGGGATTTTTTTGCACTGCTTTAGCGAAGCTAGTGCTACTGCTAATAATTAGATCGTAGTCTTGCAGATTCAGGGCACGAAATGCAGGAAAGTATAGAGGAGCCATTGACCTGAAATATTTTGCTGCATAGGGAATCTTTTGTAAGAAAGTTGTGTTGACTATGCGATCGCCTAGATCAATAGTTTTTTGTGGATCGTATAGAGATGTGAAAATATCTGCTTCGGGATAGCGCTTACAAAGCAGTTCAAACACACGCTCTGCCCCACCTCGCTGGGTTAAATAATCATGGACTAGAGCAATTTTCATGAATTTGACCTAAAGTTTCGATCAGGTTTGTTTCAACGCTCCCCAGCAAGTTACTATCAACAACTTTAGTGTTCAGCTTCCTTTTCACGGTATAGCGAAGACCTCGCTTTCATTCCTCTTCCCTAAAAGGGGAGGGCTTTGAATTTCCCCCAACCCTTGTAAGGTTGGGGGCTAGGGGGTTAGGTTCCACATGGTGTGAAAAGTGGCTAATGTTCAGCAGTATAATTTCCTATCCTCTTCACGAAATTCTTGTTACAAATACGTTGCTAGGGACGTACAGCTGTACGCCCCTACAGCCAATTAATTTGTTGTGAATATTTTTGGAACCGATATTACCCAACTGCTACTAAGATTTTTTCTGTGGCGAAATAAGTGTTTTGCTCAGTTCTTAATTGGTCGCAGAGTCTGCCTTCAGGCAATTCTACATCCTCGTATGTGAGGACTTGATCCTTAGTAATATCTCGTTTCAGGCGACATCCTTCGGCTAAACCAATTGGTAAGAGATTTTGCTGTTGAACGATGGGGGAATTTTCACATTGTCCGTAGGTCATGTAGTAACCGATGCCATCTAGGGTTTCTCCTGCTTTCAGGTCAATTTTGGCAGTGGTGACAACATCTACTAGCGGTCCTGCGAGTGGAGACATAACGGCATCACCGAATAGGACAGCGCGCGCTACGGACAGGGGAACTTCAAAATGACAGAGGTGATAAGGAGTATAGAAGCTGTAAAGAGGGCCTTCGCCTAATTTGTATAAGTTGAGATAGTGGCGTTGTTTGGGGTCATCGTGAGTGGCAAATACATACACGCCTGGGCCAGGTTTTGCTCCAACTACATAATCGACAATACCGCCCAGTTCCTTGAGTTGTTCAACATCATATATCTGGGCCATTTCATCGACATAACCGTTGAAGTCATATCCCAACATTCCCCGTTTAGCAACTTTCATGCCTGTGGCATTAGCAACGATCGCTTGCTCAAAGGAAATTTTGGTTCCGTCGGCGAAGCTAGCCACCATGTGAGGCTTTTGACCCCAACGTTTAGCAAATCCTTCCTGGGTGGTGGGATTGCGATAGGGGTCTTGGAGTCCTTTAATGTTACCGCATAATAAGGGAGTTAAACCAATGCTTTTCACAAAGCGGTAAAGGTTCATTTGTACCCCTGGCTGATCGCCATCACAAGCGCTGAGGATGACACCTGCTTTGTCGGCATACACTTTCAGGATGGGGCCAATGGTGCCGTCGAGTTCGGCATTCATCATAATCACATGTTTGCAATGGGCGATCGCTTCCATGACGATGTGAGCGCCAAATTCCACTGCACCTGTGACTTCGATTATGGCCTCGATGCCCTGGGCCCGACACAGTAATTTAGCGTCTTCTGTGACTGCATACTTACCGTTAGCGATCGCATCTTCTAATTCGCTGACAGTTGCAACAACTTGAATATCCTCAATTCCGGCTTCCGAATAAGCTTGTTTAGCTGCATCAATCTGACGATTGGAGATAGCAACTAACTCCATTCCTGGCACTGAATTGACAATTTGGTTGGCAATTCCTCGACCCATAAAACCAGCACCAATCATTCCCACTTTGATGGGATTTCCTGCTGCTGCACGGGCTTGTAAGGCGCGATCGATAATAATCATGAACTAAACTCCTTTTTGGAACTGTTGGTTGTGATACAAATTCTCTATAAATTTGCACTTAATAATTTGTTACAGCTAAATATTAAGTACATTTTCATGGGAATTAGGATTAGCTTGCACCAAGCGACTATAAATCATGGCTGTACAGGCAAAACCCACCTGCGCGAATTTTAACAAGGGGATTTTGCCCTTATTAATTTTCATCAGTCCACGCCGACAGACGCAGTTTGTATGGTTTTGCGATTTCTAATCACCAGAACTAGGTACTAACTAGCTGTTTGCTAGATGCTACGGAATCAGTCTGTTTTTTCTGGCTGTGATTTTCGATAATTTGCTCCACAGCATTTTTGTAGGCTTGAGCAAACTTTTCTTTAGTATGATTTGTTCTTGCATATTCCCATGCCTGACGAGACATCAGCTTTAGGTCTTCTACAGGCAAATTGGAAATACTTCTAACTTTCGCCTTAATTTCTTCAAGGGAAAGGTTATCAAAAATCACACCAAAATCGTGAACATCTACACCAGATTCGTAACTTAAAATCGGAATTAACCCAGCTTGTAAGCTAGTTATAACTGCTCCTGCCTGTCCTTCAGAAACGGAAGGATAAACAAGTCCCAAACAATTATTTGTAATCTTTAAAAATTCAGGACTGCTAACATCAATCCAACCATAAGTATGAATGTTAGGTGTTTCATACAGTTCTTTATAGAAAGCTTGCTCAAATTCTTTGTCATTACTTACCGGCCCACAAACTGTTAAATGGTATTCCGGCATTTGGGCAAAGGCATCTAAAACTAAGTCTAATCCTTTGAGAACTAAAGCACTACCACCAAACCACAGAAAACGCTTTCTTACCGCTTCAAAGTCTTTCTCGTCAGGAGAGGGATAAACGAGTGACGAAGAAATCGGAATACGATACATTGCTTTGTTGGCATATTTGAATGTATCAACTGTGAAATTGTTGCCCAATATGGTAGCGTAATCCGCATATTCAATTCCCAAGTTAGGCGTTTCAAATCGCTGTGGACGTAAGGTAATTCCTCGACGCTGTTGGAGTTCTAGAAGTCTATTGCATTCAGCTGCATTGCGAAACACCATATTAGCAATGTCAACGTGGAAAATCTTGATACAATCTTTATTCAGTTTTGGTGCAAGTGCTTCTAGACGATGACGGATATCAATGAAAAATGCGTAGTGTTTTTCAGGAACGAATTTATCATTATGGAACTGGATAACATCAACGTTATAGCCCATGTCTAAAAAAGTTTGTGCGATTAGTAGACATTCCCAGTTCCAACTCTGGTCATTGGGGATAGGCTGACCTGGTTTTATCAGGAATGGCTCAATCCGATAAGAAAGAAGTACATTTCCTTTGGAAGGCTGTTTGGGCTTCAGTGAAACAACTTGTAAGGTCTTGGCATAGTTGATCCGAGTTTGGATTTTTTTGGAGACAAAAGAGATAGTATCACCGACACGAGATAGAATACTATTTGGCATTTATTTCTACCCAATTTGATTAAGTTAATATCTCAGATGTTAATTAGCACTTACAGTTCTATATACATCAATCCTAATTCACTCATGAAATAGTTTTTTGTTTAAGTTACACTATTTACGTACTTTTAACTTAGTTAAAAAAGTAATTTCACGAATTTTTCAATATTGCTATATTTATCTTGAAGTTGTACCGCCAACAGTCATCATTCTCAACAAAGGCCAACTTAAATCTTTCTCAGATATTTCAGTTACATCTAGAGGCCAATCAATATTAAAGAATGGGTCGTCATAGCGTAAACCTCTCTCATACCCTGGCGTGTAAAATTCACTTACTTGATATACGACTTCAGTCTCATCTGTGAGTGCTTGATAGCCGTGAGCAAACATTTCTGGAACATACAAAGCGCGGCGGTTTTCTGGAGTTAGTTCTACACCAATGTGTGATAAAAAGCTAGGAGATTCAGGACGCATATCAATAATTACGTCATAGATAGCGCCTTTAGTACAGCGAATTAATTTCGTTTCTGCTGCTGGTAGAACTTGATAGTGCATTCCCCGAATAGTGCCTTTTTTGTAGTTAAAAGACAGGTTACATTGGGCAACTGTTGGCTTTAAGCCATGTGCTTCAAATTCTTGAGCGCAGAAAGAGCGAGCAAAAAAACCACGGTGGTCTGGTTTTTCTTCTAAATCAATAATGAGTGCATCTTTGAGTGCGGTTTCAGTGAAAATCATATGATTCCTTAATGTTGATTACAGAAAATGCTTGCTAACTGCTTAGTATTTGCACCAGAAGATAACAGTAATGAATGTGAATTTAATCACCTACAATTTTGTAGGGGTCGTTAGGAACGTAACGCACCTTAGAGGATTTTGGAAAATATCAATATCCCCCAAAGGCTACAGTGTACACACAAGTACTAAAATCCTTGCCTGGTAAGATACAAGCCGTATATTGGCAAAGTTTTGAGTTGAGCAAACTGATTATCATTAGCGTCAGTTTATTGATAGAGTTCTCACAGAAAATCAAAAGGGTTAAAAATAATTTTCCGTTCTTTTTCGTCCATTTGATTACCAATTCGACTTGTGTGTACACGGTAGCCAGGGGGATCTAAAAGTACTTTTAAAACATCCTTTCCTTTTATGAAAGGGTACTAAGTCGGAATTTTAACTGCATCTGATGAAGAACGTAATTCTGCTCTAGGATAAGTATCATCCCAGTATTGGGTGCAGAGGTCTGGTCTTTCGGGAGGGTTAGCGGTGTAACAAAAGAATAGTGCTGACCGGTCTTCTGTGCGGACTGTGCCGTGATGCAAAGCGTTTTTCGTATCTACAATAATGACTGTACCTGCTGGGCCTGGGCAAGATTTCCAAGCAGATTTGGGGATGACTGGTTTTACTTCTTCATCATCGATACCCATATAGCCTGACTTCCAAAGTTTGTAGTAAAGCTGAAAATAATTCCAACTAAATAAGGGAGTTAAAGAGCGGGGAATGTATTCAAAAGGCCCAGTTTTTTCTTCTACATCATTCAAGTAAATAAAGATTTTGATAATCCGGCGGTCTTCTGCATCACTATGCCATAGTAGCGTTCCAAACTGATGTTTATTATTAAAATCTTTGCGTAAATGTACACCATGAAAAGCAATGGGAAGACCAATATAATTTTCGATGATGTTTATCAGCCTTTTCTCGATCCCCCAGGCATAAAATTCTGGTAAACCTGTAACTGTGTAAATTTGTGGCAACTTTTGCTCTAGATGGTCGTTGTTTAGATTTTCCATCTGAGACAATTGATGAGAAGCAGCTTTGAGCAGTTCTGAGCTAGAGTTTAACCCTAAATCTGCCAGTGTTGTAACGCAAACGCCATCTTTATTGAGAGCATTAAGGATATGGCGATCGCTTCTTTCCAATGCTGGCAGATTTTTGCTATGCTTCCAACGGGCTACGTAATATTCAAAGTCAGAAGACAGTGTAGCTATTTTGCGTTTAATTACACTAAACATGTCGTACATTCCTTCTAGTTTCGATGTATATTTATCAGTAATTTAGTAGTTTATGGCTTATAGCTTTGCACTTCTTGAGTAGATATTTCACTTGATTCTGCTAACCTAAACTCTTTAGAAACCATCACGTCCAAAGCACACAAGCTGACTAAAGCTAAAAATGGAACTACTGTTTTGATAGCGGACATCGGCCATCTTCTTAAAGCACCCAAGAAAACTTTCAAGTTGACTTCTTTGCCGTTCTGCAAAAGCATCCGCCGACAAAACTTCTTAGAATATCCACTCTGCTCTAATTTCAAAATCACTTCGGGGATGTGTTTGTATTGCATTAACAGTGCAGACTTTGGTTCTTTCTGCCAATAACTCACACCAACAACACATTCTAAATAAATCTCTTTAGTGACAATTACAATGCCATTAGCAGCACAATATCCGGCTAAATATGCTAAAGATATCCAGTTATTCTCAGCGTCTGGCCAATTTTTGAGAGCGCGTTTTACTAAGTCAGTGCGGTAGACTGTAGCAGTCAGAAAAATTACTGCACCAACACTTTTTGAAAAACAATGTTCAAATATGGCTTTACCATCACCATCACCACCTTCACTATCAATATCAAACCAGCGATTACCAACAATTTTTGGTGGATGGACTGGTTCTCCAGTAATCTGGTTCCGACCGGAAAAGTTAAGGAACAATAATGATAAATTTTCATGTTGTCTGAGTTTATTAATGACATAAGCAATGGCTTTATCTTGAATTGGGTCATCATCACCGATTGTCCAAACATATTTTGTTGTAGTAGAATTTAGGCAATACATAATATTTTTGACTACGCCTAAATTTTTAGAGTTTTTATTTGATTTAAATGTAATATTGCTGAGTGTTAGTTGCCATTTTTGGATCACCTCCTGAGTATTGTCTGTTGAACAATTATCAGAAACTAAAATTTCACATTCATCTTCAAAAGCTTTGATAGCTTGAGCCAACCATGCTAACTGTTTATTAAGTAACTCAGCACGATTATAAGTCGGTATAGCAATGGTCAGTAATTTTTGCATGGGAATAAATAGTAATTAATTAAATTCGTATATGAGTAGTCATTGTCAATAATTGGGATTAACAATAAATTTCTTGACAATTAACATACTAAATTATCGCCTAGTAGACTGTGGTGGAAGTTTACCTACCTTTAGGGTATTTTGTGCCAAGTCTTGTTAATTGAGATGCTAGGTGGATTTAAGCCGTGCTGTACTATTTTCTAGCTGCTTGGGTGGAAAAAGAATTGCCCAAGCTGATATACTTAGCAAACGGAGGTAAGGAATAAATATCTTTATTGTCAAGAAAGGCCAACGTTTTAAAGCACCTAATAAGATTTTCCAGTCAGTTTTTTGTTGGAAATTTTGCCAAATCATTTCCTGACAAAATTTCTGAGGATATCCTACCCTTAATAGTTTTATATAAACTTCAGGTATGTAAGCATATCGCATTCTGAAGTTCCATGTTGGATCAAGATCCAAAAGACTAGCGCCCATAGTACATTCTAAATAAATATCTTTAGTAACAATCACACTTCCATAAGCAGCGCAAAACCCAGTCCAATATGCTTGAGATGCCCAATTACTAGTAGCAGATGGCCATTTTTGTACAGCCCGTTGCACTAAATCTGTTCGATAAATTGCTGCTGATATAAAAAGTACACCACCAAAATTTTCGTTCAGATAACCTTGAAATACAGCTTTTCCGTCAACTCTTGGCTCGTCATTATCACTATTCAACCAGCGTTCTACAACAAGTTGACCTGTTCGTTTCTGGCGACCAGAGAAGTTTAAAAACATTAGTGCTAAATCTGAATATTTTTTTAGTGTTGTTAACACATAATTTAGGGTTTTTTCCTGAATTGGATCATCATCACCAATTGTCCAAACATATTCGCTAGTTGCAGCTTTTAGGCAACAAGCGATATTACCCATTACGCCTATATTTTCACTATTTTTATTTGATGTAAATGTAACATTACTAAGGATTATCTGCCATTTTTTAATTACTTCTTGGGTATTATCTGTAGAACAGTTATCAGAAATAAATATTTCGCACTCAGACTCAAACCCTTTAATAGCTTTAGCTAACCAAGTAAGTTGTTTATCTAAAAGCTGGGCACGATTAAATGTAGGAATACCGATGGTAAGTAATTTATTCATATTAAGCTCAAATCTGTAGTTAAGAAGGTACTAGCAGCAGCAGATGATAACGATTATCTGTGAGGTTGCTAACAAAGGACTTAAGCACAAACTTGATTTTGTGCAGTTTCACAAATAATTGGTATTAGTAATTAATCAACTGCTTTCCAGTCTAATTTTTGTCGCCAAACCACAAAATTTTATAGTAGATACACCTTTTAATTACTTTTTATTGATTCCCGAAAAATAAGTTATCCAATCTTGTAGAATGATGATTTTGCCCACTTTTGGTTACGGTTTTTAATTCCCTACTTCAAAAGGATGGTTAGGAGAATTAAGCTTTAACTGAACTATATTGCCCATTATCATAGCGACAATATAAAAACAGTAACAATAGGCAGCTTTGTTGCTTATAATTAGTAATTACGATGCTATTAAAAGCCTATCCGGAATAGGACAAGGATAAATTTTTACTTCAGGAATCGGCACAACAAACTGTCCACCCCACTCGCCAATAAATGCCATTTGTTCCATAATTTCCTCCTTGAGGTTCCAAGGTAAAATTAGGACATAATCTGGTTTAGTTTCGCGGATTTTGTCTGGTTTGAAGATGGGAATATGAGTCCCAGGTAAAAATAAGCCTTGTTTGTAGGGACTGCAATCTACTGTATAATCGATAAAATCTTTAGCAATTCCACAATAATTAAGCAAGGTGTTACCTTTAGCTGGTGCGCCATAACCCACGATTGATTTACCTTCTGCTTTAGCCGTCAAGAGAAAATTTAATAGCTTGTGCTTTGTTTCTTTGACTTTTTCAGCAAATGTAATGTAAGTTTCTATGCGATCCAGTCTGGCGGCAATTTCTTTCTCTTTGAGATGGCTTATTCGGTCGCTAATGTTGTGATTATCAGCGTGGTTATGTTTGGCATAAATTCTTAAAGAACCGCCATGAGTTGGTAATTCCTCTACATCAAAAAGTTGCAATTTGTGGGCTGAAAAAATTTTTTCGACAGTGAGGAGTGAGAAATAAGAAAAATGTTCGTGATAAATAGTATCAAACTGATTTTGTTGAATGAGTCGCAAAATATGAGGAAACTCCATCGTCAAGATGCCATTGGGTTTGAGGATGAGTTTCATTCCAGCTATGAAATCATTTAGATCCGGTACATGAGCTAAAACATTGTTGCCTATCAAAAGGTCAGCGAGTTTTCCTTGTATCACAAGTTCTTTAGCAGTTTCAACTCCAAAAAACTTGTTGATACTAGGAATGCCTCTGGCTTCAGCAACCTTGGCTATATTTGCGGCTGGTTCTATTCCTAAAACTGGGATTCCATTTTCTAAAAAATATTGCAGTAAGTAGCCGTCGTTGCTGGCAATTTCAATAACTTGATTATGATGATTAAAACCAAACCTTTTTACCATCATCTCGGTATAAGCTTTGGCATGTTTTAGCCAACTGGTTGAGTAAGAAGAAAAGTAAGCATAGTCACTGAAAATCTGATCTGGAGTTTCAAATTGTTCTAATTGGACTAAAAGAGTGTCTTCAGAGACATAAGCGTGCAGAGGATAAAATTTTTCTGCATGATTTAGCTGTTCTGCTGTCAGATAAGCATTGGCTAAAGGTGACATTCCTAGATCAATAAAAGTTTTGTGTAGAGGTTGACCACTGAATCGACATTTTGCGATCGCCATAAACTTCAACTCACTAATTGCAAATAATTCGATAGGGTAAATAAGTCCGAATCAACAATATTTGATTCGGAGGCTTAGATTATTTGTTCGCTGCTGCTAGGCTACTTTAGCTACTTTTTATTCCAGAAGAAATCTTTGTCAATTTGCTCAGTACGAATCAGATATTCTAGCTGTTTTAAGCGGGTAAATCCTCTAAATAAGAAAGTATCTTCAGCCATATGTATTTGACTGAACAAATCAAATAGCTGCTGGGCACCAAGTTGGGCATTCCAATCACACTTAAATCCGGGCAGAATTGTGTTGATTTTCTCGAAGGATACCCGATAGCTGCGGTTATCTGAGCCGTTGTCACCGAAGGACAATTTACAATCTGGGAAAATATCAGCAATAATTTCAGCGATTTCTTTGACGCGATAGTTGTTTGTTGTATCTCCCACGTTAAAAATTTGGTTATGTACAATGTCCCGTGGTGCTTCTAAGGTGCAAACTATTGCTTTGCAAATATCCAATGCGTGGACTAATGGACGCCAAGGTGTACCATCACTAATCATTTTGATTTCTTTGCTAGTCCATGCCAAGCCTGCTAAGTTGTTTAAAACAATATCAAAGCGCATTCTGGGAGAAGCACCAAAGGCAGTGGCATTCCGCATAAAGGTGGGAGAAAAGTCATCATCAGCGAGTGGTCTGACATCTCGTTCTACCAAAATTTTACATTCTGCGTAAGCTGTTTGGGGATTAATTGGGGATTCTTCGGTGACATCACCTGCGGTAGCAACACCGTAGACACTGCACGAAGACATATATACAAAGCGACGCACACCCATAGCTTTAGCCAGACTAGCTAGACGAACTGAACCTACATGATTAATTTCGTAGGTAATATTGGGTGCTAATTGTCCGGCTGGGTCGTTGGAGAGTTCCGCCATGTGAACTATTGCTTCGATACCTTCTAAATCTTCAGGGTTGATGTTGCGGATATCTTTGTTGAGGGTTTTGGGTGTCACCCCATTAGCGTTGTACAGCCAACCAACTTTATAGAAACCTGTATCTAGACCGATAACTTCATGTCCCCGTTCAATTAACAGAGGTGGTAATAACGAACCTAAATAGCCTTCTGTTCCAGTTACTAATATTTTCATTGTGGTTAATGCCTTTATATTGATGAGTTAAATTCTTCGTTTAGTAGGGGCGCACAGATGTACGCCCTACAGCGTGTTGCATCGAAAAGGGAACCGCTATATTTTTCCTTTGTATGCAATAACCTCTCTCCAAACCTCTCTTCTTAGGAGAGAGGCTTTGAATTTTACTCCTCAACGCTAGTAGAGAAGGGGTTGGGGGTTAGGTTACTGGATTCAACACAGAAGCGCTATATATGAAGCTAACAGTCATTACGTAGTTACTAGAACCTGTTGCAGACTTACCCATTGGCTAGCAGCACTCTATAGCATTTCTTAATTGATGCACTACACTTTTTTATTGTGGGATGGGTATCTTGCCCGTCCCTTGTATTTCCAGGCAAAGATGCCCACCATACAAGATTCATCCCTTAATTCAGCAGTTCCGGAAGTAATAACTATGCTATCTATGCAGTTACTACACTGTCTAGATGCGAGAATTGGGGAATTTCTGCCACAAGGGCTTTACCGATTTCTAAAGAAGATGTGGCCGCAGGAGAAGGAGCATTGCAAACATGGATGGAGTTTTGACCGGAAACGATCAAAAAGTCGTCTACAAGCTTGCCATTGTTCATTAAGGCTTGAGCGCGGACTCCTGCGTGGGTGGGAACTAAGTCTTCTGCTTGGACTTCGGGAATTAGTTTTTGCAAACTTCTGGTAAAGGCTGCTTTGCTAAACGAACGAATGATTTCTTGGATGCCTTCATCAGCGTGTTTGGCTGCTAACTTCCAGAAACCAGGATAGGTGATGACCTCAACAAAATCCCGCAGGTCAAAGTCGGTTTTTTTGTAACCTTCGCGTTTGAGCGATAGAACCGCGTTTGGCCCTGCATGGACGCTACCATCAATCATCCGGGTAAAGTGAACACCCAGGAAGGGGAAATCTGGATTGGGAACTGGGTAGATTAGTGTCTTGACCAGATAGCGTTTTTCTGGTGTGAGTTCGTAATATTCTCCCCGGAATGGGATGATTTTTGCTTGGGGTTCAACTTGACCTAATTTGGCAGTGCGATCGCTATGCAATCCAGTACAATTAATTACAAAGCGTGTTTCAAAGCTACCGTTGTTTGTTTCCAGTACCTGATTTTTACCACTTGGGGAGATTTTCAGAACTTTTCTGTTGAGGTGTAAATCCCCACCCTGCTGTTGAATTAGCTCGACGTATTTCAAACAAACTTGCTTGTAATTAACAATACCAGTTGAGAATACCCGAAGTCCACCTACACATTTTACGTGAGGTTCAATTTCCCTAACTTCTTCGGGGCTAATTCTCTTAACTTCTATGCCATTTTCTAAGCCGCGTTTGTAGAGATTTTCTAGGCGTGGTAACTCTTGTTCTTCAGTTGCAACAATTACTTTACCACAAACTTCATGCTCAATTTCATGCTCTTGACAGAATTTTACCATTGAGCGAGAACCGTCACGACAAAATTTAGCTTTGAAACTCCCTGGCTGATAGTAAATACCAGAATGAATCACCCCGCTATTATTGCCTGTTTGGTGAAATGCCCATTGGCTCTCTTTTTCTAGTACTAAAATACGCGCATTAGAATAGCGTTTTCCTAAAGCCAACGCTGTCGAGAGTCCAACTATTCCCCCACCTATAATCGCAAAATCATACATTAGTATTATCGCATTTTAAATTACAAAAAAGTGAGGAGTTAGAAGTTAGAAGTTAAAACTCATAACTCATAACTCTCCTTTACCATACCTTCCAAGGAGCTTGACTGTTCTTCCATAGCCCCTCTAGGTAGTTTTTATCACGTAAAGTATCCATCGGTTGCCAAAAACCATTATGTTTGAAAGCTGATAGCTGTTCCATATCAGCTAGCTTTTCTAATGGCTCTTGCTCCCATACCGTAGAGTCATCGGTGATTAAGTTAATTACTTCTGGTTCTAGCACAAAAAAACCACCATTAATCCAAGCTCCATCACCTTCAGGTTTTTCCCGAAAGCTGGTAATTTTAGTTTGCTCATATCCTAAGGAAATGGCACCAAAACGTCCTGCTGGTTGAACGGCTGTGAGTGTTCCTAAGGTCTTTTGTTCTTTATGAAAGTTAACTAGCTCGGTGATATTAATATTACTTACACCATCACCATAAGTAAAGCAAAAAGTCTCATTACCAAGATGTTCGCTAATCCGCTTTAAGCGTCCGCCTGTCATGGTATTATCACCCGTATTTACTAAGGTAACACGCCAGGGTTCAGCATAACCAGAATGCACGTTCATCTGATTAAATCGCATGTCAAAGGTAACATCTGACATGTGTAAGAAGTAGTTAGCAAAATACTCTTTAATTATGTAACCTTTGTAACCGCAACAAATGATGAAGTCATTAATACCGTGGGCGGAGTAAGTCTTCATTATGTGCCAGAGAATTGGCTTACCACCAATCTCAACCATCGGCTTGGGTCTGATACTAGTTTCTTCACTGAGGCGTGTACCAAGCCCTCCAGCCAAAATCACCGCTTTCATGCAATTACCTCGGAGATTTGTAGGAATATTATTATTTAACCGTGCCGTGCCAATTTTAGATTTTGGATTTTTGATTAAAAGAGTTTTTTGATACATGCTCCACTCTGAAAGTGGGCAAAATAAATCTACTCATCTGCTCGTTCGTGAGTAGCGTGTTGCAGACAAGACTCACTAACACAAATCTAAAATCCAAAATTATTTGACTTTCTCGACATGAAGAGGATGCACTTAGATAGAGAAAAATTTGTTTTTGATTTCTTTTTCTCCGTCAATAATCTAACTGTAATTTTTGGCAAAATTATGAAGGTGATATGAAATAAAATCTTTTCTATATAAAAGCTCTATGAATACTTATAAAAGTGAAAATAACTTACTGAATTAAATAAATAATGTTACCCAATAAATAACTAGGGTTAGCTTACGCTAATCCTAGTCAGGCTTGATATAATGTCCGTTGAATTACTTATAATAAAATAACCTTAAAAAGCCTACAGCTAAAGCTACAAGCTCTATTCCCCTAATCCCCACTTCGTAGGGGCTACGAGTTCCCCTATTAAGAGCTACGGTGTATACACAAGTCTGAAATAGTTTATTTACCTGGTTTTTAACGTCAGTTTTACCCCACCCTAACCCTCTCCTTTCTAAGGGGAGGGAACTAGATTCCTGTTTCCCCCCTTTCTAAGGGGGGATTAAGGGGGGTAATTTGACTTGTACACCGTAGCTATTAAGAGAGGGGCTGCTCTTGAGAGGGGGAGCATCCCAATGCAAGCAAATTTACCAAAATCATTACAAGTCAATTGTGAATGAAGCCTACTCCAACTTTACCAGACGCTTTGCGAACCCAGAATCGGTAGGCTAGCCCAAATGTTGCAATTCGCTTCATCTGTACAAAGCGATTGCTTTGGTTGAGTGTGTTCTGTACCTTACGCAATGAAAAATTATGTTTTTACACATGTGGGATGCTCCCCTGTTGAGAAATCACAAGTAGTTTACCTGACATGATATGATTTAGTTGATCAAAACCAATAATATGCCAGTAAAAAAATTACTTTTTTTTAGTTAGTTTTTTGGAGATTACTTGAGCCTTGGAATAAAGGGTCACATTGATTTTCCACAACTACGCATACATTATTGAGTGCTTGTTGATAATTTTCCATATCATCTTGCTCAAGAAAGATTTTGGCAGATATCCGTACATCTTCGATAGCTTTCGTCTGGTTTTTGGTAGATTCACTACCGCCATATTGTGCCAGTTCATAACGAACCATACCTCGTTTGAGGTATGCTTTTGCTAATCTGGGGCTAATAGTTAGTGCTTGGTTAAAGTCAGCGATCGCTAGATTATATTCTTGCTCATAATTGCTGCTATATTGGGCAATTTGATAATAGACAAAACCCCGCTGAAAGTAAGCTTCTGCTTTGGATACATTAAGTTTTATCGCTTGAGTAAAATCTGCGATCGCATTTTTGTAAGCTTGTTGAGATTCACCGCTGTATTTAGCCATTTGGGTGCGGACAATTCCCCGTCTGATATAAGCTTCAACTTCATTATTATCCAGGCCGATGGCCCGATTATAGTCGGCGATCGCTAGATTATATTCTTGATCAGGATCGTTGCTATATTCGGAAAGCATAAAGCGGGCATTACCGCGATTCACAAGAGCTTTGATTTGATTGGGGTTGATTTTGAGAGCTTGGCTATAATCTACAACTGCTGCTTCGTAGTCTTTCATGTTATAGCGGGCATTCCCACGATTCACAATAGTTCTGGCATGTGTAGGTTGTTGTTTAATTGCTTCGCTAAAGTTGACAATTGCTTTTTCATAGTCTCGGTCTTTGTAAGCAGCGTCACCCTGCTGATAATAATCAGCGAAGCTAAGTTTGTTATTTGTCTGGCGAGAATTCAATGTTTGTTGGGTGTAAGCATTTTGGGAAACCAACGGCTGAGTAAATTTAATCATTACGTCCGCATATCCCAATAAACCAAAACCCATTAAGCAAAAAATAATCGGGTACAATTTTGACTTCTTGGAACGTTTATAAGATGAACCGCTTGGGGTAATTACTGGCTGCCAAGAATTAGCTAAGTGCGGTGCCGTCGCTCGCTGTGGCAAATACGGTGTCTGAGTGTAGCGCTTTTTCGGTTTGATTCGCGGTTGTAGATGTTCTCTTGCTTCTATAGCCCGATGTGATGGGAAGGGGTCGCGTCCGCCTAATCGCACAGTCCGTTCACACCACGGACAGCTACGCATATGGTTGTTGTAGCGATGCTGGGGATTTGTAGTGCAGGTAATCAGAGAATCTTCGGCTTCAGCTATTACTGAGAGCCAAGTCTGGGCACTGGGGCGCAGCTGTGGGTTGTTGTGACCCTCTTCAAAACAACGGACAAATAGTTCCTGTAAGCTGGGATGGAGAATTTCCCAAGGGGGTGCAATGGGTGTAGGAAGGTAGGGTACGTACCGCTTTTGGCTGTAAGTAAAATGACCCGATGCAATTCGGGCTTCGTAGGATGGTGGCTCAATAGCGCCTTGGAAAATCCCAGAAAATGGGTGGGTGCCTTCCATTAAAAGTTGAAATACCAGCACCGATAGCCCAAACAAGTCGTGAGAAATTTCGCGATCGTGCTGGGCAAAAGTTTTATTCTGTAGTTCTGGTGGGGTAAACTCTGGTTTACCTACTGGGCAGCGATAAACAACATTGTTGTTTGGGTCGAGTACTTGGAAAGAGTCTGTGTCTATCAAAGTCACCAGTGCTGTGTCACTGACGAGGATATTTGACTCATTCACATCGCCAATGCAATATCCACTAGCGTGCAAAGCTGCAAAAGCTGCCGCCAAGTTGCGAGCCGTGCGGAGCAGGTACTGATAGTTGAATAGGGGGCAGTGTTGGCGACGGGTTCTGGGGTTGTAAAAGTCGATGATTGGACGCATCCCTTGAATCCGTGGCATCAAAAATCCCACGATGCTATTTTTGCCATCTGCTGCCCGTAATAAATCCTCTGGCCAAGCGATAGAGATATGCCCCAAACTAGCCGTAGGGTTTTCTGGCGGGTTGGCAAGCATCGCCTGGAGTTTTGCAGCATGGGCAGTCGTTGGCTTATGGTAAATCTTCGCCACCAAGTTGTTATCAGATGGCACTGCATAAACACAAGCTTCACCGCCACGCCCCAAACTGACATTGAGGCTGAGGATTTCTTTTCTAGGGGAACAACGTAGTACCTGCATAATGAAATTACCGCTAACGGGAGTTATTGTAAGATGTCAAACCTGTAGATTTATTGCTCATGAGTCGTTGAATGCAGCTATAATGAGTGTCAAATCATCATCAGTGCGTTGGGTAATCCGCTCTGAGCGTAAAAATTTTATCAACTGTTCCTTGGCTACTGTCTTATCGTCAGTATTGGCTACAAATTCAAACAACGGAAAAAAGAAGGGTTTGTGAGGTTCGCCAACAACCATATTCAAAGCCAGCATTTGTAGTCCGTCGGTGATGATGCCAACATTTACTATGTCTGTGCGCCAGACTCTCATCTGCGCTGCATCTAAGGCAGTAGGCGAAGTTAAAAAAGTGGTTTCGTTAATGTATTCGCCACTGTCAGGCATGGTAAGTGCCAGGAGGTTGCCCATCCGATCTTTTGCCACTGCCAAACCATCACCTATCTGTGCCACAGCTACAACTTCTGGTGTGGCAACCATCATAATTAAGGTAGTTGCTAAATCTTGAGGCTGTTTGTCACAAGTAGCCGCCTCATCCTCCACGGCTTTTTTGGCGGCTATTATGGCATCATTTAAGAGCGATCGCACATAGGCATCATCAGTCAGAATTTTCCGGGTGAGTCCTTTAGTGGAAATGTTTTCGATTGCTGTTTCCACAGCAACCATCGCTCCCACTTTCCCAAGGCTAGCAGAACCTGCGCCATCTGCTGCGGCCGCCACTAAAACATTATCTGACAATATCTGCCAGTGATGAGCATCCTGACATAACTGATTGTTTTTTAAGTGACTTGTACCACATACAGACGCAGCCACAATTCGCCATTGAGCAATCTGTTTTGATATATTCATAGATTTTTTTCCAACAGCTAGCTGTGTAAACATCAAGCTGCAATCTTTAATTAAACAGTCCCCCAACCAATCGGCGGTAATGCTACCTGTTCGTCCACCTGCGAATGAGAAACAGATGACATACTAGTTGATAGCCAGACAAACATCTCGATAAAATTTAATCCTTTGAGTTTCAGCGGGGTACGCACAGCTATTTGATTTAAACGCGTCATATTCGCATTTTCTACACCTACTGTAAAAAATGCTACACGCTTATTTTCTTCATCTCGCTGTAGACGCTGGGCTGCTTGCTCTACCACATGCTCTAACTCGCCTTGGGGTTCTCCATCGGTAATCATAAATACCCAAGGACGATAGTAAGCAATCCCATTGGCACGATACTGAGATTTACGCTCTTGAATTATGTCTAAAGCTTTATGAATTCCTGCACCCATCGTAGTCAAGCCCTGGGCTGTCAAAATCGGCGGATTGAATTGATCGGCAGTCACAAAGTCTTGTACTACATTGATATTACTATCAAAAGTTACGATCGCCACTTCCACTCGTCTTGCGGCTAAGGAATTTTTGACTAATTCATCCTTTAAACTTAGTAAACCCTGATTTAAAGCCTCAATCGGATCTCCTTGCATCGAGCCAGATGTGTCTAGCAATAGCACACAAGGACAACGTGGTTCTGGATTCTCAGCAAATTCTACTACTTCATCAAGTCTTAATGTATCATGCATAACTTTTTGTGTTATGTTAAAGTCCAATGCTTTATTTCCCTTTTCTCAGAGTATATAATTTCAGTCGCCGAGACGACTACAGAATATAATATTTAGTGGTAGATGCTCTAATCTTTATTAAACAAATTATTTTCATGAAGTTCACTATATATTTAAGAAGAACTTGAGTACAGCTTAGTTTAGCAAAAAATAGTTTATCAAAACCCAGAATTACCTGTTGTAATGTATCTACCAAAAATTTATATCCCTTAAACCTACAGTACAATAAATACCTAAACTTTCCTAAATAAGTTTTTAAAGATTCTATATAGGAGAATTGTTCTTTTATAGGAAAGTGATTAACCACAATCAAGATCATTAACTCTAGAAGTATACCAGTGTAGCTGCCTGAATTTGGATTCAAATTTGCTTCTTTCAGTAAGTGGGTATAAATAAACGTCGTTATTCAGGTCTTCAGCCAAGAGTTGTCGCTAGTGAGTAAAATCTAGAAGTAACTAGCATTTACTGATAGTCTAGCTATGATATGTGTTTACCTTTATTCATACTCACTTACTAGTTTTTTGAGATAAATTAAGTAGAATGTGCTAAAGACAACAAAAAAGTTATAAAAATTATTTGTTTTAATATATTTACATATTTTAAAACAAATAATTTTTGCATAGAGAAAAATTACAAAGAAGAAAATACTTCATAGCTGATATTTTCCATTTACAAATGTTCGGTTGTTGATTCCGCAAAAAACTGAAAGAATATGAATAATTCCGGTGCATTCACTAAACTACGTCCTTTAAGTTTGTTAAGACAGTTATCCAATTGCTCTGATACTACTTGTTTACAAGCATTGAGTAATTCAGTCAGTTGGTCGATTTACTTAGAACAAGGCAAAATAACCTACGCTACCCATTCAGTGGAACCGTTTGATCGATTAGAACGTCATTTGCGTCGCCTCAGCCACCAAATTCCACTACTGACTACTGAGGTTCGTGTTCAATTACGTTTGATGTTTGAACCTGACTCACACAGTCAGTTAATCGAACATGACAGCAATTTGAGAAACCACCCTCCTGAGTATCAAGCTATATCCTGGCTTGTTAGTCAACAACATCTACATTCTACACAAGCAGGAGTGCTAATTCAAGAATTGGTTAAAGAGGTGATTGAATCATTTTCACTAATCAAAGAAGGTACTTATGAATTAATAGAACCACTGAATATAATGCCAAAAATTTGCAGGCTAGATGTAGAAAAAATTCTCGAACGTTGCCAAGTAAGATTACATAATTGGCAAACTTTTGTTCCCCAAATTTCTTCTCCATATCAACGTCCATATCTGTTAATTAACAGCAAAATTGATGAAAAAGATTTACCAACACTCCAGCCAGATTTAATTAATTGGATGAAGGGTTTTAGCCTGTGTCATCTGGCGGTAATTTTGAATCAAGATGAAATCCAACTGGCTCGTAATTTATACCCTTACATACTTCAGGGCAGGATTATATTGCATGAACCTGATCCACCATTTGATAAATTACCAAAGATATTTGAAGAGCGATGTCTACGACGGGCTACGCCTACGCTTTTCTCAAAATTAGTTACATTAGTTGATACCAAAGAAAAACTAAATACCACCGTCAAGCCATACCCAGATATTTCTGAAGAGAATGTAGCTCCTGTTCACCGATTACCACAGACTTCTGCTCCTCCAGAAGAAAACTTTCAGGAACCAACAATATCAAATAATATAAATCCTGCTTACCAAAGAGTAACAGCTGCTACTGTAACGGCACAAAAATTCCACAAAATCGTTTCTGTAGATGATAGCCCCACAATTCTCAAAGAAATTAGCCATTTCTTAGAAAATGAAAACTTTTCTGTAGTGACTATTAACGATCCACTAAAAGCTATTTTGTCAATTATAAGGCACAAACCGGACTTAATTTTGCTGGATTTAAATATGGTAGGAATCGATGGTTATGAGTTGTGCCGGATTATACGAAATAATTTAAGTTTTCAAAAAACTCCGATCATTTTTGTCACTGGGAATAAAGGAATTGTAGACAAAGTAAAAGCGAAACTGGTAGGGGCATCTGGATATCTCACTAAACCGTTTTCACGCGCCGAATTGCTGAAAACAGTCTTCATGCATTTGACTTAAATTAACCACAAAATATAACAAATTTGAGCTAGTGAGAATCAATCAATATGGCTACAGTTTTAGTTGTTGAAGATGCTCCTTCTCAGTTGGAGTTAATCAATAGTTTTTTAAGAGAGAATGGACACACGGTAATTAAAGCTTATGATGCCAAAGATGGGATGAGTAAGGCAATAACTCATCGTTTGGATGCGATTATTACTGATGTGGTAATGCCAGAAATTAGCGGTTTTGAATTCTGTCGTCAACTCAAAAAAAATCCAGCGACTGAAAAAGTACCAATTATTATTTGTAGTTCTAAGAATCAGCCAATTGACCGAATTTGGGGAATGCGACAAGGTGCAGATGTTTATTTAACTAAGCCTTTTACTAAACAGCAATTACTACATGCGCTCAAATCTCTTGTAGAGTGAAAAGGGAATATAGGGATTCTCATTTTAATGAGGTACATGGGTTAGGTGTGCGAGTATCTGTGTTCATCTGCGGTTAATTATTTTTTCTGTACCTTACCCATGCGGTAACCGCTATAGTGTCCGTGAGTTTGAACAGGAATGTACCTTACCTTAACGGAGAAGTATTGTATTCAAAATGTAATCAACTCAAGTTGACAAAAGGCCCATTGCCACTATAGACAGGCTTGCCGATGCAAAAACTGGCTCCTGTCTGCTAGAAAGTTTTAGGATATGGCAGAGAAATTATAATTTGGGTTGTTGTAGCCTGGATTTGATATGGCGGATGTTATAAGGTCAGGACTGCTGAGTAAACTGCTGACATCAGTGCCGATAGCTTGATTGGGCGTAGTACTACCTAGCGATATCAGTTTACCACTAACAGAGAAATTCCAGCCTTCATTACCAACGAGTGTTTTGCCATCACCACTGGCTTCAATCCGATTTCCAAGGAGATTGCTGTTACTTACACTGGCAGTGTTGCCGTTACCAAAGATGTCATTGTTACTATGAGTCTGTGTATTGGCATTACCAAAGATGTCGTTGTTATTGCCTAAGTTCCAGTTACCATTACCATCTGTTGTGTTATCGTTACCAAAGCCCCAGTTGCCATTACCTTTGGTTTTGCCACCATCACCGTAGTTCCAGTTACCGTTACCGTTGGTTGTGTTGCTACTACCAAAATTCCAGTTACCATTACCATCGGTTGTGTTGTTACTACCATATAACCAGTTGCCGTTACCTTGACCACTGTTATTAGTAGCATTTACACCATGTAAGTTTTGAATATCAAATATCCAGTTGTCGCTGTTATAAGGTACAGGTAGACCGTTGCCTGTTTTAGGTAGGTTGCTACCACTCTCCTTGGAGGGAGGAGTGCTGCCAAATGGTAAGTTACCAGGGAGGTTGCCGCTAGCGGCGGTATTGTTAGCACTAGAGGTACTACCACCAGTAAGGGGGTTGCTACCGCCACCAGATGTGCTACCACCAGTAAGGGGCTTGCTACCGCCACCAGATGTGCTACCACCAGCAAGGGGGTTGCTACCACCTAATGCGCTGGTATCACCGCCAAGGACTCCGATGAGTTGATTGAACGGATTATTAGTATCAGTTAAAGCCCGCTCGTCAAGTGGTCGCTCGTAATTGTAGGCGTACTTTCCATCTTTACTGATTGTGGATGAGTTGCCACCACCAATGAAGGAAGCGAAGATATTACTATCACTAGCAGCGCTACCAGAGCTACCGCCACCATCTAAACTGCTGCCATCGGTGGACTGCCATTTGCCATCACTGAAAGAAAAATTGCCATTACCAGTTGAATTGTTGCTGCTACCTTGTGACCCAGTAGTCTGATTGCTATTGTTAGAAGTTGCCATTAGAATTAAACTCCTATTACTCAAACTTAAATTCCTCTATCAAGAGGAAGATATACGATATGAATGAAAGCATTTTTTGACTTTCATCTTCAAAAAAGAAATACGAATAAAAACAGCAAGTACCACACTTAGTAAAACTATAGAAAATCAGATTTGCATTTAAAATGAACAAAATTTAGATTGGATTGGCCATTGTTTTGATATTGTTTATGCAAATTTCAGCAAAATTGCCCGATAATCCTTCTGGTGAATGCTTTAGAGGTAGTTTTGGTAGTAATTTTTCGGCTCAAACAGAGCAAATTTACCTCTTTTGAGTACTACAATAGAATGCAATTACACTACAAAAAAGAGTAAAGCTTGATTTTTGTAGTTTTTGGAGTGACAAAATATTACCTATGAGGTTTTATCGAGTTTTAAAGATTTAAGTTTTGCGATCGCTGATGCTGTTAACTTCTTTCTTTCCAAAATTTAGAAACAGTGTATCTAGTTGGCTCAAACATATCTTCCACATTCAGAGAAGCCAAGATGCTAAGAAAAGATTAGCATCAGAGATTGTTCTGCTAGTCTAACGTAGTAGGATTGTTCAAGTGAAAGGGTACGCCTTGCGCGATGAGTAGCCATCGATCGCTAGTAGGCACCCTAAAATGAGAACAAAAGACGATTCCTAAAATAATCACATTCCATGCGTATTTCTCTAAATTGGCTGCGCGAACTAGTAGAGATAAAACTTAGTCCAGAAGAATTAGCTGAAACCCTGACAATGGCAGGGTTTGAGGTTGAAGAGATTGAAGACCGCCGCACTTGGGCAAATGGCGTGGTTATCGGGAAAGTGCTTGAGCGTCAACCCCACCCCAACGCCGATAAATTAAGTGTTTGCCAAGTAGATATCGGTGCGGATGAGACTTTAAATATTGTCTGTGGTGCTGCCAATGTGAAGGCAGATATTTATGTGCCAGTGGCAACTACGGGTACTTACTTACCCAACATCGACTTAAAAATTAAACCTGCAAAACTCCGTGGTGTCCCATCTCAGGGGATGATTTGCTCCTTAAAGGAACTCGGTTTGCCCACCGATGTAGACGGAATTCATATTTTCACTCAGGGAAATTTACCATTAGGTAGTGATGTGCGTCCGTTGTTGGGTTTAGATGATGTAATTTTAGACCTTACCGCAACTGCGAATCGTGCTGATGCTTTGAGTATGGTAGGCGTAGCTAGAGAAGTAGCAGCTTTAACTGGTGGAAAATTAAGCATTCCTGAACCTGGTGAAGTCTCTATTCCCAAAAATCCCGGAAATTTAGCTTTAAAAATTGCTGATACCCAAGCTTGTCCTGCATACATTGGTACGGTAATTGAACAGGTAAAAATTGCTCCGTCTCCCGAATGGTTGCAACAGCGTTTGCGGGCTGCTGGAGTCCGTCCCATCAGTAATGTCGTGGATATTACTAACTACGTTTTGTTGGAATGGGGACAACCACTGCACGCCTTTGACTTGAGTCGCCTACAATCTGTTGCAGATGGCGATTTAACCATCGGCGTCCGCTTCGCCAATCATGGAGAATCCCTCAAAACCCTGGATGGACAAACTCGCACCCTAGCATCCCAAAATTTGTTAATTACCGCCAACGACAAAGCCGTTGCACTGGCGGGAGTCATGGGTGGAGAAGAAACAGAAGTCCATCTAGGGACTCAAAGTCTAATTTTAGAAGCAGCTTTATTTGATTCGGTGGCAATTCGCCGTTCTTCCCGGAGTGCAGGCTTAAGAAGTGAAGCTTCTGGCAGATATGAACGGGGAGTTAACCGGGCTGAGTTGGAAGTAGCTAATCGCCGCGCCTTATCCTTAATTAGCGAATTAGCTAGTGGAATTCTTGTCCAGCAGGAAATTGCCGACACCCGCCCGGAACCCTCTACCTGGCGTCGTTCTATCGCACTGCGTTTAGACAGAGTTAATCAGATATTGGGGCCAATCGAGTTGGGAGAGGATACAGGTGAACTCCAAGAACAAGATGTTGAGCGCATCCTGACTGCATTAGGATGTCAGTTGACTCCTTCAGACAATGTTCCAGGAGAAGATACCACCCATCAACCTACATGGTCAGTTTCTGTGCCACCTTATCGTTACCGCGACTTAGAGCGAGAAATTGATTTAATTGAAGAAATTGCCCGTCTTTATGGCTATAACAAATTCTGCGATACTTTACCAGAAAAAGCGGAAGCTGGTTATCTGCCTTTAGATGAGGAACTGATTCGCAAATTACGAGCTTTTTTCCGGGCTGAAGGGTTGACAGAATTAATCCACTATTCTTTAGTCAAACCAGGAGAAGATAGACAGATAGTATTGTCAAACCCGTTATTTGTCGAATATTCAGCGCTGCGAAACGATTTGATATCTGGGTTGATTGACGCCTTTCAATACAATTTAGAGCAAGGTAATGGTGCCCTGAACGGCTTTGAAATCGGGCAAATTTTCTGGCGAGAAGAAGACGGCTTGCAAGAAACAGAAGCCCTTGCTGGGATTGTGGGAGGGGATATTTCCCTTGGCAAATGGTCAAAAAGTGGACGCGAAGAACCCATCACCTGGTTTGAAGCCAAAGGCATTTTAGAAAGTGTATTTCGGCAACTTGGCTTGCAGGTAGAATTTCAACCCGATCGCCGCGACGATCGCTTACATCCAGGACGTACCGCTTCTTTGTGGATTCAGGGTAACAGCCTGGGTATTTTTGGGCAACTCCATCCCCAATTGCGACGAGAAAAAGGTTTACCAAATTCCGTTTATGTTTTCCAGTTGGATCTAGATGTGCTTTTAAATTCTCTAGGAGAAGATGAAGTTCTCGTGCCAACATTCCAGCCTTATTCTACTTATCCAGCTAGCGATCGCGACATTGCCTTTTTCGCACCCGTGAAAATCTCAGTTGGCGAAATTCAAAAAGTAATTACCAAAGCGGGTAAAGATTTGCTCGAATCGGTGGAATTATTTGATGAATATCGTGGCGAAAATGTCCCCCAAGGACAGCGGAGTTTAGCATTCCGTTTAGTTTATCGGGCTAGCGATCGCACTCTCACTGAGGCTGAAGTTGAACCAGTACACAATAAAGTCCGTGAAGCTTTGGTGGAAAAATTCGGCGTTAACCTGAGAAGTTAGATTTTAATTAAATTCTTACCCCCCTTAATCCCCCCTTTACAAGGGGGGAAACCGGAAAATTTAGTTACCTCCCAATACATCGGGGATGGTTAGGGTGGGATAAAAATATTTGATACATCAATCATGACTTTTCAAACATCCTCTTAGAAGGAGATTGACTCAAGCTTTTGGCACAATATCTTATTAACCAGTAGGAGTTACAAGGAATCATGCCCAAATATGTAGTCTGGGGAAGTTACTGCGAAGACGTTCTCGAAAAACGCGTCCCCCACCGTCAAGCTCATTTAGACGGATTAGCAAAACAGAAAGAATCCGGTGTGTTGATTACTATTGGCCCCACCAAAGATGTTACGAAAGTTTTTGGAATTTACGAGGCTGAAGACGAAACCACCGTGCGCCAGTTGATTGAAAATGACCCCTACTGGAAAAATGGCATCTGGACTGAATACTCTGTCAAAGAGTGGATTCAAGCTTTTTGAATTGGGTATGGGGAATAGGGGATAAGTCTTTGATACTCGCTGACGAGTCTTTTATACTCGTGAATGAGTCTTTTATACTCGCTGACGAGTCTTTGATACTCGTGAATGAGTCTTTTATACTCGCCGACGAGTCTTTTATACTCGTTGACGAGTCTTTTATACTCGTGAATGAGTCTTTGATACTCGCCGATGAGTCTTTGATACTCGCTGACGAGTCTTTTATACTCGCTGACGAGTCTTTTATACTCGCTGACGAGCCTTTTATACTCGCCGATGAGTCTTTTATACTCGCCGATGAGTCTTTTATACTCGCTGACGAGTCTTTGATACTCGTGAATGAGTTTTTGAACTCCACTCCCCACCTCTTCCCACTTCCAGCGTATGAAAATTTGGCAGGCTGATTTTTATCGTCGTCCCTTACAAGATGCATCTGGACAAATTTTATGGGAGTTGTTGATTTGTGACGCAACTCGCAGCTTTGAGTATGAAGCCACCTGTCTCCAATCAGCAGCAAATTCTAATTGGGTTGCGACTCAACTTGAATTGGCTGCTGGTGAAAAATTGCCAGATGTGATTCAGGTGTTTCGTCCTCAGTCTCTAAGTTTAATTGAGGCGGCGGGACGCAATTTAAGTATAAATATCGAACCTACCCGCCACACTTTGGCACTGAAGCAGTGGTTGCAGGAAAAGCAGTATCCCTCAGCGCTGGATAAACCACCCCCAGCACCATTACCAGAAAACCTCTGGGGAGAAAAATGGCGTTTTGCGATGGCTGCTAGTGATGTGGAAACCAGATTTAGCGATCGCCCCATTCCCATTTTGCACATCCCAGAATTTTTGAAACCCATCAACTTGGGTTTAGCGTCAACAGTGCCCGTCCCTGGTGTGGTAATTTATGGTGGACGCCAATCGATGCGCCTAGCACGGTGGTTGCAGCAAGCCCGCCCTGTAGCTTTGAACTACATATCTGGCGCACCAGATGGCTTGGTACTAGAAACTGGCTTGGTAGATAGGTGGATTGTTGCCACTTTTGAAGATTCAGAAGTGACAACAGCAGCCCAAACATATCAACAACGGAAACAGCAAAGCCGAGGATTGCATTTTTTGTTAGTGCAACCAGATGATTCCGGGATGACTTATAGCGGCTTTTGGTTATTACGGGCAGAAGATTGATACTGATTGCCAAAAAAATTGTTCTGTTTATTCCTGCTTATTTATTTACTTTACAATAGAATGCCACTTACTTAAGACCAAGCTGTTGGACTGACTACCAGTTAAGGAACATAATTCAAAGATTGAGCAAGCGTAAGCTTAGATTTATCTGTTCTTTTTTGAGTATAATATAAGGCTTTCATGATCACTTCCTGAGCCACAGCTTTCACTACATTAATACTCACAGAATTTCCTAGTTGATGGTAAGCCTTCTCATCATTGGGATGAAGTATAAAGCTATCAGGAAAACCTTGTAGCCTTGCAGCTTCTCGCGGAGTTAGTCGCCGCACTCTCTGATTGTGATAAACTCCCAATCTATTAGCATCACTAGCAACCAACGTTACCGAAATCTTATTTGGATCTACAAACTTATAAACTTCAAATGAAAAGTTACCCGATAGAGGTTTATATTTATCATTAATAAGTTTTAGATATTTTTTGGTAACTAGTGAATTCAAAATTGTCCCTAAATTGGGATGTTCAAAAAAGCTAGCTATTTGCTCATGAGTTAATAGTTTGCCATCTTGTTCTTGTCCAAATTCTTTATTTCGTCTCTTTAATATGAAACGGTTCATTAGTTCAATTTCCTCAGCACTACACTCGCCACGCAATCCTAAATCCCAGGAATGAATAGAGTTTCCACCCCGATAATCAATCAGCCTTATCCCATGTAAGCGATTTAAATCATTATTAAATATTCGTTTCAACGCATTGATAAACTTTTGTGAGCAATTATATTTTTCATCTGGATTACTTTCCAAAATGTCGGTAACAGTCACAGATTTTTGTGGTGGATAAAACAAAGATAACTGCTGAGGATTATATGAATGTGAGTCTTTAGGCCCCACGTCAGAAATCAATTCAAAAGTGGGAGAAGCATCTAAAATTCCTACCAGATAAATGCGGACACGATTTTGCGGTAAGCCAAAGTTTGCACTATTGAGTAAAAAAGCATGAAAACTATAACCTCTTTTTTGAATTTCATGCTTAATTGTTGCTAAGGTTCGTCCTTGATCATGACTATAAAGCCCTCGGACATTTTCAAAAATAAAAGCTTGTGGTTTATAGGTATCGAGTAATCTTGTTATTTCAAAAAATAGTGTGCCTCGTGTATCGAGAAACCCTTCTTTTTTGCCAGCATGAGAAAAAGACTGGCAAGGAAACCCAGCTAATAAAAATTCATGTTCTGGTAATTGATCAATTAATCGAATGTCACCTAAGGATTTTTGAGCAAAGTTTTTTTCATAAACTAATTGAGCATCTGAATTGATTTCGCTGCTGAAAACACATTCACTTTCTATATTTAAAAAATCAGCAGCCTGTTCAAAGGCTAATCTAATTCCCCCTATCCCCGAAAATAAATCCACAAACCGAATTTTATGCATAGATAATAAGTTACTTTTATCCCAAAGTTTAATATGTTACGTATAATTACTTGTTTTTACAAAAAATATTCCTTTAAAAAACTACAAAGTACATCAAGCTCTTTAAGAGAAAATGCCACTGTACAATGACTATATGAACAAATTGTTCTCAGGGCATTTTCTCTTTGGAAGTTGCCAGCACCATCTAAGACATAACCTATTTTATATCCAAGTGTTTCAATTTGCTCAAAGCGAGATTTAGCTTGTCCTGCCTTACGCTCGATCACACTATTTGTAGTTACCTGAAAGCTGACTTCTATTCCTACATACTTATCTTCATTAGAAGCTACAATATCAAACGTTGTCGGACGATCATTAACTTCGGTATGGCTTATGCCTGGTAAATGACCATTTGCCTTAATATTAACACTAGGAATATCAAGGTTGTCTTCTAAATACTTTTTAACCAAAGTTTGAGTAATTTGCCCTAAAGTATTTGATTGAGAGCCAGCAGTGATACGACTAACCCATATATATCTTTGCTTAATAAATTTTTGCAATTTATCTGGTAGACCGATGTAGTTACCGATTTCACACTTTGCTAGTATTTCTGCTGTTTTTTCATCAATAGAACTACTACTAAACAAAACTACGGCTATTATGTCTTTATGCAGTTCCGAAAGAGGTTGATTCTCTAGTAGTTTTTTGCCACTGATGCCAAGCTTACTGTTATTGAGTTGACCCAGCACAGGTAAAACTCGAAAACTATAGTTATAATTTTGTGTATTCCATAAATAATCTAACTTTCCTAAAGGAAAGATGGAGCTAAATTGACTGTTTAATCGCTGAAGCATTTCACCGCCAAAGTCAGCTAGCACCAGTAAATGTTTTAGAAATAGATTTGCTGACATATTTGAAGAATTAACAATTTGAAAAAATCCCTCTAAGCTAGACACGTCAACGCTCAAAATGGCAATAAATTGGTCTTGAGTTTCAATGAGTTTTGGAATTATGCTAAGTTCAGCTTCTTGTCTAGATAATTCTGAAGGCCAAAACATAGAGGCTAACTTACGCAGTTGCTCAACAGTTCTCTGATAATTTGGATTTAGCATAGTAACCCGCATTCCGCACGTGTGATCGCAAAATATTGTGTTTTTGAAGCATAACAGCTTCAGCATTAGATATCAAAGTACAAGATATGGTTATCGAGTAGGCATTGCCAAAAAATGTGGAATAGGTGCAATATTATTTAAAGCAATGCCCACTCTACTAACTTGGCTTTCACCACTGCCCTGAATTATCTTCCTGTTGCAAACCTATCAACTGTCGCCGCTTCCAAGCAAAATGAAGAATATTAATTCCGAGTTCCTGAGCTGTACGAATGGTCAATCTAGGTAAACTCAAATCTCTATCCAGTCCCCAAGCAGTTGCTAAATCACCAATTGCTAGAATAATTCCTCCACCAATTAATAGTTTAATCTGATGTTGATTAACCATTGGCAAGGCAGCAAATAAGAAAGGTTTTGTCCTTAAAGGATGACTCCGTTGCAATTCTTCTAAAGGTCTTAAAGGACTATCTAACTGTTGTGCTAATGCTTGAGTACTCTCAATTAAAGCAGTAGCATTTGTTGGTGCATCAATGAGAAGCACACCACCTAAATTTAAGTAATTTTTTAGAGATTCAAATTCGAGACTATTTAAAGATATGGCCTGTCCACCTGTCAGATAAAGTATGTCATAGTCTTGAATATTTTCTCCCAAAGAAACCTGACCTGGTTCATCAGCCCCTCGCAAACTGGGATATAGGGGTTCTACTGCTTGTAACAAATAAGAAAGGCTGAAAAAATTACGCGCACATTCAGGATCACTATGATTCGCCTGCGCCATACACACAAGTGCTTGGGGACGCATTTGTGCCTGACGGCGATAACGCAAATCAATATTGTTATATCCAGGAAAGAAAGCATCCGCAGGTTGGTTAATATCAGTGTGTCCGGGTTGTAGAAGTATCCGGCATATTTCTATTTCTGAACTGCCTGGTATGGAGTTTCTTTGGTCAATTCGATAAGTTTCTTGAACAATATCTCTTTGCTGTCCGCGCCGCAATTCATCAGGGTCTACATAGCTAACTACTAAGTAGATCATGATTGGTTCAGAAGTTGCTACTTCTATATCAATTGGAAAATCATAAGAAGTCGGTACAACAATTAGATTACCTGCTAAATCAATTGCAATACCAGGTTGAATTTGCACCCAGCGCCCATCTCGATATTTAGCTTCAACTTGGCTTGGGGCAGTCACATCTCGGACACCTAAACCGCAGACAATTCCTGGTTGGTTTAAACTTTGATATTGGGCATTTTGCCGATTACGGTGGTAATCATGGGCTGTGCGCCAGCGTTCCGCATTGATTAGTAACCCGTCTGCGGCTTGCAGGCGTTCAAAGGATTTAATTGGTGGGGGTGGGAAAGGATGGGACATATCAATTTGGGATTTTAGATTTGGGATTTTAGATTTGGGATTTGGGATTAAAAGCCTGTTCCAGGAATCTCCAACAATACTAACTATTCAAGTTTGGATTTTAAATTAAATGTAGGAAAGCCAATGTGTTGCTTTGGTTTATAGAGTTGTAGCAACTGGCGTTGTATTCTGCTAAAGGCTAACGCACTTTTAATTCTTGATGATGCCGTACTCTTGGCGATAACACACCCTACAATTTAATTTTACTTACTTAATTACAAATTACAAATTACAAATTATTTAATTAGAAGGATTTTCTATAGATAGTTCATAGGTGCAAAAAGCAGGTTTTTCTTGTTCTATGATTCTTTTAATAAGTTCTTCATTGATGATGCCACTAGAAATATTTGAACGCAAACGTACTATAAAGTGATATGGTTGCCCACCTGCTAAAACTGCATTTCCTAGTTGTGCGTCTCCGATAATGAAACTTGGACCAAAAGGTTCTGTAATACTAATATGTTTATCAGCTTCATTAGGTAAATGTTCGTCTAGAGGTAAACCAGTATAAAGATGTAAATAGAGACGCAATCCTTTACGAGTTCCCCGCCAGCGATAAAGTTCTACAGCCCGGCTAATTAAACGCCGCTGTTGCTGGAGATCCCAAACTGAATCTACTTGCCAAGCAACCCAATGAGCCATAAAGGGTAGCAGTGCTTGTGGTGCTGTTAAGGGATCGAGGTTTGCCCACATGACGTTATAACTATCAACTATTGGTTGAAAAGCTTGCTCAAATATTTTGATGAAGCGACCAATAAAGTCTACCTCCCGATACAAAATTGGCAAGAATTCCATGTAGGCTGTGTAAGGACGGATATATAAATCAAAATACTCACTTCTCTCGATTTGTTCGTTGTCAGTGCCTCGGTCTATATGTAGAGTAATTAAGCTGCGAAAATTGAGAGTTAGTTTGTTTTTTTTTCCAGGAGCGATCGCTTCTTGGTCTTCAAAAAATGTGTCGGGAATTGAGAAGTAAAGGACAGCATCCATTTGTCCGCGAGGTGGTATCTCACTACCTTCTGTGCCAATCTGACACCACTCACTAGGAAAATTTCCGTCAACGCTTAAGCTCACCTGCAAAGGACGTTGTTCTAAGTTTTGCACTTGCACAATCATCTCGCTCGGATGCCCAGGATGCAAGAGTAAACTACGTCCAGATACATCCATATTTTCCGCATTTGCAAATGCTAAACCTGCCACAGGTAAAGCTTCAGGAATTTGCATTGGCGTTAATTGAATGCGTACAGATGGACTAGAGCGACTTTGAACCATAACTCCTCTACCAATTTTGGATTTTAGATTTTGGATTTTGGATTACTTTGTTCCCGGTGCAAGATTACCCAATTCCTCTTTTTCTCTTCCTCTGTGTTCTCTGCGCCTCTGTGGTTAATTAAATTAGGTATTATTCTAGCTATTAGTATCAGCGATTAATGATCTGGATATCATGATTTGAACGCAGATTGGTATTAGCCCAAGAACATATTAAACCTTCCGATCCTGGGTCAATCAATTGTTCTGGCGATGGTTGTCGTCGCCAATTTTCTCCTTGCTTGCGGATGGGAAACAGCAAAACGGGGCCTAAATGACGCACGCCCGGGGTTTGTTGTAATAATGCCACAATATCCGATGTATAAACAGGTCGCCCAAATGGCCAACCTTTGCCATCGATTCCTCCAGTTAATGGATTTAAATATTTATAGAGCGATCGCCTTAAATTGCTGCGAATTTCTTCTCTGGCAAAAGGGTTATCATAAGCAGGCTCTAAAGCAACTTCTGTCTGTACAGAAACACCTACGTAATTCGGTTCTTCTAATTCTATTTGTACCCCTAATAACCGTCTTTCATCTAAATAACTCATAATTTGCTCTTGAAGTGCATTACTCAGAGCAAACTCTTCTGGTGTCATCCCTTTGCCTTGGGCGATCGCATCTGTATTTGCGAATGGAACTATCAGCAAACTAACTATACCAGCTTGTCTTTGAGAATTTGCTGGCAAACAGCGGACACGCGCGATCGCACCATTCCCCGCCTGTTGAGCTAAAACTTCAAAATCTTCGGCAGTGACGGCGCGATCGCGGGTGCGGAGGATGCGGGGAGCCTTGATCACAGCTTGCTCCAATGATTCCGCATCCGCACCATTGACTGCTGGTACATGATTGATCACACTAGTAATATACGGATATGCAGACTTCAAAAACTGGATTGTTCCAGCTTGAACATTGCCTTCTCTACCACCGCCTGTACGATAAGCAACCATTTTAATCTCTGAGTCACGGGGAGGAATCGCCCCGTACTGGTGTTCAGATTGATTGTTTTCCAGGGTACTAACTTGTACAAATGTATCATTTAGTGATGGTTGCTGGATTCGTGTTGGCGGAGCCTGCCGCAGGCCTCGCACCTGTGTTTGCTGTTTAAGTTGGCTAGGTTCACGAATCAGCGGCCCAAATTGGATTGTACCAGTGATCGAATCGATGGTGTAATGAAAGTGATGCGACCTTGAATCAGCAAAATCTCTCACCTCAGTCCACTTCTGAGGCAATCCACCAGCCGGAGTAACTAAGATATATTCATTTTCTCTACGTTCTAAAATCGGTGCGCTTTGTAATTCAAAAGTCTGTCCGGGTTTACCCTCACTGATTCCTAGACGCTCATCTTGAATGAAAGTACTGTGACTAGCCCGTACCGTACCACCCATTGATTGCACTGCTAAACCAATAATTCGTGGTGGACGATTGTAACCAGATTGATTAGTTTCTGTGACAGTAAAGGTACAGCGTAGCCAGCGACCCCGGTAAGAGGTAAAGTTGGTAACAGGCCAATTTTGCGGTAAATGCAGACGGACATCTGCTCCTTGAGACGGGTTTCCGCCCTGTTCAGCTAGTTCGTAAAAACTGAAGCCACGAGTGTCATCATCTGACTCTTGCAATAAAACTGGTTGCCAATGTTCTCCATCCCAGGCTTCCCACTTCCGAGGCGGTTGATTGGGGTTAATACCAGCAGGCGTAGCTGCGGCTCCTTGGAAAGTAATATCTAGAACATTACCTTCTATTGGATCATCAGAAGCGATCGCTAAATAAAAGCAGTTACCAGGCTGGGGTTCCTCTTCAAATATCGATAGTTCACTACCTGTCCAGAAACCGTCAGATTCACGAGTCCATGAACTTGTGACTCTTTCTCGCAGAGTTTGGGGAATGTCTTCGGCGATTTGGGCAGTTAAGAAATGCTGTATCCTGGGTATGCCAATAATTAGAGGAGAATCTGTACTAAAGGTAATAGCTTCTGTGGTTTCAGTTTGGATAGTTGAAGCTTCTAATCCTGCTGGAATAGTGTAGGCTTCAGGCAGTGCAGCGCTTAAATAAAAAGTTAATTCCGTGCGGGCTGGGGCGGCAGGCTGGAGACGAATACCTAGTAATTCTAAGAAAGCTACATAATTTTTTCGAGGTACTTGGTTAAATCTGAGCAACATCTGGTCAGTTAACCAAGCAAATAACTCAATTAGCGTAATCCCTGGATCACTAAGGTTATGGTCTGTCCATTCTGGACAGTAGCGAGGAATACGCATAATACATTCTTCCACCAAATCATCGAAGGCGCGATCGTCTAAGTTGGAAGAAGGTAATTTCGGTAAAAAGTCAAAGTTCACGATTCCTCCCCAGCTGAAACCAAGTAATAAGGATAAACAAAACTATAAATATCGGGCCCGTCTTTGAGTCGATAATTGATGATGATATCCACTCTGCCACGTACAGGGTCGGGATCGGCGATAACTTCATCGATAATAATGCGCGGTTCCCAAACTTCTAAAGCTTCCAAGACATAAAGACGGATTCGCAGTAGCGTCTCGCTATTCAAGGTTGCAAACGCCAATTCTGACAAGCGAGATCCAAAGGTAGGTCGATAAAGCCGCTCACCTACCCCAGTGCGAAGGATAATCCAAATAGATTCTTTAACTTTTTGATCTTCACGGCTAAGTTGTATCCCACCTTGCACATTTAAATGCAGTGGATAAGCCAAACCTGTTCCTAAATAGTCTTTTTGCCCACCATAAACCATATCTGGTACTTAGACAGCTGTTATATGGATATCTTCAAAGATATCGGCATAGAAGGTTTAAGCCTATTCGCCAAAGGTCGAGATTGAATAGGAAAGGGGCTAACCCATGATTTGTCGCAAGTGTAGTATAAATATATCCGTTTTATAATACGCTATACAAGTTAGAAGAGAAGCTGTAGACATTACATCTGACTTTATGCAGCATTAAAGTTACTCGGCAAACACCTTCCACTCTTGACTCCCGATGCTAAACTCCTGAAAGTTGAAATTACCAACTGCATTTTCAAGGGATGAATACGGTTGTTTGACCGGGGTTAATTACCGTAATCACGCCCGCCCACGCACACATTAATTTAGATAAATTATTCAGCGCTGGGCTTTTGCCAATCAGAACAGTAGGCGAACCGGGTACCCACGGGGCAGGGATCACAGGCACACAAGGCATGGGAGTCAACACGCCAAGGGCGGCTGCGGTAGCGGATGCAACTTGTGGATTTGCGAGAGATAAACACATACCAAAAGGCATGATATTAACCAACGGCTTGTTATCCAAAATGTTAGCATCTGGTGTACGAGTCAATACCCGATTGATTGGCGTAACTACCAACAAACTTGGTGCTACACCAAAGCTACATTTGAGCGTTGCGCCAGAACATACTTGCAGAGCCATAGTTTATTTCCTTCACCAATTAACATACAAACAATTTATAATTTGCTATGATTTTTCGCCGAAAATTACGAATTACATTAGCGTAGCGTAAAGGCTACGGTATGGCTTCTCTACGAGACGCTACGAGAACGCTTAGAGCGAGTATTTGTACCCTTACAGGGAAGCAAGCTACGCGCAACATCTTGTAAAGAGCGTCATTACAACTTAGTAATTAATTAAGTTTAATCAGCGAACCTTTGAGTGTAATAATGCCCTTAGCTTGAATGTCTATAGTTGTAAAAGCATCTAATGACAGAGAACCTTTTGATGTCACAGAAACATTTTTATTTACATCGTTCATATTAATTTCATGACCGCCGCTTGATTGCACTAAAACAGATTTACTCATACGTGTGTCGTCCATTTTGATTGTATGACCACCTTTGGTTTGAATCACTATACACTTTTCACTATCATTGAGATAGATTTTGTGACCGTATATAGTTTCTACGCGAATACCTTTTTTACTAGTGTTGCTAGTGTTACCACCTGCACCACCTCTAGCACCTCTAGCACCTTTACCACCTTTACCACCTTTACCACCTTTACCACCTTTACTACCTTTACCACCTCTAGCACCTCTAGCACCTGTTTCATCCTCTTCGACAAACTGTAGAATATGTCCTACACGAGTTTTAAAGGTGCGTAATCTTACAAGACCTTTCGTCGTAACTGAGTCAACCACGTCTTCCGGCGGTGCATCGGTCCCGTTCCATACTCCGCCAATTATGTAGGGACGGTAGATATCGCCATGCTCAAAACCTACTAAGACTTCATCGTTCACCTCTGGTAAACAGTCGAAACCTCTGCTAACTCCTGCTCCCAAAGCTACAACTCTCGCCCAGTCACTTGTATGATCTTCTGTGAGGGTGGGAAACTTGACTTTTACTCTACCCCATCCCTCTGGGTCTTCGTTATCAGTTACAATTCCCACTAATAAAGTCTGAGATGGCAGTAGGCGTTTTTGTGTAGATAGCGTTGTGAATAAGTCACCAGAACGTAGTCCCCGGACACTGAAATCAGTGTAATAAACCCGCTTACTGTAGAAATGGCGGGTTTCTGTAACATAATACTCTCCACTATAGCGATCGCCCATACCCTTAAGACTAATAATTCGTCCCGGTCGAATCTCAGGATTACCCTCTGCCTTGGCATCTGCATAAACAAATTCTCCTCCGAGTTCATCACACAGAGCCTGAGCCATAGTATCTGCTTGTTTTTTAGTGGCAACAGGTTTATCTACAACAGTCATTTTGTAGGACTTAAGATTGGTAAATGCAGTACCAGTACTACTTCCTTGATTATTACCTGTTTTAGTTAGTTGCTCCTCTTTGTTTGCTGTTCCGGTAATCAATTGTTTCTTGGTATAGTCCCAGGCACGTACTTCCACAGAACTCACCTGTTCAGCACTGGTGACGCGAGTACTAAATTTATTAATATCAACCAGCCATTCTAGTGGTAAAGGTTTTTGAGATTTTGGTTTTGGTGGACAAAAATTTATTTTGCCATCTGTAACAAATAATTCAAAACCAATGCGGGCTGCCCTTTCCCGCAAAAACTCCATATTAGTTTGGTTTTCTTGGAAAACATACTCATTGACTGCGGTAGTTTTCTCTACATTGCCAACTGTTATCCCTACTTCTTTAGCTATTGTTTCGACTATCTTGCCATCAGTTTGGTTCAAAAAAGAACGATTATAACGACCTCTGTGAAGACGATGGGAAATATCATAGCCTTGAACAATCATATCAGCTTCAGATTTTTCATTGAAGTGAACTTCCATCCCTGTAATTTCGCCTTCAATCAGTACATTTTCTATCTCATCTTTAAAATTCTTATCTTGAGTAGTACTCGAACTAAAACCCAACGTCACTTTTTTCCCAATTTTAAAAAACCGCTCATGTCGCCAAGGTTGGTTTTGTGGTTGGTCAGATGTAGGATTATAGCTATTATGTATTACTAGCGTAAACATCGCTGGTAAATGAAGGCTTTCTTCTATTGTCATTTGCAAGACATCCTCCATTAATTCAGGAGAAGCGGCTTTTCCGTCTATTTGAATTTGAAGATTACTTAAATAAAGGCTTTCTTTAGTAGGCATAACTATTCTTTTGCAACTATAAAATGTTCAGAGCAATCTTTAAGAACAAACTAGTGATAAATTAGTATTTATCTCCTTCCTGACTTTGGTGGGCTTTGTGACTTTGGTGAGTTTTGTGAATTTTGTTTTCCAGTATTTCCTAGACTATTATTTGGCTGACGATTTGTGCCTTGAGATGCAGATTGAGTTCCTCCAGGAAGGTTTTTTTGATCTACTTCTTGCAAGGCTATATCTACCAGTGCCCTTACAGGTGTCCCATCACTCAGAAACATATTTAAAGTGTAAGTTAGACTCGTGATTACACAATAAAAATACTCTGTTTTCCATGTGAATATGTAAACAGGTGGACGACTGTCAGGTATTTTAGTGATAGCTTCTACACCTTTCTTGATGTTATCTATATACTTTTTCATTACCGACTCTTTTGTTTCATAAGTATCATATAGTAACTGTTTAAGTGTGAAAGTATAAGGCTCAATTGCTGAAAAATTTATCTTGGGAAGTAGAGTAGTTCCTCTATTACCATCATCATTTTTCCACCTAACAGTGCGAGCAAAACTAATGTCGGTGGGATTAAACATTAATTCAATATCTGGTGCTTCTTTGTTATAAGCTATAAGTTTGGCTTTCTCAAGTTGCGGTTGAAGCTTTTGAATAACAATAATTGCTGGACTTGGCATTTGAGTATTTCTCCGAAAATTAATTATTGAATGGGAATTTACCAAGGTAATCGGCCGGAGTGACCGCCATGACGCTCTCGCTCAATTTCTATCCGTTGTCGTAATCTGCTATAAATTTCACGGGCTAGAGCTTCAAGATCATCCGTATCATCTTTAGCATCTCCTTTAGAAGACAAATAAGTGTTCTTTATCGTCTCAGTTACTGGTTCTATGTCTCTAGATGTGTCGGGTGGAGTGACCTTTCCATCCTCAGCAAAGCCTCTAGGTGCAGGAAGGCGTTTAGCAAAAACTTGTGGCGATTCTGAAACATCAGAAAATTCATATTTTTGGCTGTTAGATTCCACACCATTAAAATTAAAGTTAGTGAATTCAGCATTATTTCCATTTAGTAAATCTTCCACACTTGACCATTGAGAAGGTGTGTTTGATGATTGGGAAGCTGTATTAGTAGTAGTATTAGGATTTGCTTTTCGGAAAATCAGGGGAGGCGATGAGTATTGAGGTGAAGGTTCACCTACATCACTTGTATCGTTTTGAAGAGGATTAAGCTGTGGAGAATTGAGGATCGAAAGTTTCTGTTTTCCAATATTCAACCCCAAGGAAGAAGGAATTAAAGAATTAGATACATGAGATGAATGAGTCTGGGCGCTTTTTAGTTGTAATGAAGTGTCTGGAAAAGAATCGACTTTAGTCGGAGTCTTTGGAGAAGTTTTTTGTTCTGGTTCTGTGGGATCGGGTGTCTGTAAACTTGGAAGGATAATATCCTGCGGTGTCCCACCAGTGTTGATGTCATGTAATACAGGTAGATTTTTCTGTGCATCCCTGGTATTAACATGGGAGTCTGTCACCTGACCATCAGTAGCATAACCTTTAGGTGCTGGCAAATTTTCTTTTGTGGTATTTTGCTCGACTTTAGGTGGTGTGTTTACTTGATCTTGCAGGGAAATTGGATTATCTGAGGTATCAACATAGGTTGATATTTCAGGATTTGTTACCGCAGTGGGAAATTCTGATTTTACTGTTTGTTCATTGTCAATAATTTTCCTGAAAATACTTGCAGTTTCACCAATTTCAGGCGATGTAGCGCTAATTTTTGGTACTTCACCAATTTCAGATGATGTAGTGCTAACTTTTGGTGCGATCGCAGTTTCACCAATTTCAGGCGATGTGGCGCTAACTTGTGGCGCGATCACAGTTTCACCAATCTCAGATGATGTAGTGCTAACTTTTGGCGCGATCGCAGTTTCACCAATTTCAGATGATGTAGTGCTAACTTTTGGTGCGATCGCAGTTTCACCAATTTCAGATGATGTGGTGCTAACTTTTGGCGCGATCGCAGTTTCACCAATTTCAGGCGATGTGGCGCTAACTTGTGGCGCGATCCCAGTTTCACCAATTTCAGGCGATGTGGCGCTAACTTGTGGCGCGATCCCAGTTTCACCAATTTCAGGTGATGTGGCTGTTATTTTGGGTACTTCACCAATCTCAGATGATGTATTGCTAACTTTTGGTGCGATCGCAGTTTCACCAATTTCAGGCGATGTGGCGCTAACTTGTGGTGCGATCGCAGTTTCACCAATTTCAGGCGATGTGGCGCTAACTTGTGGCGCGATCGCAGTTTCACCAATTTCAGATGATGTTGCAGTCACTTTTGGTGCGATCGCAGTTTCACCAATCTCAGGTGATGTGGCGCTAACTTGTGCTGCGATTGCAGTTTCACCAATTTCAGGTGATGTGGTGCTAACTTTTGGCGCGATCGCAGTTTTACCAATTTCAGGTGATGTGGTGCTAACTTTTGGCGCGATCGCAGTTT
>NZ_JBALDF010000048.1:0-129800 GCF_036917275.1 Nostoc sp.
ACGTGCCGATTCATTGAGGAGCCGTGTAATGGGAAACTATTAAGCACGGTTTTGAAGACCAACGGGGTTGGTGACAACCTCGTTGAGTTTACTAGTGTCAATCATGAATAATACTTCTGTCTTTGACGAAAATTTGCTACCGATTCTACTATTCCCAAGGAAATGAAGTTAGTCAGCATAGCAGAACGCCCATAACTCATCCAAGGTAGCGGAATTCCTGCCACAGGCGCTAAACCTACAGTCATGCCAACATTCACAATCACCTGAAACACAATCATGGACAAAACGCCAATAGCTAACAAGGAACCAAAGTTATCTTTGGCGGTTTGGGCAATATGCAGTAGACGGAAGCAAATTAAGCAGAAGGCAAACAGCACTACCAAACAACCAACAAAACCGAATTCTTCCCCCACTGCTGAGAAAATAAAATCTGTATGCTGTTCAGGTACAAAATTCAGCTGTGTCATTGGCCCCTTGAACAGACCCCATCCCCAAATTTCACCAGCACCAATAGCAATCCGAGATTGGATTAAGTGATACCCAGCACCTAGTGGATCATGATCGGGGTCCATGAATACAGTTAGCCGCTCTTTTTGATACAGTTTCAAAATATGGTTCCAGGCGAAAATTCCTAATTCGCCACCTAATATATTGAGACTCCATGCATTGATAGCACCGAAACCAAATCGACGCCAGGGAAGAGTTTGCCAGCCTACAATAGCCATGACAACTGACCAAACTAGCCCTAATGGGCCAAAAGATAGTTCTTTGAATAAAACTATTGGCTCTGATAAAGGCCAAGATATACTCAGCAAAATGGCGGCAACCACTGGAGAAATCATCAGAATTAACCAGCCTGGATTAGCATTTGCCCAGTAAAGCATTCCTAAAACGATCGCACCAAATACCATTGATGTTGCTAAATCTGGCTGTAAAAATACTAATCCCCAAGGTATAGCGGTGATTGCCAGAACCCGGAAAACACTTTCCAGGCTAGAAGCAGTGCGCCTGTGTAACAAAGCTGCTAAGGTGATGATCATGCCGACTTTGGCAAATTCTGAGGGTTGCACGTTAAAACCAGCGATACTAATCCACCGCTGCGCCCCTTTAGCGCTAGTGCCAGCGATCATCACGGCGATTAAGCTAAAGTTTGTTAGTGCGTATGTTACCCAGTGCCACTGCATCAAGAGTTCGTAACGCGTGCGAGATAAAAATAAAGCTATAAGCGCACCGATACCCGCTACCAGCCAGTGCCACCACCAGTCAGTTACTGGCTGCTTCAGTTCCGTGCTGAGGATCATGATGCCACCAAAGATACTGACAGCAATTGGCAAACCAAATAATAGCCAATCTACATCTTGCCAGGGCTTAACCCAAGACTTCCAGCGAATTTTGGGGACCAATCGTTTTAATAACATTGTGCCAGTTTAGACTTTTTTAAATATTGGGCATTGGGCACTTCTAGTGAGCGAAGTCGAAGTATTAGGCATTGCTTATTCTCGTTGTTCCTCTAAAGTTCTGATTTAAGGAAGTTTTACCTCAAACTTCTCTACTTATTCTTCCTTGTCCCCATACCCCATGCCCCATACCCAATCCCTAGTATTCCCAAGCTATAGCCCAAAAAGTAGATAGAAATTAAAATTAATTATGTCAAAGCAGCAACTGATACTTTACCAGCAATAGTAAGAGCGATCGCTGTTAATGCTTTTGCTGAAGCTGAATCTGGCTCACCAACGACTATCGGCACACCACTATCACCGCCAACTCGTGTGGATATCTCTAGCGGCACGCACCCCAACAGTGGCACTCCCAATTCGGCGGCTGTTTTGGAACCACCACCGGAACCGAAGATATCATACTGCTTATCCGGTTGATCGGGGGGGATGAAATAGCTCATATTTTCCACGATCCCCAATACCGGGACATTCATCTGTTGGAACATCCGCAATCCCTTGCGAGAATCTAACAAGGCTACAGTTTGCGGCGTGGTGACAATTACCGCCCCTGCCATCGGCACTGCTTGGGTTAAAGTTAACTGAGCATCTCCGGTTCCCGGTGGCATATCTACAATCAAATAGTCCAGTTCTCCCCATTGCACTTGATAGAGAAACTGGCGAATTACACCATTGAGCATAGGTCCACGCCAAATTACTGGTTGATCTCGGTCAATCAAAAAGCCCATTGAAACTAATTTGACGCCGTGATTAAAAGCAGGTTCTAGGATGTCACCTGTTTCGGTTGAGCGGACAGTAATTTGGGCATCAGCTAAACCTAGCATGGTAGGGTCATTGGGGCCGTAAATATCAGCATCTAGCAAGCCGACTTTCGCCCCAGTTTGAGCTAAAGCTACTGCTACATTCACCGCCACTGTACTTTTACCAACGCCACCTTTGCCACTGGAAACAGCAATGATATTTTTGACCCCAGAAATACCAGTGCGGTCAGGCAAACTTTTTTGTTGCGGTGTTTCTGCCGTCACTTCTATGCTTACATCTGTAACGCCTGGGAGCTTTTTGACAGCTTTCTGACAGTCTTCAACGATAAATTCACGTAAAGGACAGGCAGGAGTGGTCAACACCAAAGTGAAGCTAACCTTACCATCGTCAATTTTCACGTTGCGAATCATATTCAGTTCTACCAGACTTTTGCGGAGTTCTGGGTCTTCTACTGGTCGCAACACTTCTAACACAGAGCGGGAGTCGAGGACGTCGTACATAAAAATTCAAAATTGAAAATGAAAAAATATACTCGTGGCGAACATCTTAGTTATTAACTGGATGCTTTTTTAAGTAAGGTCAGCTTAGTGTTTTTACTGTTCCTGCCGTAACAAAACTTAGTAAATTGCATTATTACCTAATAGAATCTTAACTTTCTTTAGGGATTAGTTTTTGGGCATGGGAAAAGAAGCAGGGGAGCAGGGGGGAGTATTTTCCTTCTTTCACCTACAATAACTGCCCTTGTGCCTCTTAAAAATCTCCAGTCCCCATCAGCTAAAAATCAAAACAACTGTCATTAAGGGATTTTTTCTTACCAGATACCGTTGATAATGCCGTCTTTTCTACCGCCTCTACCAAAGACCGTGCTACGCGGTCTGCATAAGGACGGGATAAAGACCAAATCAGAGGCGATAACCAACCGCGTAGCGTTACAGAATAAGACAGACAAGTACCACAAACCGTTGACTCTACTTGATAAGTCACCCGTTCCTCTATCCCAGGAATCGCCAGCACTCTGATACTCAGCATCTCTCTATGATTGACGCGCTCCACAAAAATTCGGATGGGAATCGGCCAAAAACGTGTTACAGCATGAAAAATTAATCCTGGTTTGGGTACTAATCCGTAGGGCACGTTAGTACTCTTAAGTAATGGATGCCAGGAAACATCTGTTAAGTCAGCCACTTTTTGCCACAGTTCATCTACAGAAGCCGAACTAATCTCTCGATACGTCCGCACCAGAGAAGCGCAAAACCGCCGACGTTTGCGGTGGATGAATTTGGATAACCAACCTTGCATTTTTTTAATCCTCCTCCTTCCTAGACACTTTCTGGTAACTCTGGTATTGTAGGCAACTACGCTCAGTTTGTAACAAGAACGTTAACCCTGCGGGATCTTGCTACGTTTATAACCGCTTTATATTCCGCCACTGATTTGGAGTACCAAATGAGCGTGGGGGACGAGGGCGCGAAATAGTTAAAATTAACAAAAAAAACTCAGTCAATATATAAGCCTATACGCATTTGAGGGAAAATAACTCTAGTGATGCCCATCAATCGAATAAATGCTTAACCAGTAATAAAAAAGCGGGTTGGGTAAATACAGCTTGATTGTTGGCGCCGTTTTCCCCAAATTTGAAGATAAGAAATTTGTGGCTTTCTGAAAATTGTAATTTAGGTTCGGGAATCTATGTTGACCAACTCGCAAATACAAACTGTAGCAGCATCATCGAAGTCTTTGCCAGCAACTGACGCTCAGACTAGGGTCAGTCAGTTTATGAAACAGCTGCAAGACGAAATCACGCAAGCGTTAACAAAATTAGATGGTGTGGGCGAGTTTCTCGAAGATAGCTGGGAACGCCCAGAAGGAGGTGGAGGGCGATCGCGTGTGCTGCGCGAAGGTGCAATATTTGAACAAGCAGGTGTAAATTTTTCTGAAGTTTCGGGTTCCCATTTGCCAGCCTCAATTTTAACCCAACGCCCGGAAGCAGCAGGGCATAGCTTTTATGCCACGGGCACTTCACTGGTATTACATCCTCGCAATCCTTATGTACCCACAGTTCATCTAAATTATCGCTACTTTGAAGCGGGGCCAGTATGGTGGTTTGGTGGTGGTATTGACTTGACGCCTTATTACCCCTTTGCTGAAGATGCGGCACATTTACACAAAACATTAAAACAGACTTGTGACCAAAACCACCCAGACTATTACCCGGTATTTAAGCAGTGGTGTGATGAATATTTCTACCTGAAGCATCGTGATGAGACACGGGGTGTAGGTGGTCTGTTTTTTGATTACCAAGATGGTCAGGGTGCTTTATATCGCGGGCCAAATCCGAATGGGGAAGCGGCTATTTATAGCGACCAGGTGGGAACACCAGCAACCCGCAGTTGGGAAGATTTGTTTGCCTTTGTGCAAGACTGCGGCAGAGCATTTTTACCAGCTTACGTACCAATTGTAGAACGGCGACATGGGATAGAGTATGGCGATCGCCAACGGAATTTTCAACTCTACCGCCGGGGACGGTATGTAGAATTTAACTTGGTTTATGACCGAGGCACTATTTTTGGTCTGCAAACCAACGGACGCACCGAATCAATTCTCATGTCCCTACCACCTTTAGTGCGCTGGGAATACGGCTATAAACCGGAACCCAATACGCCCGAAGCCGAGTTGTATGAAACCTTCCTTAAGCCTCAAGATTGGAGTAACTGGACACCGAAACAATAGTTGAGTTAGGAGTTAGGAGTTAGGAGTTTTTCCCTATCTCCCATATCCTCCTCATCTCCTCCACTCCCCACTCCCTCATTTGAAATTGCTACTCAGCACTGTTTTGGTGAGTTAAACTACCAAAGGTAAGCACTTAGCAGAAAACAGGTGACAATTTTAGCTATAGCTTGTTAATCTCTAGTGACAGCATTAGAAAATTTTCTAAGTAGTTAATTTTAAGAGCAATGCCACGGGGAGGGCTTTAGTGATTCAGATAGACCAAAAAAGTTATACAACCCAAGACGGAAACACCGTTATTGTCCTGACGCCAGCAGGTCGCCTAGATATCACCACTGCTTGGCAATTTCGCCTGAAGTTACAGGAATGTATTTCCAAACTCAGTCGCCATGTAGTTGTAAATCTGGCTCAGGTAAATTTTATTGATAGTTCTGGTCTTACGTCTTTGGTAGCTGGTATGCGTGATGCTGATAAAATCAAGGGCAGTTTCCGCATCTGCAATGTACATCCAGAAGCTAAACTCGTGTTTGAAGTGACGATGATGGATACTGTCTTTGAAATCTTTGAAACAGAAGAGGAAGCTTTAGAAGGTGTACCTCGTAGCATCGCTAGCTAAAAAAGAGTTAGGAGTTAATTCATAACTCATGACTCATAACTTTATCTTATGAAATACTGATTTCGCTTGGTGTAGCGATAAGGGCCCATAATCGCTCCCCAAGTTGCTTTTCCAGTTGCTGGATCAATTCCTTTGTCGTAGCTGTAAAATTCTGCTGCTGTGGCTTCAAATCCCAAGGAAACATCCACTCTATTGCCAAGATAAGTAAAGCTGCAACGAGTTTCTGGTAGTGGGGTGGCGGTAAACTTATAGCGATCGCGGGCTAATGTTTCTTGATTAACTGTTAGGATACAACCTGGTAGTAAATCTAATTGTTCGGGTGTCAGTGTGTTTAGTAAAGCTGGGTTATGACCTGCGCCGATTAAAGCACCTGGATCTTGAGGCATATAGTATTGCACTTCCAGAGATGTGTCAGAGTTGCTTTTCTGACGTAACCGCATAATTCGCTGGCGGTAAGGTTTATCTAGGTTAATAACGTTAGCCTGTTCGGCAAATAGGGTGATACTATCTTCTGTGAACAAATTAACTGGTCTTTGCCACAGGCGCAAGTGGACATACCAAACTGGTTCTCCTATAGCTTGTTCCCGATTATCAAATTCACCAGCTAGGTACTCACCTAAAGCAATTAACTGTGGCGAGAAATTCATAAATGTGAAAAACGAATCATTAAAGATGATAATTTTTGGCTAGTTTTTTAGAGGAAAGGGTCTTATCCCCTGTGGCTACTAGCTGAGAAAATACTTCTGATTTATTTATATTGTAAATGAAACCGTCACCAACAAAAAGCTAAACTTGGCAAAGTAGCCTTTAAGCGAGAAAATAAGAATACGTCGCCCTTAACATCTTCTTTGTGAATAACGTCCGTACTGTCTCTGATACAAAACGAACTTTTTACAATCTTCACACCCGTCCGATCAACACTATTTATCGTCGGGTAGTTGAAGAATTGATGGTGGAAATGCATCTGCTGTCAGTAAATATCGATTTTAGCTACAATCCAATTTATGCCTTGGGCGTCGTCACTACCTTTGACCGCTTCATGCAAGGCTATCTACCAGAACGGGATCAAGAATCAATTTTTAACGCCCTATGTCGGGCTATAGAGCAAGATCCGCAACACTATCAACGGGATGCCGCAAGATTGCAAGCTGTAGCTAAAGGTTTGCCAGTTAAAGATTTAATCGCGTGGTTGGGCCAAACTACTTTCTTAGATCGAGATGCTGACTTGCAAGCACAACTGCAAGCGATCGCCAATAACCCTAACTTTAAATACAACCGTTTGTTCGCAATTGGTGTATTTTCGTTATTGGAACAGTCAGATCCCGAATTGGTCAAAGATGAAAAGCAACTCACGGAGGCGCTGAAAGCGATCGCTGCTGGCTTGCACCTGTCTGATGAAAAACTCAACAAAGATTTGGAGCTATACCGTTCTAATCTAGACAAGATGGCGCAAGCACTGGTGGTGATGGCAGATATGCTCTCAGCCGATCGCAAAAAACGCGAGCAACGTAAACAACAATCAACTACCCCAGTTGCTCCCCCAAGTTCTAACGAATAGTTAAGAGTTAGGAGTTCTTAGTAACTCCTAATTCTTAACTTTAGACGCCCAATAATTTGTATATTAAGCTGTTAATTATAGTCAGCATAAATGCCCCAATAACAGCACTCCAAATCCCGTAACGCAAGCGAAAGCCTTCTACTAACAAAGCAGCAATACTAAAGCAAACTACGGCAATCATAAATGTGAAAATGCTGGATAACAAGTCCAATGTGAGTAAATTTGGGACTGCAAAAACGATACTTAAAATCGGTCTGATTATTGCTGTTACGATACCAAGCACTGCGGCAGAAAGGAAGGCTTTACCTAGAGTGTCGATTTCGACTCCTAAAGGCAATTTGCTAATTATCAACAAGCTGATAGCTGTTACTATCCAAACAATTAAAAGCGTCATAATATTCATGCCACAATCCCTGAAACGTGAATGGCAATTGGTGATAAATTACTTTAGTTTATCGGTGGAGAAATCTTTAAAGCTTAACCAATTATCTATAAATTAGCAGGAAAATTTTCTCTAACAGAATTTTATTTTAGATATCTTTAGGTTTGGGAAAGAGCTTGAAGGGGAGTGGAAAGATAAGAGAAATTCTAACTCTCCCCTGCTCCCCTGATTACTGAGCGTAGTCGTACCTGCGGCATAGCTACGCCCTAAGCGCCAGCCTCTTTAAGAGTTGTATGCTCACCCTTGCCCTATGTCATCTTTTAAGAGGAGGTTGGGTTTTTCTAGGTGCTACAGGCGCTTGAGATGCTGGTGGGTTGGAAATACCAGGATTGATAGGACTGATGCCTTGTCCAGTTGGAGGTTGACTTACACTAGGAAAGGGTACGGAATTGGGTGCTAAGGGAAATTTAGGGTTAAGATTCCCTTGGGGATTGATGCCTGGAACTGGTGCAGCACCAGGATTAATTGGGAAAGAAGGGATATTAGGCTGGTTGAGTAAGTTTGTGGGTGGTTGAGATGGGCCAGGAATAATTCCCAAAGAAACGCGATCGCCCCCTACTTGCCGCAGCAAATCCAATGTTTCAATCACATCATTGTAAGTTGCTGTCCGCGAAGCATTCAGCACCACAACAGCACTAGGGTTTGCTTGGAGATACTGTTTTAACCTCGCTCCCAAATCCTCCCGTTTGACAAGCTGTTTTTCTATGTAAGTATTGCCAACAGCATCGATAGTTACAATCAGACTTCCATTCTGTGATGTTATTCCAGATACTGAACTGGCGCTGGCTTTGGGCAAATCAACATTTATTGCCTGTTGCCGTGTAAATTGTAAAGCCGCTAATAGAAAAAACGTCAGAATACAAAAAACGACATCAATTAAAGGGATGATTTGAATTTGGACTTCTTCAATTGGAGTATGTAGATTAACTTTCATTTTCTCAATTTAAACGCCTGGTTTTGGGGTTGAATTCTTGACTAATTAGATACATTCGGCGGTTCAGGAGGTTCAGAAACCTTAGTCTTTCCTGGCTTGCGGGGTGGAGTAAAATTTTCCGGCACAATTGCTGATGTACTATTACTAAAATCAGGCGGAGACTGGCGATAGAGCAATTCCATCTCATTCCCTGCCTTCCGAAAAACTTTGACTTGGTTGACTACAAAACTTTGAAATAGGCGGTAAAATATCAAACTAATAATGGCAACTATTAACCCCGTTGCAGTAGCAATCAAGGATTCACCAATACCAGTAGTCACTCCAGCTGTAGATTCAGTTCCCAAATCGCCAATCCGAATTGCTCGTAAAGCGCGGATTAAACCCAAAACCGTGCCCAACAATCCCAGTAATGGCGCTAGGGCAATTACGGCTTCTAAAAGTTTTTCACCTCGCCGCATTCCAGCCAATTCATCTTCTGCTGTAGCCTCCAGTGCTAGTCGAAAGGTTTCGGCATCAGTTTTTGAAAAACGTAAGGGGGCGTAGAGAAAACGCCCGACAGGCTGATGGCTTGCAAGTCTTGCAATGTCCGCAGCTACTTGCCAATTATCCTGGGCAGCATCCAGGATGCGATTGACTATTTGCTTTTCCTGAGTCAAAATTCGCAACCAGAACCACAAACGCTCGAAAATCACACTCAGAGACAGAATCGACAGAACTAGCAAAGGCCACATCGCTGGCCCGCCCTTATAAAACAAATCTAAAATATCCACTGTTTAAATTTCCTCCCTCTACGACTAGAGCAAATGTGCTAAAGCATTTTAATTCTAGAGATTAATGCAAAATGAGGGACTTCCAAAATATAAATTTCTCGAAAACCTAAAAAGACAGTGAAAGCATGATGTATTTGACTCAGATTGCTGGACAAACTTGCTGTTGGGTAAGGCAATTGAATGATCAACTCACTTCCTTCACCAAAAGTAGAAAAACATTCCAGTTTACCACCATATTTTTCGGTGATAAATGGATATCAGCTGCAACCATCCCCAGGAATCGATTCTGCACATCATAAATGGGACGATCTGCTGAAGCAACAATGTATGGATGATTGGGATAATTCCAGGTGAAAATCCGTAACCAGATAGGTTTACCCGCTTTTACGGTTTCGGTATACCAAGTTTCCTTAAAATTGTCCTAATCATAAATAGTAGTAATATTGCGATCGCCCTGATTATTTGTTGGATAAGTAGAGACATTTTTTAGAGGCTTGACACCCCAATCATCAATCGTGACGGTTTTGTGATCGTAACGAGCAGATCCTGTGGTATTAGACATGCAGAGTCACACACTAGGTATTTGGTGACAGATTACGAGTAGCGTCTTCCAGACTAACTAGGGCGGTTATTCCCACCAGGAATTTTTAGCATAATTTGCCAAAATTGAAAATAACTGGAGGTTCAAAATATGAAATTTTCAATCCAATCACTTTACACCTGGTATGGCGATTTGCTTCGTAACCCTAAATACCGTTGGTGGGCAATTTTAGGAACACTAATCTATTTGGCCAGTCCAATTGATATTCTTCCAGATTTTATACCCGTTGTCGGGCAGATTGATGATGTTTTCCTTTTAACTTTGCTGGTTTCTGAGGTGTCTGGGCTAGTAATTGAGGGCTGGAAAGCTCGTAAGGGTGATGTAGGCACTGAAGCACCTAATACCACTGAGGCTTCTACCTCTACTGCAAGTACGATTGATGTTGATGCTGTTTCTGTTAAGTAAATTTAATAAAACCCCTACTTTTAAAATTTGAGGTGGGGGATATTTTTTTAACGCAAAGGGACGCGGAGGGAAACGCAGAGGAACGCAGAATAAGAGTTAGAGGTTGTTGGCTACGCGTTTGATACCTTCTTTGAGGTGGAGGACGTTAAAGTTGAGGAGAAGACCTAGTTTGCAGTTTGCTAGTTTAAGATAGGTTAGGAGTTGAACGGAGTGAATCGGGTTGAAGGATTCTATAGATTTAATCTCTACAATTACTTTTTTTTCGACTATCAAATCTAGTCGATAAACGCATTCCAATTGCACATTTTGGTAAACCAAAGGCAATGGAATTTGCTTACCAACATTCAATCCGGCTTCCTTCAACTCATAATCCAAGCACACCTCATAAGCTGACTCCAATAAACCAGGCCCCAAAGCAGTATGCACCCTCATCACACAACCAATAATCACCCCACTCAACTCATTCTCTCTCATCCTCTGCGTTCCTCTGCGCTTTCCTTTGCGTTCCTCTGCGTTTAAAAATCTTTCACAAATTCCGTCAAGAACCTAAATGCCTTCAAAATATAACTAGCACAATCTCTAGGAGAGGTGTTGTAAAACGATTGCCACGCACTCGCTTTATCCTCATCATACCGATCGCTGCGTTGACTATGATTTTCTAGCCATGCCAATCGCACTGCATGACCAATTAACACATCCAACACGATATATTCTTCGATTTGCAACTTGGGATTATTAGCTGCGATCGCTCCTAATTCTACTAATGCTTCAATATTAACTTGACGATATTCTGAAGCTTCGATTTTATTTAACAGATGCTCAACTAACAGAGCAAAATTTCTTTCCCCTGCTGTCATTTCCGACAGCATTATCTCACTATCTAAACGATTGCGGCGCTCTAGTTTATCCCCAATTACTAGCCCTTTGCAATGTCGCATTAATAGCCAAACCTGCTTAAAAAACTCTTTTGGTACGCGCCCCGTCGCACCCTCGGCTTGACGAAACCGCCGCCAACCGCCTGGTGGGACTTGTATTTCTTCGGCGATTGCTGGTAACACTACCCAAGCAATATCACTTTCTTTTTGTTTTACGTGGAGTGATTCTTGCTGGCGCAACAGGTTACTCATACCACTATATCCAGTTAATACCTGACGCAAGCGCATTTTTACTTCAAAGGGTGAAAGTTGCATTAAGTAATCGTATGCTTCATCTTGGGTAACATGCAATTCTCGCGCTAGTTCGCTGGTTATCAATAAGATGAGATAGCCGACTCTCAGCGTTAGTAGTCCCTGGAATAGTTCTGGTTCTGAGCGAATTAAGATACCAAGATAGATTAAAATCTCTTGAGTAAGGACGCGATCGCGTATATCTTCACGACAAAAATGATTAATTTTTTCAGCAATTTCATCATGAGACATGGGTACGGTAATCAAAGACGCCTCACTGTAAGCTTTACCCACAGCAATTTGCTTACCCCGTACCAAAATACTCGTTACTGCATCTGATAGGCTGATATCAACCATTTGTCGCAACCCCGCAGCCCGGCGTACCACTGTCCAAATACTTAAATCTCCAGCTTTGGTGTAAACTTCATCGAGTAAATCGGCTACAGTTACAGGATATCCTAGGCCACCATACCCCGTATCAAATTCCATTCCCTGCAAGCGAATTAAAGTTTGCAATAACTCAATTTGCTCGTAGATATTCTCTGATGAGCGCAAATAAGAAAGTAATAATCCTAAGTTTGTTTCACACTCCATTTGAAATTCTTGGGTATGTCCTAAGCGCCAGTTTTTCTCAGGATGATCAGCTAGATAATAGCAACGTAGTCCCGCATTTTTCACTGGCGATCGCGAGAATTCTGCATTTGGGAGAAAATCAATTCTTTGGATTCCAGCTGTCAGCATTAGCTGATTTAGCCGCCCTAATTTCACCCGCACACCGTTACAAATACCATCTTTCAGTTCTTGCATCAGTTCTAATAATGCCTCAGAACCGATTTCTAACATGGTGTGCGTCAACATTAAAGTTAGAGTCGGACGTCCTAAATCGCTCCAATATTTTTGAATGTAAGCTAGTTCGCTTCTAATTTGATCCAGTAAAAAATGATAATCAAGGGTTAAGTAAAACTGTTGAGAGTCTGAAAATGAAGGTAAAAATACAATTGTTTCACCGCGAATCCGAAAGATTCTAGATGTTGTCAAACTCCGCAGCCGCCGCACTGGCCGCCCAGTTAAACCAAGTTTTTCATTACGTCCAATTTGGGTATAAATAGCGGAAAATTCTCCAGCTTTTCTCACCTGAATCGGTTCTACTTGGGTAGGTGTTTGTGCTTCGATTCCGTAAACTTCTAGTTTTGTTTGTAAATCTTCATCTTCTGCTAACAAAGCAATTTGTACCAATGCCTCGCGCTGTTTTCCCACACACAAATGTCTTCCCAAAGGGTCGATATCACCAACTGCAAGTAAACCTTCACTCAACATTTGACTGAGAAGATATAAACTCTGTGCCCACACTAAGGGAATATTTTCATTGGGCAAACGTGATTGCGTTTGGGGTGCTAACTTTTCTGCTTCTATACTTTCGGCTGGGACATAATAAAGTTCTGGCAATAAACGTAAACCATTTTGTTCTATAAGTAATGATTCTAAAAGCTCTTGGTATTTTTGAACTTGTTCTGGCTTGCTGCAAAATAATCCATCTAGAACTAAATAAGTGAAAAATAATGGCCATTCGCATTCAATATGCTCAAATTGTTTCAGTTCCCACGGTTCGTAATGTAAGCGGTGATTGTCTTCTAAAACGGTTTGGTGTCCATCGCGCAGAAAACGTTTGCAGCCGTATTTACCAGCGAGCTTATTGATAATATCGTTTAAAGTGCGATCGCGTAACTGCGAGTCTTCCACTGCAAAGGCAGGATAACTAATAATACTTAACAGCGCTGCATCAATTTCTTTGGAACCAGATTCCCTCGGTAATAGGGATTCTAAAGTAATCCGAGCGCGGGCGATTTCATCTGGTAGCACATGAATCACCGATGCTTGACTACCACGCACACCAAACAAATCCAGTCCATTGATAGCTTCTAAAGCAGCTTTTGCCATACCTACAGAACTGGCATTTAACTCAGCATTACCACGATTAATTTTATTACCACGTTCCCAAATGCCATAATCTGGTGTGCGGTAAGCTCGTCCAATGTAGTAAACCAAATTTTGGACGAAATTCACTTCATCAATCGTATAAATTATTTGCAATCCGGCAGCGGTCATTTGCGCCAATATCAGTAAAAATATAGATGTGGCATCAAGTTGCAAATGTCCCCATTGGTCATCACCAACAACAATGTCGCCAGTCGCGGTATTGTATTTGGCGTGCAGTCCATCCAGTAGCGACTGAGTATGTTTAAATGTCTCTACTTTATGAGCCTGTCGCATCATCGCAAAAAGCAACCCGCGCATCAGTTTGATCACACTGTGTTCTAGTTCATAGGTGCGTCCTTGATCTTCGTCAATTTTGCGGTATGCAAGTCCTAAACCCCAAACTGCCAAAATACTGTAAACGTTGTCTCGCACCCAGGCATCAGTATAATCACCGTGGGCTGTAATCGCTGTACTCGCAGGTAGTAAACCAGTAATCGGATTCTGCCGAGTTAGAATGATCGTTTTGATTTGCTGGTAGTAATATTCCAGGCGAACTAGCAATTTGGTAGATGTTTTCATGATTTGGTTCAGAACTACTTGCAAAATTTGACCCTATGGCTGCGAGGTGAATTATCTAAACCAAGCCAGAATAAGTTCTGTAATGGTTGATGGGACAACAGCAAGGGTGTGTGAGTTTTTTATTATCTCCTGTTAATACGCTTATGGGTACTGAATTTTAGCGATCCCAAACTAAAATACGATATTTGTTCAAATCCTCTTTTATATATGTAATATTTTATACTTATATTATTTTAAAATTCTAAAGAAGGATCAAAAATCCAAATAAACTTTATTTAATGCTACCATCGGCTAAAAATCAAGGATATCGGTGCGTAGACGCTCTTAGCGGTGAGCCAGTCCGGCGGACGGGTTCCCCGGCATCAAGGAACTGGCTGTCTTCGTAGCGATAGCGCAGCGTAAAGCCTTACTCGTGTAAGATAAATAAGCTGATAATCTCAGCGATTGTATCAAGTAAAAATATACTTCTATTAGATATGCTGCTCGCATATCTTTTTAAAATAATGCCAAACTCCAGCTTGAAAGATGACCCATTATGGTTTAAAAATGCAATTATCTACGAACTAGGTGTTCGCACATTTGCCGACAGTAATGGTGATGGTATTGGTGATTTTGCAGGGCTGACAGAAAAACTAGACTATTTACAAGATTTAGGTATTACTGCCATTTGGTTGTTACCTTTTTTCCCTTCACCACTCAGGGATGATGGTTACGATATTGCCGATTACACTAGTGTCAATCCTATCTATGGCACGTTAGAAGACTTTAAAGCGTTTTTGAGCGCTGCTCATCAGCGCGGTATTCGTGTAATTATCGAGTTAATTATTAACCATACCTCTGACCAACATCCTTGGTTTCAAAGAGCACGTCGCGCCCCAAAAGGAAGTCAGGAGCGAGACTTTTATGTTTGGAGTGATACTCCTGAAAAATACCAAGAATCGCGAATTATCTTCCAAGATTTTGAGACATCTAACTGGGCTTGGGATTCAGTTGCCAAAGCTTATTGCTGGCATCGTTTCTATTCCCATCAGCCTGATTTGAATTATGACAATCCCTTGGTGCGCCAGGCAGTATTTGATGTTCTAGATTTTTGGTTGGAGATGGGTGTAGATGGACTACGTATGGATGCTGTACCTTATCTATACGAACGGGAAGGAACGAACTCCGAAAACTTACCCGAAACCCATGCGTATTTGAAGGAGTTGCGATCGCACATCGACGCGAAATTTCCTAACCGGATGTTACTAGCTGAGGCGAACCAATGGCCTGAAGATGCAGCTCAATATTTTGGTGAGGGGGATGAGTGTCACATGAACTTTCATTTTCCCCTAATGCCGCGCTTGTTTATGGCAGTGCGGATGGAAGATAATTTCCCGATTGTAGATATTCTCCAGCAAACTCCATCCATTCCTGATAACTGTCAGTGGGCATTGTTCCTCCGTAACCATGACGAACTGACTCTAGAAATGGTGACAGATGAAGACCGCGATTTTATGTATGGGGCCTATGCCCAAGACCCAATGATGCGGGTAAATTTAGGCATCCGCCGTAGATTAGCGCCGCTTTTGGGCAATGATCGCCGCCAAATTGAGTTACTTAATAGTTTACTGTTATCTTTGCCAGGAACCCCCGTACTTTACTACGGTGATGAAATTGGCATGGGAGATAACGTTTATCTAGGCGATCGCAATGGTGTTCGTACACCTATGCAGTGGAGTTCTGACCGCAACGCCGGTTTTAGTCGCACCAACCCGCAACGCTTGTATCTACCTGTCATCGTTGACTCAGAATATCACTACGAAGCCCTCAACGTCGAGGCACAACGGACTAATACCAATTCTCTCTGGTATTGGATGAAACGTTTAATTGCGACTCGCAAACGGTTTTCGGCATTGGGTGAAGGGCGTTTTGAATTGCTACAGTCTAATAATCGCAAAGTTTTTGCCTTCAGCCGGATCGCCTCTGAAGAACAAATATTGGTAGTAGCAAATTTATCTCATTATGTGCAAACGGTGGCGTTAGATTTATCAAGCTTCAATGGGTTACTACCAGTAGAAATTTTTGGTTCCACCGAGTTTCCACCGATTACAGAATCGCCCTATTTCCTTAGCTTAAGTCCTTACGGGTTTTACTGGTTCACCTTACAACGCAAACCTAGCTCAACTCAACCCCTTAAACCCCAAGCAGATTTAGCAACTTTGCTGGTAAATGGTTCATGGCAAAATGTGATTTTGCAACGAGAGTCAAAAAGCATTATAGAATCAACGTTGCGGGACTATCTCTATAGCTGTAGCTGGTTTGGCGGCAAAACTCAGATACAATCAACACAAATAATTGAAGCGATTTCTTTACCCTATAACCAACAGATAGCTCAAATTGTTTGGTTGCAGGTAGATTATATCCAAGGAAACCACGAAACTTATCTGTTGTTTCTCGCCTATGCAGAAGGTGAGCAAGCAACATATCTTTTGGCAGAAATGCCGCAAGCTGTGATTGCACGGCTTGGGGTGCAAGGCAAAACAGATGCTCCTCAAGCCAATACTCAAGAAGTTGGAATTTTATTTGATGCTTTAGCAGACAAGAACTTTCTCACCTCACTGCTAGATGATGCGATTGCTAATCATCACTCTTATAAAGGGATAACCGGAGAATTATTTGGCACTACTACTGATTCATTCTCCGAATTGCGCCAACAGTTAACCAATCGTGAGCCGATTGTCCTAAATAAAGAAGAAGAAACCAATACTTATATAGTTTATGGCGATCGCTTGTTGTTGAAACTCTTCCGCAAAGTCGAAGAGGGTTTGCAGCCAGATTTAGAAATCCGGCGTTTTCTATACCAGAAAAAACGCTTGCAACACTCAGTTTTTCTAGCTGGTGCTTTAGAATACCGTAGTGCAAATAAAATAGGCAATAAAACTGTCCTACCCACAACTATAGGCATATTACAAGAGTTTATTTCAGATAGCCGTAGTGGCTGGGACTATACTCTTGATAGTTTGCAAAAGTACTTTGATTTAGTGACTACAGAACACGCCACTATTACCGAAGTGCCTCTGCCATCAGGTTCATTATTAGATTTACAGAGAATTGAAATTCCAGAATTAGCAATTGCAACTATCACTTCTTACCTGCAAAGTGTTGAGCTATTGGGTAAATCCACAGCTGAATTCCATATAGCGCTGGCTACAAATATAGATAGCTCAGACTTTGCTCCAGAATCTTTTTCATCACTTTATCAACGTTCGATATATCAAAATGCACGGAACTTAACCGGACAAGTATTTCGGTTGTTAAAAGAACGAGCAAATTACTTGCCAACCGATACTCAACCATTAGCATTAGAAGTTCTAAATAGTCAAAATAAAATCTTAGAACGCTTTCAGGTAGTTGTCGGGCAAAAAATTACTGGATTGCGGACTCGTCATCATGGAAACTACCATTTATCGCAAGTATTTTACACAGGAAAAGACTTTATTATTGCTGATTTTGAAGGCAAAGCGGATCGCAGTTTAAGCGAACGACGCATAAAGCGATCGCCTCTACGAGATGTAGCAGGAATGTTACTATCTTTCAACTATGCAGTTAACGAAGCTCTCCACTATCAAAAAGAATCTGGGATGATCCTGCCTGAAAATTTACCCCTTATAGAACAATGGGGACAGTTTTGGTATACCTGGGTTAGTACTAGCTTTTTGAATTCTTATTTAGAAACTACTAATAAAGAATCTTTCCTGCCAAAGACAACACAAGAATTAGATGTGCTACTTTTTGCCTATCTTTTAGAAGAAGCAATTGACGCACTAGGCGATGAACTAAATAATCGTTCTGATTGGGTAGAAATCCCACTCAAATTTATTCTGCAATTATTGAGTGAAACTGCTTAAACAGTTTTTCGATGTTTAAAAAGTGGGAGGTTATTGTAAAATCTACTTGAAGTTGCACGAACTGGACTTACGAAAAAACGAACCGCGTACTCCTGCAAAGAAGCAAGCTACGCGCAGCGTCTCGTAGAGAAGGGTGCAAAGTACACATAGACGCAGCAGCGGCTACTCTGCGAGAATGCTAAGAGCGAACCCGCAGGGTAGAAATAAGAGTTTTAGAAAGTTACTACGTAAGCCCTAATGAAAATTACTTGAAACTCAGGGCAATTAAATTACTTATTAGTGACAAATATCACAAATACTGAATATTAGTATTCAGTATCTACCGGAGAGGGCTATTCCAGGTTAGGATGATCACTAACGATGCCTTGAATTAGATATCGATATTGAATTGTTGAGATTTTATGGACCATAGTCCACAAGATGGCAGTATAAACCTCCTCTGATCTGGCGAGGAAGTCTCCCAGCGCGGGGGAGACTTAGGAGATATATATTATGCTCACAGAAGATATTCGTGATTTGCTGACTGATACTACCGATTTAAACCAGTTGAAATGGGATTTAAATCGGTTACAACCTGTGGATGTGGGAGAATACATTACACAATTGCCTGAAAAAGAACGTGCGATCGCATTCCGTTTACTCAACAAAGGTCAGGCAATTGATGTATTTGAATATTTGCCAACAGAGGTGCAGCAGGAACTAATTAACTCTTTGCATGATGTCCAGGTAGTGCATCTTGTAGAAGCAATGAGTCCTGATGAACGGGCAGAATTGTTTGACGAACTACCTGCTGGCGTAATCAAACGACTATTGCAAGAACTCAGTCCAGAACAAAGGCAAGCAACAGCAACGATTCTCGGCTATCCAGAAGGCACTGCTGGGCGGGTGATGACAACCGAATATGTCCGGTTGCGGCAAGGATTGACTGTAGGTGAAGCCCTAAGTAAAATCCGCCGTCAGGACGAAGACAAGGAGTCGATTTACTATGCCTACGTCACAGATGACAACCGGACACTGGTGAGAGTAGTTTCACTGCGCCAGTTACTGTTTACCTTTCCCGATGTTTTCATCAAGGATATTTCTAGCGATCGCGTCATCAAAGTTAGAACTGAAACTCCTCAAGAAGAAGTGGCGCGAATCATGCAGCGCTACGACTTAATCGCTATCCCCGTAGTTGACCGAGAAGACCGATTAGTCGGCATTGTCACCATTGACGATGTGATGGATATTTTGGAAGAGGAAGCCACAGAAGATATTCAAAAACTGGGGGGGGTGAGTGGTGATGAAGCTGCTTTATCCTCTCCCTTACTTACCATCCGTAACCGCTTACCTTGGCTATTGGGCATCATGGCACTGTATATTGGTGCCGCCAGTGCGATCGCGCCTTTTCAATCTGTAATTGCCGCAGTGCCGGTTTTAGCAGTAATCATGCCGATTTTTTCCAATACTGGCGGCACTGTAGGTATTCAATCATTAACAGTGACAATCCGCAGCTTGGGAGTAGGTGAGGTAACACCCAAAGATACCTTAAAAATTCTCCGCAAAGAACTTTTAGCTGGTTTAGCCACAGCCCTAGTTTTAGCAACAACGATGATCCTGCTTTCCTTAATTTGGGCACGACCTCAAGAGCGATGGGTGGCTTTAATTGCCGGAATGGTAATGGCAACTAATACAATTGTGGCTGTTACACTCGGCACTTTACTGCCAATGGGTTTGAGACGACTGAAGCTTGACCCTGCCCTAGTTAGCGGGCCGTTGGTGACTACAATGCTAGATACTATTGGGTTTTTAACGTTCCTTACTCTGATTTCCTTTGCTTTGCAGGTATTACATTTACCAAGTTAATGGACGGATGAAAGACCTCAAAAGCTAGCCAGTTCATTTCAAGCTTAGAATGCAGGAGCGATTTGACGCTTTCAAAAATTAACTGGTCTACAGGGTTAGTAATTGCAGCGAAAGTTAGAGGACAGACAGCAGTAGGATTGCCAGGAGAGCGATTTTTTTCGGGGGAGATGGGTAACAATTAAGTGATTTATCTAATACCTTATCCAATTGACAAGCGCTATATAAATCCTTGATGTTAGAGAGAACAAGTAGGTAATTTGATATAAGACAAGTGATATCATTTCCTCTGCATATGTAAATTAAAAAGCTGTAGAGACGCGATCGCTCTCTATGCAAGAAACTGATTGCTATTTATGCCTACTACCACCTGGAATCGTCATCACATTCTCTCCCTAGCTGACTTCACTACCGCTGAATATGATACAGTTTTGCAAACTGCTGCCAGTTTTCAAGAGGTGCTATCACGGCGGACGAAGAAAGTGCCAACCTTGCAGGGACAGGTGGTGGCGAATTTATTTTTTGAACCCTCTACCCGGACTCGCAGCAGTTTTGAAATTGCTGCCAAACGCTTAAGTGCTGATACACTCAACTTCGCCGCAGCCACTTCCTCTATGACTAAGGGAGAGACAATTCTCGACACGGCAAAAACCTATTTGGCCATGGGAACTGATATTATGGTAGTCCGCCATCGAGAGGCAGGAGTACCAAATGCGATCGCGGCTGAAATGGATCGTTTAGGTGTAAAAGTTAGCGTCCTCAATGCTGGTGATGGTCAACATGAGCATCCTTCCCAAGCCTTGCTAGATTTATTTACCATTTGTACTTTAATTGACCCAGATCATCCCCGACTGGAACTTTTAAAGGGTAAAAAGATTGCTATTGTTGGGGATATTCTCCATTCTCGCGTGGCGCGATCGAATATCTGGAGTTTAATTGCCAGTGGTGCCGAAGTGCATCTGGCAGCACCACCCACCCTCTTACCCAAGTTATTTGCCGAGTATATCTTGGAATCAGGAGTTAGAAGTCAGGATTTTGTTATCTCTTCATCCCCCTCATTTTCCACTTCCCCAAATCAACAACTTTTTCTACATTGGCAGTTAGAACCAGCTTTGCAGAATGCCGATTTTGTCATGACTTTGCGCCTGCAAAAGGAACGCATGACGGCTCATTTGCTGCCAAGTTTGCGAGAATATCATCAGCTATTTGGTATTACACGCACAAACCTGCAACTTTGTCAACCTAACGTCAAAATTTTGCATCCAGGTCCAGTCAACCGTGGTGTTGAAATTAGTTCTGAATTGATGGATGACCCAGAATTTAGTCTCATTCAATCGCAAGTTACCAGTGGTGTTGCTGTTCGCATGGCCTTGCTGTATTTGTTAGGTAGCGGCAAGGCTTAATTGACATCCACCTTTAGATATTCCTTTCACACCCAGAGCCAAGCAGGCATTAGAACAATCAGGGCAATTTGATGTTAACTACGAACGTAAAATTAATCCTAATGATCTTTTAATTTTAGTCCGATCGGACTACCTCACAGAAAAATACATAGTCTCATAGAAATTATGTATTCCTCCGATCGCATGAGGAAATAATTTTGTAATCTTGGCACACTGGTAGCGTAGAAGTTAAGAATTTAATGACTTCTAGAAATGTCGGAGGTAAATATGAAACGAATTTTTTTGACGGCAGCAGCCATACTCAGCACGCTATCTTTAGCTGCTCCCATTCCCGTCAAAGCAGAAAACTCCGTCCCTGTCCGGCGCTTGCTGGAAACTAGAGCATGTTTGGGATGTAATTTAGCAGGTGCAAACCTCAAAGGCGCTCATCTAATAGGTGTTGACCTGAGAAATGCAAATTTAAAAGGAGCTAATCTCGAAGGCGCTAACTTGGAAGGTGCCGATTTAACTGGAGCTAATTTGAAGTCTGCTAATCTCACAAAAGCATTCGTTAGCGACACTATCTTAAATAATGCCAATCTCACCAACGTTAATTTGAGTAAGTCCCGTTTATATAATAGTGATGTAAATGGTGCAGTTATGGCCAATATTGATTTAAGCGGTGCTGATGTATTTAATACTGCCATTAGTATAGGTGGAGAATACTAATGGTGAGTATGATTTCAAAGTGATGAGTTAAGAGTCACATTCAACCCCTAACTCTACACTTGGTAAGTTTTATTCACCAGTAATCGACAGTTCATTAACCCAGATTTTCGGGCAAACCCCCCCTGGCGTTAACTCAGCCTCTTTTTCTACATAAATAATTGACTTTAAGAGTTCTAAGAAATCGCCAGCAACTGTTGCTGACTCAATACTCGTTTTGACACCCTTATTAACTAGCCAACCATCAAACGGCAAAGAAAAAGAACCTTGCAAGGATTTAACTCCTGCATGAAGAGCTTGTAAATCATCAATAAAAATCACATTTTCAGCCGTTTCTAAGCTCAACTCTTCTTCAGGAGTCGCTGTTGTAAAAACGTGATAAAAATTGGGACTAACGCTGACTTTTGCACCAATACTGGCATTACCCGTTGGCTGGGTATTTAGCCTTTTAGCAGTGCCTGCACTGTGGAGAAAGCTTGTTAAAACACCATTTTCAATCAGTGAAATCTGACGAGTAGGAGTTCCTTCACCATCAAAAGTTTCTGCCCCTACGTTAGCTGGGTGAAGTGCATCATCAAAAACCGAAAGCAGAGGAGAAGCTATCTGCTTACCTAAATCATCAGGAGTAGATAGACTTTGATTATCCAAAATACTTTGGGCATTGAACAAGTTGGAAAAACCACCCAACAGACTTAAGAAAGCTTCCGGTGAGAAAACAACTCGATATTTACCTGTCTTGATTTTTTCATAGTTCAAGTGGCTGATAGTTTTATCGGCGGTTTCTTTGATGCAACCATTGATATCTAGATTATTTAAACTCTGGTTGATTCTAAAAGCACCTCCACTGCGAGGCTTTTTTCCTTCTTCCTCAGTTTTGCTGTAAAGATAAACTGATGCTAAGGAGTGAGATTCAGTTCTCACTGCACCGTCGCTATTGAGATAAAATCTATCAATATCTCTTTGCGATAACCCATTATAAGGCACACCTTTAATTGCTGGATGAGCTGCCAATAATTCTTTTTCAGCTACCAACAATCTTTCTATGAGTTCAGCAACAGGTGCTTGAGGTGTCTTATCCTGAGGTTTATTTGGGATAGGAACAGTTGCTTCTGGACTAAAATCAGGGACATTTTCCTTAACACCAAAGAAACTGGCTTCGTAGGCAGTTTTTAAAGCTAATTCCAAGCCCTTGGGATCTACATCTGTGGTGCTGGTGACACCCATTGTATTATTTTCATTCCAAACACGAACAGTAACACCAGAGCGATTTGAGGCTTTGACTTGTTTTGGCTCACCTTGGTCTACTTGTACGCTAGTGTCATCTACTGTTGAGCCATAAATGTCAAATTTATTAATACCAAGCTTCTCAGCATTGTCCTTGGCAGAATTTGCAATCTCATTGATATTCGGCATAGTCAATTTTAGATTTTGGATTTTCTCGCTCCCTGGTTAACATCGGGAGTGTAATACTAGAAGGCTTCTGCCTCTTATATAAAATATAGTGGCACCACAAGGAAGGCGTTTCCAGGTGGAACCTGGGAACGAGTTAAACGAGTTGACGAGGTTATCGTCCACCTACAGTAATAGAATCAACCTTGATGTGAGGCTGTCCTACTGTGGTGTAAATACTGCCACTAACAGAGCCACAAAAACCTGGTGCAATTTCCAAATCTTGGGAACACATAGAAATTTTATTCATAATTTCCTTAGCTTCACCAATCAGAATTGCTCCCTTTAGCGGTTTGGTAATTTTGCCATTTTCAATCAAATAAGCTTCATCAACACCAAAATTAAATTGACCTGTAGCACCAACGCTACCACCACCCATCTTTTTACAATAAATACCTTTATCAACAGAGGCAAATAAATCATCAATGTTATATTCACCAGAATCAATATAGGTATTACGCATCCGGCTAGCAGCGGCAAAGGTATAATTTTGGCGGCGTCCACTTCCAGTTCTTGGCTGACCGGTGCGTGCAGAACCTGTTCTATCTGCTAAGAAGTTTTTGAGAACACCTTTTTCAATTAATAGGGTTCTTTGAGCAGGCATACCTTCGTCATCCATATCAATTGTCCCGAAGGCATTTTCAGAGCGCCCTTCATCCCAGGCTGTCAAACTTTCGTGGGCAATTTTTTCGCCTTTTTTGTCAGCAAAGGGAGTGGTATTGCGTTCAATTTGAGTGGTTTCTAGCAGGTGTCCGCAGGCTTCGTGGAAGATTACGCCGCCAAAGTGATTGGCCATAATGATGGGGTAAGTACCTGATTCCACGTAATCTGCGTAGAGCATTTTTCCAGCAGATTCTGCTATTTTCTCAGCAGCTTGTTGAGAATCCCAAGTTCTCAAGAAGTTGGCATCGCTAGTGTTACCAGCGCGATCGCTAATTGAGGTACGATTAGCACCATCAGCACACAACAGGTTAAATCCTACTGACTGGGTGAGGCGAATGTCACGGGCAAAAGTACCATCACTGGCGGCGATTAAAACTTCTTGCCAATCCCGGAAATAGCTAGCACGGCGCGATTGAACGTGGCTAGCTTTTTGCTTCAGGTGGGCAGTACCATCAAGGAGGATTTCTCCCATTTCTCGGATGGAGCTACACACTGGTAGCCAGGCATCTTTGCCTCTTTTAGTGGCGTAATCTCTCAATAATTCCAGGTTGATTTCTGGGATGAAAGCTTTAGGAGTAGGTAATTGCAATCCCAAGATGGAAAGACCTTTTTCTAAGGCTGCTTTCAAACCGGAAAAAGAAAGGTCATTTGTGCTGACATAACAGTCAGCTTTGCCGCGAAATACTCTGACTCCCGCGCCTGTAGACAGACTGGGTGAAATACTAGTGATGGAGTCATCTTCTGCAAGAGAACTAATATAGTTGCGACGCTCTAAAAATAATTCGATGAAGTCAGCACCTGCGGCGCGTCCTAGTCCCAGGAGGGTAGCCAGGGGGGCTTCCCAGGTTTCATCGAAACGCTCTGGTGTGGAGGAATATTGGAGGGTGGGAAGTTGATTCGAGAGAAGTAGCGTACTTGTAAGCATGGGTAGCCTCGTCTGCTGGCGTAATTCAGAGATTTGACTGAAAAATCCCGGTGTGTTCAGTCTAACAAATCAGTGAAAGCCACAGTCGGTAGAAAGGCAGTAGAGGTTTCCTCACCTGGGAATTCCACCCCGCTACCTCTGAGTGTCTGTATACAAAGTAATAATGAGGCTCAGAACTTATATTAAAAATTAATCGTAATATATAGAGGTTGATTCAATACTTCTCGGATAATTACTCACAAATTCCCTTATTGTCTGGAAAAGGTTAAGGGGAAAAGATATCCCCTCAAGACTTTAAGGTTACAAAAAAAATAATAAAGAAAGCGAGGTACATGCAGGTTTATTTCCGATTTGCAATTTTCAATGGAATTCTTGTTGTTTCTTGCTCATTGAAAGTCTGACCTAAATTGGAAATTTCTCCTGTAGATAATAGATTCTTAAACAGGAGCTTTAGAGTTCGAGTAATAGTTTTAATAATTTTCATTTTGCTAGCAGTCGGTTTTTGATCGTATCTCAAAACCATTGGAATTTCTACGATTTTTGGTTTGAGCACTTTGGCTTTCAGCAGTAAATCTATCATGCAAGCAAATCCACTTTCAGTGAATAAATTGTCCCCATAATACATATCCAGTTTATTAAGGAAAGTTCGGTTATACAGCCTGTAACCACAAGTATAGTCTCTTACACCTGGTACACGGGCTGCAATTCTAAAAAGCCAGCTGGCTCCGTAACTCATTATCTGTCTAAATGTTGATAAGCCTATGACTTTAGAGCCTTTTCGATATCTAGATGCGATCGCAATATCATAGCTACCAGCTATCATCGTGTCATACATCTTTATTAACAGTTCTGGTGGTTGAGTGTTGTCGCAATCCATCGCGGCTAAAAAATCACCTTCTTTGGAAACTTCTAAGAAAGTTGTGAAACCTGTTTTGATTGCTTGACCTAAACCAACATTTTTGGGATGTCGGACTAATTTCAGTAATATTCCCAATGATTGAGATTCTTCTAAAGCAGTTTCAGCAGTTGCATCACTACTGCCATCATCAACAAGAATCAGTCGGATCTCCATATTAGAGATTTGCTGCAATATCTGAAACTTTTTGAACAACGGGCGAATTGATTCTTGCTCGTTGTATGCGGGTAAAAGAACAAAAAGACTCATAAAAACCTCATGTGATTTTGAAAATAAAATACCATACCATTACTCAAATTTCAAGAATTCAGTAATGTTGATTTTTTGAGAAAATCATCAACTTGTCGCACAACTGCGTTATTGTTAACACTATCATTGACCAACTGTGAGGTATTGACAACGAAAAAATCATCGTTTTCAGTACTCACCTTTGGAACAAGGCTTGAATAATTTAAAACTTGTAGTGGCTGTACTTTAATAGCTCGATTAATGTGTGCCGCTACAATGTCATCTGCTTTGAGTTCCGGGAACATCAAACGTATACCCTGGAAAAATACTTGACGCAATTCATCATCTGGCTGTTTTAACAATGCGTCAGTGGAAAGTATATATTTTGGTAGGAATGTCATGTGATATCCTGCTGTCTCTTGTAAAGAAACTAAGTTGCTCATACCGATGACTCCAGTAAAGGGAACATTTCTATCGGCAATATTTACCACGTAAAAAGGAACTAGAGCCTTGCGAGTAATCAGTACCATGCAGATTACACCCAGGTATTCTACTGTTTCACCAGTGTCTGAAACTTTCACCAGTTCATTGGCAGCAACCTGTTGCAGAATATTAACTGGGCCAGTAAAAATGACTTTATCAAAATGTTCCTTTTTACCCTGAGATTCTACCCACATTCCACCCCCTGGATGAGGTGCGATATATTCTACCGTAACACCTGTGTGGATATGACCTCCAGCCGCGTAAATTAATTTTTCTATATGGTCAAAAACAGTTTTATAACCACCTGAGACATAACCAAGTTCTTCTTTATTTAATGATGAATCCCGCGCTGAAAATAGTCGTTTGATATAAGCCCAGATAAAAACTGCTGATATTCGCTTATAGTTCTCTCCTAATTTGGATAGAAGCAAGGGTTTCCAGAGCTTTTCGTATGTGCTTTTACCACCAAGTTTCAAGAGCCAATCTTCAACTAAAATCTTCTCTAAGCGCCGCCAATTATTAAGGCGTGAACCATACAGCAGAGTGAAAGCTAATCTGATTTTACCTATAAGTCCAAACAGAGGAAAGCGCAGAAATTCTATACTGTTACTAATAGAATAAAATTTTTGATCGTCGTAGAAACCTGTTAAACTTCGATGCCAACGCAGTTTATCTCCAAGACCAATATCTCTGAGAAAATTTATTAAGTGAGTATCAGAAGGTAGGATAACGTGATAAAAGCGATCCCAGGTAAACAACCCATAATCATGATAGGTGGTAAGTCCACCAAGCTGCTTGCTGCTATCGAAGACAGTGACAGTATGTCCTTGATGTGAAAGACGTTGGGCTAATACTAGCCCAGTTATACCCCCGCCAATGATGCCTATATTCATAAATTTAGATTTTTTTAGGGATGTTTTTGATATTTATCTTCAGAGGTTTTTAATATTAATCACCTCAATGTTTGTCCCTTGAGCTATTAATTTACAACAAGAATTACACCAGTTATGATAATGGAAATTCCCAACCACTGGCTAAATAGAACCTGCTCTTTTAGGAGATAGTGAGAAGCAACTGGTATAAGCGCATACATTAATCCTAAAACTGGAAATGCTTGGCTCAGAGGAATTGTCCGCAATACATAAAGCCACAATATAGTCATAAATGTATAACAGATAAACCAAATCAAAAAATAACGAGAGAATAGCAGATTTTGGATAGATGTGCTTGCTCCCTTAGTATGGCTAGAAATGTAAAGTCCATATTTTAGTGATAGGTTAGCTGTTGTTCCTAATAAAACAACAAGTATTAAAAGCAGCCAAATAATTATGTTCATTTATCGATACTTATTAGAGAATTAACTATAAATCTATATAGACTTTTTAAGTGGAATAGCCACTAAAAGAACACCCACAAAAATAGTGATTACTCCTGCTATTCGAGTTAGTGTAATTACCTCATCAAAAAAGTAGTATGATCCTAAAAGGATCCCAACATAATTTAAACTAGTCAGTGGATAAGCAATACTCAATTTTACAGAGCGGAGAGCAAATATCCAATTTACTATTCCTAAACAATAAACACTAACAGCTAATGCTAATTGTTCAAGAAATACCCAAGTAAATATTCCCTCATTTGTCTGGCTCATGGTATGCTTCATCAGCAATTGCCCAGAAATACTAAATAAAATACTGATAAATAGGATGATATAAGGAATTATTTTAAAGTTGGAAATTTGCGAGATAGATTTCATTGTACATTTGCCTCAATCGAGATAAGAGGTATGAAGCGGACAGTAAATAGCCCGTTGTTTTGAACGTTTTGGATTTCGGTCACACCTTTTATGCAATTCAACCTCCACTTCAGTAAATAGACAACAAAATTAAGAAGGCTATGTTAGAGGGACTGATTTCAAAACGACCGTTGAAGCTCATGTTCTAGAGTTAGCAACTAAATACTATGCAGCTTGCAGGATGGTTGCTGTATTATCACAGCGTTCTATATAATCAAAGTAGAACACGCTAAATTAGTTTACTAGGTTATACTCTTATACAAAGCAGTTTTTTGCTTGGTAATTGGTATAATCAATTTAGAATTTGCCCAACTGTGAATTGCAGAAATCTTCCATATCAGCCAGTCATGCTTCAAGATTACTTTTGATGCGATCGCAATATCTAGGTCATAGTGGATGCAGACATAAGAAAAATTCAAAGATTTGCCACAAATATTGTGGGCAAAATTTAGCAGTCCACGACGCTGAATAGCCCGTCGTAGATATCACTTATGCTGAATTCGGATTATAGCTGGATGTTCACTAGATGGAGCTAAGGGAATAAAAATGGACTGCCAGAATTTTTGATTAATCCATTCATTAACTTTCATCAGTTCTATACTGCTGTATAAATCTTGTTGAAGACACTACTGAACTTCTCAACCCATTAACTTAACTGGATTGATAAATTGTTCTTAATTTGTTCCAGGAAAGTTTATTCATTTACCGATATACCATAGAATTTCTCCAGGCTCACAGACATCTCTGTAACCTCGGCTGGAAACTAAGCCGATTAATAAAAGTTTGTACTCAAATTGGGTGTGTACACGTATTTTTTTCGTGCGTAATAACACAAAAGTAACAGAAGTCTGCTTGGCTGTGGAAATTAAAGATAGATGAATCAGTCTACAGTAATTTGCTTTACAGGTTTCTGGGGAATTTTACTGAGTATCCAAATAGAGTTTTTGACGAGACTAACGGCTAATGTAAACTAGCCTTTGGTCATCAACTCACAGCTTTCGTTGATTTAAGCGGATTTGAGATGTTTTTACATTATTTAGTATTAGGCTTAATTGTTCTTAATCTTAACTATATGTAATTTTAACTAGAGGTTTATCTCAAATTTATTGTTACATATAATTACTTATTAGAATACCACGATAAAAGGGTGTTGCAAATTTATCGCCATACTTCATCAAAAATTCATTTACCGGAAATATACTTAAACAAAAACTTCATCAAATCGAAATTAAATCTAAACTTTCCTGTAAATGAATTTTTATTTTTAAGGATTTGTACATTTATGCAGCAGTTTCTGGGTAAGAAACTTCCAAAAGTAGAGATTTAGTATCAGACTCTAAAAGTGCAAAGCTAAGAGTTTGAGAAAGCCGAATTGAAACTTAGACAAAAATGCAAGCAATGGTTTATTGTAGTACTTAAATATACTTACTATAGCAAAAATTACAGTTGGTAAGCGAGAGTCTGAATCGTCTTCTATTTATCAAAGATAAGTCTAAAGTGGTCAAGGCTATACTCACGCAGGAGAATTTCCAATCAAAAAATTACCAACGTCTGTTTTTAGGCACATTAGTAGGTTATACCAATTTAATGTGAAGCTGCATTAAATGAGTAACTCTCCATTCTTGGCGCTCTTGGCGTACTTGGCGGTTCGTTTAATATTCTGTGCATCTTCATAGAGAATTGGTATTAGCTGTCTGATAATTTCCAGCAGTTTAAAGCTGAGAAAAAATTAGTTCGTGGTAGCTGGTATTAGTTAATTTCTCTAGGTTGTTTTCTTGTAGCTTCAGTTTGTTTTGACTCATTTTCCTGCAAAAGTCTCTTGGTAATAATTAAGACAATGATTAACAATCCAAACTGAATCTGCCAGGGTGCTAATACTAAACTTAAAATAAAGCTAATGGCTGCAAATACACCTGCAATATATGCGATTTCATCAGTACTGTTTTTAAAGAAGTAGCCAGTGGCTAAAGCAGTACACAGTGGTATCAAGAAAGACAAAGGCATCTTACTAACCTCTGAACTAAAAGTTGTTGTGCTTATAAAACAAATTGAAATTGTTTTTGGAATTGGGGTTAATTTTACATCCAATCAGGTTTTAGCCACAACAGTCGCTCGAAATAAATATTATAGAAAGTCGAGATTAGGCAACGTCGGATATTACACCAATTTGAATAATCATTCCGACAGATGAACCACCCAAAACCTTGGTGAATAACTCCTTCATTTGTGGTCAATGCTGGGTGTAGCAAGCTTTAACAGTAGGGGTGGCTACGGGGAGCAAGCTTTAAGTGTAAGAGCGCACAATACCTGACGGTAATGTTTTTTGTGCCAATTTCGCGACTCAGCAGAGCTGCGCTATGCTATACAAACTCTCGTTTAACTACGCGGATTAATCAGGTTTAAAACTTGCGTAGCTGGGTTTTGTTTATTTCACCAATTATCCTGTTATGAGTAATCATCTGGTAAATTAGCTTAAAACTTTGGCCTTGCGCCAGGATAAGGATCTAGCATATTACCTTTAGAAGTAGCATTTTCATTTTTTCATTTTAGACACCCAATGCTGAACATTCCTCAATTACTGGCAACTGAAATAAACCTCAAACCCCATCAGGTGCAAAACGCGCTGGAACTTTTGGCGGAGGGTGCAACAATTCCCTTTATTGCACGTTACCGCAAAGAGCGCACCGATGAAATGAATGAAGTGCAACTACGTGAACTGGCTGATCGATATACTTATTTAACAGAACTGGAAGAACGAAAATCGGTGATTTTAAATGCGATCGCCCAACAAGGTAAACTTACAGATGAACTCAAAGCCAAAATCTCATCCTGCTTACAAAAAACTGAACTTGAGGATTTATACTTACCCTATCGACCAAAGCGACGCACCCGCGCTACCATTGCCAGAGAAAAAGGACTCGAAATACTGGCGGAATTTATCAAGTCGCTAAATGTTAAAAATGCTGCAACGGCTTCACTGGAAGAAGAAGCGGCTAAGTATATTTCTGAAAGCAAGGGAGTAAAAACAGCAGAAGAGGCGCTCAAAGGTGCTGCTGATATTTTAGCGGAAGAAGTGGCTGAAAAAGCGGAATTACGGGCATATATCCGCAATTATCTTTTAGAAGAAGGGGTATTCGTCTCCCGCATCAAAGATGATTATCCCGAAGGTACAACCAAATTTGAGATGTACCGTAACTATCAAATTAGGGTAAAAAATATTGCACCCCACAATATGCTAGCGTTGTGTCGGGGTGAAACAGAAAAAATATTAAGCTTTGAAATCGCTTTTGATGAAGATACGGTACTTTACTATTTAGAGTCGAAAGAAATTAAAACCAAAGTTCGGACAATTCGAGATTTTTATCAGGCGATGTTGAAGGATGCATTTAACCGTTTAATGAAAGTCTCTCTAATGGGAGAGGTAATTTCTGAGAAAAAAGTTTATGCAGATATAGAATCAATCAAGACATTTGAAACTAATCTGCGGGAGTTGTTGCTGTCTGCACCAGCAGGGATGAAACCAACATTGGCGATAGATCCTGGATTTAGAACTGGGTGTAAAGTTGCAGTCCTCGACCAAACAGGGAAATTTTTGGAATACCAAGCAGTATTTCCCCACCAAGCTGCTGAACAACGACTCAAAGCCGCACAAACTGTCAAAAATCTGATTGAAAAGTACAAAATTGCGTTAATCGCCATCGGTAATGGTACAGCGTCCCGCGAGACAGAGGAGTTTGTGACGCAAGTATTGCAAACCATAGAACGCAAACCAGTTAAGGTGATGGTGAATGAATCTGGCGCATCTATATATTCTGCAAGTACTGTAGCGCTGGAAGAGTTTCCCGATTTAGATATTACCGTGCGCGGTGCTATTAGTATCGGTCGCCGTTTACAAGATCCCCTAGCGGAACTTGTGAAAATCGATCCCAAATCCATTGGTGTGGGACAATATCAGCACGATGTCGATCAGAAGTTGTTGAAAAAGAAATTGGATGACACTATAGAAAGCTGCGTTAACTACGTCGGCGTAGATTTGAACACCGCCTCCAAAGAACTTCTGACTTCCGTCTCTGGGATTACGGCAAGTGTTGCTAATAATATTGTCGCCCAGCGCAACCAGCATGGAGCCTTTAAAAATCGCCGACAACTTTTGAAAGTTCCGAAACTGGGGCCAAAAGCCTTTGAACAAGCAGCGGGTTTTCTGCGGATTCGCGGCGGTGACAACCCATTAGATAATACAGCTGTGCATCCAGAAAGTTATTCTGTAGTCGAAGCGATCGCATCTGATCTAAATGTGCCATTAAATCAGGTCACACAAATTGCTGAAAAACTTAAAAAGACCAACCTGAAGAAATACGTTACCGATAGCGTTGGCGAACCGACACTACGCGACATTCTTAGCGAATTAGAAAAACCAGGTAGAGATCCTCGTGCAGAGTTTAAGTATGCCACCTTCAGAGAAGGAATTAAGGAAATTAAGGATTTAAAGGTGGGAATCGAACTGGAGGGAATCATCACCAACGTCGCCAACTTCGGCGCGTTTGTCGATATCGGCGTACATCAAGATGGCTTGGTGCATATATCCCAACTTGCCGATCGATTTGTAGACGATCCCAACAAAGTTGTCAAAGTTGGACAAGTAGTCAAGGTGCAGGTGTTAGAAATTAACGAGAAACTCAAGCGAATTAGTTTGTCGATGAAAGCAGTTAAACAATAATTAGAAACAGCAGATGGTAGTTTATCAAGTTCGATTCATCAATCCTACACTTGGGTTAGATCGCACCATTCAAGTACCAGATGATCAATATATTCTGGATATGGCAGAAGATGCTGGTATCCGCCTACCATCTGGGTGTAAGCAGGGTGAATGTTCAGCCTGTGTCGCCAAACTGATTAGTGGTGAAGTTGATCAAAGTGAGCAAAAATTTCTGCGCCCAACTGAAATACAGGCTGGTTATGTTGTTACTTGTGTAACTTACCCCTTGTCTGATTGCACTTTAGAAACCCATCAAGAACAAGTCTTGTATAAATCAGCCCTTTACTATAAGCCTGAGTCGGGAAAATCTGAGTGATTGTTACCGAATGACATTAAATTAATCTTAAATTTTAAGGATGCGTTAAATTTGTTTAACACATCCTTAAAAACAAGGTATCACAGCACTTGTAAGTTTTGCATCTATACAATAACCGCTATATTTTATAAATTATCGGCCTAACGGTAGAAGCAAATTCTACCTTGCAAGAGAGGTCAAAAGCTAGCACATAGTTAAAGATGAGATAAGAAGTTACAAAAAATCTTTAGTGATTAGGTAAGAAAAATGTTAACACCATTATTAACTGCACTAGCTACAGCTTTGAGCCTGTTGATTGTTGATTTAGTTGTTCCAGGCGTTAATATTGCTAACTTTCCCGCAGCTTTGATTGCCGCTTTAATAATTGGTCTGATTAACGGTTCAGTTAAACCAGTTTTGTCTACTCTTTCCTTACCACTTAACTTTCTATCATTTGGAGCATTTTCGCTCATCGTCAACGGTTTTTGTTTCTGGTTAGCAGCAGTGCTAGTTCCTGGGTTCGGAGTTCGTGGGATTATTGGTTTCCTTCTTGGGCCAGTAATTCTAACTTTTGCTAACACCTTCATTAACAACTACTTTGTTGAAAAAAATCTTTTAGCCAGCAGTGGTGATGTAAAAACGCAAGGTGAATTACCTTCTAGATAAATATTAAAGGGAGTAGAAATATCAATTTGATCACGTCTCTACTCCAAAGAAAATATCCGAAGGTGGATTTCCTAATTCGGTATCTTCAAAAGAATGTAACTAAACAAAATCGCAAAATTGTAACATCATGAAATTAGTTCGTTTTCTTCTAGGTTTATTAGTGCCTCCTTTAGGCGTTTTTCTGACAGTTGGAGTTGGCCCAACCTTAATTATTAACATTGTGCTCACAGTTCTAGGTTGGCTACCCGGTAGTATTCATGCAATTTGGGTGATTGCCAAGCATGAAGAACAAGTTAATCAAGAGGGACGTATTTAACTAATACGCAAAATTGATTTTAATAAATCTTAAGTGGGGTGCGTTATGGCTTTGGCCGTGACGCACCATTTTACTACGAAAATTATAATTTATAAACTATTCTAATTTTAACTTGCATAAGGTGGCTATCTTGCACACCCGATCAGAGTTTAATTTAATTCAAGCAATTTAGATGTTTTTTAACTTATCAAGCGGTGCGTTAGTCTTTGGCATAACACACCCTACGAAAACTGAGTCTTTAATAATTATACAAATACGTTGCTAGGGCACGGCAATGCCGTGCCCCTACGAAAAATCCATATGTATCAGGGTTTTTGTGAAAAAGCAGTCTAGTCTATTTATGAATAGTATCCCGTTCTTTATCAGCAGGTTGCTTCTCTTTGAACAAGTCAGCCGCCGTTAAGAGTAACTGCCTCAATGTTTGCTTGATTTGGCGCTCTTTTTTGGCTAGAGATGTACCAGCTTCACCTAGTTGATCTTCTAGTTGCGATCGCTTTTGTTCTACCTGTACAGCCATAGATTCTGCTTGAGGACGAGCTTTATCATACCAGTGTTTAGCCTCGTCCAGATAATCTTGGACTTCCATAGAACGTCCGCCATAGCGTGCAGCTAAATTCGCTCGAACAATCGCTAGCTGCGCTTGCAGTTGCGCGTAACGCTTCTTTAACAATCCTACTTCTTCACTATCTTTAATAGCATTGACAGCAGAATCAATTGCAGTTTTGGTAGTAGCAGGTTCTTGCTTACTCGTATCTTCAATCTCTGCCAAAATTACATCAATCTCTTGCTGTAGTTCTTCTTCTTCGCCATCCAGTTGAGCCTGTAACCGCTTGATATCTGTCTGAGTTTGAGCAATGCTTTCGTGTCTTTTGCTATTAATCCCTTCCAGCGCTCCTTCAATCGAAGCTGTCACTTCATCTTTGAGTTCGCCACCTTTTTCTTGGAAGTTTTCAATTACAGCAGAAACTGCATCTCTAACAAGGCTACGAAGCTCAGTAGAACCTTGTTTAAACTCAGAACCTACTTGAGAAACTGCGGATTTGACAATTTCTCGAATCCGATCAGTTCTTAATTGTCCCGTTTCTTTAGCTTGTTGCAAGTCTGCTTGAATTTGTTGTTTGATATTGTTAGGCATTTTCAACTCTTGGGATTTAACTAATTTGGATAAAATTTTCTAGACATGTTCACACATCTATATTATGGCGTAGCTTGATATAGCTAGGCACTTCCTTTAGATAGAAAATAATAGTCATAAGGAGGTAATGTGTAGGATGTTAACCATTTGTGAGATGATGAATATTTGTTGGTAGTAATTGGGAGTAAAATATGTGGCGAGTAAACATTACTTGTTCAGGGGATACTTGGAAGCTTTATGGTACTGAATTTAAAGCGATCGCCCAGAAATATCAAGGTGAATTAATTGGTTCCAAAAAAATGCCAGATGGTACGCGCATCATGTCCTATAAAATTGAGGATGTTAGTGATGCAGAAGCTTTTCAAGAAGATTGTGCAAATTTTGCTGGATTTACAACTGACTTTGAATCTCTGTAGTATTGGTTATGACACTTATGCCTGCAACCAATATGTAAAAATCGGGAGAAGTTAATTGAAAAAATTACTCACATTAGTATTAGTAACGTTTTTGTTATTAATCAGTACTTTTACTTTGCCTGCTAGTGCAGCAGATACAGTTAACGGTGAACAAATATTTAGTGTTCATTGTGCTGGTTGTCATATCAACGGCGGTAACATAGTTAGGCGCGGTAAAAATCTCAAAAAGCAAGCGCTGAAAAAGTATGGCATGGATTCAATAGAGGCAGTTACATCTATAGTAACCAATGGGAAAAATAATATGTCAGCCTACAAAAAGCGCCTCACTGAACAGCAAATTCAAGATGTTGCTACTTACGTTCTCGAACAAGCTGAAAAAGACTGGCGTTAAAAAGTTAGGAGTTAAGACTTTAGTAGTTATTAACTCTAGCAGTCCTAAATCATTCATAATAAAGTAGAAAAGTTAAAAAGGCTGTAAAAACCTGCTTGTCAACTCACTAATTATTAACTTTTCTCACTCCTAACTCCTTTGTCACTTCCAACTTCTCACTCCTGACTTGAAAATGAACTTACCCGCAGCTAGCCGTCTCCAATTCACTCCCGATTTGAACATCTGCCGCATATTAAATGGGATGTGGCAAGTCTCCGGCGGACACGGACAGATTAATCCCCAAGCCGCTATTGAGACTATGTTCAAATATTTAGATGCAGGCTTTACCACTTGGGATTTAGCAGACCATTATGGCCCTGCTGAAGACTTTATTGGTGAGTTTCGCTGTGAACTAATTGATACTCGTGGGAAAGATGCTTTATCTCAGGTGCAAGCTTTTACAAAATGGGTGCCTCGTCCAGGCAAAATGACGAAAAAACTGGTTGAGGAAAATATTGATATTTCCTTGAGAAGGATGAATGTAGAATCGTTAGATTTGATGCAATTCCACTGGTGGGAATATCAGGATAAAAATTACCTGGATGCCCTCAAATATATGGCAGAACTTCAGACTGAGGGTAAAATTAAGCATCTAGGTTTAACTAATTTTGACACGGAAAACTTGAAGATTATTACTGAAGCAGGGATCAAAATTGTTTCTAACCAAGTACAATTTTCCCTTGTTGACCGCCGCCCCGAAGTTAATATGGTACAGTTTTGTCAACAGCATGACATAAAGCTTTTTACTTACGGTACACTGTGCGGCGGTTTGTTATCAGAAAACTATTTGGGGAAACCGGAACCGCGGGGATTTGATTTGTCTACTGCTAGTTTGAAAAAATATAAAAACATGATCGATGCTTGGGGTGGTTGGCAATTATTTCAAGAGTTACTAGCTATTCTGAAGGAAATTGCTAATAAGCATGGGGTAAGCATTTCCAACGTGGCAGTGCGTTACATTTTAGATCAGCCAACTGTGGGCGGTGTGATAGTTGGTGCCAGACTTAGTGTATCTGAACATATAGAAGATAACGCCAAAGTATTTAATTTTAGTTTAGATGCTGACGATCGCGATCGCATCAATGCGGTATCTCGCCAATCACGCGATTTGTACCAGTTAATCGGCGATTGCGGCGACGAATATCGACGGTAATTTCGGGAATTGGGTGATAATACGGTGAAGGTTACTGTGGAAACTATTGCTGTCAGCCATGCCCTTAAACTTCACCTTCGCCCTCAGTCAACAGCAAACTTTTGAACTGCGCTGTGATTATGGCTCACGTCGCCTGGATAAAACGGAGTTGGCAGCGCTGATTGATTTGTCTGAGCAAAATTATTATGCTCAACAAAGAGATTATCTACCCTATCTCACCCAGTTGGGACGGCAACTTTATCAATGGCTGGATGGTAAAGAAGGATGGCTGAGAAGGGCGCTGGATGAGGCGGATGAGCAAACAATTCTTCTAGATTTGATTCAAACCAGCGAAGCAAAGGGGTTGAACCCGGAAACAGAACGGGTAGCGTTGGGATTGGCACATCTACCTTGGGAATTGCTACATGATAGTGCAGGGTTTTTAATCGAACGCCGGGATATTTCCGTTTTACCAGTGCGTTCTGTGCAGCAGCGTCAAAGCCCAGTGATTGGCGTGCAAAATCGCCCATTGCGGTTGCTGTTCATGGCGACTTCTCCTGAAGATCCCAGAGTTCCACCACTAGGGTTTGAGCAGGAAGAAGCGAACATTTTGCAAGCAACTAAGGAGCAGCCTTTGGCGTTGATTGTCGAGGAAAGCGGCTCGGTTGCGGAGTTAGCCAATTTGGTGAAATCCTACCCAGAAGACTATTTTGATGTCTTTCACCTCACGGGACACGGGATTATTTATACCCAAAAAGATTACGGCTATTTATTGCCAAAAGGTGCAATACTGGCAGACAATACCCCCTGCTTCATCACTGAAGATGAGGTGGGGAATATGCAACTTACTACCGTCAATGATTTAGCTAAAGCCTTTCGCGGACGTTGGCCGCGTGTAACTTTTCTGTCTGGTTGTCATACGGGACAGGTTCCTAACAAGGGGACAGTACCCTCAATGGCGCAGGCATTGGTGAAAGCGGGGGCAGGTATAGTTTTAGGCTGGGCGCGTCCGGTGTATGATCGCACGGGTATTGTAGCAGCACAGGCACTTTATCAAGCTTTGGCGACGGGGGCAACTGTTGAAGAAGCAGTCAAAGCGGCGCAGCAGGAGATGATTGACAAAGAATGCACCGACTGGCATCTGTTGCGGATGTATCGGGATACGCGCCCCATTGCCGAACTGGTGACACCTCTGAGAACAAGAAATCGTGAAAAGCTAAAGTTTACAGCGCCAGAGCAAGAATTTCTCGATGAGAATAATCTAGTTAAAGTTGCCAGTCGGTTTGAGTTTGTCGGACGCAGACGACCTTTGCAACAGTGTCTGAGGGCATTGCGGGAAACCAGCGACCAAATCGGGGTGTTTATTGCCGGGATGGGCGGACTGGGTAAAAGTACTCTGGCGGCGCGGTTATGTACGCGGGTGCAGACGCAGCGTGACAATTTTGCGCGAGTCGTGTTGATTGGCCCTCTGGATGAGTGGGGTTTGCTGAATAAGCTTTCTAATAAGTTTGAGCGGTTTGCAGATGTGCCGGCACTTTTAAATGAACCAAAGGTGTCTCTTAAAGGGCGGTTGCAAAACTTTTTTGCAGCAATTGAACAAGAACACAACCAACCTTTGCTGCTGGTGCTGGATGACTTTGAGCAGAATATCCCCACAACTAATATTGAAGATGGTTCGCTGCGGATGACGGTAGATGCTTACAAAATTTTAGAGGCGATTTGTGCGGCATTGGCAGAAAACGCGGCAGAAAGTCGGCTGATTGTCACCTGTCGCTATTTTAAAGCAGACACTTTGCCACCTCATCAGCTGCATTTGGAATCTTTGGCGGGGATGAGCAGCAGTGATATTGATAAAATCTGCTTCCCTTTAGATAAAGAAGTTAGGCAACAGTTAAGAACTCGGCGGATTATTAAGATTGCCGATGGTAATCCCCGCTTGCTGAAGTGGCTGTTGGAGGTGATTCAGCAACCAGGAATAGCGGCAGATGAATTATTGACTCGACTAGAAGAGACTGAGCATAAATTCCGCGAAAATATTTTGGCACAAACTCTGCTGGATGCTTTGGAATTGGAAGAACAAAAGTTTCTTGCACGGTTGAGTGTGTTTCATCTACCTGTGACAGAAGAGATTGTCAGGGCAATTTCTACCTTTGGGGAATTGGCAGTTTTGGAAAAGTTAACCAGCCTTAGCTTAGTTGAATCTGCCACCACTTACGCCAACCAGCCAGCTAATTATCGGGTGACAACAATTTTAGAACCATTGCTAGAACCAGTGTTGAGTGAGGAAGAGTGGCAAGCAACCCGACAGCAAGCGGTAAAGAAAATCCATCAAGCTTGGTGGGAGGATAATGAAGACCACACAGAAGCAGAAGCATTGGAAATTGTACGTTTGGGATTACTGGCGAAAGAGCAAGAAATTGCTGTCAGCATTGGGGATAGGATTGTAACCTACTGGATAAACAATTCACGCTTTGTGGAAGCTTTAGAGTTATGTCAGCAAATCTTGGCAGTTTATCAAAACTGCCGCATCTTGGAAACCATCGCCCGTGCTGAATATGTTTTAGGTTTTGTGCAAAAGGCTGTCGACCATTATCAGGAAGCTTTAGACCTGTGTCCTGAAGAAGAATTGCAACAAAAAGCCATTACCCTGATCAACATGGCACTGATATTCGCCAACCAAGGGGACATCGCTAGAGCGATCGCACTTTGGGAGCAATCTTTGGAAATATCTGAGCAGATTGGCGATGTCAAAGGTAAAGCCGCTACTCTCAACAACATGGCACAGATATTCGCCCAACAAGGGGACATCTCAAGAGCGATCGCACTTTGGGGGCAATCCTTGGAAATACAACAGCAGATTGGTGATGTCGGTGGTAAAGCCACTAGTCTGGGCAACATGGCACAGGTAATCGCCCAACAAGGAGACATTCTAAAAGCGCTCACACTTTGGGAGCAATCCTTGGAAATACAACAGCAGATAAGTGATGTCAAAAGTGAAGCCGCTACCTTCAGCAGCATGGCAGAGGTAATCGCCCAACAAGGGGACATCGCAAAGGCGATCACACTTTGGGAGCAATCCTTGGAAATACAACAGCAGATTGGCGATGTCGGTAGTAAAGCTACTACCCTCAACAACATGGCAGGTGTAATTGCCGACCAAGGGGACATCGCAAGGGCGATCGCACTTTGGGAGCAATCCTTGGAAATACAACAGCAGATTGGCGATGTGGTTGGTGAAGCTGCCACTCTCAACAACATGGCAGGTGTAATCGCCGACCAAGGGGACATTGCAAGAGCGATCGCACTCTACAGGCAAGTTGCTTCCACACTTGCACAAATAAGTGCATACGGTGACTTGGTAACAGTTCTGAAAAATTTAAGCGTAACAGATGAAAGCAACGATTTGATTTACCTAGCTCAAACAATCTGGCTAACACTGAGAATTCAAGCGCCCTTAGCAGATACTATTTATTTAATCGGTGCTTTATATAATGCAGTAATTCAAGGCGATGAACTACAAGCTTTGCTAGGTGCAACCGCAATATTCTTTTGCGCCCGCCGAGGTGAAGGTCATCTGCGGTTAGAGGAACTTCAAAATGTAAGTTTCGAGATGATAGCAGGGGTGGCGGATGTCCAAGGAATTGAGACGCAGGAAGCATTTGATAATTGGTATGTCCAGCAACGGCTAAATGATCCAGAATATTTCTTTCTCCTACTCAATCAACGCCTAGAGGAGATTGTCGGCGATGGGTGGTTATTTGACCCCAGTCAAGTTTCAATGGGTGGATAAGGAAAGATGCGATCAGGTTAATCTTAATGATTTTTATTGGCTTGTCCAGAGAGGAGATGCGATGAAGATAAGGGGAAATGCGATCGCGTTACTCTTAAATTAATCGCTCACAATGTAACCAGCTTATGCAGTCCTTCAATATAACCCTGCCAGATGCGATCGCTTAGGCAACTATGATTATTGTTGGATTGCTAAGTGGAGAAATGCGATCACGTTAATCTTAAATTAATTGGCGACAATGTAAAAAGCTTCTACAATCAGTCCTCTAGACTCATTCATGAGTATAAAAGACTCGTTCACGAGTATCAAAGACTCGTCGGCGAGTATAAAAGACTCGTCAGCGAGTATAAAAGACTCGTTCACGAGTATAAAAGACTCGCTCACGAGTATAAAAGACTCGCTCACGAGTATAAAAGGCTCATTCACGAGTATAAAAGACTCATTCACGAGTATAAAAGACTCATTCACGAGTATAAAAGACTCGCTCACGAGTATAAAAGACTCGTCGGCGAGTATAAAAGACTCATTCACGAGTATCAAAGACTCGTCAGCGAGTATCAAAGACTCGTCGGCTGTTCTGACTTTGCTCAGTAACTAGAAAACCTCTCTCTAAATCTCTCTCCTACAAGGAGGAGCCACTGCGTTGGGCGGCTCTGCCGACTTGAAGCAGGTGGCGTTAGAGACTTTGAAATTTCCCCCCTTCCCGCGTCGGGAAGGGGATTAGGGGGTTAGGTTTTTCGTGGGCTTTTCCACTTGACGTGAATTGTCAGATCGGCTGTTTGGTAGAGTGCTTAGGGACAACATAACGCAGTAAAAACAACTTGGAAGGTGCTTTACCTTGCTAACCCACCTACAAAGGTTATTAATCTGCTTTGTATATCTGTTTATGCTTGGCTAAAAGCTGTTGATATTTCTCGTTTGTCTTTGCTTCTACCCACTTAGCTTTAAATATTGCTGCTGATTCCGCTTTCACTGAGTCTACTTCATAAGGAAGAATCTCTTTTTTTGAATTAGAATCTTCCAAATTTTTTTTATATTTCCTGCCACTCTTATGATTAGCATAACGGCGAGAGCGAGTATAACCCATTTGGATAAACTTTCGTGCCATATCTGCGCCGACAAAATCATCTTGCTCTAAATAATCAAGAAAAAGCTCGTATATTTTTTCACTCGACTCTCTAGCAATATCAGGAGTTTTAAACCGCCAGTAAGGAAGAATTTCTGATTTGTATGGTTCAACCAAAAGTACACCCTGCTCACCCTTGCCAACACGATATAGTTCGGGATGTTGGCGAAAATCGAGATTTTTAAAGTCTAAAGAATAATCAAAAGCCATGCGAAGTGTTTATTATAAATAATAAACTTTAATAAAAAAGTCGAGCTTCTATCTCTGTAGGGAAATTTTATTTTATTATGCTATCTAGCACCCAATCCGTGAACAGTGTCCTTGCTCCGGGTAATCTGCGTAAAGTGCATCACATTGCCCTCAACGTCAAAGATATGCAAGCTTCCCGCTACTTTTATGGCACAATCCTCGGTTTGCATGAACTTACAGGCGACGAAGTACCCGCAACTCTGGTGGAACTTGTCGCATCTGGGAAAGTAGCCAACTTTATCACCCCGGATGGAACGATACTGGATTTATTTGGGGAACCAAAGTTATCACCACCAAATCCAGACCCCGAAAAGACTTTCACCAGAGCGTACCATCTAGCCTTTGATATAGATCAGCAGTTATTCGATCGCGCGGTGACAGTGATCAGAGAAAATAAAATAGCGATCGCTCATGGCCCAGTCACTCGCCCTACTGGTAGAGGAGTGTATTTTTACGATCCAGATGGCTTTATGATTGAAATTCGTTGCGATCCAGAAGCTAGTTAACTTAAAGGCGATCGCAAAAGTATCTACTATGAGCGGGAAACTCATGCAAATATTTAAACTAATCGAAGAGACGATCACAAAACCACCAATTCCGCACGAACCATACAAGCAATCATTGAAAGCTTGGACGATGTATTGTTTGCGAGACAAAGGTTTTAAAGTCGTTTATGCTCAAAATGCTGATTTTGCCATTGAAACTAAAGGCGCAGAAAAGCTGTATTTTAAAGTTTCAAATAGCGCCGATGATTTAGATAATTCTCTTAGCTGGATTGTTTGGGATAGTGCAACCAAAAGCGCCACCCTCATTCCCAAAAAATAGACTGATGGTTGAATTAAGCTTTAGATAATTTATATTCATCGATACATTTTTTCGTTGCTTCTTAACCTTGGTTGTGAACAAGAGTAATTTAGATGCGTTTGCCCTTTTTTATTGTGATATACTGCCCAAGCCTCATCTTGTCACTAAATTGCTAGAATCAGGTTTCTCAAATACCATTAAATGCTGTTGAGGTAACAAGTTTTTAGTTTCCCGCCAAACCAAACCAACAGCTTGCATTTCTTTACGGACTTGCTTTTGAGTCATTTTGTGCAGACCTTTAATCAGAATAAAGGGATTTTCGCCCCGGTACTCAACCAAAACCACCCTACCACCAGGTTTAAGTCCTTTGACAATTCCTTGCATCACTTCTTGGGGATACTCAAGTTCATGATAAGCATCCACCATCAGTGCCAAATCGACACTTTCAGGTGGTAAATTTGGGTCAGTAAGGGTTGCTAAAACAGGCTCAACATTGGTGATATTTTTCTCTTTTTTGAACAACTCAATGATTTCTAACATTTCTGGCTGAACATCCACAGCCAACACTTTACCTGCTGTTAATAGCGGCGCGATGCGAAAGCTTAAGTAACCTGTACCAGCCCCAATATCCGCCACCAGATCATTCGGTTTCAGATTGAGGACGTTGACTACCTTAATTGGCTGTTCCTCTCCCTCTCGCCTTGGACGTTCTAGCCAGCCAGCGCCTGTATATCCCATAACTTTGGCAATTTCTCGCCCCATGTAATATTTGCCGATACCATCTGGATTATGGATAATATGCTGTTCATAAACTGTTGTGGATGAAGATGCAGCTTGTGCTGTCAGGGTTGGGTTCAGCAGTGAGCAACTCAATATCACAACAAGAGTTACTATAAAGTGGAGAAAATTTGACATTTGGTTATGACTGATCAGGATAGCTATAAGCAGCAACTAAGAGAATTCTATGGTAGTAGAACGACTTATGACCATGAGGAAGGTACTCGCCATCCTCTAGAAGCCAAGCTTCTACTTGAATTTGTGCCGCTAGATTCGGGACAGAAAATTCTTGATGTGGCGACTGGAACAGGTTTAGTTGCGATACCCGCATCTGAAAAAGTTGGTTCAGAGGGCTACGTGATTGGGATTGACATGACCCCTGAAATGTTGCATCAAGCAAGACTTAAAATTGCAGCAGCAAAATTACAAAATATCGAGTTGATTGAGGCGGATGCAGAATATTTAAACTTTAGTGATAGTAGTTTTGATGTTGTCTTTTGCTGTGAAGCCATTGTCCTTTTTCCTGATATCCTTGCTACTTTGCAAAAGTGGTACGGCTACTTGAAAACAGGAGGGTATGTAGCATTTACCTGTCCTCCCGAAACTGCTTATATGGCATCTCTTCAGCAGAAGATTTGCGCTAGAGTTTTGGGCGTGTCATTACCACATATCCTTGAACCATTGGGAACTCCAGAAAAATGTCGAAATTTGCTCAATCAGGCAGGTTTTAGAGATATCGAAATTAAGATTGAACCATCAGGACGTTATCGCCAGCTTAGGGATAGCAGATTATCTGAGACAGTAATTAAGATAAATTTTAAAGGTAATCCTTTGTTGTCAACATTATCACCAGAACAATTAAATCAGTTGCAAGTTGAATATAAAACAGAAATTGAGAAACTAGCAACTGATCAAGGTCTTTGGATAGACACTACAAAGTTCTTTGTTCGCGCTCGAAAATAAGGTGATCAGTAAAGCTTTGTTCCTGAACTGACTAATGATTCTTTGATGGTACAGAGCAAGCGCAATCCGCTTGGGTTAAGGCTAAAATCTTTTGTCAAAGTCAATTTTTTTATGGAACCACAGAGGCGCAAAGAACACCGAGAGAAGAAATGCTTAACTGAACTGTATTGATTGCGGATTTATTTGTGGGGTCAATCCAAAATCTAAAATCCAAAATTGTCTGACAGCTTAACCTCCTAGACCGATGTAGAAGTAAACATTTTCAGATTTACTTGAAGTAGCCCCTTGAAAAATTTGTAATCCAACCTTTGGACGCTTATATGCAATACCTGTCCCTGATGTTAGTGCCTGTACTCGCTGCACAGAAAGTAGCAGGTGACGGTTTAATTAAACCTCTCGGTCATCATGAACTGCTGTTGGTGCTGGTACAACTGTCACTGTTGCTTCTGGTAGCGCGGGGATTAGGTGAGTTGATGCGCCGGATTAACCTACCACCTGTTGTTGGGGAATTACTGGCTGGTGTGCTGCTGGGCCCTTCTCTATTTGGTTTGCTCCTTCCAGACTTACAGGCGCACATCTTTCCCAAAAGTCAAGAACAGTCTAATTTACTTTCGGTGATTTCTTGGTTAGGCGTGTTATTTTTACTGATTGTGACTGGGTTGGAGACGGATCTAAAGCTGATTCTGCGTAAGGGTAAAACGGCTCTGCTGATTTCACTGGGCGGAATTATTGTCCCGTTTATTACCGGATTTGGATTGGGCTGGTTATTACCAGATAATTTTTTAGCCGATCCACAAAAGCGACTAGTATTTAGTCTGTTCATCGCCACAGCAATGAGTATTTCGGCAGTACCAGTGATTGCTAAGGTGCTGATGGACTTAAACCTGATTCGCCGTGACATTGGTCAAGTCACCTTAGCTGCTGGTATGACTGACGACACCATTGGCTGGATTTTACTTTCTGTGGTTTCAGGTCTAGCTAGTAGCGGCAAATTTGACCTTGGGACAATTTTCCATTCCGTGAGTGCAGCTATATTGTTTTTAGCGATCGCTTTCACCATTGGGCGTACCATTGTAGACCAGATTTTGCGCTGGGTTGATGACTACGTTGGCGGAATCGCCGCTAGTATGTCGGTTGTGCTGATTCTTTCGCTCTCAGCAGCAGCACTTACCCATGCGTTAGGTCTAGAAGCAGCATTAGGTGCTTTCGTGCTGGGGATTCTAGCAGGTCAATCCCGCCGCTTTAGCAATGAAGCTGGACACATGCTAGAAGTCTTCACAGCAGCCTTTCTAGCGCCAATTTTCTTCGCTTCAGCTGGCTTGAAAGTTAACTTGCTAACCCTGTTAGTGCCCCAGACGTTGCTATTTGGCTTGATTGTTCTCGCTGTTGCCTGTATTGGGAAATTTACAGGTGCTTACATTGGTTCTCGCGTCGGCGGCTTGAGTCATTGGGAAGGTTTGGCAATGGGTTCCGGGATGAATGCTCGCGGGGCGATGGAAATTGTCGTTGCGACGATTGGTTTATCTTTGGGAGTGCTGAATCCACAGATGTACTCGATTATTGTTATGGTGGCGATCGTCACTTCCTTAATGGCTCCACCCCTTTTGCGCTGGACTTTATCAAAAGTGGTTATGAGTGAAGAGGAAGCTCGACGTTTGGAACAAGAAGAACAGGATAGCCACAGCTTTATTAAGCAAATTCAGCGTGTCTTAATACCGACTAGCGGTGGCCCCAACATCCAACTCGCAGCGCAACTAGTTGGCTACATGGCTCACCAAAACTCGATAGAAGTTACATCTCTATATGCCCTGAGTGACAAGCAGCCCCAAAAAAAAGCCCGCCGCACGGCAACCCAGGTAAAAGACACTGCTGCCGAGGAAGCTTTGGCTTCTGTTGCCGAGGAAATGCAGCTACCTGCTGATACCACCCTGCAAGCAAAAACGGAGTCTGGACGTAGTAAAGCGGAGGTAATTCTAAATGAAGCGAACAAAAACTATGACTTGATCGTACTGGGAGCTTCTGAACAGATACGCCCCCAGAAAGCATTGTTCAATTTGCTTGTAGACCGGGTAGTACAAGAAGCGCCTTGTGCAACGATGGTGGTGAAATCGCACTTACTCCAACCTAAAGGCGAGATATGCAAAATCGCTCAACAAAAGCTGACAAAGATTCTGGTGCCAACGGTGGGGACAGAATACGGCAAAAATGCTGTAGAGATGGCAAGTACGATCGCTGCTCAAACAGGGGCATTAGTTATGATCGTTAACGTGATTAATTTGCCACAGGTCGAGTATATTCTTTACGAACAGCGATCGCTAGCTCCAGTCAAGGAAATTGCCCATGAACTACTCGAACAGCAAGCAGCAACTGGTCGCAATCTAGGTGCTGATGTCAAAACCTATATTCTTCAAGGAACCAGCCCAGAAAAGGAAATCCTCAAGTTTGCCCAAACCAATGAAGTTGACCTAATTATTCTCGGGAGTAGTATCCGAATGGTTACAGGTCGCGTTTTCTTCGGTCACAGAGTGGATGCAATTCTGAATAGAGCACATTGCCCAGTAGCAGTAATTACTACGCCATAGTTGTATTGATTAGATACATTTAGTTTGTTTCAATATAGCTATATTCACATAGATTACCAATCTCAGGATCTAAGCAAACTTTTCTTTAATGATTTGACCTTAGCGCGAAGCCCTGGAAGTGACTGATCTTTGCAAATTAGCTAGAGCGCGATTGTAATCTAAAATAGCTGCGACTCGATTACCTTCTGCTCTTGTCAGGTCATTTTCAGCATCAATCACCTCCGTTTGAGTACCCACACCAGCTTGGAACCTCAGCCTTGCTAAATTGACAGCTTCCCTGGCTTGATTTAAAGCCACACTAGAAGTTTGCACATTATTTAAATTGGATTGCAATTGAGAATAGTACTGTTCTACATCAAAGCGAATTTGGTTGCGCTGGCTAGCAAATTGAGACTCTGCGATCCCAATATTAGCTCTCGACTGATCTGCACGCGCTTTTGCTACTCCCCCATCAAACAAACTTACATTTCCTTGGAGTCCCGCTGAATAACCATCAGTAATGCTGACGCCATCATTATACCGATCTAGCAGATTGTAGTTGCCTACCAAACTAATTTGCGGCCCTAGCTGTGAAAGCGCCTGTCGTCGCTGTTGCTCGTAAATATTACGTTGTGCCAAATTCTGTGGCAATTCTGGACGATTTTGAAACGCTTGGACAATTGTTTGTTCCAGCGTTGGCTGCCAAAGACCCGCTAGTTGTACGGGATCTGCTGCACTGATATTAACTGACTGCGACAAACTTAACAAGGTTGCAAGCTGACGACGGGCAATTTGCTGCTGTGAGATAGAATTAGTCAGGTTTTGTTGGGCATTTGCTAAATTCACCTGAGCTTGCAGCACATCAAACCGTGTACCCACTCCAGCCTGTTCTCTAGCTTGAGTATCCCGCAAACTAGCCTGGGCATTTGCCACAGCAGACCGATTAATTCTTACTGATTCATCAGCTTGTTGCAAATCGTAGTATTGAGTGCTGGCATTCAACCTAATTGTAAGAGACTGAGTTTCAACATCAAATTCATCCACACGTAGTTGTTCTTCAGCTGCTCGGATACTTGCCTCTCGATTACCAGAGGTATAAAGGTCATAATTCAGTTGTACTGAACCATTGAAAGTGGTGCTGCTTTGAGATGAATTGTTAGTAAAACCATTCCCACTATTAGTTACACGACTGTCAAAACCAAGAGTAGGAAACAAGGCAGCTTGAGACTCGCGTAGCGCCGCGCGACTACGTTCTAACTGTAATAAGGCTACCTGTAAGTCTCGATTATTGCGTTTTGCTAGTTCCAAAGCCTGTGCCAAACTGATTGGCACAGTTTGCTGAATCCTTACTTCCTCCGGTTTGGTAGGAAATTGGAGAGGATTGGAATTGGGGTTGAGGGAATTGGGAACCTGTGCAGAGCTTGAGGAATTCTGCGCTTTTGGGGGAGTTGCTGCACTTGTTAAAGTTGGAAAAAAAATAGCGATGCCTGACGGCAAGGCTACCGCCAACGCTACGGTAATCCAGGTAGAATGTACGGAGAATAAGCTGAGATTCATAATAATGATGTAGTCATTAATTAGGTTTTTTTGAGGATACAATCACCTGATTGACCTGACAATGGTTTAAATTTTAAATTCCCCCTCATACCAATTTAATGTGAAGCTGCACTAAATGAGTAACTCTCTATTCTTGGCGCTCTTGGCGTACTTGGCGGTTCGTTTAATATTCTGTCCATCTTCATACAGAATTGGTATCAAAAGGTTGATATTAACAAATTAACCTACAATCAAACCATCCTGAACTCGAATAATCCTGTTGGTTTGAGCAGCTATATCTGGCTCATGAGTGACAATCACAATTGTGATCCCTTGGTCATTAAGTTCTGTTAGCAAACTCATCACCTCATAGGATGTTTCAGTATCTAAAGCTCCTGTTGGCTCATCTGCCAAAACTAATGCAGGTCGGTTGACCAAAGCACGAGCTATAGCTACCCGTTGTTGTTGTCCCCCAGAGAGTTGACTGGGACGGTTAGATATCCGTGCGCCTAGTCCTACCTTTTCCAAGGCTTCTAATGCCCGTTGACGGCGTTTTGGCTTAGGCAAGTTAGCGTAAATCATTGGTAACATGACGTTTTCCAGCGCTGTCGCCCGCGCCAATAAGTTAAATTGTTGGAAAACAAAACCTATTCTTTGGTTGCGGATATAGGCTAATTCATCATCATCAAAAGTCGTCAGGTTTCTGCCTTCAAAAATATAGTCTCCAGTTGTGGGACGATCCAGACATCCCAAAATATTCATCAGCGTGGATTTACCCGAACCTGATACACCCATAATGGAGACGTATTCCCCTTCCTCTATGGAGAGTTGAATTCCCTTAAGTATTGGAACACTAACTTCTCCCAAGTGATAGGTTTTGGTAATCGATTCCATCCAAATCATAGTTGTCATATTAACTTCGGCTTATAAATTGTTATTTGTTGGTTGTCAATTTTTCAAAAATTACATTGATTGTATAACCTGCGAATAATTAAAATTTATTCACCAGGCTATTTGCAAATAATCTGCAATATTAGGATATAAAATTATCAGCAAATAGAATATATAGCAAGGGACTGGAGACTAGGGACTGGGTGAAAAGCCTTTTTGTGTCTAAGTTTTATCATCTGTTAATGTCCTAACCACCTTGGCTGTTGCTATAGTTTTTTGCAATTAAAAACCATAATGACCATCTAATTAGAATTGGTAGTTACGAGCAAAAAGCAGTTAGCATATCTGCTGGTGCTTCTGGTTCAACACAGACAAAGTGCATATATAGCAAGGGACTGGGGACTGGGGAATGGGTGAAAAGCCTTTTTGTGTCTAAGTTTTATCATTTGTTAATGTCATAACCACCTTAGCTGTTGCTATATTTACCAAACTTCGGCGGGTTTAAGTGCCCGGCTAATAAGCCGCAAGTTTTGTGGCGGGGTCTAAATCCCTGTTACAAAACTGTACTTCCGACTTCCGACTTCCGACTTCCGACTTCTTTAACTGTTTTAAGAGATGCTTTGAATTTTTAAATTTTCTTTTTTTGAATTATTTAGTCACTACGTAAAGCGGTGATTGGATCTAATTTGGATGCGTTCCGGGCTGGAATTACCCCAGCTACTAAGCCAACGGTTAACGAGAGTACAAAGCCAGCAATGATCGACAATAAAGAAATTACAAACGGAAACTTGAAAACGTTTGCAGCGACAAAAGCTAATAAAACTCCAGTCGTCATGCCAATACCTCCGCCAACAATGGAAATCACGATCGCTTCGGCTAAAAATTGATTAAGGATTGCAGAATTGGTGGCTCCTACGGCTTTACGAATCCCGATTTCCCGCGTTCGCTCAACCACGGAAACTAGCATAATATTGGCAATACCAATTCCACCAACCACCAGGGAAATTCCAGCGATCGCTACCACCATTACTGTAAATAAACCCACAATACTAGTAAAGGTACTAACAATATCAGCTTGATTAGTCAGCCGAAAATCATCAGCTTGCGGCGGATAAATGTTGTGACGCAGCCGTAAGAGATTGGTGACTTGAAACTGAGCGGCTTCTAACTGCTCCTGATTAGCGCCTTTGACTAAAATTCCACTTACAGAAACGCCTACTAAGGCATTGTTACCAACCAGTCTCTTGGACATAGTAGTTAGAGGGATGAAAATCTGGTCATCTCGATCCATCGGGCCTTGAGCGCCTTTAGGCTCCATCACCCCAATTACTTCATAAGCCTCTCCCTGAATCCGAATTCGCTCACCGATCGGATTTACACCCTTTCCAAAGAGTGTGGTTTGGACTGTGGGACCAAGAATGGCAAGCTGTGCGGCAATATCTAGTTCTTCTTGGGTAAAATATCTCCCTTGTTGGGGGTGGGTATTTCTGACTTCTGGGTAGTTCAAATCTGTGCCATAAATGGTTGTTGAGGTGTTCTGTCCTGCATATACAACTTGGGCGCTGCGTTGGAGATAAGCAGAAACCATCTGTGCTGATGGCGCTTGTGTAGCGATCGCCTTAGCATCTTCCCAAGTCAAGGTGCTGCTAGAACCTACTCCTTGACGGACATTCCCGCTTCTTGCAGCACCCGCTAAGATTTGGATCACATCTGTACCCAACGCTTGTATCTGTTGCTCAACCCCCTTTTGCACTCCCTGACCGACAGAAGTAATGGCAATGACCGAAGAAATCCCAATAATCACGCCCAACATAGTTAGACCTGTGCGTAATTTGTTACTCCACAAAGTCTCTGCCGCCATTGTCAAGATTTCCAGCAACGGTACTGTGCGCGTATTCTTAGCTTTGTAAAAGCCCTTAAATATCTTAAACATAAGGTTTTATTTAAAACTCACTTTAAGGGGAACCACCGCCTTGAGAAGAACCACCGCCTGAACGACCTCCGCCGCCGCCGCCTCTTCCTCCACCTCCACCACCTAGACCAGGAAAAACTCCTCCTCGTGGTGTTGATTGCGGACGTGACCCTGGTGGGAAACTGAGTAATACCCTTTCGTTTCCTGTCAATCCAGATTTAACTTCGGTAAAATTATTTGCAGTGACGCCAGTTTCAATGGGAGTGAACACAGGTCTGTTATTCTTTCCTGCCACAAATACACCTGTGGCATTTTCTTGGCGCACCACCGAGGCTGTTGGCACTACTAGAACATTGTCCACTTGACCGACTTGAAAATCTACTTCCGCATTCATCCCAGACCGCAGTAGTCTTTGAGGGTCCAAAAGTGATACTCTCACTTCAAAACTGGTGACGTTTTGCTCTACTATTGCTTGGGCAGCAATTTGGCTGACTTTACCTTCAAAGGTTTTTCCTGGGTAGGCATCTGCTTTAATCGAGACTTTTTGACCAAGGCGGGTTTTAGAAATATTTGTTTCCGCTAAATTTGCGACAACTTCATTTGTTGAAGCTAGAGACAAGATTGAAGAAGAAGAAGAAGAAGCGACTTCACTACTGGCTGTTGTAGGTGTCACGAAAGCGCCTGGATCAGCAAACTTCTTGGTCACCACACCATCAAAGGGGGCGCGAATTACCGTGTCATTGATTTCGGCTTGGATGTTTTGCAGGGAACCACGAGCAGATGTTACCTGGGCGCGGGCTGCGTTAATATCTTCTTGGCGCGTTCCTGCTTTCAGAAGCGCCAAAGCTTGCTGTCTCTGCTTCACCACAGCTCGGGCTTGCTCAATGTCTTCTGGACGTGACCCAGCTTTTTGCAACCCCAGTGCTTGTTGTACTTCATTTACACTAGCTTGGGCACTGTCGCGAGTGGCACGGTTTTGGTTAAGAGTCTGAAGGGATATACCGCCTGCATTGTAAAGTTGCTGATTACGAACAAAATCATCGTCTGCTTGGCGAAGGGTGGCTTGAGCGCTTTGCAAGCGGGCCTGTGCTTGACCAATATCTTGAGAGCGATTGCCTGCTTGTACCTTTTGCAGATTCGCCTGGGCTTCGTCTAATACTCCTTGTGCTTGGGCAATATCTTGAGGGCGATTACCTGCGATCGCCTTTTGCAAATTCGCCTCGGCTTGTGCCAATTGTCCTTGAGCAGAAGTGAGTTGCCCCCGCAGGTTTGAATCATCCATGTAAGCTACAATCTGTCCTTGTTTGACGAGATCCCCTTCCTTTACCAGCAGTGTTTTCAAGATCCCTGAATTTTTCGGGCTGAGGTTGATTGACCGCTCAGGCTTGATTGTTCCGTTCGCTGAAACTGTGATTGTTAAACTCTGCCTTTCTACAGGTCTTGTCAGCACCCGGCGTCTGGCTTCTTGACGGGAAACAACTGTTACTTGGTAATAAACTCCATAGCCAATTCCACCCAAAAGGCAAAGAGCAATTAGCCAAGAGAGCCAATTACGTCTGCCCTTTTTTTTCTTTACCTTTGGAACCAAAACTGATGAATCTACGGTATTTGATGTATCAATTTTCATATCCATTTTGTCTTATAAAGAACGGCTACCGAGCTAGTTATTCACGGCTAAAACTATAACCTGGTAGCCCTATACTGACAATGATTTTGAGTTTTTAGTGTTTTAAAGGTTTACTTGCAGTACCAATCCACTAGGAAGTCTGTAGTAACCATCACGCTCTCTAACTAATCTCCCAGCAGGAACAATTTCCTGATTGGGAAGAAGAATATCCCCGTTGGGAAGTCTAAAATAACCTTGATTACGCAGTCTGGCTATGGATCTAGCAGGAATAATTTGCCCATTGGGATATCTGATGTCACCATTACCAAGTCTGACTACTCTGTTATAGGGTTCGTTGTCGCGGTTCCAATTGCCCCGATCTCTAGAGTTTCTGACTTCTCCAGGATAGGATCTGCCGTCGCGGTTCCAATTACCCCGATCTCTAGAGTTTCTGACTTCTCCAGGATTGGATCTGCTGTCGCGGTTCCAATTGCGTCTGTCGCCAGGGTTGCTGTCTTCTCTATAGTTGCGTCTGCCGTCGCGATCCCAATCTTGATCACGTTCACCAACAACGTAGACTTTCGTCTGGGCACTTGCAGGTGCAGTCAAGATAGTGGGAACAATGATCAGGGCAGCAGCAGCTAAGACTATTGATACACGGTTTGCTTTCAACATGGAATTGACTCCTTATTTACATTAAAGTTCTATTCTGCTTAGGTTCAGATTCAGCAATTTAGACAGTTGCTTTTGTTTTGGCATCAAGATATCTCATATTTAAGTTGGCGTATAAATTCATACATAATAATTATGGCTCAAAAATTCCCGACCGATGTATGACCAAAGTCACTAGTAATTCCAGACTGATGTATGACGAAAGTCATCAGTTTTTATAATAGGTACTGGGCAAGGGGAGACGCGACTAAATATTTCTACAAATCTCTTTGCGTCTCGGTGTAAGAGCGTCCCAGGGTCGGTTTACTTAATCCTAGCTTGGTGCAATTCCTTGCCAGACAACATCTACAATACTCAAGATAAATACTGATACTTCAGTGGTAGGCTCTCCAGAATTTAAGTAACTTCCTATTGTTAATTCGGCAGTTGGCATACTGACTTGGGAGGACATTTGTTCTACAAAAACGTAGTTCATCACCGATTTTACTAAGATATGAGCCACTGTCTGGGGATCGCAAGGGCGAAGGCGATCTTGGTTGATCTCACGCTCTAGGAAAGCAGTCAGTACTTTGACATCTTGCATGGGTTTTGGTTCTTTACCTCCAAGTTGTGCGATCGCAGCATCATGATCCGAGGCAGCACCTCGTGATAAAATTCTATAATCTGGAAACAAATATTGATTAGGTTTTCTTTGAGATCGCCTTTGCCACAAAGAGATTCCAACTCGTTTACCCACAGGGGTTTTTCTGGAATTCCCATCGCCGCAAAAAATAATTCTTCTTTCGTTGAGAATCGCTTGAAAATTGAAGCTTCAGAAATACCAGCTTGTTGAGCAATTTCTAAGGTTGAAGCACCAAATCCTTGTTGCAGGAAAACTTGCCGAGCCGCTTCTAAGATTTGCTGATTGGTGATTCTGGGTATCCGAGGCATAAATGAGTAAGTGGTTACTTATTAATTTATTGCCTTTGTGATTGGGATGTAAACAACTAATGACGTAAGATTTTACTACCGTCAACAGCCCAGATCGTTTAAGCTAGCTGAAAGATTCTTTGATTAGTGGCTTAAAGGCGGTAGTGTGCCTAAATATGTTCGTTTGATTTCTCTTCTAATGGTTTGTAGTTTGTGGAGTATGCCACAAGCCGCTAACGCGCAGGCATTAATACCCCATACATTGCAAGTAGATGCAGAGAAGCAGGGGTTGAGGTTGGCACAGGAAGCGGCTCAACTCGCTCAGTTTCAACAGGTTGAATTAGCTTTGCCACTAGCGCGGCTGGCTAGTAACCTGGCTTCAAAAAATGAGAAGGTGTGGTTGCTCTTAGGTGGATTGCAGCTACAAACTAAAGACTTTGACGCAGCGATCACTAGCCTGAAAAAAGCTCAATCTATCAACCCCAAAAATGGTGAGATTCTGTTTGCTTTGGGTTCAGCTAATTTTCAGCAGAAAAATTACCAGGCATCTGTTGTCAATTACCAAGACGGTTTGAAGTTAAAACCCAATGATCCAGAAGGGTTATTTAATTTGGGTAATGCTTACTTTCTGCTGGGTCGATTCCCAGATGCGATCACACAGTACAATAAGGCCGTCTCCCAAGATAAAAAATTCTGGCCGGCGCTGAACAATATTGGCTTAATCAACTACGAACAGGGTGATACCCCTGGAGCAATTAAGCGATGGCAATCTGCTATAACCCTAGAGAAGCAAGCCGCAGAACCTTTATTGGCCTTGGCAGTGGCACTGTATACTAAAGGCGATCACCAACAAGGACTAACCTTTGGAGAAGCTGCACTCCGCATCGATCAGCGCTATGCTAGTTTGGATTTTCTTAAAGAAAATCTCTGGGGCGATCGCCTACTGTCTGATACGAAAAAATTCCTAGAATCACCCCGTATTCAAGCAGCCCTACTGCAACGAGATAACTCATCATCAGCCCCTGAACAACAGCCTACCCAATAGGAATACTGAGTTATGAGTGCTGAATTAGGAGTTAAAAGTTAAAAGTTAGGAGTTGGCAGTTCAATATTTCAACTCCTAACTCATAACTTTCCGATTACTACTTGCCTAATGGCACCTTTTTGTAGTACATATATACTAATAAAATTCAAGAATACTCGCCCAAAAACGTTTTTGGGCGAGTATTCCTGAAATAAGTCGTTAATTCTCAGTGGTCGTCTGTGGGTAGAAGTGCGATGATTTGGTCAACAAACAGTTGATGGTCAACAACTGGCTTAGAAATGTAGCCATCAGCGCCGCTTTGCTTGAGAAAGTTCTCGCGATCGCCTTCCATAGCATGTGCCGTCACCAAAATAATAGGTAAGTTTGCTGTTTTTGGATCAGATTTTAACATTTGTGTAATCTTGATTCCATCAACAGACTTACCCTGGTAAACACTTCTAGACAGAGAAACATCCATCAAAATTAGGTCTGCTTCTCCAGATTGGGCAATTTTTATGACTTCTTCCACATTTTCAGTGTGTTTCACACCCAAGCCGCCACGCTTGGACAAAATCTTGGAAAAAACGCGAGCATTAATTAAATCGTCTTCGACAATTAAAACAGTTTTCATGAGAATTTTACTTATAGAGGTGAGGGAATTCAAAATTAACAAATGCAATCATGGTAAGTATCATAGCTACTAAGTGTATATAGATTATACTCGTGTGCATCCTTTTTAATAGTCAATCTGCATCCTCGTCATCAAGGATGATACTACTGCTTTTTCTTCTGTGACCATGAAAACTTTGTTATGAATCCTATTTGATCCGTTATGCTGTGGTTGCTGCAATATTGGGTTCCGCCGGCTTTTGTGTAGTTAAATTTCAGGGAAAAAACTCATGGCAAAACAGTTAAACCTTCTCTCAACGGGACAGGTCATTACAACAGCCCTGCACACCGAGATGCAACGGTCTTATCTAGAATATGCCATGAGCGTGATTGTCGGGCGAGCGCTACCAGACGTGCGTGATGGCTTAAAACCAGTGCATCGTCGTATTCTGTATGCAATGCACGAACTAGGTTTGGTACCAGATAGACCTTATCGAAAATGTGCCCGTGTGGTGGGTGATGTGTTGGGTAAATACCATCCTCACGGCGACCAATCAGTTTACGATGCTTTAGTGAGGCTGGTGCAGGACTTTTCTAGCCGTTATCCTTTACTAGGAGGACACGGTAACTTTGGGAGCGTCGATAATGACCCGCCAGCGGCGATGCGCTACACAGAAACGCGCCTGGCGCCCATCAGCCATGAGGGAATGCTGACAGAAATTGGCGAAGAAACTGTGGAATTTGTTGGGAACTTCGATAATTCCCAGCAAGAACCAACGGTGCTACCTGCTCAGTTGCCGTTTCTGTTGCTGAATGGCTGTTCTGGTATTGCCGTGGGCATGGCGACAAATGTACCACCGCATAACTTGGGGGAAGTTGTCGATGGGTTAATTGCCTTTATCGACAACCCAGATTTGTCAGATGAAAAGTTATTCGAGTTAATTCCAGGGCCAGACTTTCCCACTGGTGGAGAAATAATTGGTGAGGCGGGAATTCGGGAAGCATACACCACAGGTAAAGGTGGAATTCTGCTGCGGGGAGTCGCAACTCTGGAGGAAATTCCAGCCACTAGGGGAAGCAAGCGTCGGACGGCAATTATCATTACAGAATTGCCTTATCAAGTTAACAAGGCTGCCTGGATTGAGAAGGTAGCGGACTTAGTAAATCAAAGTCGCCTGCAAGGAATTTCTGATCTTCGGGATGAGAGCGATCGCGAAGGGATGCGAGTAGTAATTGAACTCAAACGCGATACCAATCCCCAAGAAGTTCTCCAGCATTTGTATCACCAAACTGCTTTGCAAATGACGTTTGGGGCAATTCTCTTAGCAATAGTAGATGGACAACCCCGCCAGTTAAGTTTGCGTCAACTGTTGCAGGAGTTTTTGAGTTTCCGAGAACAGACGCTGAACCGTCGCTACAATTACGAGTTGGGGAAAGCCCAAAGTCGTGTGCAGTTGGTGGAAGGTTTACTCAAAGCACTATCTAATTTGGATCAGGTAATTGGAATTTTACGGCAAGCTCCCGATGGAAGTACGGCAAAAATAAATCTTTGTAGCAGACTGGATTTGAGTGAGGTACAAGGAGATGCAATTTTGGCTATGCCGTTGCGCCGCCTCACCAGTTTAGAACAGCAAAATTTGCAGCAGGAATTTGAGCAGCTAAGTGAACAAATTAGATTGTTAGAGCAATTGCTGAACGATCGCCGAGAATTACTCAAGGTGCTGAAAAAAGATTTGCGATCGCTCAAGCGTAAGTACAGCGATCCCCGCCGGACAAAATTAGCGCCTATCAGCAGCGAGACAAGGATACAAGAGGACAAGGGGACAAAGGGACAAAGAGTAGAGGAGGAAGAGGAACTTAAATCTTCTGAACCAGCAGAAGAAGCGGTTTTAGAGTTTACCCAACGGGGTTATGTCCGCCGCACCCAACCATCTGGGAGAAAGTCAAAAGCTGAAAATGGTCTGCATGATAATGACTTCATTATCCAAACTGTGTTGACTGACACCCAAAAAGACTTGTTAATACTAACTGCTGGCGGCAAAGTCTACCCTGTGAATGTGGGAGAAATTCCCCCAACCACTGGACGTTCTCCACGGGGGAAACCTTTGATTACTATGCTCAGTAGTACTGCTCAAGGTGCTCAAGAAGCTGTGGTCAGCCGCTTTTTGCTGCCGGAAAATCTCGAAACTAGCCAGATGATTCTTTTAACAAAACAGGGACGAATTAAGCGTCTGTCTCTGGGAGAATTTACTAACCTGACTCGGCGCGGAATCACGATTTTGAAGCTTAAAGACGATGATGAATTGTCATTTACCCAGTTCACCACTCCAGGGGAACACCTGATTTTAGCCAGTTCAGGTGGGCGACTGTTGCGCTTTGCAGTCAATGATGAACAATTACCGATTATGGGTCGCACAGCGATGGGCTTACAAGCATTTCGGCTATTGAAAAATCAGCAAATGGTTGGCTGTGTCACTGTCGGTAAAGATGACCAACTACTGTTAGTTACTCAAGAAGGATATGCCAAGCGAATGGCTGCGAGTCAGTTAAGAGCAGCTAATCGTGGTGATTTAGGCACGCAAGCGCTGAAATTTGCCAGCAAAACCGACAACTTAGCTGGTATGGTTATGGCGATCGCATCTGGCGAGATAGCTTTAGTGACGAATAAAGAGCGGGTAGTGCGGATACCTGTGGAAACAGTGCCAATCTTAGGTAGAGATATCAAAGGTGAAAGCATCCTCCAACTCAACCGCGATGAAAAAATCATCACCGTCGCCGAAGTGCGAACTTAATCAAGGTGAGTTTCTATTTTTGTAGGGCTTGCCTCGAAAAGAAGTCTCCGACTGGGAATGTCTTTCGAGAGGGCTGCCGCCTCCCAAATTGGCAGCATAAAATATTCAGATAGTGCTTACCTAAGCTAGATTTAGATTCCCGACTTCTTGAAGAAGTCGGGGATCTGGGCAACAAATAAATTATCCAATCTTGTGGGGGATTTTTTTATTTGGAAGTCTTTTAAGTAAACTTGACACTCTGCGGGCTGTAGGGAGAAGACGCGCAGATTCTTCAAGATTCCCTTAAAGAAGGATAGTCAAATATCCCCCTAGACGCTCAAAACAACTACTAATACGACCAATTCAAAAAACATTTGATAATTAATATCAATAAGCTAATATTGTCTATGACGGTAAAAATCCAAATAGTATTTTTCTACCTCTGTAAATCTAACTGAAGGCAGATGTTTTAATCTGTATAAATGGCCATTTCTATTTATGTCAAGCTATGGAAACAAAAGTATAAAAAATGTTGCTTTTACGAAAATATTTGTTATATTAGTTTACATAAAGCAACAAACCTTAAGAATTAAGTTTGGAGTCCCAACCATGACAAATGTAAGCACAACAAAAGTAACTACTCCGGTAATTGAAGATCGCAACGCTTGGCGCTGGGGCTTTACCCCACAAGCAGAAATTTGGAACGGTCGTTTGGCAATGATTGGCTTTTTAGCAGCCGTTTTAGTTGAGCTTTTTTCTGGTCAAGGCTTCCTACATTACTGGGGCATCCTATAAGTTTTAATATTTAAGATGACTTATAAATAAAAAAACCTGGGGTGTTAATTCACCACCAGGTTTTTTATTTGTTTGTAATTAAGTCATTCGCTTTAAACAAATGACTAATGACTAATAATTACCGAATATATTCCTTGAGAACGCTGTTGCGATTTGGATGGCGTAACTTGCGGAGTGCTTTTGCCTCAATTTGACGAATCCGTTCGCGGGTGACGTTGAAAATCTGTCCGATTTCCTCAAGGGTCTTCATCCGACCATCATCCAAGCCATAACGCAGTCTGAGGACATCTCGTTCACGGGGACTGAGACTGTCGAGGACTTTTTCAAGGTCTTCGCGCAGAAGATTTTTGGAAACTTGGTCTTCTGGTGTCTCACCATCGGATTCAATAAAATCGCCCAATCGAGAATCTTCTTCTTTCCCAATGGGCGTTTCTAGTGAAATGGGTAACTGGGCGGATTTAGCAATAAACCGCAACTTCTCAATGGTCATTTCCATGCGAGTAGCGATTTCTTCTTCGGTGGGTTTGCGACCCATTTCTTGAGACAGCAGCTTGGTAGTTTTCTTAATCCGAGAGATGGTTTCGTAGAGGTGAACTGGAAGGCGAATAGTGCGGGATTGATCTGCGATCGCGCGGGTAATTGCTTGACGAATCCACCATGTAGCGTATGTAGAGAATTTGTAACCTTTTTCGTGGTCAAACTTTTCAGCGGCGCGAATCAAACCGAGACTGCCTTCCTGAATTAAATCTTGGAATGACAAACCACGATTCATGTATTTTTTAGCAATTGAAACCACAAGACGCAGGTTAGATTGCACCATCTTGTCTTTCGCCCTGCGACCAACATGCAGGCGATAACGAAAGGCTGGTAGTGGTAGTTGCACTGCTTCTGCCCATTCACTATCTCGAGGATCGCGATCTAACTGTTCTGAGAGTCTTTCCCGCACCCTCTCTAATTCCAATAAATCGGCTATTTTCCGCGCCAATTCAATTTCTTCGTCTGCCCGCAACAGCCGAATTCTACCAATTTCTTGCAAGTAAAGCCGAATTGAATCTTCAGTGTAGTGCTTTTTCTTGCTTTGTGTCCGACGACGCGATTTAGCGGCTTTTCCAGACTTTGCGTCGTCCTCATCAGACTGAGGCTCTAAAAATTCATCGTCACCTTCATCGATGATCAGCAAGTCCTCTTCATCGTCTATTAAGAGTTCTTCTAACTCGAGCTCAGGCTGATTCATTATTTCTAGGTCAGGCTGATAGCTTTCGAGTACGTTGTTAGCCTGGTTCATGCCGCGTTCCTCATGCTCCTTGCAGAATCAATTACTCAAGATGTGTTTACTGCTCTTTTAAACGAGCTAGTTGTCAATCGAAAATAAGCTTTTTGGCACATTTGCCAGAATTATTTTCGGACATTTTGCACCTCCGGTCGGAGGGATTTTAGTTTAGTTTAAGCAATTACTAAAGGTGACTTACTCACCTTAGTAAATGTTATATGTGTTGCTATCACATATTGCTTTCAACTAACTGGTCAAAAAAAAGACTCGCCTTTATCAACAAACTTGCCAATCTATACAAAAAAATTCAGACTTTTGGCAGATTTTCCTATAAAGACTCTTACGATTGTAGCCTGTTTCACAGAAATTGCACTCTTTTTGTGTATTAATCATGAACTCCCACAGCAATTGTTAGCCACCATTACCAAAAAGACATTAAAAACGGGAATTATACCCTGAAATTTTTCTCCACTTTTCGGAATTGCAGTGACGCTCTTATTACATTACGAAGTAAGTACGCTTGCTCTTGCCGAATTTCATGTATTTTACACAACATTAATCACTTAGAAAGAGGGCATTGTATGTTAACTCAGACGACAAGTCTTAATTTATCCATTTTTACATTTCCTTCATAAATTAGGCATTCCTTAGACTACAGCAGGTCTTGACCTTGGGTAAATACAACAAGGGTGATGGTGCTTGCCTGAAAGCAGTTAACCTTCTGCGTACTAATTACCTTAACTGGGAGTTGAGGCTGTGGCATAATCAACCTGATAGCAGATCAATTTAGGTTTAACTAATTCGGCCTTATTCACAGGTTAGCGCACTGTGGCGATTTCAGCCCTATGAAACTTGACAAACTCTTCTTATTGTATACAAAGATATTTTAATCAATTCAAAAACGATTTGTCTGCGAACTTACCACTATAGTCCTATTTAAGACAAAAGTTCATTAGATACATACGATACAATAGCGATCGCTACCTTAGTACATGAAGATATTAACAAGTTTTCAGCCAGATGGTGCCTGCTTCCAACAGCCATCACCCCGAACAGAGAGAACCCAGAAGATTGCCTGATGATTTGGTCAAAAAACTTTTTTACGTAAAGAAATTGTAAATTTAAATACTTTTATTTCGGTAATTTTCTGTCATCTTATTATGAGAAATCCTCAAGATATTTAATTAATTGCTGTTTGATAGATAATATTAAGTTATTTTATTAAAGTATAAAAAATGTGTTATTAGCTGGTGGGCAAAATTAATTAGCCAGTCAATGTAAAGAGTATTGTCTGACTAAATTTCCAATAAAGTTGGTAGTTTTGCTAATAATAGAAATTGAATTTTTGTCAAAAGCTAGCACCTGCTGTAGGATGCCCGAACGCAAGAGCGTTTCCTGTCTTTAGAAGGACTGTAGAGAGAAGACCGCGCCCGTTCCCCTTAAAAAGGGTTAGGGAGGATCAAACCTTAACCCAGGCGTATTAGGATATAAAGTCTTTACCAAAAGTCTGTTCCAGGAATCTTAATCAATACTTGAAAGCCATAGATTCCCGACAACTTTTACAAAGTCGGGGATCTTGTTTTTTACGAATGATTTAGGACTGCTATAGATTAGATGGAGATGTAGACACTATAAAAAAGGTAATGGGTGAAAACGTATCACCCATTACCAATGTCACAAATTATTAGAGTCGTGTTAGGAAATTGATATTAAATATCTAGATCGGTGAAATTGAGTTTAGAACCATAGGTTTCGATGAATTCTCGTCTGGGTGCGACACGATCGCCCATTAAAATTGTGAAGATGCGATCAGCTTCTGCGGCATCCTCAATTTCGACTTGCTTCATTTTGCGAGTCTCTGGGTTCATTGTAGTGTCCCAGAGTTGTTGTGGCATCATTTCACCCAAACCTTTGAAGCGTTGGATGGTATAGTTAGCGTTAGCAGGGAATTTGGCGATTGCTTGATTTTTTTCGCGATCGCTATAGCAGTACTCATGATTACGTCCCCGTTCTACTTTATACAATGGGGGACAAGCAATATAAATAAAGCCTTGTTCAATGAGCGATCGCTGATATCGATAAAAGAATGTTAACAACAAAGTCCGAATGTGCGCCCCATCTACGTCAGCGTCCGTCATGATCACTATGCGGTGATAGCGCAGTTGAGTGGAATCGAATTCATCACCTTTGACACCTAAACCGAGGGCTGTAATTAACGCTTGAACTTCGTTATTTTTATAGATTTTAGCATCGTCGGTTTTTTCAATGTTGAGAATTTTACCACGTAGAGGTAAGATAGCTTGAGTGCGGCGATCGCGTCCTTGTTTGGCACTCCCACCGGCTGAATCCCCTTCCACGATGAATATCTCCGATTCGCTGGGGTCACGAGAACTGCAATCTGCCAATTTACCAGGTAATGGCGAAGATTCCAGTACTGATTTGCGTCGAACTAATTCCCGCGCATGACGCGCTGCTTCTGCGGCTTTGAAAGCTTGGATAGCTTTATCTAAAATTGAGTCTGCGATCGCCGGATGAAATTCTAGGTATTCGGTGAGGACTTCTCCCACCAAAGAATCGACAATTCCTCGCACTTCGGTATTACCGAGTTTAGTCTTGGTTTGTCCTTCAAATTCTGGATCTGGGACTTTAACAGAAATAACCGCAGTTAGACCTTCGCGGACGTGTTCACCACTGAGATTTGGTTCATTCTCCTTAATTTTATTGCGCTTACGGGCGATCGCATTTAATGTCCGAGTCAGAACTGCTTTCAACCCTTCTAAGTGCGTACCACCATCAACCGTGCGAATATTGTTGGCAAAACCTAGAACATTATCCGTGTAAGCATCAGTACACCATTGCAAAGAAACTTCCACTTGTACATTGTTCCGTTCACCCTGCACATAGATAATTTCTTCATGCAGCGGCTGCTTCTCACGGTTCATGTAAGCGATATATTCTTTAATACCACCCTTGTAATTGTAGGATTCTACTTTTGGTGTATCGCTTTTTAGCAGTTCTAAACGATGGTCAGTAAAGGTAATTTTGACACCTGCATTTAGATACGCCAACTCCCGTAGGCGACCTGATAAAGTGATGTAATCAAACTCAATGCTAATTGTAAAGATTTGGGTATCTGGCTTAAAGGTGACAGAAGTTCCGGTTCTAGCTTCTTTGTAAGGCTTGACTTGCAATTCTGTAACTGGGATACCGCGTTCATAGCGTTGGATATGAACCTTTTTCTCTCGCCAAACCGTAACTTCTACAACCTCAGACAGGGCATTAACAACAGAAATACCAACCCCGTGCAATCCTCCAGAAACTTTGTAACCACCGCCGCCAAACTTACCACCAGCGTGCAGTACCGTCATCACGGTTTCCAAAGCCGATTTTCCGGTGCGCGAGTGAGTATCGATGGGAATACCGCGACCATCATCTGTTACAGTCACGGAACCATCAGCGTTGAGATCCACCTCTATATGGGTGCAATAACCCGCCAAAGCCTCATCGATTGAATTGTCCACCACCTCGTAAACTAAATGGTGGAGTCCTCGCGGCCCGGTAGTACCGATGTACATTCCTGGTCGTTTGCGGACGGCTTCCAGACCTTCCAGAACTTGAATCTGATCGGCACTGTAACTGCTCGTCATGTAAACTCTCCTGATGCGTGGGGTTGAACTCGCCAAAAGGCAAATGAAAGTCAAAACACTCCAAGATTGTAACACAAAAGCCTTGCTGGCGTCTGTAGGGCATTTTCAAGAGAAGTTTATACAGGGGTTGCACTGCCGTGGAAGAGGGAGAGGATAAGCCGGATAAGGGAGATGGGGAAGAAATGACTAAATTAATTGTGATTTGTGGGGCGACGGCAACGGGTAAATCAGGTTTGGCTTTGGCTTTGGCGATGCGGTTGGGTTCTGTAATTCTCAGTGCCGATTCTCGTCAAGTTTACCGTGAGTTTGATATTGGTACGGCTAAAGGAACTGTGGCTGAACAAAAATTAGTGCCGCACTATCTAATAGATATCTGCGATCCAACAGACATGATGACAGTAGCAGACTACCAACAGCAAACACAAGCTTTAATTGCTTCTGTTGATGTTACACCACTTTTACTAGTTGGTGGTACTGGTTTATATATACGCTCCATTGTCCAAGGGATGAGAATTCCTAGAGTCGCACCGCAAATAGAATTGCGATCGCAACTTGAATCTCTCGGTCAGCCTCAACTCTACGCAATGTTACAACAAGTTGACCCTGTTGCAGCACAAAAAATTCATGCTCATGATTCAGTGCGAACTTTAAGAGGATTAGAGGTATATTATGTTACCGGATATCCAATTTCAGAACAACAAGGGGAGAATCCACCAAATTATCCAATTTTGCAAATCGGTTTAGATTACGATGTTGAAAAGTTGAGAAATCGGATTAAACAGCGTACCGACCAAATGATAGCAGATGGTTTGGTCGGTGAAGTGGAGTATCTTTGTCAGAAATATGGCGCTGATTTGTCTTTGTTGAATACTTTGGGTTATCAAGAAATTAAGCAATATTTGGCTGGAGATATTTCTTTCGATGAAGCGAAAGAATTAACAATTTTACATACGCGACAATTTGCCAAGCGACAACGCACTTGGTTTCGAGCATATCCGCAAATTGAATGGTTTGATGCAGATGATTCTGATTTATTAGAGAAGGTTTGGCATCGGATAAATGAGTTTATAAATTGTACAAGTTCCTAAGAATTTTTTGCTCATGTAAAGACGTAAAAAAACTTTGCATCTTTACAGCGAGTCTTCTAGAGAGTGTCGGGATCTACGCCCATAGCCCGTACCCTATCTGCTAGCAATTGGATGCGTTGTTCTGCTTGTTCGGCACGTTGTCGTTCCTGTTCAGCGCGTTCATCCCCAGTCAGCAAAACAGTACCATCTTGGTAGCACCAGCGTAACCAAGTATCTTGTCTATCTTCAAATGTACTTTCCCACAAAGTTACGCCTAAACCAACTTGTTCTAACCAATTTTCTGAAGTTTCAAAGTAGCGCCTTCCCCTAAGTTCATAAACGCGTAGTACTTGTTCTCCTAATTGCTGATTTGGATCATATACGATATAGTAACTTGCCCGCATATGTTCATAAGTTTGCAGCTTTTTGCCCAGTTCATCACCTTCTTTGTTAGAGACAATTTCGAGGACAACTTCTGGTGGTTTGCCAAAACGCCAAACCATATAACAACGATTTTGTTTCTCCCACCAATTTTCAGGTACTTGGACATCTAAGCTGAGAAATATATCAGGTACAATTGCAGGTTGTCCGTCTGTATGGTAGATGCCAACATTTGCTGCTGCTAAAAAAGTCTGCTGCTGTAGAGAACTATAAAGAGATCCAACCAACAGGCGTTGTTGTTTTTCCGAAGCAAAATTGTCCACAGGTGTATCATCTTCAGTCACTAGCTGGTTGGCATCTGGCACATAGTAATCATCATTATTGATTAGAACTTGCTGAACCATGACTTTATGCAGTATTTGAGAGCGTTATTTCTAGGTTAGTTGATTGGGGATGGGAAGGTGCACTGACTCAATATTTTATACTTAAAAATTGTGAGGAGTAGTTATCAATGAAATCTTTTTTCAGAACTTGTGAACTTAAGCAAGCAATAACAGTGTGTCACCCCAAACACCATTGGTTTACAGAACTTCATGCTAGCTAAAGATGAGTACGAACGGCTACCATCCAACCATCTAAATTATTGTTGAAGATGCGTGCGATTGATTTAGGATTACTATAGTTGTAGATTATTCACTCGCTGTTGAGTTTCGATTAAATTAGGAAGCGACGAGCTTAAATTTAGCTTACCAAGCCGAGATTTTAGCAGATGTTGTTGCTGTTCGGGTGCTAGGCTTTGCAGCTTTGCAATTAATTTTGAGTGGAATCTAAAATTTGGTAAGTCATTTTACCCTCTTTTGTTGAATGTCTGACTCCGTGTTACTTTAACCCCAGAGTTAACATAATATTGGGTTTTACCATCATTCAACGCACTTGTTAAGAAACATTGCACCTTTGGGACTCAAATCATGCGATCGCACTTACTCTACATCAAATGCGTAGACGCAGAGCGGCTGGTCATCAGACATCGCTTTTTACTCACCCTTAAGTGCTATTTTTGCAACAATAGTAATTAAAGCCCCCCAAAAAAGCAAAAGCCTGCAATACGCCATACATCTACCTTGAACTTTAAAAAACTATGCTTACCCAAGATAAAAAACAACTCAACTGGAAACCCATTCTCAAAGCATTCGAGGCTGTCCTTGGCAAAAATGGTGTTGTCCAACGCCGTGAAGAACTTATTACCTATGAATGCGATGGTTTAACTGGCTATCGCCAACGTCCAGCTGTGGTGGTGTTACCCAGAACTACAGAACAAGTTGCCCAAGTGGTGAAAATATGCAATCAATATTCTATACCTTTTATCGCTCGCGGTTCTGGCACTGGTCTATCTGGTGGCGCTTTACCATTAGAAAACTCTGTTTTAATTGTCACTTCTTTAATGCGGCAAATCCTCAGCATTGATTTGGAAAACCAACGAGCGATTGTTCAACCAGGGGTGATTAATAGTTGGGTAACACAAGCTGTTAGTGGTGCTGGTTTTTACTACGCTCCTGATCCTTCCAGTCAAATTATCTGCTCTATTGGGGGTAATATTGCCGAAAATTCTGGTGGCGTCCATTGTCTCAAGTATGGAGTCACGACTAACCACGTTTTAGGATTAAAAATTGTCACGCCAGAAGGGGAAATTATCGATTTAGGCGGACAAATTCCAGAAATGCCTGGTTATGATTTAACGGGTGTGTTTGTTGGTTCTGAAGGCACTTTAGGAATTGCCACAGAAATTACTTTGCGAATTCTCAAAAGTGCAGAATCAATTTGTGTGTTGCTGGCAGATTTTACTAGCATCGAAGCTGCTGGAGCAACGGTTTCTGACATCATCAGCGCCGGAATTATTCCTGGTGGTATGGAAATGATGGATAACTTCAGCATCAATGCAGTTGAAGATGTTGTAGCAACTAATTGTTATCCCCGCGATGCTACTGCTATTTTAATAATAGAAATCGACGGTTTAGAAGTAGAAGTTGCAGGAAATAAGCAGCGAGTTACCGAAATTTGTAAAAAGAATGGTGCGCGTAATGTCACTTCTGCTACTGATCCAGAAACCCGATTGAAATTATGGAAAGGACGCAAAGCCGCTTTTGCTGCGGCTGGGCATTTAAGTCCAGATTATTATGTACAAGACGGTGTAATTCCTCGGACTCAGTTGCCTTATGTTCTACATGAGATTAAGACATTAAGTGAGCAATACGGTTATCGAGTTGCTAATGTATTTCATGCTGGCGATGGCAATCTTCACCCGCTAATTCTTTATGATAATTCTGTGTCTGGAGCATTAGAGCAAGTAGAAGAAATGGGGGGAAAAATTCTCAAACTTTGTGTCCAAGTTGGTGGTAGTATTTCTGGTGAGCATGGCATCGGTGAAGAGAAAAAGTGCTATATGCCACAGATGTTTAGCCAAGTTGATTTAGAAACTATGCAATGGGTGCGGCAAGTTTTTAATCCTAAAGGGTTAGCAAATCCTGAAAAGATATTTCCTACACCACGAACTTGTGGTGAAGCAGCAAATGCATCGGCAGTCAAGCAATTTGAAGGCGTGGAAAGATTTTAATTTTCTGCAAAGGTGCATTCGTAGTTACTCTCGTTCCCTGGCAGAGCCAGGGAATGCACTTATAGGAGGCTCTGCCTCAAGTTAGTATATGGGGTGGAGACTGGGAACGAGAGTTTGAGGGGTGCGCCTAACGTGGGTAAACCACGCACAGCATGGTCTGTTGTAAGTAGATAGACGTAATTAAATGTAAGATGAAACTTTTGTTCGTAGTGAGCGATTTATCGCTTGGTATAAGAGGATGTTTGAAAAGTGTTTGACTGTGATTTTTATCACCCCCCTTAATCCCCCCGATATATCGGGGGGAAACTAGAAAATCCAGTCCCCTCACCAATATATCGGGGAGGGTTAGGGAGGGGTAAAAAAATATTTAATACATCAATCACGACTTTTCAAACAACCTCTAAGGTTTTAAGGGGCTAGAGCCGCTTACTACGAGCTTTAGTTTTATTAAGCCCTTCTACTTATTTCACAGAATTAAAAATAGCGAGAATAGTCTGCTAAGGCACATTTATTAATTTACATCATGGCGTAAGAGACTGATAAAAAATAAATTATCCAAAATTATTTGTACATTTGTAGAGGATCTTGTCCTTGCGCCCCTACATGAGATGTTTTTTAACTGGAAGTCCCTAAAATCATCATTTGTTTACATCATCCGGAGGATTACAAGTTTATTTTGTAGTTATATATATTCCGATCGCACTAGGTCACACTTATAAATGAATCGGGTTGTTCGCCGTTATATTTCTTACTTACTGTGTTTGGGATTAGTAGTCACTTTAACAGTTTTTTCACTCTCTTCAGTCTCTTCACTCCCAGTCTATTACCAAAAAACAAGTCCTTTAACTACAGAAATTCGCGGCGTTTGGCTAACTAATGTTGCTAGTGGTGTACTATTTGTACCTTGGGGTATTAACCGTGCTATAAACCAATTATCGGCTCTCAAATTTAACACAATTTATCCTGTAGTTTGGAACCGAGGACATACTTTTTATAAAAGTGCTGTAGCTCAAATGACTACAGGCTCAAATACTCAACCTTTGCTCAACTTCATGCACGTTGGACAAGATGTTTTAACAAAGATAGTCACACTTGCTAAAAATAAAAATTTGAGAGTCATCCCCTGGTTTGAATACGGGTTTATGACGCCCCATTATTCACAATTAGCAAGGCGTTATCCCGACTGGTTGACAATTGGGCAACAAGGTATAAAATCTACCCAAGATGCCCCACCGGAAGAAATTGACAATGTTTTGGTAAGTAAGCTGGCTTGGTTGAATCCCTTACATCCACAAGTACAAGAGTTTATCCAAGGGCTAATTTTGGAAGTAGTTAGGGATTACAATGTGGATGGTATTCAGCTTGATGACCACTTTGGAATGCCAGTACAGTTTGGTTACGATCGCTTCACTATTGAACTCTACCAGCAAGAGCATCAAGGCAAAAATCCCCCAACTGATCCTTTTAACTCAGAATGGATGCGTTGGCGAGCAGACAAAATTACTGATTTTATGGCAGAAATCTATCAAGCTGTGAAGGCAGTTAAGCCTAAAGTCAGAATATCTCTGTCTCCCAACTATCAAGCTTTTGCCTACAAATACTATTTGCAAGACTGGGTAAATTGGGTAAAAAAAGGTTTAGTTGATGAGCTAATTTTGCAGGTTTATCGAAATGACAAAAACTCTTTTATCGCTCAACTAGAACTTCCATCTGTGAAATTGGCTCAAAGTCTAATTCCTGTAGAAATTGGTATATCAACGGGAACGGTGCGTAATCCTGTGAAAATCGCACAAGTTAGAGAACAGGTTCAAGCAGTGCGCGATCGCAATTTTGATGGTATCTCTTTTTTCTACTGGGAGAGTCTCTGGGGTTATATCGTACCGGAATCACCCCAACAGCGGCGCAAAGCTTTTTTTAATATGTTTAATGCTAAAACTGTCAAACCATAAAAAATAAAGAAAGTTTGATGCCATTCGCGCCAGGAAATACTAGATTTAGCTTTACATTGCTGTGGACTTTCGCTACTCTTGGCGGTTTTTTATTAAGTTTACTCTTAATTGAAGTCGGCGAAAAACCAGATATTGGAGTGGTAGAAGCAGCTATTGGCGGATTTGCGATCGCACTTTTTCAAGGTTGTCTTCTCAAAGAACCTGTATTTGGCATCAGGTGGATTTTGTCAAGTCTTTTGGGTTGGAGTATCATCACTGCCATCGGTATTGGAGCGGTGGGTTGGATAGTACCTAGCACTCAGATTTTTCCTGTGAGAATCCTGTCTGGGGCGATTTATGGGGCACTTGGCGGCTTGGGGATTGGATTGGCACAATGGTTGGCAATTCTCCAGCCTATGGCGTGGCGATGGATATTTGTCTCTTCGGCAAGTTGGGCTGTTGCTGTCCCTGTGGGTTTTGCTGTGGGGATGATCTTGCGCCGTTTGACGCAGTTATTCTTCGGTGAAGTCATCGGATTAGCTATCACTTGGTTGTTGGTTGGCATCCTCACCGGAACTCACGCTCACAAATTGCGAACGTGAGTTCCCATTCCCCTGCTTCTTTTCTCAGATATATTAAACAAAAACTTATTAAGAAATATAAATTTAATTGATGTATACTGATATTTACACTTAGATATACGCAAGAATCCTAAGAAACTGTTAAAAATTAACTTCAGTAAGTTTGCCCCAACTTGCAAATGCATTTTCGCCTTCAAAAAGCAGGATTTGTTAAGCTGACTCCTATTAGCTTTCCTAGATTTCTGATAAGAAGTAAAGAAAGATCCAAATTTCGATGAGCAACAGCTGACAATACTTTGCTGTAGGCGCTAAAGTGCATCTACTACAAGCGTAACGATAAGAGAGCGCCTAGAAGAGTCAGTAATACCAGAAAGGGACTCTCGCATGAATATAAATCCAGCGGAATCAACTATAAAGTTGACAAAATTATCACCTCCTCAGATTCTCTTCGGCATCGAAGTAGATGATAAAAGCAGTAGTGAGCAGTTTTTACTGAGCATGTACGATTCTGTGCAAGCATCAATATTTGTAGTAGATGTTCTGGAGGATGGAGATTTTCGGTATGTGGCACTTAATCCCACTCATGAGCGGTGGATAGGCATTCGCTCAGATGAGCTTCGAGGCAAAAAACCAGAGGATATTCTCTCCCCCATTGATGCTGCTAAGGTGCGTCAACATTACGCCGAGTGTGTGCATTTCGGTCAAACTATTTCTTACGAACAATGTTTGCAATTCCAGGGGGTTCCTACTTGGTGGAGTACGACTCTCACCCCACTGAGGGATGCTAATAGGATTTATCGGCTGATTGGTACTAGTAGCAATATCATCCCTGTTAAGCAAGCAGAACAAGCAGTCGGACTCCAAGTTGAACGGGAGCGATTGCTAGAAGCGATCGCTGGACGAATTCACCAATCTGTAGAATTAGAGACAATTCTGCATCAGACAACAATTGAACTGCGGCAGTTTTTGAATTGCGATCGCGTGTTAATTTATCGCTTCGAGGCTGATGGAAGTGGGGTAATCATTGCCGAATCAACTATGGCTGCGAGTGATCTACTGTTGCGAAAAAAGCTTACCGATCCCTGCTTGGGTGGCAAACATCGAGAAGATTACGAGCAAGATTGCATTCAAGTTGTCGAGGATATTTATGCAGCCGGGTTGCATCCTTGCCATATAGATTTCCTGGCATCTTTGCAGATCAGAGCCAATTTAGTCATGCCGATTTTCAAAGAGCAAGATATGTGGGGGCTGTTAATTGCCCACCATTGCCACCAATCGCATCAATGGCAGCAAACAGAAACTGACTTATTCAAGCAGTTAGCAACTCAAATCGGCATTGCTGCTAGGCAGGCAGAACTTTATCAGCAGATTAAGGATTTAGAAGCAAAGTTAAAGTTGCAAAAACAGAAGCACATAAATCAGTTGCAGCAGGTGCGAAACTTTGAAGCCTTGTTGCGACGGATGACAGAACAAATCCGCGACTGTCTGGATCAACCTCAGGTGTTACAGACAGGAACTCAGGAATTAGCAGAGTTACTGAACCTTGGCCGTTGCCAAATTGAACTTTATAGCAGTTGCCAAACCCTGGTAACTATTACTTACGAGCATACCATTAACCTACCCCAGTCTAAAGGATTGACTAGACAGATTGCAGACCGTTTTGAAGTTTATCAGCCGCTGTTGCAAAAACAACCATTGCAATTTTTGGAAATTGTGCCGGGATGGCAACCAAACCTATTAGTTATGTCCCAGATGGCTTGTCCAATTTTCGATCCTCAAGGAATTTTGGGAAATATTTGGTTGACAAGACCGACACAAGAGGGCTTTGATGAATTTGAAATTGAGCTAGTGCAGCAGTTAGCAAATGAATGTGCGATCGCTATTCGTCAAACCCAGCTTTACGAAAAAAACCAGGAACAGGTAAAAGAATTAGAAAAAGGCGATCAGCTCAAAAACCAATTTCTCAGAAACCTGTCTCAAGAATTGCGGACACCAATAACTAGCATCAGCCTTGCAGTCCAAACCCTCGAAAGCGTCCTCACACCAGCAGAAATATCAGATATAGAAATAGTTCCACAACTCTTGCAGATTCTGCATAACGAGTGTGCGCGAGAAACTAAGTTAATTAACGATCTACTCACACTCACATATCTCGAAGCCGAACCCGATGCCCCAACTTTGATTGCTATTGACTTACAAAGCTGGCTTCACCCCATTGTCGAGTCTTTTCGAGACCTCACCAACTGCCAGGGACAACAGTTAAACGTCAGTATTGATCATGCACTGCCGCCTTTAGAAACAGATATCACAGATATGGAGAGGATTATTACTGAACTACTCAACCATGTCTGCAAATATACTCCAGCAGGTGAATTTGTCACAGTTTCTGCTCACCTAATAGGGGATGCAGTAGAGCTTAATATTAGCAATTCAGGACTAGAGCTTACCAGCAATGAACTGTCACGGATTTTTGAGCCTTTCTATCACCTTTCCAAACATGATCCTTGGAAACATAGCGGTACTGGACTGGAATTGGCATTAGTCCAGAAAATGGTCAGACATTTAGGCGGCTCAATTTATGTAGAGAGTGGAGCAGGTCAAACCACCTTCACCATCAAATTCCCCCTTTAATTGGTTTTTTAAGCGCGGCACTAGCTAAATTGTCAAAAGTCTGCTATTATGGTTATTCGTGCGGGTGACTAGCTCAACGGTAGAGCAGTAGACTCTTAATCTATTGGTTGCGGGTTCAAATCCCTCGTCACCCACTTTTAAAGTTGTACATTAACTAATTATTTGTCACTGTTAACAGACTATTGTCAATTTTAACTAATTAATGTCATTGTTAACAGATTAATATCTTCCTTGAGAAATTAATGGCACTTTAGAGAACTAGATTATGACTTACGCCCTGTACAAATTTATTATCTTGTACATTAACGTAAGTACGTCGTTTCAGGCTTTTATTAATCATCCTTTGATAAATAGCGATCGCGTAAAAAGTAGCCATAGATTAAGGTTAAATGCCTTGAAATCCATACTCCACATTTGGTCTTTCCTGTCAATGCCTAAGTCCTATAGATGTAACTTTCCTATAATATTCCATTTATATCTCACTTTTAAGTGATTGCGATGCTTTAAAAAAAACCGCCTAGAATGCTTTTGCAAGATACCCAAAGTTGGTGCTTGCAGCAAGAATCTATAACGTACTGTGCGTTTAATCTCACCTTGTTATAAAACATTCTTTTGTCCAAAACATTTACGACCAATAGATTAAGAGTCCTTTCAACCCACCCTTTTTAACAAAACTTTTGTAGCTAATCTGAAAAATAAGATATAAATCTTTTAACACATCTCTATCCGAAGGGGTGTTGAAACCTGAAGATGGTAAAGAATGGGCAACGTTGACCAGCTTCTTTCAACCCGCCTCTAGCTGGGAGGGGTGTTGAAACTGGGGGCATTCAATTCCGGCTTGGCAAATAGCTGGCTTTCAACCCGCCTCTAGCTGGGAGGGGTGTTGAAACCTGTAGTCAGTGAAATAAGTGGGTTGCCATCATCATTCTTTCAACCCGCCTCTAGCTGGGAGGGGTGTTGAAACCTCGGAAACTAGAACGAGAATATGAAGACCTTGAGCGCTTTCAACCCGCCTCTAGCTGGGAGGGGTGTTGAAACTCTGCGCTCCAAACCTTTGATTTGCCAACAGTTCTGAATGCATTTTTGGCAAGTCTCCCAAAATCACCTATCAGTCAATACTTAAAAAAGTAAATCAATTGACACAGTAAAGGCTATAAACCTTACTAAATAAGCGATTTAGACTTTTGGCAGATCCCCAGGGAAATTGACCCCGCTTCGATTCGCCAAAAAATAATTAAGGTGGGTTCCTCCTTGGTCGGAGGTGATTCAGTAGCCACCACTGCGGTAAACCCGCACCTCTATTACTGGGGGCGCACCTTATTCCTGTCCACAAGGGACAGCAGCATCAAGGTGGGTAGCTACTAGGGTCAGAAAGCAAGACTGTTTAACAGCAGTCAAACTAACCCAAATTTACACAGCACAGAGGCTTGTAACAAGCATGAACTGCGGCGCTATTGAGTATTCTTATTCTATTGTCAAGGTTCGGTGTTTTGTCAATCAGTTTATTTTGCGGGAATGGTAAGCGGCGATCGCTAATTCTTTCGCTTTCTCTTGTGGACTACCTCGAATTGGCTGTTTTGACTCCTCTATAACAATTCCAGCTTTAACAGCTGACGAGTGAATATTTGCCATCAGTCTGCCATAACTCCATTGATGAATGCTAACTCGGTACTGTTTGGCATACTTTTGTTGAACTTCTATTAAGTCTGATTTTTGTTCAGCTTTGGCTTGAACTTCACTTTGAACTTGCTCTCGCATATTGTCTAATTTGGGTAAAACAATACTTCCAGCAGAGTATGTTTGGGCGATCGTAATAATCTCTTTGGCGAGTAATCTGTCTATATATTCCCCTAACTCAGATTCTCCAAACTGATTTGGTGCAGCAAGCGTTTGAGCTATTTGGCGTTGGTGGGATAAAAAATGCTTTTGCTGTCGCTGTCGATTTAGTAGTTTGTAATTATCACCCAGTAGTTGTCTGATGCTGCGATAGGTGATTACTTGACCTGTAGTACCGTCTACTACCGCTAGCGTTGCAGGCTTTTCTAAGCCGAGGCTAACTCCAACAAGAATATGAGATTGTCCTTTATATAAAGGTTTTGTGGGGCGAGGAAAAGGGTTATTAATTCTGTCTAAGGTGGAGTTTTTGCGTTTTATATGGGCTTGCTGTTTTTCATTAAGGTCGCCTTTGGCTTTTGTATTAGTGATAATTTTAGCGATTTCTTCAGCTTTCTCTTCCCTTACTTGATTCGTTCCTTCAGTCGTCCATAGGCGGGTATCTACAGAACAGTAGAGGGTTAAACGATTAACATTCCAAGGATCGCCTTTGCCTTCCTCTTCTTGCCAAGCAATACGCCCACTACGCAGGGTGAATAGGCTACTAGAGTGCTGATTTTTGCTATTTTTCTTAATTTGTTGATCTTCTAGGAAGCGTTGAAACCAGTGAAGGTGGCGAGAATCACAATACACTTGAAAACTATGCTCACTCAAACCGTTGAATTTTATACAGATGCGCCCGAACTGGTTTTTAAACCAAGTCATGTCTCCGTTGCTTTCGTAAGCTACTGGGAAAGGTACTTTGCTGGATTGCCTTAAAAGGCTGTCTTGCCAAGATTTTGCCTCGGACTCATTTATTGGAACGTTATGAGCGGCAACAATAATAGTTTCTAACCATTTGGCAGATGTTAAATCTCTACCTTTGGGAATTCGTGTTTCTAGCTGTTCTCTGAGGCGTTCAATTTGAATTTCAAGTTTACGGCGGCGTTGAGCAAATTTTTTAGCGTCTTCTTCTTTATCGTTTATTTTACAACCATTTTTTAGTAAATAGCTGGTAGCACATCGAGTCAAGTTATCTTCTGTCTTGCGATAGGACTCAAATAAGTTCTTTGATAAATTGTTGCTATCTGAATTTTGAGATTTTTTGCGCTTTTTAGCTTTTTTCCCATTCATTGATTGAGTTTTAGCAGTATTAAGGGGAGCAAATTCAGCCAAAACTTCAGCAGCTATAGTGCGAAGACTATCTAAGCTGACACCACTATTTTCGACCAATTCAACATCACTTTTGAGCATTTCCAACCAGCGAATTTTGCCTTCTAGTTGGAACTGCGATCGCTTCATCAGTGCTAACCAAGATTTGTAGATGTAATTGACTGTGGTGATCGCACTCGTATAAAACCGTCCAGGCTGACCAATAAAACGAGGGTCAGTTTTCAAAGGTTGGCAGAGTTCTTTGACAACACTAGTGGGGTGTTTGCCTTTTTGCCGCCAAGTTTCAAACTCTGGATGTTGACTTACCTGACGTAGTAGTTCATTAATCAGTGGCGTATTTAACTCCGCCATCAACTTCCATAGTTGCTGGCGTGATGACTCTGAGGTTACAAGGCGACACTGAATAGTGATTTTACTCATCGCTTTAAAACAAAACTGTCTAATACTAACACATTTGTATTAAACAAGTCTTCTGTAAAATAAGTTGTATGCAGGAGACATTTTTTACAAGCAAGGAAGCTGCTGAAATCACAGGCTGCACCCTCCGTCAGCTACAGTATTGGCGAGAAAGGGGGGTAATTGTTCCTGTCATCAGTGAGACTGGGACAGGACGTAGTATTTATTACTCAAAATCTAATTTGCTGGAACTGGCTGCAATGTCATATTGGCTATCTGTGGGGTTAAGTTTTGACATAGCCAGCACCACGCTCAAAAAGCTGAAAGACCAAGAGCCAGAGTTATTTATTTCAGGAAAAGGTAAGCGGTTTATGTTGTTGCCCCAAGTGCAGGAGCGATCGCCCTCCGGGTTCGGCAGTCCCCCATCGACGGGAACCGCCAAGACGGGGGCTGCCTCACTTGAGCTTGTGGAGTTTGACAGAAAAAAGGCGATCGCATCTTTAGATGCAGGTAAGCCTGTAATTCCCGTGTGGTTGGACGAGATTTATCAGAGGTTAGCGGTTAAATTGGACGAGTAAATAATGAAGTCAAGAAAAATAAGAAATGAGCAATGAAGCGAATACTTGCCGTAAGTATGTGGAGCCAAAGTTAAAGGATGCAGGATGGGAAACAGAATCCCATGCTTACTATGAGCAGTATTACTTTACTGATGGCAAGATTCGCCCGAAAAATAAGCACCAATCTCGTGGCAAACGGAAATTTGCAGACTATTTACTCCTATATAACGGAGAATTTCCCTTAGCCGTGGTGGAAGCAAAGAGAAAACACAAAACACCAGATGAGGGACTGGAACAGGCGATAGACTATGCCAATCTTTTAGGGGTGAGGTTTGCTTACTCTACTAACGGACAAGGGATCGTAGAATTTGATTTCATCACGGGTAAACAATCTGATGTAATAGACTCTTTTCCTAGTCCTGATGAACTTTGGCGACGATTAACAGGGGAAGCTAAAGAGCAAATTAGAGAAGACATAGCAGAAAAACTGTTGACTCCGTTTTATCCAATTCCAGATAAACCACTGCGTTACTATCAACGAAATGCAATTAATGCTGCACTAGCGGCAATTTTTAAAGGTCAAAAGCGCCTACTGCTGACAATGGCAACGGGAACAGGTAAAACTACTGTTGCTTTCCAAATTGCTTGGAAACTGTCAAGTTTGGAGTGGAATGCTTCTGGAGAATCTCGTTCCCCTAGAATTCTGTTTTTGGCAGATCGGAATGTGCTGGTAGATGACCCGATGAATAAGGATTTTTCTGCGTTTAATCAGGAGAAAATTTACAAAATTCAGGGGGAAGCAAAAAAAGGACGTGACCTCTACTTTGCTATTTATCAAGCAATTGGTGATACACAATATAGCTTTGGACTTTACAGAGAATATAATCCTGATTATTTTGACTTGATTATTGTTGATGAGTGTCACCGGGGTAGCGCCAGGGATGAAAGTAACTGGCGACAAATTCTGGAACATTTTGAACCAGCGTATCAGTTGGGACTGACAGCGACACCGCTACGCGATGATAACGTTGATACCTATCGCTACTTTGGCAATCCCCTTTATACATATTCCCTCAAACAAGGGATTGATGATGGTTTCTTAGCTCCCTATCGAGTTTATCGGATTACTACCCGTTCCGATCGGGAAGGATGGCGACCTAACGCTGGACAAATTGACCGCTATGGCAGAACAATTCCCAATGAAGTTTATCTCACTCCAGACTTTGAGCGGAAATTGGTGAGAGAAGCCCGGACAAAGGCGATCGCACAACACATTACTGATTTTTTGAGAAGTGGCGATCGCTATGCCAAAACCATTGTCTTCTGCGTAGATGAGGAACACGTTAAGGCAATGATTAAGGAATTACGCAACCTCAACAGCGATATCACCAAAACAAATCCTGACTACATAACTCGCATTACTTCTGATGCTGGTGATGTTGGTAAGGGACATCTGTATAAATTTAAAGATGTCTTAGATGAAACTCACATTATCGCTGTTACAGCTAAATTGCTAACAACTGGTGTAGATATTCCTACCTGTAAAAATGTTGTGCTTGCTCGTGTTATTCGTTCAATGACAGACTTTAAGCAGATTATTGGACGGGGAACTCGTGTACGAGAAGAACGGGGGAAGCGATCGTTTAATATACTCGACTATACCAATAGCACGGTGTTGTTTGAAGATAGAGATTTTGATGGAGAACCCGCACTTATTAATGAATCAGAGATTGATGATCAGGGGAAAATACTCTCTGAACATGAGGAGGAGTTGAAGTCAGCAGAGTTAGAAGAGGAAACAGACGACTTGGAAGAGGATGAAAGGTCTGGATTTTGGGGAATCCCAGATGATGATGACGAACCACCTCGGAAATATTACGCTGACGGGGGAAGTGAAGAAATTGTTGAAGAGAGAATTTATGATTTAAACCCAGACAATCAACTGCGCTTGTCTCAACTAATTGACTACACCAGAGAGCAAGTTAGGATTCTGTATCGTTCTACCATAGAAATACAGCAACGCTGGGCAGATCCAGAGCAGCGTTCAGAAATTATTGAATTGTTGGCAGATCGGGGAATTGATTTTGATGAGTTAAAACAAGTTACTAAGCTTCCCGAAGCTGACCCTTTTGATTTACTATGTCATATTGCCTTTGATGCTCCGGTGCTGACTTGCAAGCAACGGGCTGAAAGGTTGCGTCGTCGCAAGGCTGACTTTTTTGAGCAATATGGGGAGGATGCTAGGGCAATTTTAGAAATACTTTTGGACAAGTATGCAGAAAAAGGAGTTGAGGAATTTAATATTCCAACAACATTTAAGGCTAACCGCGAATTTGATAAATATGGCAACGTAGTAGAAATTGCTCAACGGTTTGGGGGTGTTCAGGAATTGAAAAAAGCGGTAACTTATTTACAAAATTTACTTTATACTGCCTAAAATTGCAAACAATTTTAAATAAAATTACCGAGAGATTGATGAATAAAACAAATAATAATTTACGTATAGGTTTAGAAGAGAATTTTTATCATTCTTTCAAAAGAGGCTATGAATTGCACATTGAATCCAAAAATAATCAAGATGCTTGGTTACTCAAAGAATCAATAATTTGGATTCAGCATGGAATTGAAATTGGGCTGAAGTTATTACTAATTCAAACAAACGAATACTTAATTTTTGCAAATATAAATGATGCAATTAATAAATTTGAGAAGCTTGTTAATATAAAACCTAATGCTACTATAATCGATGTCTTTGAAGAGGATGATTCCCCACATTCAATTGGATGCGAAGATGCTTTAAAACGAGCGCGTATAATGCTGGGTCTAGAGGAATTAAAAAAAGGAGATAATAATCAAGAAACTTTAGGCGACAAGATTCTTAATCTTAATAAATATCGAAATCGAATAAATCATTTTTCTGTACAGTTAAATACTGGAAAAAGTATTACTCTACTGGGAGAAATTATTACAGATTTTTTGTCACTTCTAGAAAGAAATATCAAGAACCAAGAGTTTACTGAGAGATATATTCCAGAGATTCGCTACATAGATTCACCTATGCGTTCCCCGTTTACGGAAATGACCAAAGGTGTAAAAAATAGAATATTAAATTTGATAAAATTATTTGATAATCAAAAAGTTTCAGGTGATTTTTTTGACAGAGAGGGGCAGGAGATATGCCTGCCTAAATTTAAAGATGAAAGTTTGTCCATTATAGAAGATTGGGGATCTGCTGTAATAATATTAGCGGAAACTTTAAATGAAGAAAAGTGGATAATTTTTATCCAAACAGGGTTTTTTAGTTATGAGATAATTCAGTTTATTTGGCACAATATGATAATTAACCTCGCAGGAGGACAACAAAATTTTCAAGGTTGGTTGGTGAACTTTGTTGGTAATGATCTAGTGAGAAAACATTCTAATAATGTATCACTAGGTGATAATTTACGTCGATTAGGTGTTTTAATATCTAATCAAGATAATATACAAAAATTAGAAGAAAAATTAACCTGTAAGAATTAAGATAAGGCTTTTTATTAATTGACAATCAATGCCCAAACGCACTACCAAACAAAACGATAAAACCGTAACTACAGCACAAAAACTAGGAAGCGTGATTAAGTCAGCGCGTGATATCATGCGGACGGATAAGGGATTGAATGGAGAGTTAGACCGTCTCCCGCAGTTAACTTGGATTATGTTCTTGAAACTTTTGGATGATTCCGAGAAACTGCATGAGGTGGAAGCAGAATTAGAGGGAATATCCTATAAACCAACGATTCAACCGCCTTATCGCTGGCGAGATTGGGCAGCTAATGAAAATTTTACTGGCGATCGCCTGAAAAGTTTCATCAACAATGATGAGGCAATTTTACCAGATGGCATCAAAGGTGCAGGCTTACTCGCCTATTTGCGGAATCTCAAAAGCAAAACCGGACGCGATCGCGCTGATGTCATCGCCAAAGTTTTCAAAGATGTCACTAACCGCATGATTAGCGGGACTTTGCTGTGGGATGTGCTGAATAAGGTAAATGATATTCACTTTGATAAATCAGAAGAAGTGAATCTCCTCAGCACCCTTTATGAGTCCATGCTGAAAGAAATGCGGGACGCTGCGGGAGATTCGGGAGAGTTTTACACCCCCCGTCCGGTAGTGCGATTTATCGTGCAGGTGATGGAACCGAAGCTGGGGGAAACGATTTTTGACCCTGCTTGCGGAACAGGTGGCTTTTTGGTGGAGGCGTATGAATACCTGAAAAAGAATTGTAGCGCCCAAGATTGGCAGATATTGCAAAAAAGCATTATTGGCGGTGAGGCAAAATCCTTGCCTTTGATGTTAGCGCACATGAGTTTGCTGTTACATGGGTTTGAATATCCCGATATTGATGATGGTAATAGTCTGCGGTTTACCCTTTCGGAGATGGGTGAAAAAGATTGGGTAGACGTGATTCTCACAAATCCACCGTTTGGGGGCGAGGAAGAAGACAGAATTAAAAATAACTTTCCCCCAAATAGACAAACTAAGGAAACAGCCTTGTTATTCCTTCAGTTGATTATGCGTCGTCTCAGACAAAGACCAAAACCAGGACGCGCCGCAGTAGTATTTCCCAATGGGGTACTATTTGGGGATAATACTTGCGCCAAACTCAAGGAAGATTTACTCAAGGATTTTAATCTGCATACCATTGTCCGTTTACCTAAAGGGGTGTTTGCACCTTATACAGATATTCCTACAAATTTGTTATTTTTTGACCGTTCTGGACAAACGGATGAGATTTGGTACTATGAAATTGCGTTGCCAGAAGGACGGAAAACTTTCACCAAAACTAAGCCGGTACAGGATGAAGATTTTGCTGAATGTGTAGCATGGTGGAAGAACCGAGAAGAGAATGGACAGGCTTATAAGTATAAATTTAGGGAAGCTTATAAGCAGGCGAGAAATCAAGCAACACTTCATCAGGATGCTGCTAAGAAGGCAGAGGAAACGGCTAATCAGTTGGTAAAGACAGTTAAGGAATTAGTTGATAAAATCCAAAGCTTACAGAATTCAATTTTGGACTTTTCCCCATCAAAAGATATTGCACGGACTAAGAATCAGATTCAGCTAGTCAAGAATGAGGTGAAACAGGCTCAAACTGAGGAGCAAATTCAGCGCGAGATTGTTAAAGAAGAGAGAGCTAAAGGGGATGCTATTTACTGGGCTATTTATAATCTTGACCTTAGAAATCCCAATAGTCAGCCAGATTTTGCACATTTACCGCCTGAGCAATTGCTAGCTGATATTTTAGCAAAGGATATGCGAATTGCTGAGATTATGCAAGAAATTAAGCAAATATTCTCATCTGAAGATAAATGAATTACGCAAAATCTAAAATTGCTGATATTTGCACAATGGTCAAGGGCACATACCCTACAATGAAAACACCACCAGGGGAATATCCTTTTGTTGTCACTGCTGCATACAGACGCACTGCGAGTACATATCAAATAGATGGTGAAGCTGTCTGTATTCCTCTCATTTCTTCAACAGGCCATGGAGATGCAGCAATTCATAGAGTTCATTATCAAGATGGTAAATTTGCTCTAGCAAATCTTTTAGTTGCTCTTATCCCTAAAGATAAAAATATATGTAGTGCTAAATATTTATACCACTTATTGATGGTAAAAAAAGATGAGTATTTAGTCCCCCTCATGCGTGGTACTGCCAATGTGTCACTTAAAGAACAAGACATAGCTGAAGTTGAAATTCCCCTACCACCGCTAGAGGAACAGCGACAGATTGTGGCGCGGGTTGAGGAACTGATGGGGAAGGTTGAGGAAGTGCGATCGCTACGCCAAAAAGCACTTGAAGAAACAGAGGTACTTCGGGTATCAAGTACCAAAGTAATATTTAATGAATTAACACAAGCTGATAGACAACCTTTGCGAGAACTGGTAACTGTTCAAGGTGGTGGAACTCCGTCTAAACAAAATCCTTTTTTTTGGGAAGGGTCAATACCTTGGATATCTCCCAAGGATATGAAGCGTAGAGAAATAAATGATTCCATTGACCATATATCAGAGGAAGCAACCCTCAAATCACCAGCTAAACTGCTGGAAATAGGTTCAGTTTTAATAGTTGTTAGGGGTATGATTCTCGCGCACACAGTCCCCTCAGCGATTTTAAAAGTACCAGCAGTCATTAATCAGGACATGAAGGCATTAATTCCAAGTAAAAAAATCACACCGGAGTATTTATGCTGTGTTCTTTGGACATTTAATGATTTACTTTTGGAATTGGTGGAAAAATCTACACACGATACGCGAAAACTAGAAACACCAAAGCTTTTAAATTTCAAAATTCCAGTCCCGCTCCTCCCTGAACAGCGCCGCATAGTTTCCTACCTCAATGAATTGCAAGTCAAAGTAGACAAAACGAAACGCCTAAGAGAAGAAGCAATGAAAGAACTTGATGCGCTGCTGCCTTCCATCCTAGACAAAGCCTTTAAAGGTGAACTTTAAGAAAAAATAAGGGTGTAAACTTTGTCCATAGTTGGTAAATTTAACTAAGCCATAATAGATAAAGTTGACTAACAGAGGTCTGTAAATGGACTTAGAAACATTACTCCAACGCATCAACCTTGGAGAAGACCAAGAAATTGAGTTTAAGTCCGCAGATGGTGGATTCCCCAATGATATATGGGAAACAGTATCCGCATTTGCAAATACAGACGGAGGCTACATTGTACTAGGTGTCAGCGAAGGCAAAGGTGGACTTGCCATTTCTGGAGTACGCAACCCAGATGGATTATTAAAAAACTTTTGGAATAACCATAACAACCCACAAAAACTCAACAAGCCAATATGTTCCAACTCTGATGTACAAATTGTAAAGGTTGAAGCACACAATTTGGTCGTTATAAAAGTACTTAGAGCTACACGAACACAGCGTCCTGTGTACATAAATAACAACCCAATGACTGGCACATACAAGCGGAATTTTGAAGGAGATTACCGTTGCACTCCAGAGGAAGTGCAGCAGATGTTTCAAGATGCCAGTAATGAACCTCAAGACATAAAGATTTTAGAAGGGTTTAATCTCAGCGATCTTGACGTAGAAACGCTTAAATCATTTCGTCAAAGGTTTAGTTCTAGGGAACCCGATCACCCTTGGTTAGCATTAGACGAGAAAAATTTGCTAATTCAGTTAGGTGGCTGGCGGTGCGATCGCTTTACAGGTAAAGAGGGACTAACACTAGCAGGTTTACTCATGTTTGGGCGTGAACGAAGCATTTTAGATGCACTTCCTCACTACCAACTTGATTATCAGGAACAGCTTTCTAAAGATCCAGAAACTCGGTGGACTTATAGGTTGACGCTTGATGGCAAATGGGAGCCTAATCTTTTCAACTTCTATTATCGCGTTTACAGTCGTCTAGTCAACGATATAAATGTCCCATTTCAACTTGATAGGGATGCTGTGCGGCGAGGTGAAACTCACGTACACGAGGCACTTCGAGAAGCTCTAGTTAATTCCCTTATCCACGCAGATCATGTATCTACTCGCCCTCTAGTAGTTACCAAATTCACAAATAGTTTTTTATTTTATAATCCCGGTCGCCTAAGAATCTCTCTTCAACAACTTTATGATGGTGGTATTAGCGATCCTCGGAATCCCAACTTGCAAAAGATGTTTCAAATGCTTGGTTTAGGTGAGAAGGCCGGCTCAGGTTTTGGGAAAATTCTCCGCGCTTGGAAAGAGCAGCAATGGTTTTACCCCCTGGTATCAGAAGAATTAGATTTAGAAATGACATCAGTTACATTACCAATGGTGAGCCTAATTCCCGAAAATGTCGAGAAAGAATTAAGGGAGATTATAGGGGATGACTATTGTGAACTAACAGAGCTAGATTGCATTATCTTGGTACTAGCGCATCAATTTGGAGATATTTGTAACAGTGATATTCAGTGTTACAGACGCGAACATCCTAGAGACATAGGAGACTGCCTCAAGCGTTTGGTAAATAATGGTTGGTTAGAACGCTCTGGTCGCGGTCGTGGGACGTACTACGCTTTAGTCAACCAACAACAATCGGATTTACTTGCGCTGCTCCCAAGCTCCGAACATTACGAGCCAAGCTCCGAACATTACGAGCCAAGCTCCGAACATTACGGACTAAGCTCCGAACATTACAAGCGTCTAAAAGATATTGCCGTCCCTGTTCGTGAGAAAAGCCGCGTAGATCAAGAGTTAGTCGAGCGTGTGATCTTAGAACTTTGCTCCGAACATTATCTAGCACTCCGAACATTAGCTCACTTACTCAACCGTAAACCGGACAGCATTAGGAACCACTATTTAAGCCTAATGTTAGACCGGGGATTAATAGAACTGCGATACCCCGAACAACTAAATCACCCTCAGCAGGCATACAAATCTTCACCAAATAGAAACCTACTGTAGTCAAACGCTTCTTGCTAGTTCAAGGTAGTTTCATTGCAAAAATTGTGTTTCAAACTACATAAACTTCTTAGTGGAGTAAGTACTTGGAAGACAAATTGATGAGGCGATCGCTTGATGCTGTAGAGTTTGGGTTGGGAGGTGCGATCGCGCATATCAAAATGAGGCTCAAATGTAATTCCAGAGAACAGCGACAGATATCAAGTAGCACAGGACGATTACTTCAAGTTGAAAGATAATAGAGGTAGATACTTTATGTAAAACAACATCTCATGGTTAATGTTATTCGAGGTGATGTAGATAATAAGCCAGTTTCATCTAGAAGGCTAGCTGATTATTTTGAGAGAAGAGACGATATAGATGGCAGCTTATATCTGGGATACCCAATCATAGGAACGCCTCAAGGGGGTTATCAAATTGATGCTCTTTTATTATCCAGAGAGCATGGCGTTGTTATTTTCAATATTATTGAGGGAACTAATACTGACATAGATATAGAAAAGACACAAGATGAAAGTGCAACCAAAGTTGAATCAAAACTACTTCAGCATACAGCTCTGGTTAAAAAAAGGAAGCTTATGGTGCCAATCAGTGTTGTAACATTTGTACCTGCATTGAGTAATACACCAAATAATATTTCAGAAGACTATCCCATCATAACTAATGAGGCTGCCCTAGAAGAGTATTTAAAATCTTGCAAATGGGAACAAAACCAATATTTTGAAAGCCTTAACTCAGTCATACAAGCTATAACTACCATAAGAAAAAGAAGTCGTCAACGTGCCTATATTAAGCTAGAAGATTCCAGGGGTGCAAAACTCCAAAAACTGGAAGATTCTATCGCCAACCTAGATAATAATCAAGCTGCTGCTGTGCTTGAAACTGTAGATGGTGTACAGCGAATTAGAGGACTTGCTGGCTCAGGTAAAACCATAGTTCTAGCTCTTAAAGTTGCATATTTACAGGCGAAACATCCTGATTGGAATATTGCTGTTACTTTTAATACTCGTTCTCTAAAAAATCAATTTAAACACTTTATTAACACTTTTAGTATTGAACATACGAGTGAGGAGCCGGACTGGGAAAAAATAAAAATTATTCACGCTTGGGGAAGCCCCTCAACAGAAGGAATTTATTATGAAGTATGTAAAAAACATAATATTGAATTTAGAGATTTAAATGCAGCCAAAAGACTCACCAATGCAAATGGTCAAGAATTTGACAAAGTTTGTGAGGAAGCACTCAATAAAATTCACACCTTTGACCAGTATTATGATGCAATACTAATTGATGAAGCACAAGATTTTTCTAAACATTTTCTACATCTTTGTTACAAAATTTTGAAGCCGCCGAAAAGACTAGTTTATGCATATGATGAGTTACAAAACCTGAACAATAAGACAATGGAATCACCAGAAGTAATCTTTGGAAAAGATACTTACGGGAATGCATGTGTTCAACTTAAAAATAGATCAGGAAAAGCAAAACAAGACATTATATTAGAGAAATGCTATAGAAATTCTCGCCCACTCCTAACTTCTGCACATGCTTTGGGTTTTGGAATATATAGAAATGAAGGATTAATCCAAATGTTTGATGATGCAGAATTATGGAGAGATATTGGTTACGAAGTAGAAGAAGGAAACCTAGATGAAGGAAAGCCTGTAAAGCTTAGTAGAACTAGCAATACTAGTCCAATATTCCTTGAATCTCACTCAACTATTGATGACTTAATTATATTTAAGTCATTTAATAACAACCGCGAACAAAATGAATGGTTAGTCAATGAAATAGAGAAGAACATTATAGAAGATGAATTAAAGTATGATGACATAATGATTATCCATTCTAACCCGTTTACAACTAAAGATGCCGTTGGAAGCTCTAGGGCTTTACTTTTTGAAAAAAAGATTAATTCTAACCTAGCTGGAGTAACAAATTCCCGTGATGAATTTTTTAGTGAAGAAGCAGTCACTTTCACAGGTATCTATAGAGCAAAGGGAAATGAAGCTGCGATGATATATGTTATAAATGCCCATGAATGCTTCTCTGGTACAGAACTTTCCCAAAAAAGAAATATCTTGTTTACCGCCATGACAAGAAGTAAAGCTTGGTTAAGAGTATTAGGCTATGGCGAAAATATGAGGGGTTTGGTGAAGGAATTTGAAGAAGTTAGAAAAAGAAACTTTGTTCTTGAATTTAACTATCCTACAGAAGAAGAACGAATAAGAATGAATGTTATCAATAGAGATATGAGCCCTAAAGAGCGTGAGCGTAGAAGTCAAAACCAAAGAAATTTCAGAGATATTGTTGAGGATTTAGACAATGGTGTTATACACAAAGAAGATTTGCCACAAGAACTAATAGAAAAATTTAAGAATTACCTGCTTTAAAATGACTAGTCATCAAGAAATTTATAGAGAAATTAATACCATAACTCAAAAACTAATAGAAGTTAGTTTGTGTGATCAACAAAATTTTCCGTCATCTACATCTATTGGTAAAGATAGTTATGAAATTGCATATTCTGGTATGCAGGATCTCTCAATAGCACTGAAAAATATTGATTACAAGGACATATATCATGAACTAGACAGAGGTAAAAACTATAACTTCAAAATGATTGATGGTGCGTTAATACAGCTTTTGTATACTTATAAAAAGTCCGAGCTAATTTCACATAGGCTTGCTTTTCTACCATCACCATTTTTAGAAGTTTTCCAGAATGAGCCTACAATTTATGAAGAAGACGAAATATATGCAGATATAATAGCAAAAAATATATTACCAGTACCAATTAGATTCGATTATGATCCAGACAATCATAAAGAATTAGATCACCCCAAATGCCATCTAACCTTGGGACAATTTAAAAATTGTAGAATACCTGTTTGTTCCCCAATCGCACCAAGTATTTTCATATCCTTTATTATTCGTAGTTTTTACAATACTGCTTTTAGAAAATTTACAGATGATCTTACTTTTTCAAGTAACCTTTTCGACAAAACGATAACTGTTGGAGAGAAGAAAGTATTGCACATAGCTATTTATTAATTTAATTTAGATAATTTTTGCTGGTTGCCCAAATCATACAATCTGTTGGCCTAGTGAATAATTCATAAGGATTCAGGTGTTTTAAATCCAGTCACAGAGGCAGTTTAAAATTTGACTTTGGCTTATTAACATACCTTTAGCCGCAATAAGGCAGGAAAATATAGTCGTTACGCAATTATTATTGAGAATAAAAATTTGCGGTTAATCCCCGAAAAGCTTTATCAGGAAATGATCGTAGAGATTTTAGTATGACCTGAATTCTTATGAATAATCAAGCAGTACTAATAACTTATTATCTTTCCATCTACTAAATAATGCCGAATCTTACACCTTCCCACAACCTTTAGAAATTCTGACAGGAAACGTAAATTGTGGTAATACTCACCGTGTAAATATTAGTTACCAGTATTCACCAGTATAATATCGTTTTATAACAGCAGTGAATCTCCTGCATACACACTATGCGCTCACCTCATTTACTTTTTTCCTGAGTCGGTGGGATTGTTCCTTCCGCCTGTGCTTGTTTAATTGATCGTTTCAGAATTAACACTGCCATTTGAGACAAAGAACGCTCCTCTGCATCCGCCAGTTGTTGCAGAGCTTCCTTGTCTTCTTCTTCCATGTAAATACTGACTACAACTTTCCCCATGTGACTATCATCAACTTATCTATGTGTTTCTATATTAAATCAATAAAAACACATAAATAAAAATAAATTAACTTTAAAAATATGTATAATTACTGATAAGTCAAAAGCCAGCGCTCAACTTTTGCAGGGAAGACGCTGACTTTTGGCCCCCTCTATACAGGAGACATATTCCATGTTAAAGCCTGTTTGCTCCAAAACAGATGAACATAAAAGTTATCTACAAGCTTTAGATGACTTCGGTATTGCTGAACTATTGGCGAAACTCAGCGATTACTGTGGACAGCAAGAACAAGAAACTTTAGCGGTGGTACTGATTGCTCAACTAACCCAGAGTCTTGATGCTGAACTGATAGCTAATTATTTGAGTGCAGTTGCTAAAAATCACCAATATTTATTTCCAGAGTTCATTAACCAGAAACTTTCTGTTGATTTACCCGACGATTTTCCTGATACAGCGAAAACACCCCGCTTTTTGTACGGCGATAGATTACGCTGGCTTGGTTCTAACACCGACTGGGGAATAGTGATCGGCAGATTTTACAGTTTTGCTCCCCATCTTTGCTGCTGGAGTTGGTGCTACCTAATTTGGTTAAGCAAAGACAGCCTCAGTGCCGCTTGGACATCTGCCGATATTGCTTGGGAGAAGGATTTAGAACCACTGTCAGGAGAGCCAGTATATGACTAATCCCCGCCCTCTACAAGAACGTGAGCAAAACCTGATTGACCTTTATAGCCATTGTCAACTAGGAATGACACCTAATAAATTTTATGCCAAATGGGATGTTAATCATGAGGCGATCGCCCGAATTTGCTCCCGTTCAGTTTCAACTGTCCGGCGCTGGTTCTCTAAAGGGCGCAACTATCGCCGTCCCATGCCTTCCGATTTACGCCATCTTGCTCTGATGGATTTTCTACTAGAAGGCTTTGAGGGTATTCCTGAAGAACTCTTAAAAAAGGTCTGTTTCCCTAATCGGCATAAATAGGAATTGAAAAGTTAGCAAATTTCAATATCAACCTGACATTTCTTTAGCAGCCACCCTCACACTAGGGTGGCTTTTGTGTAGGAAATTTTTAAACCAGAATTTAAGTTTTATTCAACCCAAATTAGCCAGTTAAATCACAAGTATTGTCAGGAGAATATTATGACCTACGTTGAAAAGTTAAATCCTTGGTGTGTAGTCCGCCATTTTCCGACTATGCAACACCAAATTGTTGCCCGTTTTCGTCGCCGGAGTTACGCTGAGGCTCATTTACAAGCTCTGCGCCGACTCGTACCAAGCGTGACTTTCACAATTATTTTCAATCTGGAAGTGGAGCAGTCAGACCAAGTTGCCCCATAGATATATTACATTCAGGAAGTAAACTAAATTTGTGACGAGTCTATTGCAGGGTAGCTGACGCTCCTAACGTCGCTACTGCTAACGCATTTTAATCAAATATTCTTTTGGAGGCCAACGTCGTTTCATAATATAGGATTATTATTCAATAATGCTTCTGACACTTTGCCATATTGACAAACGTCATAAAACACCTTTGACACCAACCATCTGCCCACAATGCTGGAACCTTAAATCTCGCCCCACAGTTGGGACATTCTGAAAGCAAGCTTAACTTGTGGCGATCGCACCCCTGAGTCACTTTAAACTGCCAGTCAATTTTGTGACAAGGCGACTCAACATAACAAACAGCACATAATCGAATAGGCTCCATTTTCATCCCCACACCAGGAGGTGGTAACATCTGCTCTAACTTATCAGCATCAACCCCTACAACCTTAGCTAATGCCTCCAAATGTTGCTGAGAAGGAGGCGGATTAAACCGAAACTTTTCCCATCTTGCGATCGCACCTCCAAGTCCTGCTGCTTTACCTAATCCAGTAGGGGTTAAATCATTTGCCCGTCGAAAACGTCCCAAAAAATGACTCAGGCTTTCTCCTTCATAGGGTTGAACTCTAAACAGCCAAGGCTTAACATTTTCCGCTTCCATCACTTGTATTCAGTAGCTACTTCCTTCAAAGTTTCCAAATCAATTTTTTGCAGTCCCTTTTTTAAAGCCCGGATTGCAGTCTCTCGGAGAATCATATCCATCAAACCGATATAACCTCCAGTTGCTTCCCCCAACGTCTTCAACATCGTCTTACTCGAAAGGTTGGAAGCAACTGGCAATCTGAGTATTTGCTTCTCCCAAATATCCACAGTTCGCTTAAAGTCTTCCCCTGACATCTTTCCAAAACGGTGACAAGATCGAAAACGGTTGTAAACTTGCTCATCGCGCTTGATCACTGCATCTAAGCGGTCAGTTCCTACCAAAATCACTGCTATTTCCAGCCTGTCAAAAATATCACGCACTTCCGCAAAAGTTTTCGGTTTAAAGCGGTCAGCTTCATCAATAATCAACATCTCCACCCCACAACCTTTAAGAACCCGCAGCGTTCTATCTCGAATTTCTGCTACTGTTCCTTTAGTTACCTGATATTTCAAATGCTCCATAATTACCCCAAAGAATTCCTTAGCACCGCACTCCTGGGGAATTTGGATATAAGCCACAGGTACAGTTGGAGGTTTTCCTGCAACTTGAGAGGGTTTATTCCTAAGCCTATAGGCATCACAACCCATAGTTTTACCCGTTCTCGATTCACCTACCACACGCCCAGATTGCCTCGATTGCCGCTTTCCTTCCAGCCAATCATGGAGCATTTGCACTTGTTCAAGTGGGACATAACCTTTACGATTTAATCGTTGAATCTCCGCCTGTAATTTTTCACTATTAACGGGAATATTGCCCAATTGTTGGGCGACTGCTTGGGCTTCTTTTGAAGTCATTTTCTAAAATCCGTAATCTTCACGCATTTGTTCGTAATCAAAAACTTCCGGCATCTCTGGCTCAGGTTCGCTATCAATAGATACTGCCTCTACTGATTCTTCTGGCTCAACAGGTATAACTTGTTTATATTTTTTGACCTCAGCCTGTTCTACTTTCTGACGCTCTTTTTTAGTTTTCTTTTGAGTTGGGAATGTTTCGCGCTCCCTAACTTCAGCCAAAATTGAGCGATTGCTCACAGCTTTACCCGCTTCTCTGACCTTGCGGCTACTAGCTTTTGCTTCATCTAAAGATAGTTCTTCTGTCTCTAAATCTTGAGCATAAGCACGAGCAATAAATACCTCTTTATTCCCTTCTATGCAATAAACCAAAATCGTTGTGATGTCTTTAGGGTCATATCGCAACACAACACTTTCCCCTGCATAACCCGCTAAGAGTTCACCTCGATACATCAAGTTTTCAAATTGCAGATATCCTCCGCGTTGAATTTGTCGCCGTGTTTGCTTCATTAAGCAAATATCCAAATCCCTCTCGGAAAGTAAATCGGGTGCTGCAATTAAACCAGATTCCCAGCGTTGAAATCTTGTCTGGTCGCCCATTCGAGCATCAAGTCGCTGGTTATAGTTATCAACGATGTAACGCACCAACATTTGCTCTAACTGCCGCAACGTTAAGCAGGCTTCTTTCTCGGCTGACTCTGGTCGCTCTTGAACGTTTGAACCTGTATATCCTTCTAAAGTTGAGAATAATTCTGTATTTAGAGTTTTAAACGGACGCTCAACACTACCACCTTCAGATGGGCGATCGCGTAAATGACAAACAAACCCTAACTGCACTCCTATTTGTTGTAAATGGTTGGAACGAAAATCTTTACCCCCATCCGTATAAAAGTGTTGCGGCAAACCAGAAGTACCCCATTCTTCGTGAAGTCCATATTCTGAACCATATTGCTTGGGCAAAATTGCATGACGTAGCGCCAAAGCTACAACCTGAGAACTTGGTGCATCGTAGCCTAAGTTAATTCCTATGATGCAGCGCGAATAACTATCAATAACTGTTGTTAACCAAGGACGACTAAGAATTTTGCCATGCTGATCTACTAATAAAACATCAACACGGGTATGGTCGCATTGCCAAACTTGGTTACTATGTTCTATCTGTAAATCTTTTCCATCACGGGTTTTAACTGATAGCCGCGAACCACGCCAACCCGGACTGCGAATACTTTTAGCTTGCTCAATTTTATCTATTAACGGTTGCAAAATTCGGTAAACTGTCATGTGGGAAGGAGGCTTAACTCCCAGTTCATCAGCTCTGGCCTTAGCTTTGATAAATACCTGTTGGCGAGTCATCCTTTTACTTCCCTTATTACCCTCCTTATAAGTTTTCAATACAAACTCTTGCCAGTTTTCATCAACTCGATGCTTCCCTTTATCCACCCGTTGATTTTGTACTAGCCCAGCCAAACCCTCCTGTTCCCATTTGTCTACTAGCCGTCGCACTGTACGTACTGACTTACCAAGTTTTTCTGCCGCTTCCTTAAGCTTTTGAGTATATGTAATGCGTTGGCGCAGCCCGCCGTAGGCATCGCTATTTTCTAAAAGGCTTTGAATCACCTCCATTTTCAGCAAAGCTTCATCTGAAAGCTTAGAAACAATAACGTTTGCTTCAGCAAGATCGTTATTAACATCTGCGGAGCTTGCCCAAGTTATAGAGGTTGTAGAAGATTCTGTATTTTGCATATTATGTTTTATCAAAACATAGTTGTATTATACTACTTTAATGACAAATAATTTGTTAATTTATGAAAATCATGATTTTTCAGTTTTCTGGAGATTGACAATTAAATTGTGAAATATCTGGTATTTGACATCTAATTTGTGAATACAAGCTTAAGGGGTGTGACTGACGTAAATAGCAAAAAACCTGCCATAATCCTTTCCATGACAGGTTTTTAAGTATTTGAGGTATTCGTGACAATATTCTGTTAAATGGACAAATAATTAGTTAATGTACATATTTTCAAAGTTTGTTAATCAATAATTCAGATGGGAATCTGCTATAGTGCCATTCCTAGAAGTATTTGACTTTTACCGGATGTGGAAAAGTTTAAAGGTATGGAGTTGCAGGTTCGTCGTAAGAGTTTAGGAGTTATAGCCGTAGTCACATAGGTTAGGACATTTAGAAAGGGTGAATGCTAGAGTTAGCAATAGTTTTACCTCCTGCCTCCTGCCCTCTGCCTCCTGCTATACCAACACCCTACGCCTGTGGATTCATCCCTCTACAACAAACTTCGACAGGAATTAAAGTCGCAAAGACTGAAAAATATCAATGATTCTTCTAACCAATTAACCGAATCATTGTGAGTTGAAAACAGGCGACTAAACCAACTCGACTCAAGAAGCACCGAAACGATAGCCTTTGCCGTAGACTGTGTGAATCAGCGCAGTTTCTCTACCTACCTCAATCTTACGACGCAGTAGACGAATTAATGCGGCGATCGCATTACTACTGGGTTGTTCTTCTTGCCACAAATTTTGCATAATCTGGGCATGAGTCATTAGTTGCCCAGTGTGTTCCATAAAGTATTGCAACAACTGGCTTTCTTTTTGCGATAGCTCAATTATTCGTCCTTGGCGATAGGCTACTTGATTTTCACAATCGAGTTCTAAATCAGCGACGGTTAAACGTCCGGTGGTGGTTTCATAGGTTTGGGAACCGGAACGACGCAATAAGGCCCGGACTCTGGCTAATAACTCCCGCAGTTCAAAAGGTTTAACCAAATAGTCGTCAGCACCAGCATCTAAACCTTGTACGCGGTCATCTAAAGTATCTTTAGCTGTGAGAAACAGTACGGGAGTGGTTTTGCCTTGGCGTCGCAATTGCTGACAAATCTCTAACCCGGTTTTTCCTGGCAGCATCCAATCTAAAATTAGTAGGTCATAATTGCCTGTTTGTGCATGTTCGCTGCCGCTTGTGCCATCGAAAGCGGCATCTACAATATAACCCTCACGAGTTAATAAGCGACTTAAGGGTTCAGTTAGTTCAACTTCATCATCAACTAATAAAATTCTCATGCTGCTTGTGGTAAGCATATAGAGATATTCTCAATATTATTCAACTGCTGGGACGCCAAGGATACTAAAAAAAGAATGCTGACTGTTGCATTGCCAAAAGGGGAACTCCTTAAAAATAGCATCCGCTTGCTACAATCTGTCGGGTTAGACTTTAGTGCTTTTTTAGATTCAGGAAATCGCCAACTTCAAATTTTTGACACTAAGGGAATTGCCAAAGCTTTGTTGGTACGGGCGCAGGATGTGCCTGTTTATGTAGAATATGGTCAAGCACAACTGGGTATTGTCGGCTACGATGTGCTGCGGGAGAAGCAGCCGCAAGTTGCCCACTTGGTAGATTTGCAGTTTGGGCATTGTCGGATGTCGGTGGCGGTAAAAGCATCGAGTTCTTACCGATCGCCTTTAGATTTACTACCGCATGGTAGAGTTGCTTCTAAGTATGTCAATTGCGCTCGTGAATATTTCCACAGTCTAGATTTACCTGTGGAAATAGTGCCGTTGTATGGTTCAGTGGAACTAGGCCCGATTACTGGAATGTCAGAAGCGATCGTGGATTTGGTTTCCACAGGGCGGACTTTGCGCGAAAATGGTTTGATTGAAATTGCTACTCTGTATGAAAGCACGGCGCGGTTGATTGCTCATCCTCTTAGTTACCGCCTGAACACGGGTAATTTGAGTGATGTGATTGCCAAACTGCGGTCAACCGTTTTGGTAGGGGTTTAACAGTTCCAGTCAGAGGGGAATTTTGCACATTTGGGATGGTCTACAGCTTTTATTAGCAAAATCATGATTTCACCACTAAACTCACGATTTTTTCGTTATAATCATGATTTTTCTCTTAAAATCACGACTTTTTTCTTAAAATCACGATTTTTTTCTTAAAATCATGATTTTTTCCTTAAAATCACGATTTTTTTCTTAAAATCACGACTTTTTTCTTAAAATCACGATTTTTTTCTTAAACTCATGATTTTTTGCTTACAGTAGTTTTCATGTATTTGAACCACATCTGTCTTAAGGGCGCAAAACCTTGCGCCCCTACCGCGTGGTCTATTTAGCTGAAAATAGCTATAAACTCACGATTTTTCTAGCGACATTTGGCATAGTGACAACTGACCAAGACAATTTTAGATTTTAGATTTTAGATAATGGAATTAAGAGTACTCCAAGTAAAAAAGTGCCCAATTGTCATTGCGAATGGAGCAAAGCGGAATGAAGCAATCGCAATATCTTGGGATTGCTTCGCTACACTTCGTTGCGCTCGCAATGACAGGTTTTGGATCATTTATTTTTTGGAACACTCTAAATTAAAATCTAGAATTTAAACAAACTTTTGTGAAAAGCCAGAGGCGGGGGAAAAACTAATAATTCTTAAAAAAGGTTAAGCTATTCTTGAGATAGGCACGCTGCTAACTGAATATTATATTTAAATTGTTTAAGAGGTTGTTTGAAAAGTCATGATTGATGTATCAAATATTTTATACCCCACCCTAACCCTCCCCTTATAAAGGGGAGGGAACTAGATTTCCGGTCTCCCCCCTTGACAAGGGGGGATTAAGGGGGGTGATCTTAATCACAGTTAACCACTTTTCAAACAACCTCTAATAAAAGTTAATGAAAGCTGGACACATTGATACAGAAATGGCAAGGCTAGAAGCGCTCCGCCAGTATCAAATTCTTGACACCGAACCCGAAGAAGCCTACGACAATCTGGCCCAATTAGCGGCTTCTATTTGTGGCACTCCGATATCCTTGGTAAATTTCATTGATGAAAACCGTCAATGGTTTAAGGCAAAAGTCGGTTTAGATGTATCAGAAATGCCCCACAGTGTTGGGTTCTCTTACCTTTGCCAAGAGCAGCGTAACGTTGTAATAGTTTTGGATACTTTAGCTGATGAAAGATTGTCCAATAATCCAATAGTAACTGGCTATCCTTATGTGCGGTTTTATGCAGGTGTACCCCTAATTACTCTGAAAGGAGATATGCTAGGAACTCTGTGTGTAATTGACCAAGTTCCACGGCAATTGAGCCAAAAACAAGTAGAGGCGCTTGTAGCTATAAGTCGTCTGGTAATCGACCAATTAGAACTCAGGCGTCATATAGTTGAGATATCTCAAATTACCGAAAAACTCTTGGCGCATGAGCAAGCAGCCCATGCTGAGTCGGAAGCTGCCAGAACCCGCATCAATAATCTGCTCGAAAGCATTACTGATGGTTTTTTTGCCTTAGATAAAAAGTGGCAATTCACCTACATTAATGGTCAAGCAGAACGGCTTTTGCAAAAAAACCAGTATGAGTTTTTGGGTAAAAACATTTGGGAGGTGTTTCCAGAAATCATCGGCACAACATTTGATCGTGAGTATCACAGGGCAATATTAGAACAGGTGAGTGTGGAATTTGAGGAGTTTTATCCGCCACAGAAGTGCTGGCTTCAAGTCCACGCTTATCCTGCAAAAGATGGCTTGTCTGTTTATTTCCAAGACATTACTGAACGACGCAAAACAGCAAAAGCACTACAAGAGAGTGAAGAACGCTGGCAATTAGCATTAGCTGGTAATAATGATGGTATTTGGGACTGGAACCTTAAAACTAATGAAGTGTTCTTCTCAACTCGGTGGAAGGAAATACTTGGGTATAAAAACCACGAAGTTTCCAATGGTTGGGATGAATGGACAAAACGAATCCATCCCGATGAGCGAGATTTGGTACTTCAAGCTTTCCAAGACCACTTTGCCAAAAAAACACCGTTTTACATTTGTGAATATCGAGTCCAATGCCAAGACGGCAGCTATAAATGGATTCTAGATCGAGGACAGGCACATTGGGACGCATCAGGTGATGTGGTACGGATGGTTGGTTCCTATAGTGATATTACAAATCGCAAGCGGGTAGAAAAGGAATTAAAGCAGCAGAATTTGCGATCGCAACTATTTGCCGAAATCACCCTGAAAATTCGAGAATCTTTACAAATAGACGAAATTCTCCAAACCACGGTTACTGAGGTACAAAAATTATTAAAAGCTGACCGAGTTTTAATTTTTCGACTGGAAACTAATGCTTCGGGAACAGTAGTACAAGAGGCAGTGCTACCTGGTTGGCCCGTAATTCTAGGAGAAAATATTTTCGACCCCTGCTTTAAAGAAGAATATTTAGAAAGATATCGCCAGGGAAGAATCAGTGCCATTGAAGATATTGAAGCTGCTTATATCCAACCCTGCCATCGAGAATTTCTTCAGCAGTTTGCTGTCAGGGCTAACCTCGTAGTGCCGATTCTTGTCAGGGAAGGTATTTGGGGTTTGTTGCTGGCTCATCAGTGTGCCGCACCTCGACGGTGGAATAACTTTGAGACAGAGTTGTTAAAGCAACTGGCTAACCAAATTGGGATTGCTTTATCTCAAGCGCAACTATTAGAACAAGAAACTCGCCAAAGTCAGGAACTAACGCGTTCAAACGCGGATTTAGAACAGTTTGCCTATGTGGCTTCCCATGACTTGCAAGAGCCGTTGCGGATGGTAACGAGTTATTTACAATTATTGGAGCAAAGATATAAAAATAGACTGGATGCGAATGCTGATCAGTTTATCACCTACGCAGTAGATGGGGCGCGTCGGATGCAGACGCTAATCAACGATTTGTTAAACTATTCCCGCGTCAGCACCCGTGGACAGCCTTTTGCGCTAGTTGATTGTAATGTTGTCTTACAGGGAGCGATCGCTAATCTTCAACTGGCGATCGCAGATACTAAAGCAGTTGTCACTTATGATTCTCTACCTAAAGTGATGGCTGATGCTACCCAACTGACACAAGTATTTCAAAACCTGCTCGCCAACGCGATCAAATTTTGCCAGAATCAGCAGCCACAAATTCACATCGGAGTAAAAAAGAGAGATGCAAATCCAGATGGGGAAGATTTGAATTCTATCCCGTCGGCAGATGAATGGTTGTTCTGGGTGAGTGATAATGCAATTGGTTTTGAATCCCAATATGCTGAACGTATATTTATAATTTTTCAGCGCTTGCACGGTAGAGGCAAGTATCCAGGTACCGGAATTGGTTTGGCAATTTGTAAAAAAATTATAGAACGCCACGGCGGCCGGATCTGGGTTGAGTCGAAACCGGATCAAGGCTCTACTTTTTACTTCACAATTCCAGATAGAGCTCTTAAGCAATGGTGAGAACCATAACAGCAATTATGCCTATTCAGGTCTTGTTAGTAGAGGACAATCCTGGCGATGCTCAACTCACACGCATCGCCTTAGAAGATAGCAAAATCCCGATCCACTTGAATGTGGTCGAAGATGGTGTCGAGGCAATGGCATTCTTGCGAAAACAGGAAAAATATGTCAAAGCAGCTCATCCAGATATTGTGTTGCTCGATTTGAACCTCCCTAGAAAAGATGGGCGGGAGGTATTAGCAGAAATTAAAGCAGATGAAAACCTCAAACGAATTCCTGTAGTAGTTTTGACGACTTCCCAAGCTCAAGAAGACATCCTCAAAGCTTATAATTTATCTGCAAACTGTTACATAACTAAACCAGTAGATTTCGATCAATTCGTTAGAATTGTCCAATCAATAGAAAATTTTTGGTTTGCGATCGTAAAACTGCCACCGGAGTAATGAAAATGGCAGGTACAAATATTAAAGTTTTATTAGTAGAAGATAACCCTGGTGATGTCTTTTTATTACAGGAGTTTTTAAAGGAAGTTACCACAGTTGTAGTTGATTTGATTCCTGTTGTGCGGCTTTCGGAAGCACTAAACTACCTAGCAAAGGAAATTTTTGATGTAATTTTGTTAGACCTCTCTTTGCCAGATGCCCAGGGACTAGAAACCTTTGTGAGCACTCACAATCACGCAAAAGCCACTCCGATAATTGTCCTCACGGGTATAGACGATGAAACCCTGGCAATTAGGGCAATGCAACAAGGAGCGCAGGATTATTTGCTTAAAGGGCAAGTAACTGGCGATTTGCTAGTGCGCTCAATGCGTTATGCGATCGAACGTCAACGGGCAGACAACGCACTGCGACAGAGTGAGGAACGATTTCGGGTTGCCCTGAAAAACTCTCCCATCTTTGTCTACAACCAAGATATGGAGTTACGGTACACCTGGGTTTACAATCCCTCCGATGGATTGACGGTTGAGGAAATGTTGGGCAAACAAGACTTGGATATCATCCCAGTTGAAGATGCTCAACATCTGATCAAAATTAAACGTGGGGTGTTAACCACTGGCATAGGAACGCGAGAGGAAGTATCAATTACAATCAAAGATTCAACTCGATATTACGACTTAACTGTGGAGCCATTGCGGAATGAGTCGCAAGAAGTTGTCGGGGTGACTTGCGCCAGTATCGATATTAGCGAACGGCAAGCTGCATTGCGCGAACGCAAATTAGCAGAAGAAAAAATCCGCGAACAAGCAGCATTACTAGATGTCACCACAGATGCCATTTGTGTGCGAGATTTAAATAATCAAATTCTCTTCTGGAACAAAGGCGCAGAAACAGTTTTCGGCTGGCAAGCTACAGAGGCTTGGGGTAAAAATGCTAATGAGCTTTTGTTTGACGAACCTTCACCAGAAATCGAAGCGGCTCTGTTGCAAGTTATTAGTAAAGGTAAGTGGCAAGGTGAGTTAACAAAACTTACTAAAATGGGCAAGGAAATCCTTGTCGCTAGTCGCTGGAGTCTGGTATGCGATGAACAAGGGAAACCCAAATCAATTCTCACAGTTGACACAGATATTACCGATAAAAAACTCCTAGAAGCCCAATTGTTTCGCGCTCAACGCCTGGAAAGTATTGGCACTCTAGCTAGTGGCATTGCTCACGACCTCAACAATATCCTGACACCGATTCTGGCAGGAGCGCAACTATTACCACTCAAATTTCCCAATATAGACGAACGCACCCGCCATCTACTGGAGATTTTGGAAATCAATGCTAAACGCGGCGCTGATTTAGTCAAACAAGTGCTGTCCTTTGCGCGGGGTGTAGAAGGGAAGCGCATCACTTTGCAACTCAGGCATTTGATTGTAGAACTTGCCAAAATTCTCAAAGAGACATTTCCCAAATCCATAAGAGTCAGCACTGATGTACCGCAAGATTTGTGGATGGTTTCTGGAGATAGCACTCAACTGCATCAAGTGCTGATGAACCTCTGCGTTAACGCCCGCGATGCTATGCCTAATAGCGGTATTTTGAGTATCTCTGCCGAGAATCTGTTGATTGACGAAAATTATGCCTGCCTGAACCTGGAAGCCAAGGAGGGTCCATACACAGTGATTACTGTCTTTGATACTGGAGTTGGGATTCCTAAAGAAATCTTAGATAGAATTTTCGAGCCATTCTTTACCACAAAAGATGTCGGACAAGGCACAGGGTTAGGACTTTCCACCGTACTTGGGATCATTAAAAGTCACGGAGGTTTTGTGAACGTATATAGCGAACCGGGAAATGGCACTAGCTTTAAGGTTTACTTGCCAGCAGTAGAGGGAATGGAAACATTCAGCCTTGAAGATTTGCCACCACAGACAGGACATGGAGAATTGATTTTGGTTGTGGATGATGAAGTTGCCATTCAAGAGATTACCAGAACATCATTAGAAGCTCATAACTACAAAACCTTAATTGCCAGTGATGGCATAGAAGCGATCGCGCTATACGCTCAAAATAGGGACAAAATTAGTGCCGTACTGATGGATATTATGCTGCCCTCGCTGGATGGTTTAACTGCCATCCGTACCCTGCTAAAAATCAACCCCCAAGTCAGAATTATTGCCAGTAGTGGACTTACGTCTGACAATAAGCTCAGTGCAGTAGCTGCTATTGGTGTCAATACGTTTTTGTCGAAACCTTATACTGTCAATGAATTATTGCTTTCTTTACATAAAGTACTATCGTGAGTTAAGTAATTACGTAAGTAAGCTGATAGCACTGAGTACAAAAGGCTGCTTTATTAATGTGGTTGCGAATTACCTGGAATTGATATGATTGAGCATCGGCAAACACACTTCTCTAACCGATACTCACAGCTTGGCTAAATCAATATGCCTCGGTTTCTTAAGTTAATCATCAATATAGTAATCTTGGGTACATTGTTACTCGCCTCTGTGCAAGTTTGGGCGCAAGATTGGCGTCCGGTTCGCGGTGGTATCCCTTTTGGTATTGGTGGTATAGCTTTGATACAGCAGCAAAGCAATACTCTCGATTTTCTGATTGTCCATGACAACAAACAAAAAAACCAAGGTCGTTTAGCAATCATCAGCATTAAGGGTAAGAACCAACCCGAATATTTCCCATTGAACTGGCCAAGTAACATAGAATTGCCTATCGACTTAGAAGCTTTAACATCTGTTCCTGAGAAAACAAAATCCTCTTTTATCGCTTTAAGCAGTTCTGGAAAAGCTTATTACATCAGGTTAGAGCCTAGCAATAAGACTATCTCGGTTCTCAAGGAATTCAATCTACCAGGAATTATTCCAGGAAATAATTTTGAAGCATTGGGATTACAAAATATAGATGGCAAATTAGTTGCTATTTGGGGACATCGCGGTGAAGGAAAACAACCAGCAACTATTTTTTGGGGAGTTTTTGACTTAGCTAAATATCAAATTACTCTTACAGGTTCTACCAATCTGAAAGTACCGTTTCCATCTGGCAACGTGCGTCATATTTCAGATATTAAGGTAGATCCCGTAGGAATTGTATACATCACCTCAGCAAGTGATGCTGGAGATGATGGCCCATTCCAGTCGGCTGTGTATATCGCTGGTTACCTGGGATTACACGGTGACAAAATTGTATGGCGGCAAAATCCTCAACTTGTTCCTTTGTACCGCTCTAATTACCACAAAATTGAAGGTATAGAACTTGTTCCTGGTGCAGAAGGCGGTGTAGTGGTTGGTACAGATGACGAGAATTTTGGTTCCTATGTATACATTGTGGGTGGAAGTAGCTAAAAAGTATGTCTTTTGATGGCACAACAAGTCAATCGGTTAGCAGAAGTAGTATGCATATCTCGAAGATTTTGTCAATATTTTGATGGCGATCGCAACTTGGTGTAGGTTGACCATTATCTTATTGATAACGGCCACGGATTAATTACCCCTACACATTAAATCGGAACAACATTACATCGCCTTCGTGGACAACATACTCTTTCCCTTCACTACGAACCAACCCTTTCTCTTTGGCAGCATTCATTGAACCAGTTGTTACCAAATCTTTATAAGCGACTGTTTCGGCGCGAATAAATCCCCGCTCAAAATCACTGTGGATTACACCAGCAGCTTGAGGTGCAGACATTCCGGCATTAATTGTCCAAGCGCGGGTTTCTTTGGGGCCAGAAGTAAAATATGTCCGCAAACCTAAAAGTGTGTAAGTTGCCCGAATCAACGATTTTAAACCGCCTTCTTCCACACCTAAAGACGCAAGAAAATCAGCTTTATCTTCCTCTGGTAATTCCACTAATTCAGCTTCAACTTGAGCCGAAACTATCACAACTTGGGCATTTTCTGTCGCTGCAATTTGCCGCACTGTTTCCACAAAATCATTACCAGTTGCCAACTCATCCTCAGATACATTCGCGGCGTAGATAATCGGTTTATAAGTGAGCAGTTCTAGTCCTTTAATAATTACTGTTTCTTCTTCATTCAAGCTCACCTGACGCACCGATTTACCTTCATTTAAAGCCGCAGCTAATTTTTCCAACACTGTGATTTCAAACTGTGCATCTTTGCTAGTACGAGCTTGTTTGCGAGTCCGGTCAATTCGCCGCTCAATTTGTGATAAATCTGATAAACCCAATTCTATATTAATGATTTCGATATCTCGCGCTGGGTCAACAGAACCAGCAACGTGGATAATATCATCATTCTCAAAACAACGTACCACATGGACGATCGCATCAACTTCCCGGATGTGGGACAGGAATTGATTCCCTAGTCCCTCACCCTGACTTGCACCTTTAACTAAACCGGCAATATCTACAAATTCCACCCGCGCCGGAATAATTTGTACCGAACTGGCAATCTTAGCAAGAACATTTAACCGTTCATCCGGGACTGCGACAACGCCGACATTCGGTTCAATCGTGCAAAAAGGGAAGTTAGCTGCTTCTGCCTTGGCATTAGCAACTACAGCATTAAATAAAGTAGATTTTCCGACGTTGGGAAGTCCGACAATTCCGGCTCTTAGCATTTTGGATTTTAGATTTTGAATTTTGGATTACATTACCAAGGTAATCTAAACAGGTTCCGGTATGGTTTGAGGAATCGGAGCAGGTACTGGTTCTGGTACAGGTCCCGGTAAAGGTTGGGGAATCGCTGGCCCCGGTACAGGTTCGGGACTCGGTAGCGGACTCGGTTCAGGATTGGGACTAGGTAGCGGACTCGGGCCAGGAGTAGGAATTTGTGGTTCTGGTATAGAAATAGCAGTGGGATTAATCATCGTAAGTCTAAATTAAATTATTCAACCTTCCCACGCTAGATGACAACCTCATCTGTTGACATCTTCCCAAATAGCTATACCCACGAACACTTCCTTTAATAAATTACCGTTGTCATTACAGTTCTCAGCGTTCCTCTGCGCTTCCCTCCGCGCCCCTTTGCGTTTAAAATCCAACCTCAATTCCCCACCATTTGCACAAAACTACTCCCCCTCCACCCTTTCTACCACCTCTGGCACTGGATCATAACCACCTGGATGAAACGGATGACAGCGCAAAATCCGCCGAGTTGCCATCCACCCACCACGCAACACACCAAATCGTTCAATGGCTTCAATAGCATACATCGAACAAGTTGGTTGAAAGCGACAAGTTGGGAGAAACAACGGCGAGATAAACATTCGGTAGCCCCGAATCAGCCAAATAAATAATAATTTCATTGCAGCTACCCAAATCTTATAAATTAGTAATAAGGATAAAAATTTTCATTTTGTCGCATCTTTGTTAATTACATTTTCTGACTTCACCTCAATTCCGGTTTTCTGGCTGCAAATTGCGTCGGCTACAATTTGGGTACTACTCATCCTTCTGATTGCATGGGTGGTAAACCGCTTCGCCGACAAGCCAGAAATCGTGCGGAAGATAGTTCATATTGGCACTGGGAATGTGATTTTAATCGCTTGGTGGCTCGATATTCCCGCCAGTGTAGGGATTACAGCTTCCATTTTAGCCAGTGCAATCACCTTATTATCCTACCGATTTCCGATTCTTCCTGGTATTAATAGCGTCGGACGCCAAAGTTTAGGGACATTTTTTTACTCCGTCAGTTTCGGTATTTTAGTTGCCTGGTTCTGGTACTTGCAACAACCCCAGTACGCAGCACTCGGAATTTTGGTAATGACTTGGGGAGATGGATTAGCAGCCTTAATTGGGCAACGCTTTGGTAAACATAAGTACAAAGTTTTTGGGACAGAAAAAAGTTGGGAAGGCTCCCTAACGATGATGCTCGTTAGCTATGTTGTCAGTAGTTTGATTTTAGTTGGAACTCAAGGAAACAGTTGGCAAACTTGGGCAGTATCACTGTTAGTTGCATTTATCGCTACTGCTTTAGAAGCTGTTTCATTTTTAGGTATTGACAATTTGACAGTTCCCTTGGGCAGTGCAGCACTTGCCTTCTTTTTAACTCAGTTAGTTTTGTTGAATTAGTAATTGCCTTAAGTACTATAGCGGTTGTATTGACAGTAATGGGAGGCATAGTAATTATTTGGTTATTAGTTAACTTGGTACAGTCGCAGCTAATAATATCGTCCGCTCGTGAAGGCAGTTCTTTAGCAAGGCTTACTTTATTCGGTTTACAGGCTCCAAAAATTGAACTAAATTTCAGACTTGTGTTCATTGCTAGCGCAGTTGAGATTGCCTTATTCTGGCTACTAGTACTTCTTGATGTTGTCTCTCGACATCGTGGTTTAATAGCTACTTTAGTCCTCTTTATTTTCGTTGGAATTGTCGTCTTTATTGTTGACAGTCAGTATTCAAGTGTTTTTTAGCTGATTGACAAAATTCACACTATTCTAACCTCTCACAGATGATTACCGCGATCGCTCCAAAATCCAATCGAGTAAAATCGGATTGACTAACTCAGGTGCTTCATCCTGTGGACAATGCCCCACTCCCTCTAAAGGAATAAACTTTTCTACTTGGGGAAAGTTAGCTAATTCTCTCCCTAATTTAATTGGTTCCCACGGATCAGCCGTTCCCCACAAGATAATCGCCGGACAGGATAACAGTGGCAAAAGGTCTTCAGGTAATGGCCCTGTAGAATAAGAAGTAAAGGCAAGAAACACAGCACCAGCCCCCGGATCCCTTGCTGGTGAAGTGAGAATATCTACCAATTCATCTGTTACCATCTCAGCATTCGCATAAGCTTGCAGCAGAATTTTCCGCACTGTTTTCGGTTTGGCGAGTTGATTGAAAAAGAAATCACCAACTGGTTTAATAGATAGTAAGCGTTGCAGCAAAGGCGCTCCGTAACGACGAGATAAAGGTAAAGTTACCCGTTTGCGATCGTGTAACAGTCGTAAAGAACAGTTGAGCAAAGCAACTCCTAAGGCAATATCTGGGTTGCTTACTGCTGCTTGCATGGCTACAATACAGCCAATAGAATTTCCGACTAAAAAAGCTGGTTCACCCACAACTTCGCGGCAAAAATCTGCCACTTGTTGTCCCCAGGTTTCTAATGTGTAGGCAATTTTTTCACCAGGTTGAGGTTTTGCGGAACCGCCAAAACCAATCAAATCAATAGCATAAACACGGCAATTTTGTGCTAATACGGGAATATTTTTTCGCCAGTGCCACCAAGAAGCACCAAATCCATGCACGAGGACAACAGCTGGGCCAGTGGTTCCTTGGGTTTGATAGCAGATAGGGAAATCTTGCCAAATCCAGGTTTTTGTAGAGGTAAGTGCTGTTTTTGAACTTGAGATTGTCATGGGAAATTTGATGAATACAAGGGTAAAAGCCTTTCAGCAGCAGAGTGTAAGTAAAATTGTTTGGAATTTGAATAAAATTTATCAGATTTTAAAAATAAATCTTTTGCTCTAATGATAGCTTAGACGTATACTACGAAAGCTTCTAGTACGCTACGGCGTAAATATAGCAACCATTTAAAATCCCTAAAAAGTCCATTCCATAATACTTTTGACTTCCGCCTTGCGGTACTAGGCTGATAACATCAGCATCAAGCTGATAGTTTTATCCAGCGTAGAGAGTTTTTATCTTGTTGATAGAGGTAATTTACTCACAACTTACATTACGTCAGGATTATGAATTATAACTTTTATAATGCGAGTACTATTTTCGCTATTTTTAATGTGGGCTAATTAGCATCAGTGCTAGATTCAGTAGTTTCACAATTTACGACAGCCAATACAAGTCTATAAGATTGTCGAATATGAAGCATCGGCTAAGGGGTGGTTTGCAACTGGAAACTGACGCTTAATGTAACAATATTTTTCTTGTTCCTAGTTCTGCGATCCAGAAAACATGAATATATTAGAAACAATTGATACTCCTGTTGGGAGCTACGCACCAGATTTTGAACTGCCAGGTATTGATGGTCAAGTACACCATCTCAGGCGTTATCTTGAGAAGTTCCGAGCAGTGGGCGTCATTTCCATGTGTAACCACTGTCCTTATGTAGAGTTGTATCTAGACAGGTTGAAAAATATTCAAGCCGAATTTGCCCCAGAAGGCTTCACACTAATTGGCATGAATGGTAGTGATGGTAATCACCATACTAGGTCAAGCTTTGAAAATATGAAAGCTTTTGCCCAGCATCACTACTTGAACTTTCCCTACCTCTGGGACTCGACGCAAGATGTGACCCGCAGTTTTGGTGCTACAAAAACACCAATGGCCTTTTTAATAGATACTAATGGTATAGTACGCTACAAAGGACAAATTGACGATCATCCTCAAGATACATCAGCAGTGGGAGAAGATTATTTAAAAACTGCGATCGCTTCTCTGTTTCTTGCTGAAGAAATAGACATAGCACAAACAGAAGCAATAGGTACTACATTAATTTGGCGTAACTAGACATAGATAGTCCCTGTAACTGTTATCTTAAATTGGAGGCAATTGCAACTTTTTTGATAAAGCGTAACTTCATGGGAACGAATTACCGACGGGTTTTACTCAAACTGAGTGGTGAAGCCTTAATGGGCAACATGGGCTATGGCATTGATCCAGAAGTGGTCAAAGGAATAGCACAAGAGGTAGCAGAGGTGATAGCCACTGGCACTCAAATGGCCATCGTTGTTGGCGGCGGCAATATTTTTCGTGGCGTCAAAGCGGCGTCGGCGGGGATGGACAGGGCAACTGCTGACTACATAGGGATGATTGCCACGGTAATGAACGCCATGACGCTGCAAGATTCGCTGGAACGTATAGGGGTACAGACGCGGGTGCAAACTGCGATCGCTATGCAAGAATTAGCGGAACCATATATTCGTCGTCGTGCCATCCGCCATCTTGAAAAAGGACGGGTGGTAATTTTTGGTGCTGGTTCTGGAAACCCCTTCTTTACTACAGACACCACTGCGGCATTAAGAGCCGCAGAAATTGATGCCGAAGTGATTTTTAAAGCCACCAAAGTAGACGGAGTGTATGACGCTGATCCTCATATTTATCCTGAGGCAAAGCGTTACAATAGCCTCACTTACGCGCACGTTTTAGTCAAAGATTTGCGGGTGATGGATAGTACTGCGATCGCCTTGTGTAAAGAAAATAATATCCCAATTCTGGTATTTGACCTAACGGTGCGAGGAAACATCCACCGAGCAGTCTTGGGAGAATCCATCGGCACCCTTGTGGGAGGTTCTTGTGAAATTAGCTGAAGCTGAGAGTACGATGCAAAAAACCGTTGAGTCAACTCAACGAGCTTTTAACACGATTCGCACTGGTCGCGCCAATGCGAGTCTATTAGATAAGGTATCGGTGGACTATTACGGTTCGCCTACGCCCTTGAAATCACTGGCAAACATTAGCACCCCAGATGCCACGACGATCTTAATTCAACCCTACGATCGCAGCAGTTTAAATATAGTCGAAAAAGCGATTTCTTTGTCTGATGTCGGTTTAACCCCCAGCAATGATGGTTCCGTGATTCGGCTGAATATTCCGCCCTTAACAAGCGATCGCCGTAAAGAATTCGTCAAAATGGCATCTAAGTATGCTGAAGAAGGTCGTGTTGCTATTCGCAACATCCGTCGCGATGCTATAGACGCCATTCGCAAACAGGAAAAAAATACTGAAATTCCTGAAGATGAAGCGCGGGATCAGCAAGATAAATTGCAAAAATTGACAAACAAGTACACTGCCAGAATAGACGAATTGCTGGCAGATAAAGAAAAAGACATTACGACTGTTTAAAGTCTAAAGTCTGAAGCATAAAGGCTGAAGGATGACGGATAAATTCTTCAGCCTTTATCATTTCTTAGATATCTAACAAAAATTGATCAAGTACCTCAATAGAAAATCACTAATTCAGGAGCCAAAATTCAGCCATATGTATGACTGCATCATCGTCGGTGCTGGGCCAGCTGGTGGAACAGCTGCATATCATTTAGCCAAGCAAGGTCGCTCAGTATTAGTGTTAGAAAAAGAATCCCTGCCAAGATATAAACCTTGTGGCGGTGGTGTATCGCCAGCGATCGCTCAATGGTTTGACTTTGATTTTAGCCCAGCGATTTCTGTGAAAGCTGACTCCCTTCGCTTTACCTGGAAATTGGGCGACCCCGTGGAAGCGAAAATCGCCACAAAAGAACCAGTCTGGATGGTGCGACGAGATATTTTTGACCATTTCCTAGTGCAGCAAGCACAGAAGCATGGGGCTGAACTCCGAGATAATACTGAAGTGACGGGTATTGAGTTTAAAAGTGACCATTGGCAAGTTAACACAGCCAATGGGCCAGTTATAGGTCGCTACTTAATCGCGGCTGATGGTGTCAAAGGGCCAATGGCAAAATGGCTAGGCTTCAAAGAACGTAAACGTCGTTTAGCAGGAGCTTTGGAAGCAGAAGTTGCCGCAACTGTAAAGGATAAATCCACAATTCACTTCGAGTTTGGCTTGGTAAAAAACGGCTACATTTGGAACTTCCCAAAAGCTGATGGTTATTCTATTGGTGTCGGTACGTTTATCGGTGGCGAATCTCAGGATTTTAAGAAGATTTTAGATGAGTACGCGCGATCGTTTAATCTAGATATCAAAACTAGCAAGCAGTATGGTTATCCCCTTTGCTTGTGGGATGGCAACCAAAAGTTGCATACTCAAAATGCAGTTTTGGCTGGGGAAGCTGCTTGTGTAGTTGATCCAATGACAGCAGAAGGTATTCGCCCTTCAATTTTTAGCGGTTTGATTGCAGCAGGAGCCATTAATGAGGCTCTTTCTGGTGATACCAATGCTTTAGAAAAATATAGTGAAACCATTAATGAAGAATGGGGTACTGAGATGGCTTGGGCGCAAAAATTAGCTGGAGCATTCTATCGCTTTCCTGGCATTGGCTACAAAGTTGGTGTTAAGCGCCCCTCCGGTGCCAAAATTATGGGTAAGATTCTATGTGGAGAACTGCGCTATGGCGATGTTGCTGGTCGTGCGCTCAAGCGTTTAATTCCTGGTTTTGGTGGTTAGGGATTGGGTAGTGAATCTCTAGTGGGCATCCTACCCGCCCTATTTTTACTTGCTCGTAAATTAAAGGGTTTAAGACCCTCACGTCTATACGTAGTGCGGAGTCGGAGCCACCGAAACTCCGATCAGTTCCCCTGCGGGATCTTGCTAGAGTCGGGGTTTAAATAAGAGCAAAGCCGGAGACGCTCCGCCTCCGGTCTGAAAATGTCTTTAATGCGTGAATTTTGTTAGCGCCACAAAGAGCGAGTCCGCGTCCCTTGCGCGTCTCGTAGATAGCGTCATTTTGAATTTTGAATTGTTAATTATGCCTATCTACTTACCATTTCTCTAAACTAGAGTTTTAGACAAGGAACTCTCAAAGGTCTGCAATATAATTCCCAGAATCTTATCGACTGCATTAACATAATATTCAATTGAGTCAATGCAAACAGTATTCTGTTCTAAAGTTAAGAATTTCCAAGCAGTTCCACTTGTTACTGCTCCATAGATGACTGGAATTTCATTACCTGCTCTTTGATTGAATATTTGAGCAGCAATCATTGTGGCTACACATTGCCCCAATCCAGCAATGATATTCTCATTTTTGGCCTCTATAACAGTGACTACTGGAGCACTGATAAAATACTGCTCACTAGATGCACTGAGGATAAAGTCACAAAAACCTGAGAGTCCTTGAGTAGGATCAACATTGAATTCTGTACCTGAAAATAAGCTGATCCGATAATTTAACTGTCGCCTTACCTCAGACAGAATAGGAGCGATTAAAAACTCAGAACGGGCTTTTTCGCTATTGATTGCAGTCGCTAAAGTTAAGTTTTCATCCAGCAACCGTTTTAGCAAGTCAGATGGCTGGACACCCCCTACAGTTAGAAATAGATTACGTGTCTCTTCTAGAGTTAAGCCAAACGCATTTCTTACTTTAGCGAGACTAAAATCACTGTATGCCATAGACTTCTGCTTCAGTTCTATCTTAATTGTGCATAGCTTCCCCATCTTTGCAAGAATTATTTAAAAGGCAAGCTTTCGTTAGCAGGCTTGCTCCTCAAATATTGCACCTTGGCACGAAATTAAAAATACCTAGAGAAAAACCAGATAATCATTCCAGTTCCCAGTACACAAATAATTCCCGTCAAACCAGCTAGGGGTTTTTTGTTCTTACCTGTGAACCAGTCAGGGACTTTACCTGTGTAAGTAATTAGTTCTGCTGTATCTAGGGTTGCGATCGCCCATACCCATCCCGCGTGCAGTCCCCAAGCTAAACCCAAATTGCCGTTTGCAGCAAAACGTGCCAACACCAGCACCATTCCCATCAGCCACAATCCAGGGAGTTGGGGTGCGGTTTCGCGTTGCTCCCAAACCAGGTGTAGCAAGGCAAAAATCAAGCTAGAAATTGCTGCTGCTGCCCAAATTGGGTAATCCTGCGCTAATTCAGTAAACAGGAAACCGCGAAAAACTAACTCTTCTATTCCACCCACTAATAACGCTATCAAAAAAATCTGTAGCAAGATGGGTAGTAGTAACTTGAAATTCATCTTTTCAAAAGAACACCAACCTAACGCCAATTGCCCACTAAATACAATAGCTAGGCTCGCCACTCCTAAACCGAAACCTAGTGCTAAAGAACCAAAAGTTGAAAGATTCCCAACAAAGCCGTAATCTAAAAAAGATTTATTGGTTAGCCAACTAACTCCCCACAGAATCAGGGGAGCTAATAGGTAAAGTGACGCCAATAACGGCATCTTTTGTTCTGGCTGCAAAGGTTTGAGAGGTTGCCAATTGAGCAATATTGCTGATATTGTTGCGATCGGCAACCAGCAAACTATCCAGAAAATAAAAAATGCTATCACTACAACTAGTGCTGGTGCATTTTCCATAAACGCCAGTAAGGCGTTAACCGAAGGCTCAAAGAAAGTTATCAAAATAAACAAAAAAAACACGATAGACTTCTTGCACTATAGATTTCTTGCTGATTAATCAAGACTTTACTAAATTTGGTGACTTCTGCAAGAGGTCTAATCGTATTTTTTACCTGGGGCAAAATTTTTTGAATAGAGCTACTAGTGTGCTGTCCGGGTAAGGACAAGTTATCATCACCTGAAACTTATCCCTACCATCAGCAAATTTACTCTTCGTCTTCCAAATCTTCGTCCGATTCGTCAGAATCTACATCTTGTGAGGTTAGTTTTTTATCAGTTTCACCGAGTTGAATCAAGTGAATATGCTTGTATCCCAGCCTAATTTCAAACTCATCTCCAGGCTTTAAGCCCATTGCTTTGGTATATGTAGCACCAATCACAATCTGACCATTTTGATGGACGCTAACTCGATAGGTCGGTTCACGGCCACGCCCATCTTTAGGTGCTTCTGGACTTAGAGGAATTCCTCTAGCCGATAGCAAAGCGTCATAAAAATCGGTGAGATTGACACGAACCTGGTTATTCTTAGTAACAGTGTAATAGCCGCACTGTTTAGCTCTTTCTCGGCGTGGTAAAGTGGAAAGTTCTTTTACTTTAGCAAGTAGTGCTTTTCCAGTTAATGGTGCGGTTGCAGTTTCAGTCATTATGCTCAAATTTTCCTTACTCTCTCCAAACTGATAAACGATGTAGTCTCATGCCAGCATTTGGCTTTTTAGCATTTGCATAGAGCTACTGAAGACCCTAGTGTAACGGGTGAATTACTGCCGATAGGAGCCAAAAGCACTTCTATTATGGTTGTCTACAACCAACTAGAGGCCATAGTTGCCACAGACATTAATTTTGGTGATATTACGGCACTTTTAACCATTATTCGCCATCAGAAAAAAAACTATTTTCTTCTTTGGCGCTACTGTAGCGGTGTAACTTTCAGCCACCTTTACAAATTGTGTTGGTTCTACTGCAAATAAGTCGTAGACCCAATAAATTGCAGGTTTTTCACTTTCAGTGCTTGCCTTTCTTGCCAATGAGCAAGTAGAGTTTTCTCTACTCGTCCTCTTAAGCTTTGGACAGCATAGTATTTCAATAGAGTCCTACGGGCTTATGCCCTTTTGTCCTGCCAGTAGAGACGCGAATTCTCTTGTCTCTACATTACGAATCAACAAAGCAGTAGTAGCCGCGCTGATACGGCTCTTGATTCTGGTTTTGTCACTTCGTAATTTTATATCAAATACTAGCATGGACTAATAATAGCAAAATAGTTGTTTAATTTTGAATTAAAGTTGCTAGTAAATTTTTATTTAAATTTCTGAACTTCAAGAAGAAAAAAGCAGTGACGATTTTCCCAACCCTTTATTGCAAGTGTGAGCATTGGCCTATGGCTTTTATAAAAATTTATATAATTGAGACGAGCAGTTTTGACCAATGAGTTCAATCTAAGATTTTCTTGATTGAGAGGAAGGCAAAAAACGAAAAGTCTCGTCTATCCGGGTTTCTCGCTGCAAAAACTTTTATTTAAAAGTGGTGAGGATTTTTCCTCGGTTTATTATCTTAAGGTCAAAAGTGGTCAGAGGATTTTGTACGTCTGTCTATGGGAAGAATTAATTTCTTAACATCTGCCTAGCGCTTGATTGCTACTACTATATATTGAACATGTGGTTTCACACTTCTATATAATCAAAAAGTTCCGCCTTCGTTACCGCTTGACCGAATTTTCCAGCTAAGACTGCTTGACTCAAGTTGACATCAAGATGTGTTGCTAACCTAACATACATTTAATATGCATATTATCACCAGGTCAGAGATAAACGTAAGTCCCTCTCTCAGCAAACATTCTTTCCTTTACATTCCTAAACAGGTAAATTCAATGCAAAGCTACAATTACATTTTTGGCGTTTTATCTCAGAATTTGACACAAATATTGCTTACATCGGTGCTACAAGTTAAATTTTAATGGTTATCCTTAAACTAGAATCACTCGCATTTTTCTCGTCGGCCAATTAACACCAGGGTTTTAATTAAGGGCAAAAAGAGGATAGCTCACTTTTTGCAACTACCTGCGTTGACTGATGATTGTTGAGGCTGGGAAAGCAATTTTAAAGTTTTGGTTAGTGATTATGGAAGTTATTTTTAAGATCATTCGACAGCAACAAAATTCCTCCCCTGTTGTGCAAACCTACCTTGTAGAGGCAGAACCAGGTAATACAATCCTAGATTGCCTGAATCATATTAAGTGGGAGCAAGATGGAACGTTGGCGTTTCGCAAAAATTGCCGCAATACCATTTGTGGTAGCTGTGCTATGCGAATTAATGGGCGTTCGGCTTTAGCTTGTAAGGAAAATGTTGGCAGTGAACTTGCTAGATTACAACAAATACCATCATCCCAAAGTAAAGTAAATGCCATTAGCGAAATCACGATCGCTCCTCTGGGCAATATGCCTGTGATTAAAGATTTGGTTGTAGATATGAGCAGTTTCTGGGATAATTTAGAGGCAGTTGCTCCTTATGTGAGTACAGCAGCACGACAAGTACCAGAAAGAGAGTTTTTGCAAACACCACAAGAGCGATCGCGCCTCGATCAAACTGGCAACTGTATTATGTGTGGTGCTTGTTATTCGGAATGCAACGCCCGTGAAGTTGATCCAAACTTTGTTGGCCCCCATGCCCTTGCCAAAGCTTACCGGATGGTAGCAGACTCCCGCGATAGCGACACCCAAAATCGTTTAGCAAGCTACAACGAAGGTACTAAAGGCGTATGGGGTTGCACCCGTTGTTTGTACTGCGATTCAGTTTGTCCAATGGAAGTTGCACCATTAGAGCAAATTACCAAAATTAAACAAGAAATTCTCAGCCAGAAACAAGCTAGTGATAGTCGCTCACTTCGTCACCGAAAAGTATTGGTGGATTTAGTTAAAGAAGGTGGTTGGATTGATGAACGTCAATTTGGTTTACAAGTTGTCGGTAACTATTTTCGGGATTTAAAAGGATTACTCAGTCTTGCACCCCTCGGTTTGCGAATGATCATCCGGGGTAAGTTTCCCCTATCATTTGAACCTTCAGAAGGGACGCAACAAGTGCGATCGCTCATTGAATCTGTGCAACAAGTAGAAAACAAAAGTTAGGAATCAGGAGTTATGAGTTAGGAATTTTAACTCATAATTCTAGTTCAACGTGGTTCTTGAGGGATATTCAACGGTTGTCCATAACGGTCATATACTAAAACATCCCACTGCCCGTTGTTACTAGATTCAAAAGCAATCCTACTACCATCAGCGCTAATTGTAGGGTTGCGGACTTCCGCTTGCAGATTATTAGTCAAATTCCGTGATTGGCGTGTTTCCCGGTCGTAGAGAAAAATAGCCGATCGCCCCTGACGACTAGCACCAAACACAATATAACGACCATCTTGCGAAACGCTAGGATGAGTTGCGATCGCATCAAAGGAGTTTAAACCTGGCAAATCAACCAAATCACGAGTCACCGTATCAAACATGTAAACATCTTGGCTACCGCGTCGGTCAGTAATAAAAACAATGTATCTCCCAGAGATTTGAGGATTTAATTCTGATGCTAAACTATTGAGACTCCGACCCCCCGGATCAAAGGGATAACTCAAAATGCGAGGGTAGCCAAAACACCCAGTCAATAAACTTAAGCAGAAAAATACAGGTATAAAAAAAATACGTTTCATATAATTAGTCATTAGTCATTAGTCAATAGTCTCACAACTCCTAAGGTACAGACGCGATTAATTGTATCTCTTGCTGAGTAAGAACCTTGGCGCGTCCATGCCGATTTATTTTCATTGCCAGACTGTAGACCCTGGAATCCACAGCCTATAATGTTTTGACACATGATTTGCATAACTGTTTGACCTTTAGGTGAAACTAGAGGTGGTAGTACAAAAATAAAAATTATCAGGAGGTTTGAATCAAACCACAGCATCCTACAATAGAACAGCTAGAAACCTTCTACCGCGTATGTGTACGAGCAAGCAATCTATTAAGAACAATTGAATTAACTCGCTACGATACACGCTCTCAAAGAATCGTAGTATTAATAGGCGAAACAATTCAAGTAGAAATTTTAAGTAACGGCGAGGAATTAATTCAATGAGTAACTATCAACAATTAAGCGAAGCCGAACTGAGAACTTATGTAAAGACACATCCAGATGATGAAGAGGCTTTTCAACATTATTTAACAATTATGAGGGCAAAACCTAACCGCGTTGTAGTTAGTACAGAGGAACAAGCCCTAATTGAATTTAAGAAAAGAATACAAGCAGAGTCAACACCTTAACCCGCCCTAACCCCATCACATCCATTCAATCGCCCTATTGCCCCATAACCCCAATTCTCACCCCGTAGCGCGTCTCTAGCTGTGGGGTTTTGTTTTGGTGATTGAGTGCGATCGCTCTACATCGTCTATTTAATTTTTATTCGTGTGCATAAATCAAAAAATACATCGTAATGAGGGTTAGTAACAGACTTTTGTCACAATCATCATTCGCTTCCCACCAGCCCTTAGATTCCCCATAGCAATCGCTACAGGGAATTGTGATTTAGTGGTACAAAAAGTTTTTCCCAATTCTTACCCCGTAGCGCGTCTCTAGCTGTGGGGTTTTGTTTTAGGTGGTTGAGTGCGATCGTTGTTTGTTTGGATGCGTCTCTCCAAACTCTTAACTCCTAACTCCTAACTCCTACGGAGGTGAACCTACGGTTGCACCGTTAGGAATATCTAACTCAATATTTGGCCCCCGGTCTAAGACTTCAATATCCCACTGACCACGGCTGGCGGTTTCAAAAACAACATAACGTCCATCGGGGCTGATATTTGGTTTTCTCACCCAGCCGCGATAGGTTGGTGTGACGATTTGCGACTGTTGCGTAGCGCGATCATAAAGTGCCACCACTGGTCTACCTTGGTCACTAGTAAGATAAGCAATATAACGCCCGGTGTAGCTCAAGCTAGGACTTTCAGCAATTGTTTCCTGTCGGTTTATCCCCGGTGTGCCAATAAACAGCTGCCTCTCCAAATCGTAGACTAGTAGCTGCTGATTACCATTCCGATTAGATACAAACGCTAAAAAGCGTCCATTGCCACTCAAAGCAGGCTGCTCCTCAGTGTAGCGACTATTGAGGGAAGTAGGCCCTATGGGAATATCGTTATAACCACAAGATACAAGCAAACTTGTTAAACTAAAAACCAGGCTCCAATGAATAGGTCTTTGGAGCCAAAATATAGGCGTAAATTTTTTCACCTCAACTGTTTTCCGTCGCCTCTAAAATTACCTCCACACCAACTGTTTTAAACATCGTCATCAAAATCGGTCGAATTATCTGGCCCCTCATTTGGCTTTTCAACCGGGTTGTATGGTACATAATCAGTTGGGATCGCCTCATCATCTTCGCGCCCCCTTCGAGGAGTCGAGTCAGTGGGTGGACGACGCCTTCTTGGTTTGGGAGCAACATCATCTTCACGACTTTCTGGACGCCCAGACCCGTTATTACTACGCCGAGAAGGTTTTCTGACTTCCCCTGCGGAACTTTCCCAATCATCAACTTGCCTAGATGAAGAACCCCAATTCTCTTCTTCAGAGCTTTCAGAAGGGCGATTCACAGTCCGCCCAGAAGTCCGCCGCCGCGTTTTATCAGCTGGAGCCTGTCTTTCACTACTGCTGGTGTTACGGCGTTCTGAACGACGGGGGGGTTGCTCCTCGTAGTAGTCATCACGAGTTGAAATCTCATCCCTGCTACCCCGAATCCGGGGACGTACAGGGCGCTCCTCTTCTTCATAAGGTAATGGATCTAAGTCTGCATCCATCTCAGCTTGATACTTTCTGCGATCGTTGTACGAATAGTTTCTGCTTACCTCTCGCTCGTCATCCACAATCGGAGTGTTGCGCTTTGCTTGCTGGGTAGCTATACTCCGCAGGCGGATACTTTCAACTGCAAAAAATACAGTTGTGCCAACTAAAAGCAATTGACCAAATTGTAGAATCGGGTCTAGCCGCCATCCTTGAAACACAAGAATGAATCCGCAGAGCAAGCCGACTGCTGCAAAAAAGATATCTTGATCTCGTGACAATTCTGGACGCACAGTGCGGAGAAAATACAGTGCTGCCCCAGCCACAGCCAGGAAAATTCCTAGAATACTGGCTGAGTTTGCCCCAAAATTTACCTGAGCCAGAAAGCTGGCTGAGTTCAGCCCAAAATTTATCATTGCTGTTTTCCCAATATCAAATCTATGTTAGCGAGTCACAATTAAAATCACTACTCTAATTAGTCACGATATATTGAAGCTTCAAAGCCTCTGGCAAAGAAGCTCTGAAGCCGTTCACCGAAAAATAAAAACACCTACTTCTATCAGCTACAACTGCTCCTAGCGGTAAACACTGCTGTTTTTGGTGCAATTAATTTAGATAGCTGACAGACAATCGATTCTGAGAGTCAATTCAACTCTCATAAGCATTATGAACGCTGAATTTTATCTTTTTGGCTAATGAAAACTAGACCAACTACAACGGGTATCACAACAATTGCAGTACCCCATAGCAGACTCCAAAGAAAATTTGCTAAAGAAGGCGTCATACTTCTCAACCTTTTTTTACACACTTCATTCTAATTTTAATAGTCTATTACTTTCTTGAGAAGCCTCTAACTCGGAACTGCTAAACTTGGTAACTGCTTTCACCAATTGTTGAGTTAACCAGGTGAGCGAGTTCGCTTTTCTATTTCTGAAGGAAGTGACAGCATTTGGTTAAAATGATCATGAGAGTGCTTTACAAAGCTTAAAATTTTGTGGCAATGTCTACAACGGGCTACGCCTACGCGAACCTGAAGGGCTTGCCGTTGCCTAAGTTTTTTCTTTCTTTACAGATAGATAGTAGCTTAAACCGATGACTGGTGTTGACCTGACTGCTTGGATTCTTGGCCCTGTGTTAGGGCTGATGACATTTTTATTTATATTTCGGATCATTCTCACTTGGTATCCGCAAGTGAATCTGAATCGTTTGCCCTTTAATTTAATAGCTTGGCCTACTGAACCATTTTTAGTGCCCTTGCGAAAGCTAGTCCAACCTATAGGCGGAGTGGACATTACACCTATTATTTGGGTTGGTATCTTCAGCCTGTTGCGAGAAATCCTGCTAGGTCAGCAAGGATTGCTGACTATGCTATCTCGTGTTAATTAGGGATGGGGCATGGGGAATTGGGTATTGGTCAATAATCAATAGTTCTGCTCCCTTTGCTCCCCAGTCCCCAGCCTCTTAACCGTTCATTTCTTGCACAAAATTTGTATAGACATTACCCTGCAAAAACTGTGGAGTTTCCATAATTTTTTGATGAAACCCAATGGTGGTGGGTAGTCCAGTGATGGCACATTCCCGGAGTGCGCGTTTCATGCGGTTAATAGCAGTGGGTCGGTCTGGTGCCCAAACAATTAACTTGCCAATCAAGGAATCGTAGTAAGGTGGGATTTGGTAATCTGTATAAACGTGGGAATCAATCCGAACACCAGGCCCTCCAGGCGGCAGATAGCCACTAATCCGTCCAGGAGAAGGGCGAAAGTCATGATCTGGGTCTTCAGCATTGATCCGGCATTCGATCGCATGACCCCGCAAAACTACTTGCTCTTGGGTAAGTTTGAGTCTTTCTCCTTGAGCAATCCGAATTTGTTCGGCAACCAAGTCTATTCCAGTAATCATCTCTGTTACAGGATGTTCTACTTGAATCCGGGTATTCATTTCCATAAAGTAGAATTTACCGAATCTATCCAAGAGAAACTCGATAGTACCTGCCCCACTGTAATTAATAAATTGGGCAGCTTTGACAGCAGCTTGTCCCATTTTCTCACGCAGGTCTTTATCAAGAGCCGGGCTTGGTGCTTCTTCTAGTAGCTTTTGGTTCCGGCGCTGAATAGAGCAATCCCGTTCGCCCAAGTGGATGACATTACCGTAGTTATCCGCCAAAATTTGAAATTCGATATGGCGGGGACGTTCAATAAATTTTTCTATGTAAACGCCAGAATTCCCAAAAGCTGCCCCTGCTTCCCCTTGGGCCGCCAGGAAAAGTTTGACAAATTCATCTTCAGAACGAACTAGGCGCATACCCCGTCCGCCGCCACCCGCTGTGGCTTTGATCATCACTGGATAGCCGATGTCCTTGGCGAATTTTAATCCTTGTTCTTCAGATTCTACTAACCCCTCAGTACCTGGTACTGTAGGGACTCCAGCTTTTTGCATGGTTTCTTTAGCAGTGGATTTATCCCCCATCAGCTTGATAGCTTCTGGAGTTGGGCCAATAAAAGCAATATGATGGTCAGCACAGATTTCCGCAAACCGGGCATTTTCTGCTAAAAAGCCATAACCTGGATGAATGGCTGTCGCATTGCGCGTCAGGGCGGCAGCAATAATATTGGGAATATTCAAATAACTTTTACTGCTAGCAGGTTCGCCAATGCAAACCGCTTCATCAGCAAGTTGGACGTGGAGAGCATTCCGGTCAACGGTGGAGTGAACTGCAACTGTCGCAATCCCCATTTCTTCACAGGCGCGGAGAATGCGAAGGGCAATTTCTCCCCGATTGGCAATTAATATTTTGTCAAACTTCATTTTTTAGTTTCGATATCATTACCAGTAGATTGACATTTTCTCGCTATCCAACTTGAAACGACGCTTTCGCATTATTTCAAATTATCACAAGAGATTCGCCACCCTGATTCTAAGCAAACTTTTATATTGCAAGCTTGCTGCCTCTATGGGTCTTAATTACTGTAAGTCTTGGCCTAGCTTGGCAAAATGGGCTTTTGCGTAGGCGTAGCTCGTCGTAGACATCGCACCGCATCTCTTACAGTAGCTCTACCCTTTTTAATATCACTTGTGCAGAGGCTAGATTTCTGTCAGTCTGATACCGCATTGAAGAAATTTATATTTTTGAGAAATATAACTTTAGATATCACCTTACTATAATTAGTTTCTTATGCTATAGTCTATGCTTAGACAATCCCTGCGGATGTGGCGGAATTGGTATACGCGCACGCTTGAGGTGCGTGTGGGCACTGCCCTTGCGAGTTCGAGTCTCGCCATCCGCATATTTTGTTTATTAGTCAAGGGTCAATAGTCAAGGGTCAAAAAACCTTAGACTCTTGACCCTTAAATCTGAGTAGAGCTAAGGTTTTTTATGCTTTTATAGAGATAGGTGAAGTTTTGTAAAAAGCATTGAGTATTACTTTTACGCCCACAAACAACTTAACACTGCCAGCAGCTTGGCATCGCCTCACTCCGATTTGGCAAGGAGGGGAGGAAATAATTCAACAAAGTTTGCCTCATACTCAGCTAGCACCTGCTTGGCAGCTAATGCTTTTGGGTGACGGCTCTCCAACACGTCATCTAGAATTGCTCACAGGTGAGCCTGTAGAAGTAGATGTAATTGATATGTCATTGATTGGCATGGACTTGGATGGTGCGCCTGAATTAATCCAAACTGTCCCAGGGCCACGACTACGGCGACAAGTGTGGCTGCGTACTGCTTCTGGTCAACGATTAGCCTATGCCACTTCGTGGTGGGAAGCCAGTCATGTACATGAGTATTTGCAAAACCGTTCATTACCAATTTGGGCTAGTTTGGCTCGTCTTCGCACAGAGTTGTATCGGGATGTTCGAGGAATTTACTACGGTGACTCATCGGCGCTAGAGTCTGGTTTTGATGTAACTGGGCCTTTTTGGGGTCGCCATTACTTGTTTTGGCATCATGGACAGCCACTGACTTTAATTTATGAAGTTTTTTCGCCTTATTTAACCAAATATTTGGGAGCTATGCAATTAAATTCAAAAAATCAGTAAAAAGCCTGAAGAGAATATTGCTTTTGAGTTTTGATTACTATTTAAATAACTCAGGACTTACGCAAAAAATCGCCGAAAAGCTTAATTTATTGTAGACACGTAGTGGCTTGCCCTAAGCTACCACCAAGATGAGAAGTAACTGGCAGCGGTATTGTAAAAGACCTACGAGTAATTTACCCAAACAAGCGATGCCTACGGCAACCCGTACCACTTCGTAGCGGCGACCACAGGAGCTGCGGGAACGCCTAAAAGTAGAAACAGGAAATCCCAGATGAAGTATTTGAGATTGGTAAAAATCTAAAATAGAGTCATCCCCCAAAACCAACCATGATTCAACTTAAAACCCAACTCACCCTCGAAAAATTTCTCGCACTTCCGGAAGGAGAAATCATCTACGAACTCATTGATGGAGAAGCTGTTCCCAAATTCAAAAACGATGTAATGTCACCAAAATTTTTTCATAGTTCTATAACAGGTGCGTTATTTATACTATTGTCTGCATGGGCGCAAGCAAAGGGACGAGTTGTAATTAAATGGGCAATTAAGCTAACACGAAATCAACAAGACTGGGTTCCTGTACCAGATTTGACATATATTTCTTATAACCGTCTTTCTGCTGATTGGTTGCAAGATGAAGCTTGTCCTGTTGCACCGGAATTAGTCATTGAAATTATTTCCCCTGGTCAAACTTTCGGAGAAATGACAGAAAAAGCAACTGATTATCTAAAAGCTAAAGTTCAACGAGTTTGGATTATTGATACTAGAGCAAAAACTATTACTATTTTTTATCCTGATATTCTCCCTCAAACTAAACGCGGTACTGATAGGTTAGAAGATTCCTTATTTGAAGGGTTAGAAATTACGCCTCAAAAAATTTTCCAACAAGCAAGAATTTCCGACTGATGTTAGCAACAAAAGCACGAGGAAAGGTTTAATGAATACTGTTGTGCTAAATCTAGAACCGATTGCTCATTTAACCGATGAGCAATTTTATCAGTTGTGTATTGCCAATCGTGATTTAAGCCTGGAAATGAATGCAGCCGGAGAATTAATCATTATGCCACCAGTAGGAGGAGAAAGCGGAAATCAAGAAGCAGATTTAATTACAGACTTAAATAATTGGAATCGTCAAGCTAAATTAGGGAAAGTTTTTAGTTCTTCAACTATCTTTATACTTCCCAACGGTGCAAAACGTTCCCCTGATGCTGTTTGGGTAAAATTGGAGCGCTGGGAAGCTTTAACGCCAGAAGAACGAAAAAAGTTTCCGCCACTTGTACCCGACTTTGTGATTGAACTGTGTTCGGAGACAGATCGGCTTGCACTGATTCAAGAGAAAATGCAGGAATACATCAAAAATGGTCTGCGTTTGGGTTGGCTGATTAATCCTCAAGATGCAAGAGTGGAAATTTACCGACTTTTGAAGGCTGTAGAAGTTGTGCAAATGCCAGCGATTCTTTCTGGAGAAGATATATTACCTGGATTTGAGTTGCAAGTATAGGTAGGCGATAAGCTTTCAGGGCATAGCTTTGCCTACCACATTGTCAATCTAAAAGATGCGATCGCTTATTAAAAATTGTAGCCAAAGATACTTCATATTCCTTTCTCTGGAGCGAACGCTTTGCTAACCCAGAGGAATGTCACCTAATCATAACTTGCAGCTTTGTCCAGTTAGTTATATTCTCAAATTGCTTGGACTAACGGATTTACTTGCGGAAACTTTCCGACTGAGGAATCAATCTTAGGGAAACGTCCTACGAAATTCAACAAAGCGTGTTAAAAATGGTAACTGAGCCAAAAACACAGCTTTTTAAAGACTCGGGAAGGTTTATTACGGAAATATCATCTGTGTCTAGGATGGAGAATTTTATGCAGTTAACTGCCCTAGATAACGAGAAAGTTTTTGGTTAACTTAACCAATTAAACAAGTAATGAGTTTGCAAGTATAAGGTATAGGTTTCAATGGCACCGCCTCTTGTGTCTGTTCCGATGAAGAAAAATAAGAAACCGTCTCTGGTGCTGACGCTCTCGGCTGCTGGGCTATTGATTGGTGCAGGGAGTATAGGATACTGGTTGTTAAGCCAGAGACAACCACTTTCTGGCGAGCTAGTAGGTGCAAATATTATTCCTGGTGATGCCCTGTTTGCGGTTTCTCTGACAACAGATCCCCAGCAGTGGCAGAAATTGCGGCAGTTTGGGACAAAAGAAACCCAAGCAGAACTGGATAAAAATTTAGTCCAATTGCGCGATCGCTTTCTGACTAATAATGGTTACGACTTCCAGAAAGATGTCGCTCCTTGGGTAGGCGATGACGTCACAATCGCATTTCTTGCCCCAGACACAGTGAGTAAACCTGCGCCCAAACCAGTTGCTACCACCGATGAAGATACTGCTAACGATCAGCAGTCGATGGTAATGGTATTGCCAGTGAAAGACCCAGAAATCGCCAAAAACATTTTGGCACGACCGAAAACCCTTAAACAAGGCAAATGGATTGACCGTATTTATCAAGGAATCGCCATCAAACAAAGTGAGGGACAAGCAGGGGAGAACTTCTCAGCGGCATTATTAGATGGGCGTTTTTTAGTCATAACTGATAGTCCCAAAGCCACAGAACGAGCAATTGACGCCTACAAAAATAAAACATCCCTAGCCACAACAGGGGGCTTTGCTGAGAATTTTCCGAAAATTGCCAATTACCAACCCTTTGCCCAGTTTTACGTAAATGTGCCAACAGCAGCCAAAATAGCCGCAGCTTCTCCAAACCGCCCAATACCAGCTCAAGTTTTGGCTCAACTGCAAAATAACCAAGGTTTAGCGGGGACAATGACCTTAGAGCCAGAAGGAATTCGCTTCAAGGGCGTTTCTTGGCTAAACCCTAATAGTCAACGGGTGCTGGCGGTGGAAAACAAAGCTGGGAAAATGCAAAGCCGTGTCCCAGCGGAAACCTTAATGATGCTCTCTGGCGGTAACTTACAGAGGTTGTGGGGAGATTACGTTTTAACATCTCAGGGAAATCCCCTCTCGCCGATCGCACCAGAACAGATTAGAGGTGGGATAAAATCTCTTACCAATCTCGATTTAGATAAGGATTTGCTCAGTTGGATGAAAGGCGAATTTTCTTTATCAGTGATTCCTACTACTCCAAAACAAGGTTCACCAGGTGATTTTCGCGCGGGTTTAGTGTTCATGGTAGAGGGAAGCAATCGCCAATCAGCTGAAGCATCGATAAAACAGCTTGATGACGTGATGAAAAATCAATACCAGTTCCAAGTCCAATCGGCAAAAGTCGCAGGTCAACCTGTTATAAACTGGGTTTCACCTTATGGTACGTTAACTGCCACCCACGGCTGGTTAGATGGAGATGTCGCCTTTCTAGTAGTGGGCGCTCCGATCACTGATAAAATTGTTCCCCAACCCAATAACACACTAGCTAGCACTCTTCCCTTTCAACAAACAGTTCCTACAGAACCAAATCCGACAAATGGTCAATTTTTCTTGGATGTGGAACGAACTGTGAAAAATTTCCCTTTACCAACTCTAATCCCCAATCAAGAAACTTTGCTAGATGCAACGCGGTCAATTGGGATGACATCTGCTGTCAGCGACAGTCGCAGTAACCGTTATGACATTTTTATTGCACTCAAAAAAGTTACCAACATGACTACATTGCCTAGTCCAGAAAGGAGTAAGAGCAGTTCTGCTATACCATCTACAATTTCTCCATAACAGCAATTGGAATTAGGAGATTAATCGCGTCTTTACTCCTAACTCTTAACTTTCCCCTGTTTCATGACCCTGTAAGCATATAGGATCAGAACAGTCAGAATCTATATTTAAAATCATCCACGGAGAGAACACTTTATGAATCTAGTTGTACTCCAGAACTGGCTGGACAATGCTTCCTTTGCCATACTATTCCTGACAATGCTGGTGTATTGGGGAGGAGCGGCTTTTCCGAATCTGCCTTATCTAGCCGCTTTGGGGACAGCTGGGATGGCGATCGCTAATTTGTGCATGGCTACTCTACTAGGGGCACGATGGATAGAAGCTGGTTACTTTCCCTTAAGTAATTTGTATGAATCTCTGTTTTTCTTAACTTGGGGAATTACCACAGTCCATCTAATTGCTGAAAGTAGTAGCCGTAGCCGCTTAGTAGGAGTTGTTACAGCTCCTGTGGCAATGGCGATCGCTGCTTTTGCTACTATGACATTACCATCCCAGATGCAAGCGTCAGAACCCCTAGTACCTGCCTTGAAATCAAATTGGTTGATGATGCATGTCAGCGTCATGATGTTGAGTTATTCTGCTTTGATGGTGGGCGCGTTATTAGCGATCGCTTTTTTAGTTGTTACTCGTGGTAAAAACATCCAACTACAAGGTAGTTCTGTAGGTACTGGTGGCTATCGCAGCAACGGCTACCGCTTACACAAAGCATCTGAACTAATTTCTCAACCACCAGCCCTTTCTGCCGAAAATAACGGTTTTGCTCGTTTTGAAACTAGTAGCAACGGCAACGGTAATGCTAACACCGCTGTTTTGAATTTAGTAACTACCTCTGAGCCTCAAATAGCATCTGCTGAACCCCTTTCACCCCAGCGCCTTAGCCTTGCCGAAACCCTCGACAACATCAGCTATCGCATCATTGGGCTAGGATTTCCCCTGCTGACAATTGGGATCATTGCTGGTGGCGTTTGGGCTAACGAAGCTTGGGGTTCCTACTGGAGTTGGGACCCCAAAGAAACTTGGGCATTAATCACCTGGTTAGTTTTCGCCGCCTACCTCCACGCCCGAATTACTCGCGGTTGGCAAGGGCGTCGTCCTGCAATTTTAGCCTCGACGGGCTTTGTTGTTGTTTGGGTTTGCTATCTCGGTGTAAATCTGTTAGGTAAAGGTTTACATTCTTACGGTTGGTTCTTTTAATAACCGTTTAAATAAAACTACCTCACCCACGCTACCGCGCACCCTCCCCGATGCTTTGGGGAGGGGTAACGCAAGAGTTATAGGCTAATTTACTGGACATTAAATTATTACTGAATTGTTATTTGAGCAGCACTAAATCTATAAAATCATCATTAGACTTCTTGCATAAGTCGAATAGACCCCCCTTAGTCCCACGCCACTTGCTACAACGGAGGGAACCTCCGCAACACAGTGGCTCCCCTTATAAAGGGGGGAAACTTGAAATCTTGCCCCCTCCCCTTCATAAGGGGAGGGTTGGGGAGGGGTGATTCAAGGATTTTTGCAAGAGGTCTATTTTGTTTCGGATGAACTGTTATATCTCTAGAAAATATAGATTTATTGACAGGAGATTTTTATGGAAGATGGATTCGAGAGACTAAACCATGATGAAGTTGTGTCTATAGAACCAGACACTTTTAATAAATTAAATATTGCTAAAACCTTTAAAGTCCGTGATTTGATTACAGCAATTAAGGAATTTATTGGAGCAGAAGAGACAGATGAAGTAAATTTGTATACCAAAGGATTAAATTGTGAAGTTTTGCAATTTAGTACTTTGGGATGGAAAAAAGGAAAAGTTAGACTTGCTTTAGAATTTTGTCCTGATGAATCTGAGTCACCACTTGATGAAATTTTTCAAAAACTAAAACAAGTAGAAAACGAATACCCAATAAGCGATCACACTAAAGTCTGAGAACCCTAGTCACTTTCTGCTAGTCTACGGTGTAAACACAAGTCTTGTAGAGTTGCCCTATAAGTTTTTGATCCCCCAACTCCACTTAAAAAGTTACGGTGTACACACAAGTCGGAAATATTTTACGAACCTGGGTTTAGACTCTTGTATTACCCCACCCTAACCCTCCCCGATATATTGGGGAGGGAACCAGATTTCCGGCTTCCCCCTAATACATCCTACGGTGTACACACAAGTCTGAAGT
>NZ_JBALDF010000049.1:0-3790 GCF_036917275.1 Nostoc sp.
CTAAAAAGATGAGACACAGAGGTACTGGACAACGAGCCGAAGCTCCGAAATTTCATATTACTAATCAGCTTTTTAGCCTTAACTGAACCGTATTGCATTAGAAGCAGTATTTTTTACAAAAAGCCTGCTTGTTAGGAGTTTTACGGTTGTTGACAGGCGGGCTTTGTTACTTTTTTATTTCCTCCTAGCCTGAAATACCGTCAATATTAATCCACAATCTCATAGCGCACTAACTTCCTCACATCCTGACGAGGTAGCCCTAATTCTTCGGCAATTGTCGCTTCTATCTGGCTAAATTCTATCGTTGGCAGTTCTAATTCCAATCGCTTTAGGATGGGATCTACTGTTTTTACTTCAACCTGGGTAATTTTCTGAGTTCGGTTGACAGCAGCGTTAATCAGCAATACGTTGACTGATACCCGTGCTTCCAGTTGGGTATCTGACTGAAGTTTTGTCTTTGTAGAGTAGGATTGGCTTAACTGTTGAGCAGCTAGGAAACTACAACTCAGCCAAAACACAACCGCCACCAGTGGCAGAGGCAACCAAAACTCTAATCCCAGTCCTCGCAGCCAACTTTTGCTAATCCGCCACACACTACAGTTGCCTCTGATTTTGCCAAGTTATACTTACAGTTATTTTCAGGTAAATATACCATGCGGTAGGGGCACAGCATTGCTGTGCCCTTACGACAGATGTGGTTCAAATACTTGAATTCTGCTGTAATCACACATTCATTCTGACTGATGAAAGAAGTTCACATTACTTGAATGCATTATTATTAATAAGCTCAATTGCACAAAGGTGATGAGAATCTTACTGGTCGAGGATGATCCGAAGCAATTAATGCCGCTGCAAACGGTTCTCTCCCAGGCTGGACACAACGTTGATGGTGTCAAGGATGGTGAAACCGCTCAATGGCTTTTGACTGAAAAAGAATATGACTTGTTGATTTTGGATTGGATGTTACCTCGGATTAGTGGGGTAAGTCTGTGTCAACAATATCGGGCTGCTGGGAAAACCGCTCCCATCTTAATGATTACGGCTAAAGATACCACACCTGATAAAATAACAGGATTAGATGCAGGAGCAGATGATTACTTAGTCAAACCAATTGATATTATGGAGTTCATGGCACGGGTGCGGGCATTGGGAAGGCGATCGCCCCTCTGGCAAGGAGACACCCTCCGATTGGCAGACCTCGAACTTCATCTCGATACGCTGATTTTGGAGCGACTTGGGACAATTGTCACCCTTTCTAGCCAGGAATTTCAGTTGCTAGAATACTTCATGCGTCATCCCCGCCAAATCCTGACTCGTAACCAAATTGAGCAAGCTGTATGGGAGTGGGGTACAGAGCCAGAGAGCAATGCAATCACCGTTCTAGTTCGTAAACTTCGCCAACGTTTGCAAATATTAGCAGCTGCCGATTGGATTGAAACTGTCTATGGTATGGGCTATCGCCTCAACCCTCCAGAAGCATCTTGAGATTTAATAATTTTGGCTTGGAGAATTCTTCTTTGTCTGGTTCCCAGTCTCCGACTTATTTATGACAACTTAAGAAAAAGGTAATGTTGTCAATAGGTGCATTTCTGGGGAAAAAAGCGATGGGGAACCCACGGGTAGGAAATCCAGACCACAAGCGATCGCGAAATATGCCAGGGTTCATCCGTGAGAGATTAGGATAAAGTGCCTTTTATCAATCAGCTAAAATACACAAAAAACTTTTAATAAGAATGATAATCGTGTGCGGCAGGGGAAGGAGGCAAGCGACGCTTGCCTCCTTCCCCTCTATTTGATTATCATTATTTTTTAGCTGTTTAACACCGAGGAATTGAGGGCTTTGACGATATCTGTTCTCCTGGGATGATAAACCCCTTGGGAGAACTGGATCATTTCGGCTCCCAACCTTGGAAAGCTCGGCCAAGCTTTTCTTCGGGCTTAGAAATCCGTCGAGAACGCGTTCGCAGTATCGACTACATCAAGGACACAAACAAGTCGATCTGAGCAATATACCACTGTTGGGTAGTGGTTCTCATCCCGCTGATATTGAACTAGTCTATGTTCGCTGGTATGACCCAAATGGCAAATTCAAGCGGTTTTTTGGTAGTCCACCTCCAGAACAGTTACAAACGGCATCTGGGTTTTTGACGATTAAGTCCGTTGACCCATTTACAGACAAACTGCTTTGGCTGCGTCAAGTCACGCTGCCTGTTCAAGGAGGAAATTCGGTCATCGGTTATCTGCAAGTTGCTATCCCGCTAACAGAAACTCAAAACGATCTTAGACAATTTCAGTTAATGTTGACGCTGGCTGTACCTGTAGCGCTGGGGTTAATTGGACTTACAGGTTGGGTACTCGGTGGCATAGCCATGCAGCCTGTTCAGCAAGCCTATAACCAACTGCAACGCTTTACATCAGATGCTTCTCATGAGTTGCGATCGCCCCTGTCTGCGATTTTAACCAATGCCCAAGTGGGGCTACTAATGGCGGCAGACCGTCCCCAGATGCATCCCTTATTGGAGAATATCATTGATAGCGCCAAGTTGATGAGTACCTTAGTTAATAACCTACTGCTGTTGGCTCGGCATCAAGGACAATTAACTTCAGAATCTCTCAAAAAGGTAAATCTGAATAGCTTGCTGGAGAATTTAGCTATTCATTACACTACTGTTGCTGCAAAAGAGTCGCTTAAGTTGATTAGCCATTTACCAGAACAACAAATTGAGTTGTGGGCTGACCCCGATTTGCTCAGGCAAGCAGTCGAAAACTTGCTCAACAACGCCTGTAAATATACTCCGTCTGGGGGAACAGTCTGGTTACGTTTAGAACCTCACTCAGATCGAGTCGTGATTCAGGTCATCGATACCGGAATTGGCATTCCAGAGGCAGATTTACCTTACATTTTCGATCGCTTCTACCGAGTTGATACAGAACGGGCAAGAGAAAACGGCGGATTTGGGTTAGGATTGGCGATCGCTCAACAAATTGTTCAGGCTCATGGCGGTCACATTTATGTGATCAGCAATGAAGGTAAAGGCTCGACGTTCCAGATAAAATTACCGCTTAGGAGCCATTCTTAAATCACCGAACTTGCACTGGTTTATAGTCCACTTGAGTGGACTTGCGCTATTAGCCAGAGAATTTATTCTCTGGCGGGATATGGGGCAGGTGCAAAATATAACTTAAGGGGTGAGATCAGCGAGGCTACTTCCTTGCCCAGAGTAATTCTCATAAATGTAGCGATTTTCTCTAATCGGTCATCTCTGGTAATTAATTGATATTCTCTAGCACATTGTCTTGCTAATTTCTCCTCTTCTTCCTCATTCATTGTTGCAGATTCAATGATTTCTACCATATTTTCATTGAGTGCATCATTAGTCATGACAAAGTTTGAAGTACCTCAAAACGACTTTGAAGTACTCCAAAACGACTTTGAAGTACCTCAAAACGACTTTGAAGTACCTCAAAACGACTTTGAAGTACCTCAAAACGACTTTGAAGTACCTCAAAACGACTTTGAAGTACTCCAAAACGACTTTGAAGTACTCCAAAACGACTTTGAAGTACTCCAAAACGACTTTGAAGTACCTCAAAACGACTTTGAAGTACCTCAAAACGACTTTGAAGTACCTCAAAACGACTTTGAAGTACCTCAAAACGACTTTGAAGTACTCCAAAACGACTTTGAAGTACTCCAAAACGACTTTGAAGTACTCCAAAACGACTTTGAAGTACCTCAAAACGACTTTGAAGTACCTCAAAACGACTTTGAAGTACCTCAAAACGACTT
>NZ_JBALDF010000050.1:0-67015 GCF_036917275.1 Nostoc sp.
ACTGCTGAACCCGAAGGGAGGTTCCCTCCGTTGTAGCAAGTGGCGTGGGATTAAGGGGGGTAAGGATGTACTTCATTTAGATGCAAAATGCTGTAAATAGGGAGTCGGGGTACAGGTATCGGCTACGCCCTGACTCCCTATTTATCTACTGTTTTATTCCTCAATCAACTCAAAATTAACCCGTTCATAAATATCACGCAAGGTAATTTGAAAATCGATAGAATCTAAGACTAAAACTGCCTCTTCACCTTCATATTCCTTAAAAATCCATTGTCCTTCTGCTTGCTTGGCAAATTGTTCCACAGCAAAACTATACTGATCAATCATAATATATTCCTGAAAACCAGGAATTGAACGATAATATTTAAACTTATCTGTTTTGTCATAATTTTTAGTTGAATTTGATAAGACTTCAACAATTAACAAGGGATTAATAATAGTTGTTGTACCTGTTCCCTCATAAATAGGCTTACCTTTGATGACTATAACATCAGGATAAGTATAAAGGCGATAACGAGGTATTGATAATTTAACATCGCCTATATATATGTCATAAGCTTGATCTTGCACTGTCAGGGGAAATTTTCTACAAAAATTAAGTGCAATTTTATTGTGGTTAGTTGTTCCTCCTGTCACAGGTATAATTTCTCCGTCTCTGTATTCATTTTTATATTCAGCCTTCTCTTCTAATTCCAAATATTCTTCTGGGGTGTAGTAGCGCTTTTCTGTTTGTAAAACCATATTAATTAACCTCACAAAATGGGGAAATCAGTATGTTAAGTTAGTTGGCATTTTAATTGCAACATAGTCTCTATTTCCCTTTTTTTTGATTTTCTTATGCCACTTAATGACTAATTCATCCTGATTCAATGGCTTATCTAGTAAATACTTCAACTCATCTACTGATTGAAATAGAGAATGAGCAATGTATTCCTTACATAAATACCAGACTAATTCGATGATGTTGTAATCAGGACTATATGCAGGTACAAATTCTAATACAAAATTAGGAATGCTTCTGTTAATACCTGCTGCTGAGAAACCACTACTGGCAATTACTGTTCTAGTTTTTAATTTTACCAATATTACGTTTTAGAATGCGGATTGGTATCACTCTATAAGTTCGCCCATATTAAAGTCTATTCTTATCCAACCTTTGAGTCTTCGTAAATTGTCGAGAATCAGTAATGGAATCTGCCAATGATGTACTATCAGGAAGGGTAAGGGATCACTCACCTCAAAAATTGCTTCTTTCCCCCGCCTGATGTTTCTTACCCAGGTTTGCAGTTGCTTAAACGATCTAATCTCATTCAGCCGCCAAACTTCGTGGTACAGCCAATAGGTTGGCTTACTATCACCAAGAGGCTGCAAAGATTCAGCTAGAGGCTCTTTACCAAGATAGGCATCCGCTACTCCTGAATGATTGTAAAACATAGTAATGGCGGAGTGAGTGCGGGGGTTACACTCAATCGCGTAAACAGTTCCGTCTTCTGCTTGGATGAAGTCAAAGGAAAGTTGCCCAGTTTTTCCCAGTTCTTTGGTAAAATGACTCGCCCATTGCATAATTTCTAGCTGATCAACGTTTTCGTAGTTGACTTGAAAGGCGGATGACTCACAGCAGCAATACATTCTTGATTCTCCATCTCGCGCGGTAGTGTGAGTGCAGTATTCCTTTCCAGGAATGAATTCCTGCATAATCCAGGGATTCTCCTCACTGATGGGCAGACTATTGACAAATGCTGCTGTTTGTGCATGTGTATCGCAAGGTAGCTTGGTGAGATTTAAGCGACGTATTTGATCGTAGGGGATGCTTTTAAGAATGTATTTGCACTTCTCCTGAGAAAAGTCAAAGTTGATGACTTGTTCGGGATTGGTAATTTTGAAGGATTTGGGGACAGATAAACCGAACGATCGCGCTGTTTCGGCAAAGGCAAACTTGTCATCTAGGAGCTTCGTGACATCAGCATCAAAGTGGAAAAACTCACAAAACTCTGGTAATGGTGGCTTGCCTTGATCGTAGTGGATGACAGAAAAAATGGCTACCGGGATAAAAAAGTCGATCTTTTCTTTTTTGGCGATCGCATGTAGGGTTTTAACGTAACCTTCTAAATCTTTGCTGGGATCGGGAACGGTATAAAAGCCTGCAACAGAGTTGGAATATTTATTACCACTTGACCAGAATTTCTCAATGTCAATTATAATAACTCGATGCCCTGCTGCATGAAACGAACGCGCTAGTTGAAGGGTTTTAGTCATTCTAGCGCCAGCAATCAAGATATTTTTGGAATTGGGGTTAACAACAGTTGACTTACTGAATGGTTGCTTAAGAAAGCTCCACAGTAGCGATGTTAAGACGACGATGCAGTTTAAGGGAAATGCGATCGCTAGTAATACAAGAGTGCCCAAGTTTTGGAACACTACAAAAATATGCTTTCTCATAATTATAATTGTTACATAATAGTGGAATCATTCGCTGGTGGATCAAAAAAGATTAAGGAGACAAGCAGATACGAGCCTGCCCTTGCTTCCATGCTTTCCTCCACTCGCATATATGATGATCGTCAACCCGTCTCGAATTGACACCGAACACTTACACGGGACTGTGAATCATCATTTTTCGATTTTTGGATCGCTCCTGTGAGCGAAAGTCAACTTGCCCTTGAAGCAATGTGTTGTCCACACAGATGAATCCAATAAAAGCTAACCAATTGTCGTTGGCAAGTGTCACCAGATGAATTGGCATAGTCAAAACCAATAAGTAGGCTGACTATTACTTAGGGGTTGTAAAGGTTTTATATTTTACGTCTTCTCCAAACTGGATGAGTTTCCCGATGCAAAAATCAATCCTCACCCAAGTTCTTAAGGAGCGCAAACTATCGAGTAGCAGCAAAGGAATGTACCAATGATGTACCATTAAGAACGGTAGTGGATCGTTAACTTCAAAGATTGCATCTTTTCCTCGTAAAATATTTTTAAACCACTTTTGTAACTGCTTTAACGATCTAATTTCATTAAGTCTCCAAAGTTCGTGATAAAGCCAATAAGTAGGCTTACTATCACTTAGAGGTTGCAGAGGTTCAGCCAGAGGCTCTTGATTAAGATAGGCATCCGCTAAACCGGGATGGTTGTAATACATTGTAATTGCAGAGTGAGCGCGAGCGTTGCACTCAATCGCATAAATTGTTCCATCTTCTGCCTGAATGAAGTCAAAAGAAATTTGTCCAGTTAGTTGTAATTCTTTAACAAAATGACTCACCCACTCTTGAATTTCTGGGTGATCAACGTTTTCGTAATTGACTTGAAAAGCAGATGATTTGCAGCAACAGTGTACCGTTAATTTCCCATTTCTCACTGTACTGTGAGTACAATATTCTGTTCCAGGAATAAACTCTTGCAATATCCAAGGGTTATCTTTACTAATTGGCTTACTTTTAAGATGAAGCGCCATTTTTTCGTAAGACTCCATTGGTAGCTTGGTTAGATCCAAGCGTAAAACAGAGTCATAAACAATACTTTTGAGAATATATTTGTGCTTTTCGTTGGCAAAGTCAAATTTAAGAACTTGTTCCGAATCTGTAATTAGGAAAGTTTTCGGGACAGATAGCGAGAGTGAGGCTGCTTTTTCTGCAAAGGTAAACTTGTTATCGAGCATCTTCATTGTATCAGCATCGAAGTGGAAATTCTCGCAATAGCCTGATAACACTGGCTTGCGCTCAGAGTCAAAGTAGCTGGCTGCAAAAATGCCTACCGGCACAAAAAAGTCTATGTTTTCTTTTTTGGCGATCGCCCGCACGGCTTGAGTATAACCTTCTAAGTCTTCTTGCGAGTCAGGAACTGTGTAAAAGCCAGCCACAGCGTTGGAAAATCGATAACCACTGAACCAGTATTGGCTAAGATCAAATAAAATGACTCGATGCCCAGCAGCGTGAAATGATCGCGCTAGCTGAAGGGTTTTGGTCATTCTACCACCACCGATCAAGATATTTTTCGGATTCTCGTTCAAAACCACTTGCTTGCTGAACAGTCGGCTGAAAAAATTCCACAGCAACGATGCGAGTACGAGGGTGCAGTTAAAGGGAAATGCGATCGCCAGTAATGCAAGAGTGCCCAAGTTTTGGAATATTGCAAAAATCTGCTCTCTCATAGTTGTAATTGTAACAAGTTAGTGATTAAGTGGCGTCGCTAGATAAAAATAAAGGAAATAAGCAATATGTTGCATTAAATGCTTATTAGCTTCTTCCAAGTTAGAAGAAAGCTAATAAGGTGATTTTTTGCACATCAGTTGATGTTCAACGCTTGATTTATCATCGTCATAAATAGCTCATTTAAAGGAATTCCCGCTCTATTCGCCGTACAGGAAATCACCGCTTTGTGGTCAAAAATACAAAACAATCCGGCTTCTAAGAACCAAGGTTGTCCCTGTGGGTCGATCCGGAAGTCAAATAAACTATAATGGCGACAGCCCAAAGCCAAATGACACTTCTTAACTTCCTGCTGAACCTTTTGCGTGATCGGGTCATTAATATCTACAATCCAACCTGGGACATAATTTTTAGCAGTTGAAGCCAAGTCCCCCTCGATGGGTATTTTGAATTTGTCAGTATAGCTGCGGATGGGTCTGTTTTGGGGGTCTATTTGATACTCTTCAAGGGGTAAACCGATTAGCTCTCCATCTTTGACAATGGCACCGCATCTGACTTCTCGACCGGCTTCAATGAATGTTTCTACGATTACCTCATCTGCAAATTCAAATGCTTTCTTCAAGGCAGCCTCATACTCACTCTTTTCTTTAACTAAGGACACCCCTAAAGAGTTGTCGGCATTTGCGGGTTTGATGACTGCTGGAGGTGTAATTGTTGGAACGTCTCCTTGGCGGAGCAGTTCTCCAGAAGGCACTTTCACCCCTGCTGCTGCGACAATTGCTTTGGTTCTGGCTTTATGAGCCGTTAATGCCATAACATCGGCAGTATTGCCTATGTAAGGGATTTTAAGCAGGTCGAATAGTGCCCGGTACTCAGTCATTCCAGGGAGACAAAACATTTGTGGCAACATAACGTCAATGTTTTGCGCTGTTATAAACTGTATGGCATCTAACAGAGAAACCGGTTTGGCGACAGCAATATCTTCAAGACTCAGAGAGGAAGGAAATCGCCACTGACCATCAGGTGTGATGTATGCAATCAGAAATTCATAGAGCGATGAATTTGCTGTAGCAATTATACAGCTTTGGGCGTAATTACGTGACAATTCACAGTAAAAATCATTGGATGGAGACCCAGCTAAATGAAGGATACGAAGTATTGGCATGATTCGTCTTCTAGTTACTGTTATATTTTATATAACAACTGCGATTGTAAAAAATAACTTGATCTGAGAAAATTTTGAAAATAGAATCGGAAACTCTAAAAACAAGAGTAATAGGTAAATCGCATCGCTATTTTACTATATAAATGTACTTTTAAACTGAATAATTATCAGTTTTTACTGGAGTTTGGACTAATCAGGAGTGCGAAACTGCTAAACAAATCAGATATAAAACTTTGTTAATAATCAATAGTTAGCACATACAACTATTGATTATTAATAAAGTTCAGGGAGTATGGAATTTAGTCAAAGAATTTGCGTAGGCGTTCCTTGCGCGTCTCGAAGAGTTGCCCGTCGTAGACATCGCCTTTCCATTGGTGGGAAATTTTAGACTGGTTTCAACGATACAGCAGATTGTAAGTTGGTGAGGTATAAAAATACCCCACCCTAACCCTCCCCGATATATTGGGGAGGGAACTAGATTTATTTTTCCCCCCAATAAACAGGGAGATTAAGGGGGGTAATTCACCGCAGCCACAAGCAAGAGAAGGGTGTACTTCATTTACTTGCAAAGTGCTGTAAAGAAAATCTTTTGCATTGTTGGTGGTTCCGTCAAACGGCTCTAAAAAGCCGAAACCCTATTGTGCCAAGGGTAAGCAAAGACAGCCCAGGCTTTGTTTACCGATTTTTGGGTAAGCAGGCGAAGAATTTCTGTACTTATCTTGAGCGACACCGCCTGAGAATTGCCAACTACTGTTACAGTACGATCTGACTAAAGATAGCGAAAATAAATATTTTTGTTGTAAAAAGACGATTGCAGACAATGTAACAATAGCGATCGCAAATACTTTTAGCCATACCCACCAGTGAACGCCCCTACCAATATCTCTGCACAAACTCAGAATCGCAAAGCCGATCACATTCGGATCTGTATAGAGGAGGATGTTCAGTGTGATCAAATTACCAATGGACTAGAACGCTATCGCTTCACCCATTCTTGCTTACCCGAACTAAACCCCGACGATATTGATATCAGTACAAGTTTTCTGGGGAAACACCTTGGCGCACCCTTGTTAATTTCTTCTATGACTGGCGGAACAGAACAAGCCGCAATCATTAACCAACGTTTGGCCGAAGTCGCGCAATACTACAAAATTGCAATGGGTGTTGGTTCCCAACGGGTAGCGGTGGAAAAACCCCAGGTGGCTGATACTTTTGCTGTCCGCAAGTATGCCCCCGATGTTCTGCTATTTGCGAACTTGGGCGCTGTGCAACTTAACTATAAGTATGGCTTAGATGAATGTTTGCGGGTAGTTGATATCCTAGAGGCTGATGCCCTGATTTTACACATTAACCCTCTACAAGAGTGCATTCAACCCAAAGGTGATACTAATTTTCGGGGTTTGCTTGACAAAATATCTAAATTGTGTGGCAAAATGCCAGTGCCAGTAATTGCGAAGGAAGTTGGTAACGGCATTTCAGCAGCGATCGCCGAGAAACTGATCGCCGCTGGGGTAGCAGCAATTGATGTGGCGGGTGCGGGGGGTACTTCTTGGGCAAAAGTAGAAAGTGAACGGGCAGAAAATCCCTTGCAACGTCGTTTAGGGAGAACTTTTGCCGATTGGGGTTTACCGACGGCAGAGTGCATTACAACTATTAGAGCGATCGCTCCAAATGTGCCCTTAATTGCTTCGGGAGGTTTGCGTCATGGATTGGATGTTGCAGCAGCGATCGCCTTGGGAGCAGATATAGCTGGTTTAGCAATGCCTTTTTTGCAAGCAGCAGCAACATCAGAGGCAGCAGTAGCGGAACTAGCTGAAGTATTAATCGCTGAAATCACCACAGTCTTATTTTGCACTGGCAATGCCACCTTGTATCAGTTAAAGCACTCTAACAGTTTACAGCGCATAGAATAAATTAAGTAGGTCCCCAATGCTCAATGCCCAATAACTAATAACTAATAACTAATGCGTAATTTTATCAAACAAACTTTTGCTAGTTTAATTGGCACCTTACTAGGACTAATTATTTTCGGTGGTCTAGGAACCACTGGACTGTTCTTGCTAATAATGGCTGCTACCTCCTCTAAAGATACTGGGCCAAACGTGAAAAATAAGTCAGTGCTAGTTTTTGACTTGTCAATGAAAATTACTGATAGCGAACCTAGTTCAGGTGAACTGTTTCAAAACACAATATCAGGTGTGGACGACGAAAGGATATCACTCCGCAAAGTTGTAGAAACTTTGGAAAAAGCGCGGCGCGATCCGCGAATTGTCGGAATCTACCTGGATGCAACTAGCACAAGCCAAGTTAATAGTGTCGGCTATGCCTCCCTTAAAGAAATTCGGAAAGCGTTGGAGGAGTTTCGCGCTGCTGGGAAAAAGATTGTGGCCTATGGCAGTGATTGGAGTAAAAAGGAATATTACGTCAGTTCAGTGGCAGATTCCATTGTACTTAATCCTCTGGGAATGATGGAAGTCAACGGTTTGAGTTCACAATCGATGTTTTTAGCAGGAGGATTGCAGAAATATGGCATTGGTGTTCAAGTTGTGCGGGTGGGGAAATTTAAAGGAGCTGTTGAACCGTTTATCCTCACAAAATTGAGTCCAGAAAACCGGGAACAAACTCAGAAATTATTGGATGATGTTTGGGGAGAGTGGCGCACTGCTGTGGGCGCAAGTCGGAAAATTGAACCTAATCAGTTGCAAGCGATCGCAGATAATCAGGCGCTACTGGAAGCCACACAAGCCAAAACTAGCGGTTTAGTTGATCGAGTAGCATACCCCGATGAAGTTGTGACTGATCTCAAAAAGTTGACAGATAGCGATAAAGACGACAAAACATTCCGACAAATTAGCTTGAATAGCTACGCAGAAGTTTCCGGCAAATCTTTCGGTGTAGAACGGAACTCAAAAAATCAAATTGCCGTTGTTTATGCTGAGGGCGAGATTGTCGATGGTAAAGGTGATGATGGGCAAATAGGAGGCGATCGCTTTGCCAAAATCTTCAACAAACTCCGACAAGATAAGGATGTGAAGGCTGTTGTATTACGGATTAATAGTCCTGGTGGTAGTGCTACCGCAGCTGAAGTGATGCAGCGAGAAATCAAATTAACTCGTGAGGCTAAACCAGTTGTAGTCTCAATGGGTGATGTGGCCGCCTCTGGTGGTTATTGGATTGCTAGCGACTCTAACCGCATTTTTGCCGAACCAAATACCATTACAGGCTCAATAGGTGTATTTGGGTTGCTATTCAATGGGCAAAAGCTGGCGAATGATAATGGCATCACTTGGGATTCAGTGAAAACTGCACGCTATGCTGATAGTCAAACAGTTTCGCGTCCGAAATCGCCTCAAGAGTTGGCACTTTATCAGCGCAGTGTTAACCGCATTTATGATATGTTTCTGAATAAAGTTTCTCAAGGTCGCAAACTCCCAGAACAAAAAGTAGCAGAAATTGCCCAAGGAAGAGTTTGGTCAGGTGTGGCAGCTAAGGAAATTGGTTTGGTGGATGAAATTGGCGGTTTGAACACTGCGATCGCATATGCTGCCAAGCAGGCGAAACTAGGAGAAGACTGGGAAGTGCAAGAGTTTCCTCGCACTAACAACTTCGGAGAACGGTTTTTTGGGCGCGCAACTGAAGAGGCGCGGACTGCTTTAGGAATTGAGGGGGCGCAACTCAAATCAGCCAATCCCCTTACTGCTGAATTCCAAAAACTGCAACAGGAAGTAGAGATTCTGCAAAAGATGAACGATCCACAGGGGGTTTACGCCCGCTTGCCTTTCAACTTGAAAATTGAGTAGATGCTTTTTTGAGCATCAGTAAAAAGCAACTCACCGACTACGGTGAGGCGCATGGGTTGCCCTCGTCAACGTCATAATCAGACTTCTCTTTGTGTCTGACAATTCAGGTTATGTGGAAAAGTCCACCAAAAACCTAACCCCCTAACCCCCTTCCCGACGCGGGAAGGGGGAAAATTCAAAGTCTCTCTCCTTTTAGGAGAGAGATTTAGAGAGAGGTTTTCCAGATGCCGTGAAAAGTCAGATAGTTGCTATTGTCCTATTGAGGGTGACGATTTCAAATTTTTTGATTAATACTGCACTAATGACTTGATTAGCAAAGCGAATTTTTGCTTTTTCTAGGCTACCAATGGCACTTAATATAAACCTTGCTTTGATGTATTCCTGTTTGACAAAATTTTTTAAGCTTTATTTTAAATAGTCATGGGGTTTTATTTAATCTGATCGCAAAACTTTTCATTAGTCAATAGTCTTTAATTAATCATTTAGGTAATATCAAGCAACTAAACAGCATTAATTTTCTCAGAAATTTTACTGAGCCATACCCTAATAAATATTATTAATATATACATAAATATTATCAGGATGCTGAATATGTCAGATTTACCGCTTCAGTGCCAAAACTTGAAAGAGCAGGTTAAATCTATATTACAACTTTTACAGCAAGAACCCACGTTACGTTCCCAAGATATTACACCTATACAAACTTCCCTAAGTAAGGCTATTTCTCCAAAGTTTGAGATTGTGTTTGCGGGTGCATTTAGTGCTGGTAAATCAATGCTAATCAATGCACTATTGGAGAGAGAATTACTGTACAGTGCAGAGGGACACGCTACAGGTACAGAATGCAAAATAGAGTATGCAGAAGTAGATCAAGAACGTGTTGTTTTGACGTTTTTAAGTGAAGTAGAGATTCGGGAACAAGCAGTTTATTTGTGTCAACAGCTAGGATTTAAGACAGTAACTAATATTAACCAAGCTGAGGTAATTAAGTTGCTATGTCAAGATTGCGAAGTTATTATTCAGCAGGAAGGTGGTGAGAGTAAATCAGAACGGGCAAAACAGGCGAAGGCGTTAATATTATTGCTAGAGGGATATATAAGCAACCGCGATCGCATCAACACGGTTAATAATGCTACATATTCAATGGAGCAATTTCACTTTGACAACCTCAAACAAGCTGCTGGATATGCGCGTCGTGGTAGTAATAGTGCCGTATTGAAACGGATAGAATATTACTGTAATCATCCTCTACTAGAAGATGGTAATGTAATTATCGACACGCCGGGTATAGATGCACCAGTGGAGAAAGATGCACAATTAACTTATGCTAAAATTCAAGATCCTGATACTTCAGCGGTGGTGTGTGTGCTAAAACCTGCTTCGGCGGGTGATATGACAAAAGAAGAAACAGAACTTTTGGAATTAATGCGGAAGAATGGGGGAGTACGCGATCGCGTTTTCTATATCTTCAACCGCATCGATGAAACTTGGTATAATACCCAACTACGGCAGCGATTAGACGATTTAATTAGTGGACAATTTGGTAATTCAAGCAAGGTTTATAAAACGAGTGGATTATTAGGATTTTACGGCAGTCAGATTAAACAGACAAGCCAACGAGATAGATTTGGTTTAGATTCTGTTTTTGCAGAAAGTATTAAAGGTTTAAATGGTAAAGAAGAAACACCACAATTTGTCTATGCGTTTAACAACTACTGTGTAAATTCAGGAAAGCTGTCTTCCAGTAAATTCCGTGTCTCTGTTAACGGCTTTGAAACCCCAAATCAAAATTATGTGCGGATTCTGGGAGATTGGGGAAATGAGCTGATAGAAAAGCTGATTCAAGATAGTGGAACTGAGGAATTTCGCACAGCTATAACTCGCTATCTTACAGAAGAAAAGCGTCCACAATTATTTAAAAATCTTGCTGATGATTTGGAAGATGTTTGTATTAAGCTGAATAAACATTATCAAAGTGTGCAACGTGATTTAGATAGTCAGCCCCAAGAAATTGAGATGATGAAGGCGCAAGAGTTGCAACGTCTAAATCAGCAATTACAGCAAGTTGGTAGAGAATTTATTGAGCATATCACACAAGAAATCAACCAAATAATTAATAATTCCTGCGATGCTTTTGAAGCAGATTTTAAGCAATTGCAATCACGAATGATTCGCCGTTTGGATGAATTGCTAGATACTTTTTCTGTAGCTTCTGCTTATCGACGTGCAACCATCAGCCATCCTCGCAACGCTACTGCACCTTTAATTGCTATTTTAGTAGAGGCATTTTATTACTTAGCAAATCAATTAGAAGATATTTTGGTTGAATCTTCTCAGCAATTAGCCGCCAATTTTTTCCAACGGTTGATTGAAAAGGTTCGCAAGTCAGAATATTATCGCCAGTTATATCGTTTGTTAGATAATGATGGTGGAATTGAACAAGAGATCAGAATTTTAGAAAAATTAGTTACTCAAGCACTGCTGAGTGCAGCTAGCGTAGAGTGCGATCGCTTCGTGCGCGAAAGTCCGAGGTTTTATGATGAAGGCACTTTTTCTATATATCAATTTCGCCAGACTTTATTACAAACTTCTCAAGGTTACGACGCTGAAAGTATCGTAGAAGCAGAACCAGCAATTAGGCAATTATTGAAGTTAGATTTTGAACCAAAAGTTTCTCAAACTATTCGGAAATCTTTCCGTCAAACCATCAACCAAACGCTCAAAACTCAGTTGTTACCAATGGCAGATCAGCAAGCAGATACAATTTTGCAGCAATACCCCCAGGCGCGTGCTTATTTAGAGAAAACACTGCAACAAGAAGCTGAAGAAAAAATTGCGAATAATCGGCAATTATTGAGTGTTCTTGAAAAAAATATTGCAGGATATAATTCAGCCGCTTCTAGCATCAATAGTTGTTTAAATGCAATGCAATTGTATGATCATATTTTGCCTGTAATTGGTGATTTATTTGATACTGATGGTAAGTTTGCTAACAATGGATTTATGATTTCCAATGTGGTACAAAAGATTTAATTTTAGATATTGTAATCCTATTTGATTTGTGAAAATTCGCGGTATTCAGATCCCCAACTTCTTTTAGAAGTCGGGGATCTAACTTTTTGATGAATGATTTAGGCTTGCTATAAGCCTCTTGCAAGAAACCGAATTTACTCTTGATTAGGTTTGAGTCTCCAGCAAAATTTGTCACTGTTCCTAATCCCCAGTCTCCAACTCAATGGTTATCCTTATCAAACGTCGGCAATTTCTCACAACCTGTGGAATGGCTACCCTAGCCACCCAAATATCACCACTTACCGCCCAAAGTAAGCTACCCCCAAACACCATTCGCAAGCCGCCGTGCCTGCAAGTGGGCGATACCGTAGGATTAATCGCCCCTGCGGGTATCGTTGATGTCAAAGACATCGAAGCAGTGCAGCAATCAATTTCACAGTTAGGGTTAAAAGTCAAGCAGGGGAAACATATTTTAGATCGTTACGGCTATTTAGCGGGGAAAGATGCCGATCGCGCCGATGATGTAAACTTGATGTTTAGCGATCGCTCCATAAAAGCAATTATCCCCATGCGTGGTGGCTGGGGTTGTAATCGCATTTTACCCCTACTAAACTACTCGCTGATCCGCTCCCATCCGAAAATTATCATCGGTTACAGCGATATTACGACGCTGTTGTTAGCAATTAATGCCCGTAGTCAAATGATTACTTTTCATGGGCCAGTTGCTACCTCTACCTGGAATCAATTTACAGTCGATTACTTCAAGCGCATCCTATTTAATGCTGAAGCAGTGACTATGCAAAATCTCAACCCTAGCGAAGTGCGGATGGAGATAATAGCACCGGGAAAGGCGAGGGGTAAACTTGTGGGTGGAAACTTGTCAGTTTTATCAGCAATGGTAGGTTCACCTTACCTACCTTCTTGGAACAAAAGCATTTTGTTTGTGGAAGAAATTGGCGAGGATGTTTATCGTATAGATAGGATGCTGACGCAGTTAAAAATTGCTGGGATCCTGAACCAAATTGCTGGCTTTATCTTTGGGCAATGCACTAAATGTAGTCTTGGGGATGAACCATCATTTACCTTAATGCAAGTATTGCAACAACACATACTTCCTTTAGGTATTCCTGCTTGGTATGGTTCAATGATTGGTCATATTAAAGATAAATTTACCTTGCCAATCGGTGTAGAAGTGGAAATAAATGCTGAACTTGGGACAATACGAATGTTAGAGGCGGCTGTCAGTCTTATTTAACGTGAGTTCGACGGGTTATATCTAGGACTTACGCACACTCTACGATTCTTGGCGTTCTTGGCACGGCAGTTGCTTCAAGTCGGCAGAGCCGCCCAACGCACTGCCTCGTCTTGGCGGTTCGATAAATTAAGCGAAGTTGGCAATTTTTGCGTAAGTCCTAATATCTTATCTATCTAATTAGCCATTATAAAAAGACCTCTAAGAAATTTTACTACCCAAAACCGTCCCTCTCTGAATCGGAACTAGAGTGTACACAAATCTCTTAACCTGCAATGCCAATGTATCGACTGACAATGCCAATGCATCGACTGACAATGCCAATGCATCGACTAACAATGCCAATGCATCGACTGACAATGCCATTGCATCGACTAACAATGCCAATGCATCAACTGACAATGCCAACGCATCGACTAACAATGCCAACGCATCAACTAACAATGCTTTGCATGAGAATAAGGAAAGCCTTGTCAAGCTAAATTTTTAGGACTTGTGTGTACACCGTAGCCGAATCGCAGAGGGACAGACTTGAACTAAAGTTAAAAGCAGAGAGAGGTTTATCGAACTCACGTTTAAGCCCCGAAGGAAATCAGCGATGCCTACAGTCAGCTACGCTAACGCGTCACAGTGATTTTGATTAAGATTTTAATAGACAGTATGAATTTCTCCTCGCTATGTTACGACTAACAGAAGTAAAGCTCCCGCTTGATCATCCTGAAGATGAGATCAAGTCTGCCATCCTCAAAAAGCTGCAAATCACAGCCCAAGAATTGATCAGCTATTCCATCTTTAAGCGTAGCTACGATGCCCGTAAGAAAGGAGAGATCAACCTTGTTTATATTCTGGATGTAGAAACGACTCAGGAAACTCATTTACTCAAGCGCCTGAAAAAAGATCCTCATGTGATTGCCACGCCAGACATGAGTTATCGCCCAGTGGCACAAGCACCGAGCAATTTAGCGATTCGCCCCATCGTGATTGGTACAGGGCCTTGTGGCTTGTTTGCGGGTTTGATGCTCGCGCAAATGGGCTTTTGTCCAATCATTTTAGAACGTGGCAAACAAGTTCGCGATCGCACCGTTGATACCTTTAACTTTTGGAAGAAAAAATCAGACTTCAACCCAGAATCCAATGTCCAGTTTGGCGAAGGTGGTGCGGGTACATTCTCCGATGGCAAACTCTACAGTCAAGTCAAAGATCCTCAACATTATGGGCGCAAGGTACTAACCGAACTCGTGAATGCGGGAGCCTCACCGGAAATTTTATATATCAACAAACCGCACATCGGCACTTTCAAACTGGTGGGAATCGTCCAAAGTATGCGTGCCAAAATCGAATCCCTCGGTGGTGAAATTCGCTTTCAAAGTCGGGTGGAAGATATCAACATCGAAAATGGACAAGTGCGAGGAGTCACCCTCGCCAGTGGGGAATATATCGCTAGCGATCATGTAGTTCTCGCAGTTGGTCATAGCGCCCGCGATACCTTCAAAATGCTATTTGAACGTGGAGTTTACATAGAGCCGAAACCTTTTTCCATCGGCTTTCGGGTGGAACATCCCCAGTCTTTGATCGACCAATGTCGTTTCGGCGCTCAGGCTGGTCATAAGATTTTAGGTGCTGCCGATTATAAACTGGTTCACCACTGTGAAAATGGTCGCTCCGTCTATAGTTTCTGTATGTGTCCAGGGGGCTTAGTGGTTGCAGCCGCATCAGAACCGGGGCGACTTGTCACCAATGGGATGAGCCAATACTCTCGCAATGAGCGCAATGCTAATAGTGCGATCGTTGTGGGCATCACCCCCGCAGATTATCCGGGAAATGCCTTAGCGGGAATTGACTTCCAACGACGCTTGGAAGAACGGGCTTTTGAATTAGGCGGTGGGACTTATGAAGCTCCAGGGCAGTTGGTGGGAGACTTTCTCAACCATCGCCCCTCTACAGCATTGGGCGCAGTTAAACCGTCTTATACACCTGGGGTACATTTGGGTGATTTGAGCCAGAGTTTACCAGATTATGCGATCGCCGCCATCCGTGAAGCACTTCTCGCTTTTGACAAACAAATTAAAGGATTTGCGATGGATGATGCCGTGTTAACTGGGGTGGAAACTCGCACCTCATCACCGATTCGGATTAAACGCCAAGAAGATTATCAAAGTTTAAATACAGTCGGTCTTTATCCGGCTGGTGAAGGCGCGGGATACGCAGGGGGGATTCTCTCGGCGGGTATCGATGGTATCAAGGTTGCAGAGGCGGTGGCTTTAAGTCTTTTGAAAAATTGCGATCGCAAAATCTGAAATAGTGAATGCGATGCCTACGGTGGTAAACTACACAGTCTCAGCATCCGATTTTATGTTGAGAGCGATCGGCTTAAACATACTACAAACCGGAAATCACAAAATCTGATCGATTCTGTATCAATTATAATATCAAGCTCCACTAGATGCTTTCGAGGTAGGGCTTTTGTTTTTATTAGGACTTACGCAAAAAACCTCTCAAACTCTTATTCCTCCGTGTTCTCTGCGTCCTCTGTAGTTCGTTCCATTACCTGTGCGTAAGTCCTGTTTATGTCTTGAGTCGATATGCAATCATGTATCAACATTGCAGTGGAGAATTTATCCGATTGTTAAAGCTGGTTCTTTACAGAAGTTAAATAGGGCTGACTCAGTTTCTGATTCATCTTCAAATACAGCAGAAATGTACCATTCGCAGGGCGAACCATTGGTATATTCAGCCCAAGCAATTGTTGCTGTTTGACCTGATGGAATCCCAGACTCACCCAAGCTAAATGAAGCCCACTCCTGATCATCGACAGATACCCATAACTCTGTAATTGTCAGTTCGGTTTTATTGGTAACGGTAAAGGTAAATAGGTCTGACATAAATAGCCTTTTGGCAATAAATAAATTGCAGATTGTCAGTCACAGATCATACTGGCACTTTTTTAAAGCATTTGTGATCTTAACTGTTAGAATCTATGCTCAGAGAAGGGTTGAAGTTTTTTTAGCTCAACTTAAATTTATGAAACAGGATTGAAAATCTCACTGACTCTATATAAGTTTATTGAGATAGCCAATGCTACACAAGAGCGGATTTAGGTTGCAGTTCTCACAAACCCTGACAATACAGTACATCCCCAATGTCACTAAATTTTGAGGCAATGTATTTTTTACTGAGCAGAAATAGTTGAGAGCGATCGCCTTAAACATACTACAAACTAGAAATCGCAAAATCTGATCGATTCTGTCTTAGTACAGTTTTGCATAAAAGCGTAGCGTTTTTAACGCAGGGGGATGCATTAACAATGCGGCCGACGCATTAACATTGTATTGGGATGCATTAACATTGCGGCCAACGCATTAACATTGTATCAGGATGCATTAACATTGCGGCCGACGCATTAACATTGTATCGGGATACATTGGCATTGCAGAGGAACGCATTAAGATTGTATCGGGATGCATTGGCATTGTAGAGGAACGCATTAAGATTGTATCGGGATGCATTGGCATTGCAAGGTATTACCAAATTTAATTCGCTACGAATTAATCAAATAGGACTTACGCAATAACTCTCTGAAACCTTATTCCTTTGTGTCCTTTGTGTCCTTCTCTACGAGACGCTGCGCGAATGCGGTTCGTTTCTTCATGATTTTGCATAAGTCCTGTCAAATATGAACTGTACTTAATACAACTCATATTTCATTAACTGACAAGGCAGCGTTCCGTTGTACACTGCAATCCGTTGGGATGATTTTAGTCCAATCGATTGAGACAGTTCCTTGTTGCCACTCAGGACAAACGCAGTCCAGCCTTTGAAGCGTTGTTTCAAGACATCGCCCAAAAGTTTGTAAAATGCTCCCAAGTCGCTATCTCGCCCCAGCCGTTCGCCATAGGGTGGATTGCAGAATAAAACCCCACTCTCTGCGGGGGCAACAACATCGGCAAGCTCCATTTGAGAAAACCATACATGGTTATCAACGCCGCAGTTTTGAGCATTGTTAATCGCTTGCTCAATCACGTTCTCATCGCGATCGCTTCCCCAAATAGGCGCAGTCAGGCTATCAAGTTGGCTATCCTTGGCTTCTTGCAGCAGTTTCTCTAAAAGGGACAGATCAAAATCGAGCCAAGTTTCAAATCCAAAGGATTCACGAAACAGCCCTGGTGCTATGTTCAGTGCCTTTAAACTAGCTTCGAGAGGTAAAGTGCCAGACCCACAGAGAGGATCGTAGAACATCTGGTCTGGCTGCCAGCCCGAAAGTTGAATCAGGGCAGCAGCCAGAGATTCCTTGAGAGGGGCTGATCCAACCGCAGGGCGGTAGCCTCGGCGGTGCAAACTATTCCCAGAACTGTCAAGTTTGACGGTACAAAAGTCGCGTTCAATATGAACATTAATCCGTACATCTGGTTCATGAAGCTCTACATTTGAACGCTCACCCAAATTTGACTGCTGCTGGTCAACGATCGCATTTTTGATTTGGAGAGATGTGAAGTGGGAGTGGTTGAGGCGATCGTTTTTACCGGTAGTATTCACCGCCAGCGTCATGTCTGGCGTGAGATAGTTTTGCCAATCGATGCTCTGGACACCGCGATAGAGATCCTTGGCATCAAGGCATGGAAACTCATGGATGTTTACCAAGATTCGGAACGGCAGCCTAGCCCAGAGGTTGACGCGATAAAGTAGGGTGCGATCGCCCTCAAAGGCTACACCGCAAAACCCTGGCTCCACGGAATGGGCACCCAGTTGCTCTAACTCTTGGGCTGCAAGGCTTTCTAATCCGCGAGCAACCGTTGCAAAATACTGATTCATCCTCTAATCCAAAGCATTGTCTTCATTGCTGACCGATTGACGCACTTTAGCTTAACTCATATCTTGTGACATTCTCTGTGAAGTCTGCGACTATAACGTTAAGTCGGGTACAACGAATTAAGTAACTCAGCATCACTTGCCCCAGACATACGGAATCAAGGCTGAGTAGGGACACAACAAATATTTTTTGAAAGAGATTATATTTCTTCAGTTTAAGTACTATCTTAAATCAATCAATCCTGCTAGTATCAGGCTGAAATAGTGTTTTTACACTTTACAATACAACCCATTAATTAAATATAGTCAGAGGAATAAACTATGACTTTAATATCTGATATTGTTCTGCTACAAGACTTAACAGCGTCAGATGATCACGAATTGGTCGAGTTAAAAGCTGAACTTCCGGCAATGGTAAATCAGTTAACCAACCCGCTTTTAGCAAGTATCTTTGGTCGTGACCTGAAATTTGGTATTGCCTCGTTCAAGGATAAGCCAATTCCGCCTTTTGGCGGTTACGCTGACTATGTATATCAAGCAGAAGTCCCTTTGACAAATAATGTAACAACAGTTAAAGACAAAATTTTTGGCTTTGAAGCTTTTGGTGGCAATGATGAACCCGAATCACAATTAGACGCACTCTTGTACGCAGCTTTAGATAGCGGTGGTAGCCTTGGTTACAGAGTAGGTTCATTTCGTATTGTTTTCCTAGCCACTGATAGTGTTTATCACGTTGCCGGCGATCGGGCAGCAGTTAGTCCAAGTAATACTATTGCCAATAATGGAGATGGTGTAATTGATCCTTATGAAGATTATCCAGAGATTGGACAAGTAAAAACTGCGCTAGAAGCAAATAACATTATTCCAATTTTTTTAACTACAAGTAATGTTGCAGCCGATTACGAGAAACTAGTTACTAAGCTTGGTCGAGGTGATGTACTGACTCTTGGTTCTAAAAATCAGAATGTTGCTGATGCCATAAAAGAGGCAATTGCTCGATCCAGAAATGTGATAAGTACTGATGTTGTTACGACAAATGGAGACGATACCCTTAATAAAAGGGATTTTTTGCCTGGTAATAAGGTTATTTTTGCTGAGGGCGGTAATGACAGTATTTCACTTTCTGGTGTTGCTGGAAACCATTACATTGATGGGGGGGCGGGTTCTGACACCCTTTTTGGTGGATCTGGTGCAGACAGAATAGATGGGGGTAGTGATGACGATAAGCTCGTGGGGGGCAACGGTGATGATATTCTCTTTGGCAGTAGTGGAAAAGATACTCTGCTCGGTGGCAAGGGCAACGATTACCTCCAGGGAGATAGTGGGGACGACATCTTAATAGGAGGCGCAGGTTCAGATAAGTTTGCATTTGCAACAGGATCAAAGTTTGATATTAGGGAACTCGGAGTTGATATTATTAATGACTTCACTCCTAATCAAGACAAGATCCTACTATCGAAATATACGTTTACCGCTCTGAGTAACTCGGTTTTGCCAACTGCATTAGATTCCGCAGACTTTGCCACAGTGACGAACGATAGTTTAGCAGCAGTTAGTAGTGCTAAAATTGTTTACAATAGCCTTAATGGTAGTCTCTTTTATAACCCCAATGGTTCAGCGGATGGTTTTGCTGATATTAATTCGGGGGGTAAATTTGCACAATTGGGTACTACCTCGTTTCCGGCTCTAACTACTAATAGTTTTGAGGTAGTTTTGTAATTGATTTAGGTTAATTTTCAAATTCATACAAAGGACTTCCAAGGAATAAAGTACTTAGTCATTGATAATAACATTGGAGAGTGTGATCAGTCAGTGCTGCACCACACGCTCCACACACCCCCGCTATAAGCCAATACGCTTCGGTTAAGGCTATGTAGTCCTAATAACAAAGAAAACAGGAGACTGTGCAAACTAAACGGTGTAGTTTCAATGTGCCTCAAGTCCTTACTCATCACTCTACTTACCTCAATAGCTTACTGTCTGCTTGAGCCACCTTAAAAAGTGAGATCCTCTCAGATAAACTAATTGAACTGAAATTAATCTATATTTTTCTAAAATCAATCATTGTCTGACGATAGGCATCTGGCAATCCTATATCAAAACACTTGCCGTTAACAACATATCCTGTCATTCCTTCTTCCTGACGTAATTTTTCCAGACAGGATGTTAACTGAAATTCACCTCGTTCTCGAAAATTTTGGTTAATGTGTTCTGCTAGAAAGTCAAAAATCTTCGGCGTTAGTAAATATAAGCCAAATATACATAAAAACTCATTTTCTGACATTCCCTTTACACGCAAATGCTGTTTTGCATACTCAATAGTAGGCTTTTCATAGAGTTGTGTAACTTCAAGAATCGAGTTTATATCTTGCCAAACTCCTGTTACACATCCAGCTTTATGAATAATTTCTGCTGGCATTGTAGTTAAGCCAATAATGTTTTGATTAACTTGTTTGTAAACATCTAAAACTTGACTAGTACAAGATTTTTCAGTGTCAGATGCGTAAATGTGGTCGCCCAGCATGAGCAAAAACGGCTCATCTTGCACCCAATCTTTAGCACAAAATACCGCATGTCCATAGCCTAATTGCTCCTCTTGCAATAAGATAGTAATTCTGCTACCTAAATCCTCGATATATCGGCTATATTCTTGATTCTGCGGTGAAAGTTTATCTAAAAGTTCTTTTTTAGGTGGGTTTTTCAATAAATCTTCAAATATTTCTTTGTCATCTGGCTGCACCACGATCGCCACTTCTGCAATTCCAGCACTAATTGCCTCTTCAATAATTGCAATAATCACAGGTTTTGCCCTGCCATCTTGATCAATAATCGGGAAAAGTTCTTTTTTCACAACTTTAGTCGCTGGAAACAACCGAGTGCCAAAACCAGCTACCGGAATCACAGCTTTTCTAACTTGATTTTTCTGCATAAACAGTTCGTCACCCCAACTTATCAAACAAGTGTGCCAACACCACATTAGAAAACAAAAATCCTTGGGGATCAATCAAACGCAACCTTCCGTCTGCAACTTCCACCCAACCTTTCTCAAAATACGATCGCAAACACTTGCAAATCTCTTCTACCTTCTCTTCCCCAAAGGCCTGTGCCAACGCCACCAAACTCAAACCCTCCGCCAAACGCAACCCCAACATTAACGTCTCTAACAATACTTCCTTTGGGGGAGTCAGATCACAATCAATCACACCGCCAGCTTGCACCCACTGGTAATACTCCTTAGTCTTGCGCGGACGAGTGAAGCGCTTCCCCTGAACATAACTCGCCGCACCCATCCCAAAGCCGTAGTAAGGGCGGTTTTCCCAATAGACTCGATTATGCCGACACTGATGACCAGGTTGGGCATAATTGGAAATTTCATAATGCTCATAACCTGAACTAGTCAAAACCTGCTGCCCCATCTGATACATTTTGACCGTGGCTTCATCCGTAGGCATTGGAGTATCACCAGGTTTGTAATAACGACCAAAGGCTGTACCTGGTTCAATGGTAAGATCATAGATGGAAATGTGAGTGGGTACAAGCCCGATCGCTTTTGTTAGAGAATCCTGCCATTGATCCAAAGACTGATGCGGCAACCCGGAAATTAAATCTAAACTAAATTCGGGAATCTCGACTTGGTGGATTAATTCCACAGCTGCAAAAATATCTTCAACTGAGTGCGATCGCCCCGCCCTTTGCAATAATTCTTCTTGAAAGGCTTGTACACCTAGACTTACTCGGTTCACGCCCACATTGCGATAGCCTGCTATATGTGCTAAATCAAAGGTAGCTGGGTCTATTTCCATAGAAATTTCTGCCCCAGATGCAATACCAAAACGCTTCTCTAGCTCTGTCACTATCCGTTGTAACTGCTCTATTGATAGCAGCGAAGGAGTACCACCACCGAAGAAAATTGTCTTTAGGGGTTGACCCAATGGTGGTGTAATGGCAATTTCTTGACATAGCACCTCAACATATTGGGAGATAGTACCAGATGTTTCGCCTCGCAAGCGATCGCCCACAACAGATACCGGGAAATCACAATAAAAACACCGCCGTCTGCAAAAGGGAATATGCACATAAGCAGAACTCGCAATTTCAGAAACACTAAATTTTTGACTCATTTTGAGAAAAGTTTTAAGTTAATCCAACTGCGAATTAGAGACAATGAAAATAAGTGATTTTTTACAAGTTTTTGTCGTTTTACAACGAAACAATGAAAAATATTAAGATAAAAGCCTTTCGTTATAATAATTGCAGATATTGTCCTACTAAACCTTTAGTGTAAGTCAATATTGATTAGTTTACCTTACCGATGAAATAAAAAATACTTAAGTTTGTCGGTTAACACAGTTGCAGAAAAACGACACAACCATGCTTGACGCAATTATTGTTTTCTCATTTATCCTGGCAGCGTCGGGAATAGGGTTCTACAGCATTGAACTACTACCCAATGGCACACTAGATCAGGTAACAAATCTTGAAGCTTTACGCTTAATTGTTGCCGTCTTTGCCGCTATTATTGGTGGTGCGATCGGGCTGAGTTTCCAGACGACATATCGTCGCCTAGAATCACAAGTCAAAGAAATGCCACTGGAAGTGATTTTAACTCGTGCGATCGGCTTAGTGATTGGGCTATTACTAGCTAACCTGATGCTAGCCCCACTATTTTTACTACCTATACCGGCGGATTTTGGATTTATTAAGCCACTGGTGGCAGTTGTCGGCAGTATTATCCTCTCTGTCACTGGCATGAATTTGGCAGATACCCACGGGCGAGGCTTATTGCGGTTCATTAATCCCAACACTGTCGAATCGATGGTTGTGGAAGGAACGCTAAAACCAGCCAATACCAAAGTTTTAGACACCAGTTGCATTATCGATGGTCGCATTGAAGCGTTACTAGAAACAGGGTTTCTGGAAGGACAAATTCTCGTGCCACAGTTTGTCTTGCAAGAACTCCAACAAGTAGCGGATGCTAGCAAAGACCAAAAACGGGTGCGCGGAAGGCGAGGACTAGAAATTCTCAACCGCATTAAGGAAGATTACCCCGATCGCATCCTGATTAATGCAGTTGACTATGAAGATATTCCCACAGTGGATGCGAAGTTAGTCCGCTTCGCCCAAGAAATCAGCGGTACATTGCTAACCAACGACTACAACTTGTCTAAAGTTGCCAGCGTCCAGAAAGTACCTGTTTTGAATGTGAATGATTTAGTCAATGCCGTCCGTCCCAGTTATTTACCAGGTGACAACCTTGATTTGAAAATTCTCAAAGAAGGCAAAGAACCCAGTCAAGGCATTGGCTACCTAGATGACGGCACAATGGTTGTTGTTGAAGAAGGCAGTAGTTATGTGGGTGGTGAACTGCGGGTGGTAGTCACCAGTGCTTTACAAACTACAGCAGGAAGAATGATTTTTGCCAAACCCCAAGCTTCCGCATTAGCGTGAGGGAAATGTCCGGTGCAATTAAATATAAATTGTGCAATCGGTGCAGGTTGACTGCACCGATTATTTATTTGGACTCACCAGACTCAGTTACCTGCAAATACTGTAACTGCTCAATTGATAACCCTGTCAATCTTGCTATCTGTTCTAATGGCATACCAGTATTAAAAAGATTGCTTGCCACTTCAAGTAAAGCTTCAGCTTTCCCTTCAGCTTTCCCTTCAGCTTTCCCTTCAGCTTTCCCTTCAGCTTTCCCTTCAGCTTTCCCTTCAGCTTTCCCTTCAGCTTTCCCTTCAGCTTTCCCTTCGGCTTTCCCTTCGGCTTTCCCTTGAGCTCTACCTTCAGCTTTCCCTTCTTGTAAAATATCTTGATAAATTGCTGACTCGCGCATAATATCTGACCTCAAAACTCGTCTAATAACCTCTTTGTCTAATACTAAACCAGCTAAAATCGCCGTGGAAGCAGCAATATTACTTTGAGTTCTTGATTCTGTAATACTGTTAATTTCCCGTGCCACTTCGTTAAGTATGACTTCTGGATCGATTGTACTACTCAGTACCGCTAACGGTAAAAGTCCAGGTGTTCGCAGAAATACTTCGGTTGGTTGTTCCCAAAGTCTGATAACTGCAAATTCATGGCGTGTTCTAGAAATTGTAAATGTATTTTGTTGCACCAAATTTGAATTTGTCTGCTTTAAGTAAATTACAACTTGATGCATTACTTTGTCTGGAAAACGGCGATATACTCGCAACCGATAGTCAATCATCCGAAAGGGAATTTCCGCATCCACTTGGGTTTGGAATTCCAAATGTAATATGCTTTGCTCCGACTGTAGCAGAATTAGGGCATCAGCGCGAATGGGTTCGAGAGATAATTCTTTTGGACTTAGTTCTGTGAAAGTAATGGGTTCGCCTAATAGCCAAGTGGCGAAGTCGCTGGAGAAATTTTCAGCTAAAAATTTGCAGATATTGTCGAACATTTAAGGATTTTACCAAATAATTCGCTCATCTGCTATTTATCTGCAATCATTTAATTCAAACATTTATATATATGCTAATTTTCATAAATCTCTAACGGCAAATTATCTGGGTCTTTAAAGAAAGTAAATTTTTTACCTGTTATCTCATCAAGTCTGATATTTTCTGTTTCGACACCTTGTGATTTTAAGTAAAAAACAGTTTGCTCAACATCATCAACTTTAAAAGCAAGATGTCTTAAACCACAAGCTTCTGGACTACTAAATCGTTGCGGAGGATTTGGGAAAGAAAATAACTCTATTTGAGCATTTTCTCCAACTCGTAAATCTAATTTATAAGAATTTCTTTCGGCACGAAAAGTCTCTTGAATAATCGGAAAGCCTAAAACTTCTACATAAAATTTTTTTGAGCATTGATAGTCAGAACAAATAATGGCTACATGATGAATGCCAGTGGTTTTCATGTGTACTTCTCAAGCTACCAATCATTTACTTCAGCAGTTTTAGCATTTTGCTAGTTTTTGCAAGACAAAGGCCTTTTGATACCAGCAGCTTGAATATTAATTGCAACTGCTCGAACATATTCTCGATTTTAACTTGCAAAAGACAATGCAACATGGTATTTTTTTTACCATAATTAATAATTTGCAGTACAACATAAAAAAACGTATTTTTTTATGTTATACAAAAATGACACTGCTATACTAAGATTATGCAGTTAAATTTACAGTGTGACTTCACCTCACCTCAATTTAGTATTAGAATTCCGCCAGAGCTTGAACAGAGGCAATGGGTTATGCCAAGCAGAATGGCATGACAAACACAAAAGTGATGATTGATGCCTAAGCTCATTACTTTAGTTGTGCTGAGGATGTGCATTGAAGCTGCAAACGCTTATTTGTTAAGATTTTCAGTGCAACAACATTGAAACAGGGCAACTTCTGATCACCATGCGAACATCTACAATCGACAGTAAAGACGCAGCAGCTATCCAAGCCGCCAGAGTTGGGGTTGCTATATGCGATCGCTCTGGCTGGGGACGCATCAAAGTGTCTGGCGACGATCGCCTCAACTTTTTACACAACCAAAGTACTAATAATTTCCAAATACTTAAGCCAGGACAAGGTTGTGATACGGTTTTTGTCACTTCCACAGCCAGGACAATTGATTTAGCAACCGCCTACGTTAGAGAAGATGCAGTAATCCTGCTGGTTTCACCCAATCGCCGCCAGTTTCTCATGGAATGGCTGGATAAATATATTTTCTTTGCCGATAAGGTGGAATTATCTGATATCACACAATACACCAACACCTTCAGCCTGATTGGCCCAGGAAGCGACGCTGTTTTAGAAAAGTTGGGTATTGGTGAACTCATTGGGCAACCTTACGGTAATCACAAAGTATACACTATTGCTCCTGCCGAGGGAGTGCGGATTGCTGTGGGTAGTGGGTTAGCGGCTCCCGGATACACCTTAACTTTCCCCTATACTGATAAATCTTCGGTGTGGAACAAATTGTTAGAAGCTGGGGCGGTAGAGATGAGCGATCGCGCTTGGGATGCCTTGCGAATTTTACAAGGCCGCCCCGCCCCAGATGCTGAACTCACAGATGATTACAATCCTCTGGAGGTTGGTTTGTGGCAAACAATTTCTTTTAATAAAGGTTGCTATATTGGGCAAGAAACCATCGCTCGGTTAAACACATACAAAGGTGTAAAACAACACCTTTTAGGTATCCGCCTCAGTGCCCCGGCGTCAGTTGGAAGTGCGATCGCAGTTGGAGATGAAAAGGTTGGCAAACTTACCAGTTACACAGAAACTGCTGATGGTTATTTTGGACTAGGTTACATTCGCACTAAAGCTGGTGGCGTAGGCTTGAAAGTCAAAGTGGGAGAAACTGAAGGTGAAGTAGTAGAAATCCCGTTTGTTTCTCAGGAATACCCATAAGCAATTCAAATCAAAATATCTTTCTCTTTATCCCGAGCGCCGTAACAGAATTCATCTACCCAAGAAGCTAGACTACGGGCATTACTGGTTGGTATTAAATTCACTTGGCTTTTAACGTGTTGTGGTTGGATATTCGGATGTTTGCCGTTGCTCTTAACCTCGGTAGTAATTGCTAGCGATGCTCCTGAAGGGAGCCGCCCCTTGGGCGATGTCTGACGACAAGCTGCTTTGCTGCTACGCACTGGTTTGCGGTTACTACAAATCTCAATGGTAGTTGCCAGCAATGCGCCTACAGGGAGCCACCCCTTGGGCGATGTCTGACGACAAGCTGCTTTGCTGCTACGCACTGTTTTGTTGTTGCTCTTAACCTCGGTAGCTAATGCCACAGATGGCATAGTTTTGGCTTTGCTATTAACCTCACTAATCATTGTCAGCGATGCTTCTGAAGATAATTTATTAGAGTGCGATCGCGCTGGTTGATATTCGTTTATGAAACTAGAGGATGGCGTTTTTACTGGAATATCAGGAGCAATTTTAGTAGTAAATGCAGCTATCAACTCAGGTTTGTGTGTGTGAACTATTTCAGTGGTAGCTGTAAATGATGGCACAAGTTGATCGGCACGTGGCAAGTTGAAGTCTAGAGTCTTGGCAGGAGAATGAGGCGCAATCTGGCTGGCAGTTACAACCGATGACACATGTTGATCCTCAGAATGCTTTTCATGTGGCAACTCGCTTTCAAGGCTGCTAGCCATAGAATGTTCTGATTTTATTAAACGTAACTCTTGATCAGGATTGAAGTTAAGACCTAAAGCGGCGACTATTTTATCTGGATCGTTATTCAGCTCCAGCATAAAAGAAAGTATTTCATCAAACTGGGGTTCCAAAACAGACAATGTTGCCAAAATAAAACCGGACAAAGGACGCCGCAGACCATCGTAAGTCCCCCAAATTCCGATTTTGACCAGCCAGGGAATATTTTGCTCGTAGTAAATCAGCCACTTTTGTTTTAAGGATTGACGCAGCTGCTGGATATTCATTGGATGCCTCACTTCAGTCAACAAGATTACAGACCTTGATATTGTTAATTAATTTTATTTCCGGGGATGAAACCGATAATAGAGCATCTGTTCAACTCTTTGACCACCTAGTAAATGCTCTTCTATCAGTAAAGATACTTCATCGGGTCGAACTCCGCTATACCAGACCATATCGGGTAATATCAGCACCATCGGCCCATTGCCACATTGTCCCAAACAGCTGCTAGCCGTTACCGTTACATCAGGGATTGGCAAAGCCATAAAAGCTGCAAAAACTTTAAGGGCACCTTGCTTTTTGCAGGTGCGATTTTGACAAACCTGCACACATTTAGCAGAAGAGGGTTGGTCTATGATCGGGAAGTTTGATGGTTGATTTATATTTGACATTTTGTAACGAACTGCTCCAGTCGCAGAGGATACAGAGGAGGAGAAAGGGGTAGAAAAGAAGCAGGGGAGCAGGGGAGCAGAGGGACAGAGGGGCACAGGAGAATAATTAATAACCAATACAATTCTTGGAGAGGCTGCGCCCTAAGTGTAGCCTCTCCAAGAGAAGCAAGTCGAGATACTCAGTACAAGTGCCCAATGCCCCATAACTAATCTATTGAAAGTCCTTTTGAGGCTAGCCATTCCGGGTTGAATATCCGCGACTGATACCGGGAACCACTATCACATAAGATGGTGACAATGGTATGTCCTGGCCCCAACTGCTTCGCTAGAGCAACAGCTGCACCAACATTAATACCTGTTGAACCGCCCATTAACAGCCCATCTTTCCTCAGCAGTTGGTAAACTACCCGCAAAGCTTCTTTGTCATCGATTTGGATAGCATCATCAGCAGGTGCGCCTTCCATATTGGCTGTGACACGACCATTACCAATGCCTTCGGTGATGGAATTTCCTTCTATGTTAATTTCGCCGATTTTAATATAGCTATAAAGTCCACTACCCAGCGGATCGGCAACAACGCATTTAATCACTGGATTTTGTTCTTTCAAGTACAATGCCACACCAGCAAAAGTACCACCAGTACCAGTTGCAGCCGTCCATGCATCAATTTTACCATCTGTCTGCGTCCAAATTTCTGGCCCAGTGGTTTCGTAGTGGGCGCGGCGGTTGGCTAAGTTATCAAACTGATTCGCCCAAATGGCATTTTCTAACTCAGCAGCAACCCTGCCAGATAGCTTGACATAGTTGTTTGGGTCTTTGTAAGGTACAGCGGGGATGGGACGGACTTCTGCTCCTAGTGCTATTAGTGCGTCTATTTTTTCTTGTGACTGAGTATCGGGAATAATAATTAGGCATTTGTAGCCTTTGGCGTTGCAAATATGTGCTAGTCCAATGCCAGTATTACCAGCAGTTCCTTCTACAACGGTACCACCGGGTTTGAGTAAACCTCTCTCTTCGGCATCTTTGATGATGTAAAGTGCGGCGCGGTCTTTGACGGAACCGCCAGGATTGAGGAATTCTGCTTTACCAAGGATTTCACATCCTGTTTCTTCGCTGAAGCTGTTTAAGCGAATCAGAGGTGTATTGCCAACAGCGCCGACGAAGCCATTTTTAATATCCATTTTGACTGTACCTGTGTGAGTATCTATAAAAATTTTGGCTTATAGCGGTGGCATGATTTACAGCTTCTTTACCTAAATGTAATGCATACACCTTTAGCGTACCCCTACAATACAAGCAAGCTACGCCTAGCGTCTCGTTAGAGAAGGCTCTGTCTGCAACACGTTACGCGAATACAGACAAGGCATCGCCTATTTCTATTTTCAAAGCAAGTACGTAGCAGTGTAGCGGTTTGTTGTCCAAAATTGCTACTGCATCTTACTCAAATTTAGGACGAATCTTGATGAGCGATCGCCTCTGTGTGTAATAGCTATTCACATTCACAAATATTATTTTGACACTACCAAGCTTTACTCATTTTCAAAAAAAACCCAGGTAATACTAACTTTTGGTGATCTGGTAATATTCGTTTTCGCCACAACTTTCTGGAAAGCAAGTGCATTTTGGGGTATCTAACTCTAGCTTAAGTTTACTAGGCAATGAAAATTAGAGTGGTAATTTTACCGAGAATTTAAAACCTCTAAGTAATTTACTATACAGCATGATTGATGAGTAAATGCTGATATCATTTCATTGTCTTAGATGGGGTGGATACCGATGACATCTGAAAGCGATGGCCAAAAAGAACTTGAACACCGGCAACGTATACAACGAGAAGTTGATTTGCGGCTCCAGGAAATGGAAGCTAAAATGTATGCTCCCGATGCCGCTTTGCATGAAACTGTGAAGCATCAGCCAGAAAATTCCCAGGAACCCTGGATGAAAAAAGTGATTTTTGGTGGGAAGCTGTTTGCTCTTGGTGTGGTAGGGCTGGTTGCAGTGAAAATAGCCTCACTGGTGGCTGAATTTATTGTTGTTGCAGCGCTGGGGTGGATGTCTTACAAATTATTTTTTGAATATAAAAAAAGCAATCTTTAATAAAGGTATAACTATTATGATTGAGCAGGTAACAACTGACAGATTTATCCAAGATTTAGAGCGTGTTGCTCAAGTGCGATCTGATATTTCTGTGTGTTTGAGTAAACTGGCTGAAACAATTAATAAAGCTGAGTTAGCTGGAGAATCTTCATCAGGAAAACTCAGTTTAGAGCGAGATATTGAAGATATTACAGTAGCTAGTAAAAACCTCCGTCAAGGTGTATTTCGCCTTTTAGTTTTGGGTGATATGAAACGGGGAAAAAGCACCTTTCTTAACGCCTTAATTGGAGAAAACTTACTACCAAGCGATGTTAACCCTTGTACCGCACTGTTAACTGTTTTACGCTATGGGCCAGAAAAGAAAGTTACAATTCATTTTAATGATGGAAAAAGTCCGCAACAGCTAGACTTTCAAAATTTTAAATATAAATATACCATTGATCCAACTGAAGCTAAAAAACTAGATCAGGAGAAAAAACAAGCATTTCCAGATGTTGATTATGCAGTAGTTGAGTATCCCTTAACGCTACTAGAAAAGGGAATTGAAATTGTCGATAGTCCAGGATTGAATGATACAGAAGCGCGAAACGAATTATCTTTGGGTTATGTAAATAACTGCCATGCAATTCTATTTGTAATGAGAGCTTCTCAACCTTGTACTTTGGGTGAGCGTCGCTACCTAGAAAATTATATCAAAGGTCGAGGATTGACGGTTTTCTTTTTAGTTAATGCTTGGGATCAGGTGCGAGAATCATTGATTGATCCTGATGATGTAGAGGAGTTAAAAGGATCTGAGGAGAGATTGCGGCAAGTATTTAACGCGAATTTAGCAGAATATTGTACTGTAGAAGGTCAGAATATTTATGACGAACGCGTATTTGAGCTTTCATCGATTCAAGCACTCAGACGACGCTTGAAAAATCCCCAAGCTGATTTAGAGGGGACTGGCTTTCCGAAGTTTATGGATTCGCTTAATACTTTTCTTACCAGAGAACGGGCGATCGCAGAACTCCGTCAAGTCAGAACCTTAGCAAGACTTGCCTGCAATCATACCCGCGAAGCAGTTGCTAGACGTATACCATTACTTGACCAAGATGTAAATGAATTAAAAAAACGGATTGATTCAGTAGAACCTGAGTTTAACAAACTCACAGGTATCCGAGATGAATTCCAAAAAGAAATTATCAATACAAGAGACACTCAAGCAAGAACAATTTCGGAATCTTTTCGTAGCTACGTTTTAAACTTAGGTAATACCTTTGAAACCGATTTCTTACGCTATCAGCCAGAATTAAACTTGTTTGATTTTCTCAGTAGTGGTAAACGGGAAGCATTTAACACCGCACTGCAAAAAGCCTTTGAGCAATATATCACTGATAAATCTGCTGCTTGGACATTAACTGCTGAAAAAGATATCAATGCAGCTTTTAGAGAACTTTCTCGCAGCGCTGCACAATATGGCGCATCTTACAGTCAAGTCACAAATCAAATTACAGAAAAGCTCACCGGACAAGACGTTAAAGTAAATACCACTACTGCTGAAGATGATAACTCTCCTGGCTGGGCAAAATGGGCAATGGGATTGTTATCACTGTCTAAGGGAAATCTTGCTGGTTTCGCACTAGCTGGGGCTGGATTTGATTGGAAAAATATCTTGTTAAACTACTTCACTGTAATTGGCGTTGGCGGGATAATTACCGCAGTGACAGGTATTTTTCTTGGCCCCATCGGGTTTGCGCTGCTAGGTTTGGGGGTAGGATTTTTGCAAGCAGATCAAGCGCGTAAAGAGTTAGTTAAAACTGCTAAAAAAGAGTTAGTTAAACACCTACCCCAAGTGGCACATGAGCAATCTCAAGTTGTATACAATGCCGTAAAAGAGTGTTTTGACTCTTACCAAAGAGAAGTGAGTAAGCGGATTAACGATGATATTGGATCTCGCAAATCTGAATTAGATAATCTAGTCAAGCAGAAAGAAACCCGCGAGATAAATCGTGAGAGTGAGTTCAAACGTTTAAAAGATTTACAGGAAAATGTAATAGCTCAGTTGCAAAAAATTGAGGCGGCGTATAGCAACTTATTAGCTTTCTATAGCTAATATATCTCATTACTCTCGTTCCCAGCTTCTAGCTGGGAATGCCTGCTGGGAGGCGGAGCCTCCCATAACCATAAATAGCTAAACGTAAATAAATTAAAGTTTGTAGTAAGGGTTTTAGTCCTGATAAACTTTGCTATAAGCGATGATTCGCTCACTACGAAATAGGATTTTATTGTATGTTTAATTATGCCTATAGCAGTCCTAAATCATTTGTAAAAATAAGTTAACCGCAGAGGCGCAGAGGAGGGCAGTTGCATGGGTGGGTTTCCCGACTTGAGCAAACTACCCGTAGCGCAGAGAGAGGAATCGGAGATTTTCACGACTCATTTAAAATTGCTATAGCATAAACTTAATAATGTGAGGCGGAGCCTCAACTATATGCATTTCCAGCTAGAAGCTCGGAACAAGGAACTAACGAGAAACTATGCAACAACAGTGTGAAGGTTATAAGGATTTAGCAAATTCTCTCAAATCTGCATCGGCATTACTGAATTTAGAACGCAAATCGCAACTGCATCAAGATATAAGTACCATTTGCAATCATCTGGTTAATCCTAGCTTTCGCATTGCGGTATTTGGCCCCTTTAATCATGGCAAATCTACCTTACTGAATGCTATGCTGGGAAATCGTACTTTACCAATTGATTTAATTCCCACTACAGGCGCAGCAATTACTGTCAAGTATGGCTCTGATCTGCAAACTCAGATCATGTTGGTAGATGGTACAGAAATCTATCGCAGTGGCACAGAAGTTTTACAAGAATTTGCAATTCTTGATGGCAATAGGCAGATGCGAAAAGATGTAGTATCTGTAGAAATTTTTTGTCCGCATCCCTTCTTAGAAACAGGTATAGAATTACTCGATTTACCAGGAACAAATGATAGAGAAGAACAAGATAATTTAATTAGAGAACAACTCTTAAGTGCAGATTTAGTTATCCAATTATTAGATGCACGGAAGTTAATGACTTTGGGGGAACGGGAAAACTTACGAGATTGGCTATTAGATCGCGGTATTAAAACAGTTATATTTGTTGCTAATTTTATTAACTTACTCGAACCCGACGAGCAAAAACAAGTCCAAAATCGCCTGGTGTTTGTTGCGGAAAGCTTTCGAGCCGAATTACCTCCAGGTTTTAGTAATTTATATCGCGTTGATGCTTTACCTGCCTTAAGAGCGAGATTAAAAGGCGATGTTGCTGCTGCCAATAGTAGCGGTTTAGTAGCTTTTGAAACAGCTTTGCAAAATATTGTGGGGATTTTGCAACCAAATCGTGGTAGTGTGCGTTTGCCAAGAGTGGAGGCGATCGCTTCTCAAATCCAACTCTCATTAAAAGCTAAAATTGACAATATTGCTATTGAAATAAAATCTTTTGATGATAAACAAAATACTAAAATTGAAATTAAACAAAAAGCAGCTAATTTAATTTATAAAGGTTTTGCTATTAGTGTGGGAGAGTTACGAGATTGGTTAGCATTACCCAACCTCCTTACAAAATATCAAGCTGAAGCGGCAGTTGCATTGGCAGAAAATAACTTTAAATATTGGCAAACAAATACTCTTAAAAAAGACCTGACTCAGTTGCAATTGGCTGCGGTGAAATGGCTTGATCAAGCTTATGAATTTTTCCACGAAGAACGGCCGCAAGATTTATTAATTCCCTTTCCTAGTGAACCACAACTAATACTCCCCTCAAAGTCAAGCAATACTGATGATTTGAGTGAACCAGGTTCCATCGCTGTTGGTGGTGGTATTGGTTGGTTGTTAGGCGGCCCGGTAGGTGCTGCTGTCGTCGGGAGTATTTCTTATTTGTTAAACAAGAATATCCAAAACCAAGATGAACAATTAGCAAAGGATTCTTATAATCAGGAAGTTGCTAAACTTTGTATAACTGCGATTGAAAATTATTTATCTGGCTTCAGCGTTCAAGGGTTATCAATTTTGACTGAATATGAGCAGAAAGCCGAAAAAATAATTTGTTTTGAAATTAGTCAAGAACCACTAGAAATTACTAATAAACGTGAAACTTGGCAGCAGTTACAAAACGGTTTTAATCAGTTCCTCCAAGAGTTAAAAAAAGTCAAAATTGTCTCAAATTATCAATATTATAAAGAAATACCAAAATCCACGAATATCAATAGAAAATATTCGCCACAGCCAGAGAGAGTTAAAACTTTCTCACAAAAAGAGCCAGATATTAACCAACAGCATGAAAATACTGCTAAAAATACTGCGACAAGGGTAAAATTTGTTTCTCCACCACCGCCAAAAGCTTCTCCCTCTCCACGCCCAGAAGAGTTGGAGGCGAAATTTCGTGATTGGGAACTCAATGAGGAAATAGCGCGAATGAAAGCAGAGATGCGTAGCCCTAAGGCTTGTCCTCAGACATCGCCTGGTTCTCAAACTGACAAACAGCAAAATACAACTCAAAGCAATAAAACACCCAACCAAGCCCAAACAGATAAGATTACTCACGCCTACGACATTTTAGGATTGCAAGCAAATGCTTCTCAGACTGAGGTAAAGCAGGCTTATCGAACTTTAGTAAAGAAATGGCATCCCGATTTGTTTGTGAATCAGCCGCAATTGCTAAAACAAGCACAAGAGAAAATGCACTTAGTTAATGAAGCTTACACAATTTTGAGTGAGAAATGAACAACCAGATCCCCAACTTCTTTGAAAAGTCGCGGAGCTTTAGATTTCATCCTAATTTGATTACAATTAGGAAATTGTTTAGGTGAGATTTATGCAACTGTTATCTTTGAGGAATGGCTTTTTGGCGTTAACCTTGACTACGATCGCCTCAGCTGGTGGGTTAATCACAGCCTGTAGCAATACGGCTTCCCAGAACCAAAGCCAAGCCCCAAACGCAACCGTTACCAATGTTAGCGACAAGCAGATGAATCACAGTATGGCTATGGATTTAGGCCCAGCCGATGCTAACTTTGATTTACGATTTATCGACGCTATGATACCACACCATCAAGGGGCTGTGGAAATGGCTAAAGAAGCGCAGCAGAAATCAAAACGCCCTGAAATCAAAAAACTAGCAGACAATATCATCAAATCACAAGATCAAGAAATCACTCAGATGAAGCAGTGGCGACAAGCTTGGTATCCCAAGGCGGGAGATAAACCAATGGCTTATGATAGTCAAATGGGTCACATGATGGAGATGTCATCCGATCAAACTAAAGCCATGATGATGAGTCAAGACTTAGGTGCAGCTGATGCTGAATTTGATCTGCGCTTTATCAATGCGATGATTCCTCACCATGAAGGGGCTGTAACAATGGCAAAAGATGTATTGGGTAAGTCTAAGCGCCCCGAAATTAAGCAATTAGGCCAAGAAATTATTAAGGCACAAAATACAGAGATTAAGCAAATGCAGCAGTGGCGAAAAACTTGGTATAACAAGTGAGCCTAAGTACAGTTTTGCATAAAATCGTAGTGTTTTTAAATGTAGAGAGACGCATTGGCATTGTAGAGGGACGCATTGGCATTGTAGAGGGATGCATTGGCATTGTAGAGGGATGCATTGGCATTGCAGAGAGATACATTGGCATTGTAGAGAGATACATTGGCATTGTAGAGAGACGCATTGGCATTGTAGAGGGACGCATTGGCATTGTAGAGGGACGCATTGGCATTGTAGAGGGACGCATTGGCATTGCCAAATTTAATTCGCTACGAATTAATGAAATGCTATATTAAGTATCTGTGTAGATTCGCCAGCACCCCCCTACTGCCTAATCTCTCTTTCCTGATGAACTGCGGCGCATTCTCATCAATTGGCAAATAACAAAATTTGTTTTGGCTGCGTCATAGTTGTCATAGATACTCATTTCCAGGCTATCCCAATCATCTGCAAAGGTTGTTAGATGCGATCGCAAAATCTCAGTCTGCGCTTCGTTAATTCCTTGAGAGGCTAGGTCAATCTCATCCGACCTGATAAAAATTACAATTACTCACGTTCCTTCATGTACATCGGTGGGTTGTTCAGTGAGTTCTACTCGACCATTACGATATGTCCCTTCAACACTAGCTAACATTTTTAACCTTGTTGCTTGTGAATAAGTTAAACTGCTTTATAAAACTTTCTCTACCAAACTTTACTCATATTGAGAATAAACCCAGGCAATACCGACTCGCCGCTTACACTAGCAGGATTATCCAAACATTCCTCTGGCAATCCAGGACGATAAATATAAACTTTACGCTGCTTACGATCAATCAACCAGCCTAACTGTATTCCTGGCTCATTCATATATTCCTCCATTTTTTCCTTCAAAGTTTGGAGGTTGTCGCTAGGAGATTTGAGTTCAACTACAAAATCTGGACAAATAGGTACAAACCTTTCTTGTTGTTTTGGAGATAGAGAATTCCACCGTTCTAGTTGAATCCAGGAAGCATCTGGCGATCTGTTTGCACCTGTTGATAACTTAAATCCGGTACTAGAGTCAAAAGTTATACCTGTACCATCTTGTTCCGACCACACCCATAACTGCCCAAAGATGTTGCCTCCACGGTTGCCTGTTGTCCCTCCTGTAGGTGGCATAATTGATATTTCTCCAAATTTATTCCGCTCAATGCGTAAGTCACGATTCACCTGACAGAACTCAAAAAATTGTTCGTCTGTCATTTGCATTGATGACGGAATTTGTAAAACCAAAGGGGATGAAAACATCAAGATTTCCTCCAGGTTCAGATGCCTAGCCGAGTAACTATATTCTCACGCAAAGAAACAAAGACGCCAAGATAGAACTTTGCGACGGCAGTCGCTCATGGGGGAAACCCCCAAGACCCTTACGGGTTCGGCAGTTGCTTCAAGTCGGGGAACCCGCCCAACGCACTGCCTCACCGCGCTGCCTCGTCTTTGCTTTTTTATCCGAAATCATTTTCAGATTTACTTGTTAGGCTGAGGAGTTACCCGCAGATAGGGTTTGACTTCCTCATAACCTTTGGGGAATTTCTGTTTGAGTACTTCTGGATCTTTGAGTGAGGGGACAATTACAACATCCTCTCCATCTTTCCAGTCGGCTGGTGTGGCCACGCTGTAGTTATCAGTCAATTGCAGAGAATCAATCACCCGCAAAAGTTCATCAAAGTTGCGTCCCGTGCTGGGGGGGTAAGTGAAAGTGAGACGGAGTTTCTTATTGGGGTCAATCACAAAAACCGATCGCACTGTCACAGCCGCATTAGCATTCGGGTGGATCATGTCGTAAAGGTCAGAAACCTTGCGATCCGCATCTGCCAAAATTGGATAGTTAAGGGTGGTGCTTTGAGTTTCTTCAATATCTCCCACCCAGCCTTTGTGTGATTCAACATTATCAACGCTAAGTGCGATCGCTTTGACATTGCGCTTGTCAAATTCTGGTTTGAGCTTGGCAACTGTGCCGAGTTCTGTTGTGCAAACAGGTGTAAAATCAGCAGGGTGAGAGAACAGCACAACCCAGCTGTCACCTGCCCATTGGTAAAAATCGATGTCGCCGTGTGTTGAGGCTTGCGTAAAGTTAGGTACTGTGTCACCTAGACGGAGAGCCATGTGAGATTCCCTGTAGTTAGAAAGGCATATATATTCTAGTATGCCATCATGACATAAACCCCGATTTCCCAATCGGGCTTTAGCAGTTTGAAACAAAATTTTAGGTTGTCACCACTCTCGGATAATAGATGGGGAAGGTAAAGATTTTAGCTGCATTAGGATTAAATCTAGTAACTCAGATTAGAGGCGAAGTTCCTAAGTCTCCCTTCCCGAAAACTTATATGTTAATTGGGATTGGTTTTGTGATTGCGGATATCGTTGTCAAAGCACTTCTAGCGCCTATTTGGCAAAAACTGCTGTTGTCTGCGTTGGGTTAAATTGATTTGTTTACCAGAATTTTCTGATAGGCTTGGATTGTTTGCGCTGCGATCGCATTCCAGCTAAAATTTTCCAATGCATATTTTTGGGCGTTTAATCCCCGTCGTTGGCATTCTGCGGGGTTTTGCAAAGCTTCTTGCAGTAACTCTACCAGTGCTTGGACATCTGTTGCACATACCCAACCCGACTCACTATCACGCACCTGTTGACAAATATGCACTTGGTCAGAAATTATCACAGGTGTTCCTGCTACCATCGCTTCAGCTACAGCAATCCCAAAATTTTCGTAGTAGGAAGGCAAGACAAATAAATCAGCAGCTTGTAGTAAACTAACTTTTAATTCACCAGTGACAAAGCCCGTAATTGTAGTGTGCGATCGCAGTGGTGAATTTTGAATTTGGGATATTATCTTTTGTTCGTAATCTGGATCTTGAGGATTTGTTCCAGCTAAGACAAAATGAAACTTATAATTAACTGCCAACAGCTTTTCTAGCGCTGGAATCAACAAATTTAACCCCTTTTTCGGGTCAATTCGTGACATAAACAGCACTAAAGGCACATCCTTTGGTATTTCTAACTGACTACATACATTTTTAAGAGGAGACTGAGGAGGAATCACACCCAAAGGAATCACTAAATCCGGCGTAGATACTCCAAAACGTTCTGATATTTTAGCTTCTTGATCGCTGGTAAAATGAATTGCTGCGGCACCAGCTAAATTTTGACGTTCTATAAGTGCAACATAAAGCTGTTTTAATTGCTTTTTCTTCCGTAAATCAGCCGGGTCGAGAGTACCTAAAGGACGGAAAATATAAGGTAGCTTTTGCTGACGACACACAATAGCAGCAGCACTACTTATAGGAGAGAATAGAGCATGAATATGTGCTATGTCAAACTCATAAGCATGACGTTTTAGCCAGTTTAATAAATCTAGGGAGAATTTGTAGCGACGAAATGGGGCGCAACGAAAGTAAATTATTTCATAGCCATCTTGTTTAATTGGGCGATTTAAAGGAATATTCAAAGGTGTTTGACCATTATCGCCATTACTATCAGTTGTGAGAATTGTAACTTCCACTCCCTCTTTTACCAAAGCTGGAGCTAATCCTAGTACCATTTGACTGGGGCCGCCGTAAATCAGAGAAATTGAGGGGACAATTTGTAATATTTTCATTTTTTTGTCATTTGTCATTTATTAATAACCCATGACTCTTGACTATTAACCAATTCTTGATAAAACTCTAATTGCTGTTTAGCCAAAGCTTTGTTTGTATATTTAATCATTGCTTTTCGATAACCCATTTCACCCAGAGTGTGAGCAAAATATGGTTTTTCCATTAATTGAAGTAAGCAATTAGCAAGGGCTTGAGCATCACCTTCGGGAAATACTAAACCTGCATCACCAATTACATAAGGAATTTCACCTGAATCAGAACCAATCACAGGTATTTGGCAAGCCATTGCCTCAATTAGCACATGACCAAATTGTTCTTTCCAGCCAACAGAAGTTAAGGTTTTAAACTTGTAAGTTGTTTCTGAAGGCAGTACTAAAGTACTCATTAAATTGATATAGTTTGCAACCTCGTTATGGGGGACACTTTCTATCAAAATTAACCGTTCTTTAATATTATTTTTTGCCGCTATTTTGATTAACTCAGTTTGCAACTCTCCGCGTCCCAACAGCAGTAATTTCCAAGGTTTATTTTTCAAATTAATTAAGGCTTGTAAAAGTGTTAATAAACCCTTTTCTTGCACAAATCGCCCAACAAAACCTACCACAAAATCTCTTTTATCAATGCCCAACTTAGCTGCTAACTCTGGTTGGGCTATAGGAGTAAATAGACTTTCATCTACGCCCAGTTGTGGCATAACTTTAATTAAACCTTTATATCCCCGTTGTCGCAAAACTTCTGCTCCATCTTGATTGCCAGAAATGATCCCGTGGCTGTGATTGAGGTTATATTTTTCTAATAAAGCAACTGGTAATTTTAGTTCATAGGGTAAATTCCACCAGGTAAAAAATACATTTTTTGCTTTAAGTTCTAATAGCTTATTTAAAGCAATCATCTGAGTATAAGCCAGTCCTCTAGACCCTTGTTCTACCTGGATGATTTGGGGACGAAATTGTTTTAATAAAGATATTAAATCAGCACCAAAGGTAAGGAGTCCTTGATGATTTTGACTAAAATTAGAAACTGGAACTATTCTAAATGTGCCTTCATCATGGTATTCAGTTTCAATAACTCTGTTTTGTACGCCACCCGGTTTCCAGCGCTTTGGGACTACAACTGTCACTTCAATGTCGGGTTCTAGTTGAGATAAAGCGCGTAATTTTTCACAGTTGAGGTCTACGATATAAGTGTGACTAGCAACTAAGATTTTCATTGATATTAATTATTATTTATTTTTTGTGAGTTGTCCTTTGTTTTTCACTAACTCCTAATTAAACTTGTTCATCCAATCGACTGTAAATTTGACCATCGTTCCATATTGATTGGATGACGGTACCCAAGGCTTTGAAAAAACCCAAAGTGTAGAAAAAAGCGCGAGTGGCAATTTTGATGGGGGAACCGCTTTTATTACAAGGTGGGCGTCCCAGGACGTGACAGTCAAATAAACGGCCGTATAAGCGTAAAGCTTGGATAGGAGTAAGGTTTTTCAGCCCTAGTAGGAAATGGTTGTGATAAAAGGTGAGTTGATATTTGAGCGATCGCATACTAATATCATGACAACCCCCTGTTTCTTCGCCTAGATGCACCAAATGGGCCTCTGGGTCGTACCAAATCTTATATCCTGTTTGTCGCACCCGCAAACAAAAATCTGACTCTTCGCGCACTGCACTACCGCCAAACCTCTCATCAAACCTCAGCCCGTACTTAGTAAAAATTTCCCGGCGGAATGACATATTGCAACCCCTTGCTGTTAGTACTTGTTGGGGTTTGATAGTATGTACTAAATCAATATGATACCAAGCAATTCCTGGGTCCATTGCTTCGGGAGGCAGATATTCAATCTGTAAATCTCCTCCAGAATCACCCAATTTCATTCTGTCAAATACCCGTCCGGCCACAGCCCCCACTTCTGGATTTTGCAAATAATTTTTTGCATGGGCTGTTAACAATTCTGGGGTTAGCTGAACATCATCATCAATAAATAATATTATTTCACCAGAAGACCGCCGAACAGCGTAATTTCGCGCCCCTGGCAAACTCGCCCAATCTAAGCGCAACCATTTAATTTTACCTGCCCCTACCATCTCTTCTAAGTAGGCTTGAATTTCTGGTTGGTGTTTTGGGGTTTGGTCTACCACTAAAACTTCAAAATTTGGATAGTCTTGTTTCAGAACATCTACAATGCTATCCTGTAGCGCTTCCTCTCGACCATACGTCGGGATAACTACAGTAACTAAAGGATAATTATTCATAATTTTTATTAAGCGATTTTTTTACTTTGATAATAACCTTAGAAAAATTAATATACTCCTGACACTGCTGCATAAAGATTATCAAATAACTCATTTTGCTTTTCGGAGTTATGCACAATTTGCGCTTGAGCTAATGCTCCTGCACTTAAAAATTCGTAATGTTCTCGTTTATCACTTCTATCAAAAAATTGAATGATTTGTTGCAATGCTTGCTCTGCCAAATAGTCATAGGTACTGTTTAGAATTTCCCAATATTCATTAGTTTTGATTTTATCTCCGTGCAACCAATTGCTCCAGTGCCTAAGTTCATTAATTGGTAATTCTAAAATATAGCCATTTTCGCCATGACGAATAAACTCTGGTAAAGCACATACATTTGTTGTAATCGCAGGAGTAGCAACGGAAAAACCTTCGATGATACTGTACCCATAAGTATCATGTAATGTCGCCATTATTTGAAAATGACTTTGCGATAATAACTCAATAACTTTGTCATTATCAATATTGTTATGAAACACAACATTATTTAACTTCAGTAACTTTAAATCCTCTACATATTTCGTGGTATCAGGAAAATCAGTCGGGACTCCTGAACCATGCCCCATATCTGAAATTATATGTACAGTAATAGGTAAATCTAATTTTTCAGCTTTCTTGGCGAGTCTTAAAGCAACAACTCCACCTTTGCGGGCAATGTGGTTTCCGATAAATACAAGCTGGAGATTTTGCTGTTCTTGATATAGTTTTGGTTGGCTAACTCTGACTGGGAAGTTTGGATGAATAACATCTAATTTATTGCTTACTTTTTCTTCTATCTTCCAACCTTCTATCCGCTTAATTAATCTTAACTTGGCATAATCGGAGATAGCGATAAGTTTTTGGCAATTATCTAATGCTAACCGATTATTTAATAATTCATAAATTGCAGATTCGCTTTTATTTTGAGGATTTCTATATAAAACACGATGATCCTCAAAGGTGAAAAACCAAGGTTTATTCGTATATAAAATTCTGTTGAAAGAATGAATTGCTTGGTATCTTCCCCATACAGGTTGCCAAGCCATAAAGCTGCTTAAAGGATACCAAATTTTTTCTATAGGATATCTGCCTGCGGGGAAAGGCTTGGGGCGGATGAGTGTATGCCGAGAATTTCGAGGTAGGTTTGGAATGCTGAGGTGCTTTTGACCTGCTATGATAACTTTTGCCATTTTTATTTCATTTAAATTGTTTTTAGACGTTTTCTCTTGTTTTTTTGCTGAGGGTTGGCATCTTCTTGATCTTGTTTCTCCAGTTCTGGCAATTTAAAAAGAACTCCGGCAAAAAACCAATAATAGACAGCAACCGGATCAACATCCAGAGGATAGTAGTAGGTGTTGTAGCTAATAAACAATATAAACACCCACAAAGCTGCTCCGTAACTGCGGAAATTACGGTTTTTTATAGAGCGATAGGTCTTAAAGCCAATAATTGTTAAACTTGTTACCAAACCCAAAAAAGCTAGTACTCCAACAATTCCAACTTCATAAAGGACTTTGGGATAGTAGGTTTCTACGAGTTTGGTTGAACCCATTACACGAGCAGAGTTAGTTGCTCGACCTAAGCCACTTCCCAAGGGGCCGTCTACGTTTTTCCAATTCTCTTGAAATTGCTGGACGATAAAATCTTGAGGTGGTGAAGCGTCCCAGCGACTAGTAAAACTCTCGGTTCTCTCTTGCACGACAGCAGGGTTAGTCACCATCACAATTCCCAAAACTAGAGCAAGTCCTATCCCTATGGGGATAAATCGTTTAAGGTTGCCAATTTGTCCAGTGAGCAATAGTAAAATCCCGAAGCAGGTTGGTACTAAAGCTAAGGCGATTCTCTGTCCAGAGATTACAGCATTGATAAAGACTGTCACTAAAGAACCTAAACCAACCAGCCGCCATATTGGGGAAGGATCGGTGAAGCCGGTGGCAAAGGTAAAAAAGGTACTGGCAATTAAGAACCATGCCCACTGCCAAGGGGCTACAAATGTCCCTGGTAGGCGAATAACCCCTTCGTCGGGACTATATAAGAGCGCTCCACCAAAATAACACCGGGCTTCTAGTGATGTAACAAATAGGGCATTTCCTTCAAGACCTCTAGTGCCTTGACATACACCAGTTAGTAGTAACAGGTATTGAATAAATCCCAGCACACAGCAAATCAGTGTGAGGACAATCTGGAGGCGCGATAAAAATAGAAAATCCCGCTTATCACGAATTAGATAGTAGGCACAACCAATCAGAGGAACATAGCCTAAAAATACTTTCAGCCCCAAAATTCCCATTCCTAAGGGTATTTCTGTCTCTGCTTTTTCCAATAGTCCCACACTGGGCGGGTTAAACTGCTGTCCACCATTGATAAACAACAGCGTTAGCAGACTGCAACCCAAAACAATATAAAGTGGGATTTTAATGCCTTGGGGAATAATTAGGGGTAGCCCTTGTTTACGGCAAGTCTGCCAAAGTCCAATTAGCGCTGGAACATAAAAAGCATCTTTAGCTAATTGCAATATGGGACTGTTGCCCAAGTAGTAAGTGATAGTACCCCCAATTGGTACGTAAATGATGAAGGCATATAGCGCTTGGCGGGGGTATTTGTAGGAAAGGGAGATGACGAGTATCCCCAAGACACCAGGAACTGCTGCTTTAATTCCACCTACAAAAAAAAGTACAATGCCAAAGAAGACAGCGCCAATAGTGGCGGTGGTGAGTACGCTAATGAATTCTTTACGTGCTAGGGCTACTTTGCGCTTTTGGGCTAACTGTTCTTTGAGGCTAAGGGTAGAAGTTTCCTTTTTAGCCTGCTTTTTCGACTTTTTAGATGGTCGGGATTTTGACTTTATTTTCGGCATAGTAATGCTGTAGCCTATCAGCCTCAGAGAATCTATTATAGTTGACAAATTTCTTTAGATTGCTGTAAGTCGTACAATCCGAATTCATCTCTAACTGATGGATTTAAGAATTTGCGATTAAAAATGCTAAATCTTAATCTTTTTGAATTATCAAAAAGATTTTCTCCTGTTTCCAAAATATAAACTGCACCTGGAAATGGTAATGATTTAATGGCTTTTGCTTTGTTATTTAAAATATCTCTGACTTGGGCATGATCTATATAGTATCTATAGTATCCGTAGCCACGATTGTATTCTGCGGTTTCTGGCAAATCATTCAAATCATATCGAATAATGTTACAACTGCCGCACATTTTATAAAAGTTGCTTCTTTTAATATATATGTAATTACTGCCTTCCTGATATTTATAACCTTTATTTATAAACCATCCATTAGAATCGGGATGTTGTTGAATAAATTTGGCTAATTCTTTACTGACACAATCGTCAGCATCAACTGTCATAGTGTGAGTGGGAGAAAATTGACGAGCATAAATCAATCCTTTTAATATTTTACGCCCTTTATCTGTGTCTCCTTTAGCTACAGGGTTAGTCTCGTTTGGAGGGGAAAAATCAACTATAATGTATGTGATATGAGGATGAGTGAATTCTATTTTTGGCTTTTCGTGACAAACTACAATAACGCGAAAGTTAGGTGAGGTTTGATTGCAAACTGATTTAATGCATCTTTCAAATAATTGTGTAACACGCTCCCAAGAATTGGAAACTTTTGCACTTTTGAGTGGAATAACAAAAACAAGCATTATATTATCTTAGAGCAGATAGCTAAAAATCTCGAAGAAAATAATAACACGTTCCGACTGATGCCAGGACTAATTATGGTGATGTGGTGAGTTCTTTTGACAAGTAGTTAGTCGGACATGATCTAACAATACAAATACAAATGTCACAGCTTCTACAGATAACCAAGGCTGGTTAATTTGCAGAAGCTGTGACGGAAAATTGGCGCTTGTTAAAAGCTGAGATATTAGCTAATTTAGTCCATCAAATGTTGCTGGACTTTTGAAACTAATTCATTTGTCCAGTACTTGGTAAGTTCGGCATCAGCTGCTTCCACCATAACCCTGATCACTGGTTCTGTGCCAGAGGCGCGAACCAAAATTCTGCCGGAATCACCCATTGCAGCTTCAGCAAGAGCGATCGCTTGTTGTACAGGTTGGCAATCTTGCCATCCTAAACGGCGATCGCGATCTACGACTCGCACGTTCCGCAACAGTTGCGGATAGGTCTGGAAGCTTTGATCTACTAATTCTGCTAGGGAAATATCCGCCTGTTTCACCAAAGCTGCTACATGCAAGGCTGTTAACAAGCCATCTCCAGTCACGGCATAATGACGGCAAAGAATATGACCTGATTGTTCGCCGCCTAACATTCCCCCAGTCCGCAGCATTTCTGCTTGCACATATTGGTCACCGACTGCGGTGCGAATCAAGTTACCACCAATTTGTTGCCAAGCTTTCTCAAAACCTAAATTAGCCATGACTGTAGATACAATCAGGTTATCTGGCAGTTGTTGGTTTTGTTGTAATTGGCTTCCCCATAAATAGAGAATGTAATCGCCATTAACTTGCCTTCCGGTATTGTCTACTGCTAAGACGCGATCGGCGTCGCCATCAAAAGCAAAGCCGATGTCAGCATTGTGTTCTTGTACTGTTGCTGCAAGAATATCTAGGTGAGTAGAACCGCAGTTAACATTAATGCGATCGCCATCTGCTTCGTTATGCAAGCAGATCACCTCTGCCCCCATTTCTGTAAATACTGATGGTGCTAATCCTACTGCTGCTCCCCACGCCAAGTCTAAGACAATCTTCATTCCCTGAAGATTTAGGGCACTGTTTAAGGGTTTTTTCAACGCCTCGCTATAATGCCCCACTAACTCCAAACGTGAGTAATGCCGTCCGCAATTACTGATAGCAATAGGTGATATCTTGCCACGCAGTCCCGCTTCAATTTCTGCCTGCAATATTTGGGGTAACTTCCCACCATCCGCACCAAAAACCTTAATGCCATTGTCCTCTGGGGGATTGTGACTGGCAGAAATCATCACTCCGCCAATGGCATCACTGATGCTGGTAAGATAGGCAACGCAAGGAGTGGGACATAATCCCAAATACCAAACCTCTAACCCCGCTGCTGTTAAACCTGCACTCAAAGCCATTGCCAGCATATCGCTGGAGTTTCTAGAGTCCTGTCCGAGAATGACTGGCCCTATTTGAGTAGCATTGTTACGTAAAACAATACCTGTCCAAAAACCAACTTGTAATGCTAGGGGCGCACTTAGTAATTCTCCGACTCGTCCGCGAATACCATCTGTGCCAAATAAGGGATTTGCTGGTAATGGGATTAAATTCAATGCAAAACTGCTCTCAATCCCTTTGTCTAATTCGTCAGCTTCGGAAGTAGAATCCCCAGGAATGCCTGGTGTCCGAGTTATAGATGAAACCATATGTTTAAATACTCCACACAATCACACTGAAAAATAGCACTTAAGACTTTATTCAGCAATTTTGACATGCTTTTTATTTTTAGAAATTCATTTTAAATTAAAATTATATTACGTAATAATACTTAAATGACTTCAATTGTAAATCTTTCATAAAGTCAGTATGAGTTTTTCCGTTATTAGTAAACTTTCCACATTTTAACTAATTATTCCTTTCATGTCCTCAATTTTTATCTGTATTAATTCACACTTTGCAATTTTACCTTTTCAGAACTATTGTAATAAATACTACCATAAGTTTCTCAGAAGTGTTTTTTGGAAAGCTGAGAATGAAAGCGAAATTTAGCTAATAACAACAAAAAATTGTAAAGTTATATCCCCTTCTTTGTGAAACTGCACAAAATCAAGCTTGGTCAGACTTGGGGCAAAATTCTCCAGTTCTGGAGCAACCTCACAGGTAATTGGTATTAGCGTTGTTGCTGTGTAAAAAACTACAAAACAATGGGGGCTTAAAAAATTTTAATATAAATTCTCATCAAATAGTTTTAAGGTAACGTTTTAATGGCTTTTTTAGCCGTTAGTGAATTAAAACTCCGGCAGTTAACTTTTAAAGTAGAGAAATTTAGCATGAGCAGCAACTTAGCAACCAAATTACGTGTAGGCACTAAGAAAGCCCACACGATGGCAGAAAATGTAGGTTTTGTAAAGTGCTTTTTAAGAGGAGTAGTCGAGAAAAACTCTTACCGGAAACTAGTTGCTAACTTCTACTTCGTCTACTCAGCGATGGAAGAGGAAATGGAAAAGCATAGCCAGCACCCAATTCTTTCTAAAATTAACTTTCCCCAGCTAAACCGCAAGTATACCCTAGAGCAAGACCTGGGTTATTACTTTGGTGGTAACTGGAGAGAGGAAATCAAACTATCTCCAGCAGGTGAAGCTTATGTAAAGCGCATCCGAGAAATATCTGCCACAGAACCGGAACTATTAATTGCTCATTCATATACTCGTTACTTGGGTGACTTATCTGGGGGACAAATTCTCAAAAATATTGCTGTAACGGCAATGAATTTGTCTGATGGGCAAGGAACAGCCTTTTATGAGTTTCCAGAGATTTCTGATGAGAAGGCATTCAAAGCGAAATATCGTCAAACTTTGGATGAATTACCCCTTGATGATGCTATAAGCGATCGCATCGTTGATGAAGCTAACGCCGCCTTTGGCACAAACATGAAGATGTTCCAAGAATTGGAAGGCAATTTGATCAAGGCGATCGGTGTGATGTTGTACAACAGCCTCACACGGCGTCGTACACGCGGCAGTACTGAACTCGTCACTGCTGAGTAATGAGTGCAAAGTGTGAAGTCATAAGTCCAGATAGTCTGATAAAAGATAATTCATAGGTGTTTCTGGGCAAACAACGATGCCTGCGGCAAGCCGCTTCTCTACCAGAGGCTGACGTTCCTAACGTCGCTACTGCTGACGCTCGATGACTCGCTAACGCTAACACCAACGCCAAGGCATCTACGCCAAAAACGCATCAAAATACTTAGGGGCAATAGCCCTGTGACTGCTTTTTATTCGTGAAAGCAAGCATGGGGAGATTGCCCCTCAATTATGATTGAAGGAGTTATCCCTCTTCTGTCACTCTCCGAAAAGATTTGCCATTTCTGAATTCTAGAGCTTTTATCTACCAAGGGTTCACACGATTTTTTTCTAATAACAAATACAACACCTATTATTTTCTAATAAGATAGCTTGTATTGATTGCCTGATGAGGCTTCTAGCGATTATCCTCCCGGAGAGTGACAAAAGAGGGATACTTAGCAAAATTGGCAGTATTCCATTTTGGAATATGGAAATGGAATTTACAGCTATTTTCAGGTAAATAGACCACGCGGTAGGGGCACAGCATTGCTGTGCCCCTACGATAGATGTAGGTTCAAATACATGAAAACTGCTGTAAGTATATTGAGTCACGACATCGGAGAAATTATCGTGATCCAGTCTGATCCATTAAAACTACAGTACTTCGGTCGGGTTATGGTATATTACGACCATCAGAACCTGAAATTGTCTAGTTGTAAACTCAGAGTAGTTTCCAGCCGCTCTCAAGCTTTAAACTTTGACTAAAATTTTGTCAGCTCAAATTTTAGCTGATTTGTTAGCGATCGCAAATTAGGCTTTGTTGAATCATAAGCAAACTTAGACAAATAACCAAGCAGTTTCAATTACAAACGCACAATTATGGTAGATATTAAGTTCGCATACTGGATTCCCAACGTCAGCGGGGGGTTAGTTGTTAGTAAAATTCCTCAAAGGACAGATTGGACTTATGAATATAATGCTCAACTAGCTCAGACGGCTGAAGAAGTTGGATTTGAATATGCTCTAGCACAAGCTAGATTTATCGCCAGCTATGGTGCTGAGTACCAACTAGAGGCACTTACAACTGTGTCGGCTCTAGCTCCAGTCACCAAGAAATTGAAGTTAATTGCAGCAGTTCACCCTGGATTATGGCATCCGGGAGTAGTTGCCAAAATGGGTTCTAGTATTGATTTTCTCTCTAACGGACGGTTCGCTCTGAATGTAGTTAGCGGCTGGTTCAAAGATGAATTTACTATATATGGTGAACATTGGTTAGACCATGACGAACGCTATCGTCGTTCAGAGGAATTTATCCGCGTTCTCAAAGGTTTGTGGACTGAGGATGAGTTTCACTTTAAAGGCGACTTTTACCGGATTAACGGCGGTTGGGTAAAGCCTAAACCAATTAATCAAAATCCCCACCCGGAAATATTCCAAGGTGGTAACTCCAAGGCAGCCAGACGTATGGCTGGCCGCGTCTCTGATTGGTATTTCATGAATGGCAACACCATAGAAGGGGTGCGAGAGCAAATTGAAGAAGTGTCTGCATTAGCAAGTCTTGAAGGACGCAAAATTAAGTTTGGTCTGAATTCCTTTATCATCGTGCGAGATACAGAAGCAGAAGCCCATGAAGTATTGCGCGATATTATTGCCCAAGCCGATGTAGAAGCGGTGAAAGGATTTGGCGAAGCCGTGAAACAGGCGGGATCTTCTACTCGTGAGCGTCAGGGAATGTGGGCAAATTCCAATTTTGAAGATTTGGTGCAGTATAACGATGGCTTCCGATCAGGCTTGATTGGTACGGCTGATCAGGTGGCTGACAAGATTCGCCAGTTTTATGAAGCGGGCGTTGATTTAATTCTTGGCGGCTTCTTACACTACACAGATGATCTGCCAGCATTTGGTAAGACAGTAATACCAATCGTACGCCAACTGGAAGCTAATCGTCGGACAGCTGATGAGTTGGTTGTGGTGTAGCTGATTCTTGAAAGTTAACGACTTCTGCAAGTAGTTGTGTAATTTATCCGGGCTTTAACTGGTAAATCGTTCAATGGTTAAGGCTCTGCCGACAAAAATTCAGATTCAATCTGTTAGAAGTTACGCAATATAACTTTCAAACTCTAATTCCTCCGTGTCACGGAGACTTTGCTTAAGCCGCAAGTGTCCTGCTTTGTGGTGGGAATGGTTCGTTTTTCCGTTGTCAGTTATTTATAGGACTTACGCAAAAATCGCCCAAAAGCTTAATCTGTCGAACCGCCAAGACGAGGCAGTGCGTTGGGCGGCTCTGCCGACTTGAAGCAACTGCCGTGCCAAGAACGCCAAGAGTTCGTAGAGTGTGCCTAAGTCCTAATTTAATCACAATCAACAAGGAATTATATCATGACATCAATAATTAATAGAGAACAGAAGGCGCATATTATTCGGGATGACCAAGAAGCGATCGCGATCGCTCACGAACTAGCAGCTGAGTTTGCCAAGGGAGACTCAGAGCGCGACCAAAATCGGCGTCTTCCTGCTGAAGAAGTAGAAAAGTTCTCCCAGAGTGGATTGTGGGGGATTACAGTCCCGAAAGAGTATGGCGGTGCTTTTGTATCGAGTGCCACCCTGGCAGAAGTAATTAAAATCATCTCCGAAGCCGACTCTAGCCTCGGTCAAATTCCTCAAAACCACCTCTATATGGTGGAAGCAGTTCGCTTAGATGGCACAGATGAGCAGAAGAAGTTCTTCTTTGATTTGGCTCTACAAGGCAAGCGGTTCGGTAACGCCTTCTCGGAAATTGGCACTAAGTCTGTTACTGATGTCCAGACAAAATTAGAACCAGATGGTTCTGACTTCGTACTCAATGGACGCAAATACTACTCTGCTGGGGCACTACTGGCACATTGGGTTCCCGTGATTGCCAGTAATCCAGATGGTAAAACAGTGGTGGCATTTGTTGAACGGGATGCCCCAGGATTGACCCTACTCGATGACTGGACGAGCTTGGGACAGCGTACCACCGCCAGCGGCACTAGCATTATTGAAAATGTGAAAGTTAAGGCAGAACACGTGATTCCGCACTACTTAGCCTTTGAGAGGGCAACACCAATGGGTGCGATCGCCCAAATCATCCAAGCCGCCGTAGACGTGGGGATTGCCAAAGCCGCAGTCCGTGACACCATCTACTTTGTCCGCAACCATACCCGCCCTTGGGTTGACAGCAATTTAGAAAAAGGATATGAAGACCCGCTAACGCTCTATAACTTAGGCAATGTCCAAATTCAGGTTCACGCTGCTGAAGCATTGCTGCGACGTGCGGGTAAATTTATCGACATCGCCAACGAGTCAGGTTTAGAAGAACTCAAAGTAGTTGAAGCATCGATCGCAGTTGCTGAAGCCAAAGCCTTAGCCACCGAAGCATCACTACTGGCTACCAACAAGTTATTTGAATTAGCAGGTACTAAGTCCACATTGGAGCAATTCAACTACAATCGCCACTGGCGAAATGCCCGCGCTCACACACTCCACGATCCCGTGCGTTGGAAATACTACGCTGTTGGCAACTACTTCCTCAATGGTGTTTACCCCCCACGCCATCCTTGGCTGTAATTGCCGCCTTCTCTATTGGAGTGACTCAATTTTGGATTTTAGACTTTCCTGCGGAACGCTACGCGTAGCTTGCTTCCACGTTCGCGGAGCGTCTCGTAGAGAAGTGGTACGGCGCGATCGCTCAGTCGAACGATTTTGGATTTGTCTCGGCTCTCTCTGTCCTCTTAGCAGTGGGAGAGTTTTTTAGCTTTCATATCTGCATTGCTGATTAGGAGGATAAAAAACTCGCCGACTTTAACGCTCAACTAAAGACTGGAGTGCGCCAAATGCCCAATCAGTTGGCTGCACATCTGAAAACGGAGATACAGATGTTACCTGAGACATCCTGTTTGTGTTTTGGACGCTTGCATCACTATTGATTGCAGGAATTTTAAGCGTTTGGGCGATGGTTGTTTCCGAAATAATTGCCCCTGAAACGTTGATGGTTGGGGCTTAAGGGTAGCTCGGCGATGCCTGCGGTGGTTTGCGCGATCGCAGCCCAGGGGCAAACAGATGATAATCTAGAACATGAAACATTTTTGCAAGAACTGTTTGAAGACCAACTTGCTTGTGCCGATTTGGTGGTATTGAATAAAATTGACTTGGTAGATACCCAAACAAAAGCCAGAGTTGAGGAATTGATTAAACAAGAATTGCCTAGAGTAGTGAAGATTGTGGAGAGCTACGCCTACGTTCTCAACTTGACGCATCTATATTATGAGGATTTCAAGCCGTAGTCGAAGACAACATTCTTAATTCCTTAGGACTTACGCACACTCTACGAATTCTCGGCGCTCTTGGCACGGCAGTTGCTTCAAGTCGGCAGAGCCGCCCAACGCACTGCCTCGTCTTGGCGGTTCGATAAATTAAGCGAAGTTGGCAATTTTTGCGTAAATCCTATTCCTAACTGATAATTTTTAATTTCTTACCTTACAACAATATGACAATCTCTCAACTATTTAACGTCGCCAATCTTTTTGTATTGCCTTTTTGGACATTGATGATTTTATTGCCAAATTGGAAGGTGACACGGCAGATAATGTCATCATATCTACCTTTTGTGCTGTTAGCTGGGGCGTATTTATATTTGTTTATCAACAGCATTACGCCAGAAAATGCCCAAGCTTTATCGAATCCCCAATTAGCTGATATTGCACGATTTTTTGCAGATGAAACAGCTGCTGCAACGGGTTGGATTCATTTTTTAGTGATGGATTTATTCGTCGGTCGCTGGATTTATTGGGAAGGGCAAAAAACAGGTATTTGGACAATTCACTCCCTTGCACTGTGTTTCTTTGCTGGCCCTTTGGGATTACTGTCTCACATCTTAACTAGCTGGATTACTAAGACATTTTTTCCGAAGTTTCAGGAGAAGGAAGCGGTGACGGTAGAAGAAAAAGCTGCGTCATCATCTGGCACATAATTATATATAGCAGATCCCCGACTTCTTTGAGAAGTCGGGGATCTATGGCTTGATAATTAGGGAATCAGTTTACTCCTATTACCAATTATCTGATTTTAAAATTATTAAGCGTTGTCATGTCTATAGTCAGCATCTAACCAACAGCGTGGTAAAACTTCACCTGAAGGAAATACGAGATTTTCTTTCTTAAAAGTTTCAGGTTGCTGTTCTTCTTGACCTTCTTGGTCTTTTGCCTGAACAACATCAGTATTCGGGTCAAGTAATTCCTGAATTTCAACAATTTTTACCAATTCGCCACTATCTTTGACTTGTAAAAGCATAGAAATTGCCTCAATAAGTTTGTATGAAAGTTTAAAGCAAGTCTCAATATCAACTCGCTCACATCTTAACCCATTTAGAACGTCGAGATTCCTTAATGGTTAAAGGAATTTTTATCAGACATACATAGATTAGACATCATTTATGTGCATCTGTAGTTTTTATTTTTATAAAATTGATGCGGTAGAAAAATCTTTAATTCAGCACCTTCAATCTCAAATTGCATTAGGAAATGCTCACCGAACAAATTATCTAATTTAAATAATCTTAGTTTGAACGATTATATTTCGCGTTGATATTTTTCTAAAATATCTACTAAAGTGACCTGGGATTGCAGTGGTAGTAAATCGATTAAAGGAAGTTCGCTTTTACCTCCACCAATTTTTACTGGAATTGATTTCAAGACTTTTATAACTTGGTCTTCATTTACATTGTTGGAAGTAATTAAGGGATATAACTGTTCAGCAACAAGGGTATGCAGCTTGGCATTAGATAAATAAAGATGCCATTTGGCAATGTCTATGTAGACATTTTCGCCAATTTCAGCTGCTAGGGCTTCCAGTAGTTCTGTGGTGTTAGTCTTAGCCATAAAAATAACCCTACATTGAGAAAGAGCGCGAAATCTCAGGCTTTTTTACATTATCACTCAATTAACAAGCTAATCTACTACCACAGGTTACAATCGCCCCAGCATCAGGAGTCCGTCTTCAGATGGATTTAGATGGATCACTGTAGTTGGCGATCGCAGCAATATAAATTAGATGTACTAACAATATTCCTGTCCAAGTTAAAGTCACCCCAGGCAGCCACTCCCAGGTAGTGCCTTTCAAGATGTGGAAAAACCACAAGCCAGAATTAATACTAGCAGCGATCGCCACATGGATGGCAAAATTCATCCGGTCATCTATCTTGCGGTAATCAGGGTCTTTGCGATCGGGTTCGCGAGGCCAACGAGGAGGCATAAATATTTGTTACAGATTTTAATACACCCTACTCATTCTAAGGTTTTTAGGGCATTTATGTCGCGCATATAGGCTCAATGCCTATTCTTCCTGTTTTTAACCGGTGTAGCACTAGTGACTTCCAACTCATCATACTTATTGACTTTGTAGATGATGGTCGAAAGTAACCAACTGAATACAAAGATGGCAATAATTAAGTAACCAATTGTGCCAAAGTTATCACCTAATTGACTAATGAAATCCCAAAACGGACTTTTCAGTTGTAACTGATCACCAATAATGTTCAGCGCCTCAATTCCGCCAATGACCACAGCAACTAGTACAGAAACAAGGGTGATGGTCATGTTGTAGTAAAGCTTGCGGATTGGTTTGACGTAAGCCCAGCCATAAGCACCAAGCATTAAAATGCCGTCAGTGGTGTCAATCAGGGACATACCTGCGGTGAACAAAGCTGGAAACAATAGGATTGACCAGATCGGCAAACCTTTAGCTGCTTGATTGGCAGAAATCCCTAGCAGTGCTACCTCTGTCGCCGTGTCGAAGCCTAAGCCAAAGAGGAAACCTAAAGGAAACATTTTCCAGCTACTATCTATTAACCGAAATAAAGGACGGAAGATGCGACCGAGTAGCCCACGTTGGTTCAAAAATTCATCTAAAGATTGCTCGTCGTAGATTCCGCCTCGCTTGACAGTTTGGAAGGTCTTATAAACATCCCATAGCACGACCATATTAATTGCTGCAATTGCTAGTAGGAAAAGTGCAGAAACGGTACTGCTAATTAGTCCTCCAACCTTTTCAAAACTGGGAAAGTCGTTATGGATGGTTGTAGTGGTTAAGGCGATCGCAATAGAGGCGGCAATTACAACGGTGGAATGACCTAAAGAGAAGAAAAACCCAACAGCAACAGGTCGTTTGTTCTCCTGCATCAATTTACGGGTAACATTGTCAATCGCGGCGATGTGATCGGCATCTACAGCATGACGTAGACCGAAGCTATAAGCTAATACGGCAGTGCCAAGTAGAAGGGGGTAGCGATGGAATGCAATCAGGGCAACTACCCAGACTAAAATATTCACGCTAATCAGGAACGCATAAATATTGATCACTTTACGTCTAACGTTTCTGGAACTATCGTTGAAAACACGTGAAAATCTGGATAGCATTTGTCACTCCCCATTAAAATATATTTCGCACAATCTAAAAAATGAATGAGACTCAGTATGAGCCGTACCAGCATCCTGAGCCAGCTATTTCGGTTTCATTCATGAAAATTACTTATATTGACATCAGCGTAAGGTTTAGTAAAACCTATCTAAATGACAAAGGTATTGCAAGCCTATGTCAAAAGTGTGGCTAGTCGGTCATACTTGATAACCCTGAGCAGCATTAACAGGCTGAAATCTTTATAAATAGAACTTGTCAGCCCAGTAATTCTTATTTCTTTAGGATTGATGCAAAGAAAAACTGCGATCGCCTTAGCCTGCACATCGCTCTGGCAGGAACCTTTTTTGATGGCAGAGATCGGTACGTGACTGCTTTTGTGAGTAATCCAATTATCTCTAAATCGAATGACTTGCCGATGCTAGTCTCTTTTATCGGCGTGTTCAAAATGGCACAAAAGCCCGGAATACAATTCTTTTGACTTTTGACTTTTGACTTCCGCCTTGCGGTACTAGGTTATTGCTCTGGCAAAGAGTAATCTGCTGATTTACCGCCACTCTTACTTATTAAACGAATCGATTCAATTTGAATCGACTTTTCTAAGGCTTTTGCCATATCATATAAAGTCAGGGCAGCCACAGAAACGGCAGTTAAGGCTTCCATCTCTACACCAGTTTCAGCTTTTGTTTTGACTGTGGCTTGAATTTGATAACCAGGTAGTTGCGGATCGGGTATAATCTCAACCGCGATTTTTTGCAAAGGCAACGGATGACACAGAGGAATTAAAGTGGCTGTTTGCTTGGCTGCCATAATCCCAGCCAATCTTGCAGTTGCTAATACATCTCCTTTTGGCACATTTCCGGCTTGAATGGCAGCGAAGGTTGTAGGCAGCATCCGCACATTAGCAGCGGCTACTGCTTGGCGGACGGTGGGTGCTTTGTCAGACACATCCACCATCTGTGCCTGTCCTTGGCGATCTAAATGGGTTAAGTTGGCAAAATTAGATGAAATATCTTGCATGATTTAGTTAGAACGTGTTAATATAGATTGTCGGTGAGGGCGTGTAGCTCAGTGGACTAGAGCACGTGGCTACGGACCACGGTGTCGGGGGTTCGAATCCCTCCTCGCCCGTTTTTAAAAGTTAGGAGTGAGAAATTAAAGTTCCTCACTCCTAACTTTTAAGTTGTTCAAGGCGTAGGCATCTGGAGCGCGACCTAGTGCAAAGCGCAGCGAGCTAGATAGGTTTTTGCTCGACTGGGTGAGGAAGATCACAAGTGCAACAGAAGTGATCACAGCACCGTAGCCAAACATATTGCGGTAGCCTACTTGATCGGCTATTGTACCCAGAAGAGGAGCTGCGATCGCAATCCCCAGGTCAAGTCCAGCTATGCATATAGCAAAAACTTGCCCCCGTTCTTGCGGCAGGGAGCGGTCTGCCATCATAGTGATCATCATCGAGATGAGTGTACCACCACCACTACCTTCAGCGATCGCAGCCAGTAAGAAAAAGATCGTGCTGTCTGCCTGCCACAGCAGTATTAAGGCTAAAACGTAGCAAAAAATCCCAAAGGTGATAAACAAACCACGACCAAAGCGATCGCTTGCCTTACCAGCAAACACCCTGATACTAAAACTAGAAATTGCCCCAGCTGTAAAAAACAGTCCGCCATTGAAGTCCACCTGAGTGGATTTGAGGAACAACGACACAAAGGTATGTACAGCACCGAGGGATAAACCAACCAACGACATAACTATAGTTGGAACTCTCACCCGTGGACTAGCCAAAATTTGCCAAAAGTTGGGATTATTTGCCTCAGTTTGCTCCTGTGTTTGCATTGGGGGATTAGTGACTTGGACAATCCCCAAAAGGGCAACAAAACCCAATTCAGCGGATAACAAAAATAATATCCCGTAACCACTTGTAGCTTCTAAATACCCTCCCAAGGCAGGGCCAATTGCTAAACCAAGGGGAGTTGTCAGGCTCATGTAACCAATGATTTCACCACGAGTTTCATTAGTAGCTAAATCCGCGATTAAGGCACTGTAGCCAGTGGTAAAAGCGGCAATGCTAATACCGTGAAAAATCCGCACCAGAATCAACAGCGGAATTGATTGGGTTGCCAAGTAACCAAAGGGTGCGATCGCAGCTACTATCGTACCAATCACCAAGACAATTTTTCGACCACGTTCATCGGCTAACCGTCCCAGCGTCGGGCGAGATAGCAATAACCCAATGGCTAAACTGCCCATCACAATCCCAATTTCTTGTTTGCTTGCGCCCACATCATCGATGTAAAGCGGTAGAGTTGGTAAGAGCGAAGATATGCTCGACCAAAATAATAAACCTGCTGTAAATAAAATCAGCATCTGACTACGAAAAATCAATACTTTCAGCCTTGAATTTTCAAAAAATGCTCATGCAATACTCATTCTTAATAATTTCAGTATTTAATATAAATAATTAGTATGTTTTCGTACTCAGCAGCGATGCTCAACAGATGCTCATTCTTCGAGGAAAGAGAGGGTAAATTTGTCTCTATCCTATATTCCCACAGTTATCTCACTTCGTGTCAGTCCATTGTTGTTGCCTTGGTACGGCGCTGTAAGTACCCGTTTTGCAGATAGCAGGAATGACTTTCAGTAGACCGAAAAGTTTTGCGATCGCTAAAAAAAGGAAGCGTCTCGTTCGCTTGCTCCTGGTGCGGATGCTGCGCGAACAGACTTTTTAAATTTTGAATTTTGAATCTTTCAATTCCAAAATCCAAAATTTAAACATCGTAAATTCGGTGAGCAGCTTTTAGTTAAGTAAACTCAAAACTTGATTACTCCCATTCAATGGTTCCAGGTGGCTTAGAGGTGATGTCATAAACCACCCGATTCACCCCTTTCACTTCATTCACAATCCGAGTGGAAATCACTTCTAGGACATCGTAAGGGACTCTGGCCCAATCAGCAGTCATGCCATCTTCACTGGTCACAATTCGCAAGACGATGGGGTAAGCGTAGGTACGCTGATCCCCCATAACGCCAACACTACGAATTGGCAGCAAGACAGCAAATGCTTGCCAGAAATCATGATACATACCGCGTTGGTTAATTTCTTGCCGGACAATCAAATCAGCATCGCGCAAAATATTTAACCGTTCAGATGTGACTTCCCCCAGGATACGAATTGCCAAACCAGGGCCAGGAAAAGGTTGCCGTTGGACAATTTCTTCTGGTAAACCAATGGAACGCCCAACTTTGCGGACTTCATCTTTAAATAGTTTCCGCAGTGGTTCCACTAATTTAAATCTTAAGTCTTTGGGCAAACCGCCAACATTGTGATGACTCTTAATTTTGACCGCTACCCGCTCACCAGTTTGGGGATCAACGTTGGTGTCAGCAGATTCGATCACATCTGGATAAAGAGTCCCTTGAGCCAGATAGTCAAAGTGGCCGAGGCGCTTGGATGTTTCCTCAAATACGCTGATAAATTCGTGTCCGATGCGGCGGCGTTTTTCTTCAGGATCTGTAATATTGGCAATTGTAGCTAAAAAGCGATCGCGAGCATTAACATACTCTACAGGAATGTGAAACTGTTCTTGGAACAACTTTACCAATCGCTCTGGCTCATACTTTCGCATAAAGCCTTGATCGATAAATACGCAAGTTAGTTTCTCACCAATCGCTTTATACAGCAAGAAGGCCAGAGTAGAAGAATCCACTCCCCCAGATAGCGCTAACAGCACCCGCTTATCGCCAACTCTGGTGCGAATTTCCCCAATTGCTTCTTCGACAAAAGCCGCTGTTGTCCAAGTGGGTTCGCAATCGCAGATATGGTAGACAAAATTACGAATTAATGCTATTCCGCCAAGAGAATGTACCACCTCTGGATGGAATTGAACGCCGTAAAGTTTCTTTTCGTGGTCGGCAATGGCAGCACAGGGAGTATTTTCTGTATGTGCCAGCAATTCAAACCCTGACGGCATCTGGATAACTGAGTCTCCATGACTCATCCACATAGTGATGCCATCTTCGACATTAGTGAGCAAATCTGTGGGATCATCAATATATAATGATGCTTTGCCGTACTCACCTCGGTCAGCCTTTACGACTTCCCCACCGAGTTGATTTACCATTAGCTGCATCCCATAGCAAACACCCAAAATGGGTATTCCCAAATTCCAGATTTCTGGGTCACAATGGGGAGATTTATCACCATAAACCGAACTCGGGCCACCGGAGAGGATGATTCCCTTAGGATTGAGTTGGCGCAAATGTGCTGAAGAAGTGCGATAGGACAAAACTTCAGAGTATACTTGAGTCTCGCGGATGCGCCGGGCAATCAACTCAGAATATTGAGAGCCGAAGTCCAGAATTACAATCAATTGACGATCAAGCCGCCCAAAATCTTCCAATGTTTGGGGGGCTTGTTCTGTTGGTATCACCGCTGTATTCATGACGGAAATGTTATATCTGTTAAGGATAAGTAGATGCTTTGTGGTCTATGGTGATGCTATTATTCAGCCTGCATAGGCTGATAATGGTACAGAAGCCCTAGACAAACGCGAGGTTATGTGCGTTTGTCTAGTCCCGGAGGCGGAGATGGTATGAAAACGATAAATCTACCCTAGAGTGGTTACTTAAAAGATTATCTATTTGGATTGTTTACGATTATTCATAATAAATTAACATAATTTTCCCATCAACAGACCAGCAGTTTTACTCTTCACGATAATTTTGCGATCGCGATCAAAGAGGATAGAGCCACAGACTGTTACTCCTGTGGTGCTTTCACTATGGCTTTGGATGTATTCTTGAGAACGAACATCGATGGTTTCGGCGATCGCAGTGTAAACTTGATTTACCCAATCACTTTCTGTGGAAGCATCTAGCGATTTTAGATATGTTAGTGCAGCTTCCGCAGTCGCACTGTTAAACACAGCTTGGATATCTGGTGATTTTAAACCAGCGATCGCACAGTGCGATGCCAAAATTTCTCTGCGTCCATCAGCCAAGTAGTGATGGGTGTGAAAAATCCCTCCAGCCAGTTTCATCAGCTTACCGTGATAGCCAAATAATAAGATTTCTTTCACACCTAGCACATCAGCTTCTACTAACATTGGGCCGAGCCAGTTAGCAGTTTTGACCAATTGTTCAGGATTAATCCCTAGTTTACGCGCCAAATCTAGGCCATTCTCCCCGATACAGAATACTAAACTTTCAAAACGACTAGCTTTATTTTGTAATTCAGCCCGAAAAACTGCAAGCTGATCTGGTGTACTCAAGGGTTGAGAAATGCCGGTTGTGCCTAAAAGAGAAAGTCCTTCAACCACACCAAAAGCAGAATTTGAAGTGCGAACAGCAAGCGATCTTCCTTCGGGTAAAATAATTGTCACCGTGATTTTTTGCCCCGGTGCTAGCATCCGTTGCAAGTTTTCTTTTAAGAGCCTTTGAGCATAAGCATAAATAGCAGGCTTGTCATCAGCATTCATCTGTCTGCCAATTCCTTCTCCTCCTTTAATAATTACTGTCTCCTCATTTCCCCCTCCCCATTCCACCAATGCCCAAATCGGTGTATCTTTAGTCAAATCGAGATTATCACCAGGATCGCTGCGGGTGATTGCTAAAGCTGTATTACTAGATAGTCCTGCTACCTGTTGAATGGGGATTTCTGCGATTTGAGCGGGTTCAAGTAAATCTACAGAGGCTAAAGTTAGGGGTTGGCGATCGTGTAACCAATGTAAAGCTGCAACAGCAGCAGCGCACGCAAATACCGGGAGTGTGTATCCAGAACAGGACATTTTTTAAATTCAAAAGTCAAAATAATTCTTCAAAATTGTTCGCGTAGCCTCTCTTAGACAAGACAGTTTCAGACGGGAATTTAGATCCCAACTGTAGTTTGCTTCCTTCAGGATAACGTTCCCAATCAGCGGCGGCAAACAACCTTGAATTCAGCACCAGCGGCTTTCTTCAGTCCGCTGCATCACAATTCTCGCTTGCAACTTGCAGTAGATATGAGCATGATAACCAGTTTCTCTGGCGTGATAACCTATCAAAACGGATCATAACCTGGGTAGAAGTACCAACCTGGGTCAAGACTTGGCTGACGTAAATGTATAGCTTTCACAACAGTATTTATGATTCCGACTAAAAATCCTACGATGACATCGTTATTATCTGTATCAGGAAGAACCTTCCAAACATGATCCCAAAAACCATATTCTCTACCAACGACACAAAAGATATTGATTGGAAGCGGAACGAGCATATCCTTCTGTGCTTGAATAAAACGATCCGAGTCTTTTGAGTTCTTCAAATCAGAGTTAAAAGCAAAGAGTGCTGAATGAGGTTGTGGACCGCGAAGAGAGCGTAACTTCTGCCCATTCCGAATCGACTTGTCAAACTCGCTCTTTGTTAAAGTCGTTTTTATTTCTATAACGTAATAAATGGTTTCAATAGGGAATACACCGATCTTTTCATCATAGAGAATAGGCGGCACTGTACGTCTATCGTAGATGATGATATCGGTTTCTGAAGACAAGTTCCCACTTGAGTCAGTAACTTTACCGCTTCCGATGTGAACACCTTCTGGAAGAAGTGGAACAAGAAGCTTCTCAATCAAGATTTGGCGCACGTTCCCAGCCATTCCATGATGCTCCAATTTTATGCAATCCTGAGCCTCGGAGATGCATTGCTTAATTATGTTATTCAGTCTATTTCTAAATATCTCATTACCCATAAGATCAAACTTGAAGCTTTATTGATAAGGCTTAGATACAAACAATGTACTTTAATTCTAACTAACAAGATATTTGTATAACTGCATTGCTAAACATTTGCATAATATTTTTAAGTGGGTATTAATTTGGTATTGATACCAGCAGACAGTTTAAAGATTATGCCCCTACTGAAAAATCGAGGGTTAACTACTGCTTCTTGCTGCTTCTAGCTTTTGGCGAATCGCTGCTTGAACCTTCTGATCAAAATCGGGATCATCGGGGCTTGCAACAATCCTACGCGGACGCTGATTAATCCTGTCCAAGTATGCTTGAAAAGCAGCTTGATCACCGCGATGCTTGAGAAAATACTGTTTCAATTCAATATCAGACATTGAATCGTAATTAATTTGGCTCATCAGACAACTCTCCGTTGGGTAAAATTTGGAATTCAATCTCTTCGTCATACCCAGCAAGGATGTATACATTACGAGTCCGATTATCAATGCAAATCAGGTATATGGGCTGAAGCATGATATACGTCAGTTGATAGCTAATATTATACAAACTTGCTACCTGAGCAGCAGTAGGTATTTTAGTTAATTACACCACCTGCTGTCCATTTTAGCAGTTCCGCATAACTGCCCAATTAATACAGTTACACTCCCACTTCTGATAATAAAGCTTCTATAGCTTCCCAAGAGATTCCTTGTTGAATATAACGGGGTGCTTCAGGATTGTAAGGACTGGCTACTCGGTCAATATTGAGGATGTTTGCCCCATCTGGTAGAACTGGTACATCTGCATCAAATGCCGTTGGACGCATCAAAGAACTGGAAAAGCCTTTGAAAATAGCAATTGTATCTTGTTCATCAGCAATTTCCACCGTTACAAGTAGGACTTCTTGGGAGCGTTTAGCGGTGTATTGTTCCAGTCGCTTGCCAATGGAATTCATTTTTTTAATAGTAGGGGTACGGTGGGGCGACGGTTACTGTGGTGTGGCTGAACGTCCCTGCTTGCCCAGCTTAATCAAAACAAAATAGCTTAAGTAAAGCACATAAATTACTAAACTAATTATGCCAAGAAAACCTAAAAATTCAGCTTTGCTATTAGCATGAAAATATTCTTTGAATAGCAACGGAGCCTCGAACCAGACGCTACAATTTGGAGTCTTAAGCATATTGCCAGAAAAAGCACAACCCAAAAAAGGGATAAAGGCTAGTGTCCCCAAAATACAATAAACAGTTGTAGCCCAGCGCCAAGAGGTAAAAATAAATTTTAAAGAGCCACTGGTTTGATACTCAATTTCATCGTTGAGATCCACCCAGAACCACAGCGAAATTGGGATCAAAATCCGAGCTATCAACCCAGAAATAAAACTAACTGGATACTGGGCAATCATTAAGTAAATCGTGATTGCCACTAAGCTTGATACCCGCCAGTATATACTCAATAAGCGTTGTATGCTTTCTGTTTTTTGCACAAATGCCCAAATCAGAAGAATTAGCGGAATAATTACCAGGAATAATACTGCCAGTCGGTAATCAATCCAGACGAAAGGGCGAAACCAAATACTATAATTCATTGTTTTTCTCAAACGCTAAATAAAACATTTTTAACCAAGAGCAACTATCCATAACTGATAAACCTGTAAGCTATTAGCTAGCTAGTAGTCTATCTATATTAGATAACAGTTTAATCAAAGCACAAAGCTCAGTGTCTTGCCTCAAGACTGCGCTCTAACTTCTTTGTACAAGTAAGTGGCTCCCTAACTTATAAGTAGATGGATCTAAATAAATATAATAGGACTTACGTACACTCTACGATTCTTCTTTTCTCTACGAGACGCTGCGCGTTGGCGTTGGCGGAAGCCTGCGGCAAGCCACTACGTATCTACGATAAATTAAGCTTTTTGGCAATTTTTGCGTAAGTCCTATTAAGAATAGTTTGTCATTGCGTACTCCTTTGGAGAACCCATACGCGAGTGCGTCTCTGCCAGGAGAAGGCTACGAAGTATTCGCGGTAGCGTCTTGTAGAGTTGCAATCTCAGTTTTTGCGATTGCAACTCTACAAGACACTACGCTAACACTCCACTGCGTTACGTACTCTACAGGAAGGCTTACGCCAACGCAATGATATTTTATATTTAATTTCACCCAACTCATACCATTTCACGAAATTTATACTATAAATACGTTTGTAGGGGCATACATGTGTACGCCCCTACAGCCAATTCATTTGTTACAAAGATTTTTGGAAAAGGTATTACATGGTAAAACGCTCAATTCACTTTCCTTAATCTCTGTATTTAGCAAAAAACAAGCAACTCAAAGATCCTCAACTTAGATTTTGCACCTACCTGTAGTAGCATCAGGGAGTCTGTTCAAAACCTACCCACCAACTCAACTACAAACTCGGCACTCCCAGACAAACCCCCAACTTTTTTGGGTATAAAGGTTTCCTTATAAGATAAAAAAACTCTCAAAGTTTAACTCTTATACATCCCTAACTTCAGATATTTCACCAATTTTCCACCCGTTGGAAAAAATGATCAAAGAGGGAGAGTAGGATTTTAGGCGGGAGTGAGGTGAAAGTGCGACATTTGAGTAAGTAAATCCTGGTTGCTTGCTGACCAAATGAACAGAAAATTCACTTGCTTGAATTTCTAGTCGTCGTAAACCCGGCATTCAATTGCATCTGGGTTGTCATCACAATACTGTTCAAGAGAGTTTTTTGGCTTGCTTTGACGTTTGTGGGAAGCTTCGGCTTGCAATTCTTCTACTGCATCCCAAGCAGCAGCACACTCTGGTGAGTTGCTACCGCTAACGTCACAAACAGTACGCGCTTGTTCGACTTCTTCTTGAATTTTGTCTTCGATACCGCTCTTTGTTGTTTCTTGGATGTTAGTCATTGATTTAGTCTCGTTGTGTGTTGTTAATACCAGTATAGAAAAAATTTAGAAATGGCAGATTTTGGCTTGATTACTAACCATTCTAACCATTTAGCTCATAAGTTAGTATTTTAGCTTATTGATTTATAACCAATACAGGAAACTGCCGCGTCTATAATGCATTCATCTTTAATTTTTTAAGATTTTGTGGAATCAGTACTAAAGATAAACAATCATACAATATATTTAGATGCATCTATTAGGGAATGACAACCCCAGCTTCTTGGGATGGAGGAGACAAAGGGCTGGGGCTAATTCTTGTAAAATGCAATTCTTCCCAAAAGAAAAAATCAAAACCTACTAGCCTAAAAAGAGAAAGAAGCTCAAAACTCATGGCAGACCAAATGCAGTGGGCAAACGCCCTATCAACCCGTCATTCTTTGGAAGCCGCTATTACAGATGTGGTGGAACGAGCTGTCTCATCATTAACAGCACCTGCGGATCTAGGACTGGTATTCATTTCGTCTGCTTTTGCGAGTGAGTATTCCCGATTGTTACCGTTGTTAGCCGAAAAACTTTCTGTGCCAGTGCTAATTGGCTGTAGTGGTGGAGGTGTGATTGGGACGACAGTTAGCGGAGAAACCCAAGAACTGGAAACTGAACCAGCTATCAGCTTGACTTTAGCACACCTTCCAGGAGTGAAGGTTCAAGTCTTTCATATTGTTGCTGAAGAATTACCTGACTTAGACAGTTCACCAGATGCTTGGGTTGATTTGATCGGTGTGCCAGTATCACCAACACCCCAGTTCATCTTGCTGTCTAGTTCTTTCGCCTCTGGAATCAACAATTTGTTGCAGGGACTAGATTTTGCTTATCCAGGATCGGTGATAGTGGGGGGACAAGCTAGTGGTGGGGGTATGGGTGGTCGTGTTGCCCTATTTTGTAACGATGCTGACGAACACCAAAACCTGTATCGCGAGGGGACTGTTGGTATAGCTTTGACTGGCAATATTGTTTTGGAAACGATTGTAGCCCAAGGATGCCGACCGATTGGCAAACCATTGCAAGTCACAAAAGCCGATCGCAATATTATTCTGGAGTTAGATGATAAAGTCCCTTTGATGGTGTTGCGAGATTTAATTGCCAGTCTCAGCGAAGAAGAACGGACTTTAGCACAGCACTCTCTGTTTGTTGGTGTGGCAATGGATGAATTTAAGCTAGCTTTGCAGCAAGGAGACTTTTTAATTCGTGGTATTCTTGGGGTCGATCCAACAGCTGGGGCGATCGCAATAGGCGATCGCGTCCGTCCTGGTCAAAGGCTGCAATTCCACCTACGCGATGCCCAAGCCTCTGCTGAAGACCTAGAATTACTCCTCCAAAGTTATCAACACCAACGAGACTCTGAACCCTCTGCCGTAGCTGCCTTGATGTTTGCCTGTCTGGGGCGAGGTGAAGGACTGTATGGTAAACCCAATTTCGATTCTGAACTATTTCAGCGCTACATTAACGATATTCCTGTAGTCGGCTTTTTCTGTGGTGGTGAAATCGGCCCTGTTGGTGGCAGAACCTTCTTACACGCCTACACTTCAGCATTTGGAATTTGTCGCCAAAATCAGTTATGAATTATAAATTAGACTCCTGATTCTATAGTAATCCTATCTGAATTTCGTTCAAATTTGCGGTGTCCAGATCCCCGACTTCTTTAAGAATAGGACTTACGCAAAAATTGCCAACTTCGCTTAATTTATCGAACCGCCAAGACGAGGCAGTGCGTTGGGCGGCTCTGCCGACTTGAAGCAACT
>NZ_JBALDF010000051.1:0-22903 GCF_036917275.1 Nostoc sp.
GCTAACTTTTGGCGCGATCGCAGTTTTACCAATTTCAGGTGATGTGGTGCTAACTTTTGGCGCGATCGCAGTTTTACCAATTTCAGGTGATGTGGCGCTAACTTGTGCTGCGATTGCAGTTTCACCAATTTCAGATGATGTAGTGCTAACTTTTGGCGCGATCGCAGTTTCACCAATTTCAGATGATGTTGCAGTCACTTTTGGTGCGATCGCAGTTTCACCAATTTCAGGTGATGTGGTGCTAACTTTTGGCGCGATCGCAGTTTTACCAATTTCAGGTGATGTGGTGCTAACTTTTGGCGCGATCGCAGTTTCACCAATTTTAGGTGATGTGGTGCTAACTTGTGGTGCGATCGCAGTTTCACTAATTTCAGGTGATGTTGCAGTAATTTTTGGTACTTCACCAATCTCAGGCGATGTAGCGGGAATTTTTGGTGTGATCGCAGTTTCACCTATCTCAGGTGATGTGGCGCTAACTTTTGGTGCAATTGCAGTTTCACTAATTTCAGGCGATGTGGCTGTTATTTTTGGTACTTCACCAATTTCAGGTGATGTGGTGCTAACTTTTGGTACTTCACCAATCTCAGGTGATGTGGTGCTAACTTTTGGTGCGATCGCAGTTTCACCAATTTCAGGCGATGTGGCGGTAACTTTTGACGCAATTGCAGTTTCACCTATCTCAGGCGATGTGGCTGTTATTTTGGGTACTTCACCAATCTCAGGTGATGTGGCGCTAACTTGTGGCGCGATCGCAGTTTCACCTATCTCAGATGATGTGGTGCTAACTTTTGGCGCGATCGCAGTTTCACCAATTTCAGGCGATGTAGCACTAATTTTTGGTACTTCACCAATCTCAGGTGATGTGGCGCTAACTTTTGGTGCGATCGCAGTTTCACCAATTTCAGGCGATGTAGCACTAATTTTTGGTACTTCACCAATCTCAGGCGATGTAGCGGGAATTTTTGGTGCGATCGCAGTTTCACTAATTTCAGGTGATGTTGCAGTAATTTTTGGTACTTCACCAATCTCAGGCGATGTAGCGGGAATTTTTGGTGTGATCGCAGTTTCACCTATCTCAGGTGATGTGGCGCTAACTTTTGGTGCAATTGCAGTTTCACTAATTTCAGGCGATGTGGCTGTTATTTTTGGTACTTCACCAATTTCAGGCGATGTGGCTGTTATTTTTGGTACTTCACCAATCTCAGGTGATGTGGTGCTAACTTTTGGTGCGATCGCAGTTTCACCTATCTCAGGTGATGTGGCGCTAACTTTTGGTGCAATTGCAGTTTCACCAATTTCAGGCGATGTAGCACTAATTTTTGGTACTTCACCAATTTCAGGTGATGTGGCGCTAACTTTTTGTGCGATCGCAGTTTCACTAATTTCAGGCGATGTTGCAGTAATTTTTGGTACTTCACCAATCTCAGGCGATGTAGCGGGAATTTTTGGTGCAATTCCAGTTTCACCTATCTCAGTTGATGTAGCGGGAATTTTTGGTGCGATCGCAGTTTCACCTATCTCAGGTGATGTGGCGTTAACTTTTGGTACTTCACCAATTTCAGGTGATGTGGTGCTAATTTTTGGCGCGATCGCAGTTTCACCAATTTCAGGCGATGTAGCACTAATTTTTGGTACTTCACCAATTTCAGGTGATGTGGTGCTAATTTTTGGCGCGATCGCAGTTTCACTAATTTCAGGTGATGTGGTGCTAATTTTTGGTACTTCACCAATCTCAGGCGATGTAGCAGTTATTTTTGGTGCGATCGCAGTTTCACTAATTTCAGGTGATGTGGTGCTAATTTTTGGTACTTCACCAATCTCAGGCGATGTAGCGGTTATTTTTGGTGCGATCGCAGTTTCACCAACTTCAGGTGATGTAGCGGTTATTTTTGGTGTGATCGCATTTTCACCAATTTCAGGTGATGTGGTGCTAACTTTTGGCGCAATTGCAGTTTCACTAATTTTAGATGATGTGGTGCTAACTTTTGGTGCGATCGCAGTATTCTTAGTTGCAGATGATTTAACTGCTTTTTTCGTTCTTGATGTGGATTTTGTTTTTTTCTCTGGTGGTTTTTGGGATTTATTTGTTTTTTTTGATTTAGATTTACTTTGAATATTTATTTCTGTCGAAATCTCATTACTCGAATTGTTATCAATGCGATTTGGCAGTATATCTGTAATATTACCTTTTCCTGATTCATTACTCTTAATATTACTTTTCTCTGGTGGGGCTATTGCATCCAAAGAATCAGATTTAAGTAATGAAAACTCACTATTTATATCCTGAGAATCCCCACTATCCCAACCTATTAATGGTTGGATTGATGCTTCATGTTCACGAGGCAATAAAAATTTAGAGGATGTGACTAATGATGGTTTAGTTTGTATAGTACTGATAAAATTACTTCGCGAATGTAGAGAATGAGACTCTTTTCTGAATCCCATTCTATGAGGATGAGATAAAGATGATATTACCCCAAGTGGATGAATATTGTTTCCTAATGGAGATTGAATAATTTGCATAATTATAATTGAAAAATAGCCAATTAACTAGAAACGAAATATCCTGTTTTTTGATTTCGTTGTACAGAAGTGCCTCCTCCTGTAGCTCTTGCAACTTGTAACCCTTCATAAGCTAAAGTTAATTCTTCAATGGCAACTGCATTTCCATCTGCTTGAAGTGTAGGTGTTTTCCAAGTTATAGGAATAGCACCAATCAAAGTCCAACTCATCATTGTTTCACCAGCCTGATTGAAAATCAGAATATTGACATTGCGTCGAGATGTCTTCTTTTTTTCATCAAAAACTGCACTCATCCAGTTCCAAAAACCTGGATGATCTGTAACTCCACGTTTAAGAGTTATGTCTGCAAATTCTGTATGACCTAAATAAATTCTTTGCTGGTCGTTGACACCACCTTCATTAAAAACATTTTTCTTAATTTGAACACTTAATCCTGAACATTCAGTAAAAGATGCAGCAATAGCATTGTCTATTTCTACATAGAAACGATTAGTAGTGACATAGTTTAATTCGTGAGTAATGTTGCCATTATTGGAACTTGGAGTAACCTTGCCATTATTAGAACTTGGAGTAATGTTGGCATTCTTAGGATTTGGAGTAATGTTGGCATTTTTAGGAGCTGTAACCATCACAACCACCTCTGAGAACTATAATTACCTACCCTTTCACGCTGCGATCGCAGGTCTTCTAGCAAAAGTTTATACACGTGTTCTGTCAGTTGGTTCATAAGCAGTGAGTCGTTGAGATATTTACTTGCCGTTTTAGCGACTTTGTTGACATTATAAGTTACTGAAACCCCGGCGTAGCCAGCAGTACCGCCAACATCTCCATCGAACGTGAAAAAAGTTTGTTGCTGTTTTGAGTCCATAAATAAAAAATCTCTCCTAGAATCAAGGCTAAAGGTACTGCATCAGAATCAAAAGTAGCCAAAAGTCTAACTTGGTCTTTGCCTGGATTTAGACTTTGGGTGAATTGTGTTACAAGTGCGATCGCTGTACTCTACATATGTGAACCAGCAAATATTCATCCACCTACTGCTTGGGCATCAGGAGAAAAAAATGAGAGAACATGTAAGCCAGTCCAAAAAAGCTAACACTGCTTCCTTCTCAATACCATCTCTGAAACACCGGATACCCGGCTTTGGTTTAGATTCGTCACAAGCTTCACCCCAAGCAGTTCCATTGGTGCAACCACTTCATAAACCTCTGACGCACGACATTAGTCGAATACCCTTGCGTAATCCCCAAGCAAAACTCTCAATTAGCCAGCCTGGGGATAAATATGAACAGGAAGCTGATAGCGTAGCACAACAGGTAATGCAAAGAATAGCGCAGCCTATAAATCGCCAGTCTATTCAACGAGAAGCATTGCCAGAGGGAGAAGAATTGCAGATGAAACCGATGGGAAATTCCATCAGACCTTTGCAACGACAAGAAATGCCAGAGGAAGAGGAAGAATTGCAGATGAAATCTCTGGACAATAGCACACTGCAACGACAGTCAGCACCAGAGGAAGAAGAATTACAGATGAAGCCGATGGTGCAGCGTCGGGCTGGGGTTGGGATGGCTGCTGCGCCAGACATAGAAGCGTCGATTAACCAAGCAAGGGGTGGGGGACAGGCGATGGCAGACAATATTCGCCATCCGATGGAGGTGGCGTTTGGCACAGATTTCAGTGGGGTGAAGGTTCACACGGATGGTAAATCTGACCAGTTGAATCGGTCAATTCAGGCGCGTGCTTTCACGACGGGGCAGGATGTGTTCTTTCGGCAGGGAGAATATAATCCTGGGAGTCGGGGCGGCCAGGAGTTGTTGGCGCATGAGTTGACCCATGTTGTGCAGCAGAATGGGGGGGCGGTGCAGCGATCGTCCTTAAACTCCCTGCAACAGTCGTCAGCATCAGCCAGTAATGGGGGGATAGCTTTGGTGCAGAGGGCGTCGCTAAATAGCATCGAACGCCTTTCCTGGGATGAAACAGGGAAGGAAATGTGGAGTGCTAACTCATCAGACCCTTCACCCATAGCACAGCATATAAATAGGCTTGTGAAGGAAGGCGTGCTAAATACCACTAACGTAAGTGAATTTGTCAGCGGTCACGCTATCGCGGCGGCAATGGGAGGAAAGAATCATGAAAGTAATATCGTGGGATGGGATGGAAATACACATGAGATAAAACAAACGGAATTTGAATGGGCGGTGCTAAAGGGACAACAAAGTACATACACAGATGCACTACCGCCTCAAGCAAATGAAACGGGTCAAATAATAGTAGAAGCCCAATTGTACGGAGAAGAAAAGTGGCAGGTTATCCTTGATCAATGGGCAATGACACTAAAAAACTATGTAGTTGCGAATTGGGCAGAATTGAAAGCCAATGGAAAGGCGGAAATAAATCCTAAAATACCAGTGGAAAAAAGAACCAATATAAATGACCCCAGTGAAGAAGCTATATTACAAGGAATCAAAAATAGTTTGAAAGCAGGTGGTCATTCATTAGAAAGAGTGAAGAGAATACCGAATGATTATCGGATTTCGTATGCCTCTACAAGTAAGAAGTCAGGGCGTGAATTCGAGTTAAACCAAGAAAATTTACCAACAGTTGAGTTCAACAAAAGTGCAGACATCAATACACTATTTAATGTTGCAAAACCTGCAAAGGCTAAATCAATAGCAATAGATAGATGGTTTTTATACTCACCTATACCTTAATTGAGAGTAAATAATAGATAAAGACTTGAAGATCAAAAGGTGATTTGTAGCCAGATGCTAATAAATCAGGAATGATCGCCATGATCCAACGCCTGGACAATTTCAGCCAGAGGCGATCGCCCGATACTATAGCGGTTCTCAATTGCATGGAATACATTTTTCAACGCAGAATTTAAGTATTTGAACCATATCTGTCGTAGGGGCGCAAGACCTTGCGCCCCTATTGCGTTGTCTATTTACCTGAAAATAACTGTAATTACAGCCAGGGGCAAAACTTGTGTAGTCCAGCTGATACAGCATGAGTTAGGAGTCAAAAGGGCTTTTTATCTGGCTTATAAACCAAAGTACTGTACTTGACTAACTTGCAATTCGCTGGATGATATCCGCTCAAATAACCGTCATTGCGAATGTTCGCTGAGAATAGCCAACATGATTTCAGCTTGATTTTAGACTTTTGATGAATTGTGTTACAAGTGCGATCGCTGTATTCTAGATATGCGAACTAGCAAATATTCATCCACATACTGCTTGGGCATCAGGAGAAAAAAATGAGAGAACATGTAAGCCAGTCCAAAAAAGCTACCAGTGCTTCCTTCTCAATACCATCTCTGAAACACCGGATACCCGGCTTTGGTTCAGATTCTTCACAAGCTTCACCCCAAGCAGTTCCATTGGTGCAACCACTTCATAAACCTCTGACGCACGACATTAGTCGAATACCCTTGCGTAATCCCCAAGCAAAACTCTCAATTAGCCAGCCTGGGGATAAATATGAACAGGAAGCTGATAGCGTAGCACAACAGGTAATGCAAAGAATAGCGCAGCCTATAAATCGCCAGTCTATTCAACGAGAAGCATTGCCAGAGGGAGAAGAATTGCAGATGAAACCGATGGGAAATTCCATCAGACCTTTGCAACGACAAGAAATGCCAGAGGAAGAGGAAGAATTGCAGATGAAATCTCTGGACAATAGCACACTGCAACGACAGTCAGCACCAGAGGAAGAAGAATTACAGATGAAACCGATGGTGCAGCGTCGGGCTGGGGTTGGGATGGCTGCTGCGCCAGACATAGAAACGTCGATTAATCAAGCAAGGGGTGGTGGACAGGCGATGGCAGAGAATATTCGCCATCCGATGGAGGTGGCGTTTGGCGCAGATTTCAGTGGGGTGAAGGTTCACACGGATGGTCAATCTGACCAGTTGAATCGGTCAATTCAGGCGCGTGCTTTCACAACGGGACAGGATGTGTTCTTTCGGCAGGGAGAATATAATCCAGGGAGTCGGGGCGGTCAGGAGTTGTTGGCGCATGAGTTGACCCATGTTGTGCAACAGAATGGGGGGGCGGTGCAGCGATCGCCTCAGCTACCGCAGGAATTACCGCAATACCCAGCCACAGAAAACCTATCTTTATTAAGAGTTGGTGGGGTGATGCAATCGAAAGGCAAAATGACAGGGAATAGCCAAGTGTCATCTGAGGTGTCGCCTCCTAACAAAACGGGCTTGCCTGATCGCCTCAAAACAGGTATTGAGAACCTCTCAGGCTACTCAATGGATGATGTGAGGGTGCATTACAACTCGGATAAACCTGCACAATTGAAAGCTCATGCCTACGCACAAGGAACAGATATTCACATAGCTTCTAGTCAGGAGAAACATTTACCACACGAGGCATGGCATGTGGTACAGCAGAAACAGGGAAGAGTGAAGCCGACGATGCAGATGAAAGGTGGAGTTAATATAAATGATGATTTAGGGCTAGAGAAAGAGGCGGACGTGATGGGTGAGAAGGCATTTCAGGTTAAGAAAATAAGTGGAGACAACCTTGATAAAATTAAATTAGATAATAGATTATTAAGTCAAAATATTACAAAAAAAGTATTGCAGGGAGTATGGGTTACAGAGAACGAAACTAATGAAAGGTTAAATTTAAAGAAGACGGAAAATCCAGAAATACTGCTGTTAAGTAATGATGGTTCAAAATACAAAGTGCTTAGCAAAAAGCCTGACGGAACTCCTCTTACTGTAGAAAAAATGAAAGAAAATCCTCATTCAGATTATATGTATAGTAAATATGATCCTTACATAAATTGGTCTACCTCATCTACAGGAGTAAAATTAGACACTCACTTTGGAAAAGTAAGTGCAACACATAAGCGTGGAGCTCCCAAAATCGGATCAAAAGCAAAAGATTTTGGAAATCAACAGATGGGTGATGCATACACTGATTATATTGATGGTCTCCGTTCACAAAGTCAAAATGATAAGGTAATAGCTGGAGCTCTATTAGAATTAGACGATACCATAATAGCTAGTGAATTAGAGAAAAGGGCCGCTGCAATGTTACATACAACTGTTTACTTAGCAGAAGAATGGAGAAAACAAGGAGCAGCTAAAATATACCGAGCAATCTTGAGGCTAATAGTTAAGGGCACTCGTACATTTGATGACTTTTTACAAGACTTTAAATACATATCAAGTGCGGATGAGGGACGTAAAATGGTGGGCAGGATACAAGACGTATTTAAAGGTGTTGTCCCTAAAGAGGATTTACCTGAGTCAGAAGAAGAAATTTATGAGGCAATGTCGCCAATAAGGGAAGAAGACTTTAGTTCAGATGAGGACATGAGGGGCGACAATCGTAAAAAACTGACAAAACGTAGGCTTTATGCGACACATCACAGAATATAATAGAGATTTTGCCAAACCGCAGCGATTATATTCATTACAATCCTGTGTGGCATCAATTATGTCTGACTCCACAGGATTGGCAATTTTCAACTATTCATCGATTTATCCAGCAAGGTGTTTATCCGCCAAATTGGGGAATGAGCAAGGCCTTGCGTCCCTACAGATATACAAATAATCTGGGATAACTTATTTTTTGCAAGTCCCTAAACAACCAAATCGCCTGTCAAAATATCCAAACACGAACACCAAACGTACTCTACGAGATTAAAGGTGATAAAAATTAATTGGGGTTATCGGGGAACAATACAAAAATATCGATATTGATTTTCATAACCCGTGAAATATGATCGCAATAAACATCATCGTCAATCGATCCGTCTTAAAAAATACAATTATGCGTCTGCTGGTGGCTATTTTATCACCATTTGCAGCCACCAACGAGAATGTTTGTTTGGTGAGGTAGTTGATGGGACAATGCAATTAAATGATTTAGGGCAAATTGTCGCAGAAGAATGGGAGCGATCGCCTAATCTCCGTCAAGAGATTAAATTGGATGCCTGGATCGTCATGCCCAACGATTTTCATGGGATTATTTTTATTGAACCTGTCGCATACCTTGGGGCAAACAATCACCACGCGGCGGTGGTAGGGGCGCAAGGCCTTGCGCCCCTACAATCCAATGGGTTGCCACAATCCGATGCGCCTCTACAATCCAAAGGGTTGCCACAATCTGATGCGCCTTTACCAAGCAATATGCCGAACCGAAAACCGCGATCGCTTGGCTCTTTCATTGCTGGGTTTAAAATGGCCGTGACAAAGCGAATTAATTTATTGCGAGGGACACCAAGAGTCCCGATATGGCAACGCAATTACTACGAACACATCATTCGCAATGAGGCAGCATTATACAAAATTCGTGAATACGTGCAGACAAATCCAATATCTTGGAATACAGATCAATTACATCCCCATAATCCCTCAAAATGGTAACGTCAGTAGGGGCGCAAGGCCTTGCGCCCCTACAACGGGATATTTTTATAACTGGAAGATCCCTAAGATAGATTTTCTGACGATTTAGACTTTAGTGCATTGTGTGGTGAGTGCGATCGCTAGTTTTCTAGAGTGCCAAAACGTGTGTGCGATCGCAATATTGTCGTTAGTGCGATCGCCTGATCTTGTAGGGTGCGTTAACGTTCGCGTAGCGTGCCGTAGGCAAGTAACGCAGCGAACCAATGTAATGGTGCATTACTACGACAAATATTAATTCAGGGCGATCGCTACCAATTGATTACCGTTAGAACCGTTATCTTCGCAAATTCTTGATCAGCCGTTACCAAACTTGCTGAATTTTGGATTGCCATCGCCGCAATTATGGCATCGGGTAATTTCAACCGAAATTGTTGGCGAATTTCAATAATTTTCTCAATGAACACAGTGTCAGTTACTACTAAACCAATAACCTCGACTTGCTGAAGAAACTGCTGAAAAAGTTGGCGATCATTTTGTCCCAGTCCAGCAAACGCCAGAAACTCAATTTGGCTAATGACTGAAACCCCTATCCAATCAGCGTTTTGTAATAATTGAATGAGTTGAAGATTTCCTTGAAGTAAAGCCACGATCGCATTCGTATCCAACACGTAGCGATTACCATTCATCTCGTAGATTTCTCTGCATTGCTACCGCATCTCCCTGCCAGATTAATCGCCCTGCCAAATTAGAGAAATCATACTTAAATTTCTGCTTCCCGTCTGTTGGAACTGGATTCAAAACAACGACAACATCAACTTCGACTGCCGTTAACTCTGTTGGAATATTCAGATTTAAATAACCAGATTCATCAGTCTTAGTGGTCAGTTTTAGAACTTCCATTCCGAATTAAACCTCATTTGAATTTACTTTACCGCAATTGTGGATCTTGTAGTGCGATCGCCTGTTGTGTTTTTGTGAATGCGATCGCTGCTATGACGATCAAATAAGAGTGCGATCGCCTGATCTTGTAGGATGCGTCAGCGATCGCCACTATTGTAGAGTGCGAAAACGTGCGATCGCTCACCTTGTAGAGACTGTCTTGAAAGTCAAGCGATTGTCATTTGCTGTAGGTTTCTTGTAAATACGTGCAGATAAATCCCCAATTATGGAATTGCGATCAATTGCATCCCGATAATCCTTCAAAATGGTAATCCAGGGGCATCGGCGCAAGTAGGGGCGCAAGGCCTTGCGCCCCTACACACTTTTTAATCACACAACATATACAGTGAAATTCACTAGATTATCCTGACCAAATCGCAGTGAATCGCCATTAAGCAGGCGATATTGCATACCAGGAGTTAGAGAAGTATTGTTTAAATAAATACCATTAGTACTCATGTCAACAATCATGTATGCATTTTGCGACCAGTCCCAATCGACTCGCGCATGACGACGAGAGATTATTCCCTCACTGGAGATGCCTGTCAAGTCAATTTCTGGCGGCGCTATTCCTGGACTCTGACTGCGGCGACCAATATAACCTCCTTCCCCAACGAGGTTAAATTCTCTTCCGGTGGTATGAATCAACTTTAAGAGTGGCGCTCTTTGAGGTGGGGGAGTATAAACAGGCGGTGTTGGTGGATAAGAAACCCGTTGCTGATAAACTGTTGAATAATCAACGGGAGCTTGTTGGGGAACTTCGTAGTTAGGCTGGTTTGTTGGTGGCCGCTGATACTGAATAGGTGGTTGTTGACTGGGTGGTGGTTGACTAGGTTGTTGTTGACTAGGCGGTGGTTGACTAGGCGGTTCTGGTGTAGAAGAAACTACATTACCTAGAGGAGTGGAACACCAGGGACAAACCTTAGCATTGTTAGGCAGGGCGCGGTTAAAATATTCGCAACTGGGATTAGGGCACCGATTTGCAGGCATAAGAATTTATATCATCAGGCATAGGTTGTAAAGCTACAAGACCTACTTTACTAAGTAAACATTGACCCTGACGAGTGGTTAGCATCTGGGCAAATGTAGAACCACCAGGTAGGCGGCTGCTGTCTTTAGGGTAAACTACAAAAATTGGGTATCCCAAAGGGTAGCTTTGGAAAGTTGTGACATCAACATAATAATCATCATGTTGACACAAGTCATCTGACGGATTAATTGAGCGGCGATCGCGCCGTTGAAATAGAGGTTGAATCGCTGACTTGTTGCCATCTGCGATCGCTAGGGGATAGCCAGTACACTGACTCGAAGTTTTACTGATAATCCCAAAACTGATGATACCAGGAGTTTGCCCCTTTAGAGTCTCGCTGCGTATCTGGTTTTGGGTTTTTGTTGTATCAAGTTTAGTAACCTTTGCAAATAAAGCTTCGTCCTGAGGGGCGTTTTTGAGAACTATTTCTTGAAATTTACTGATTGCTTCCGGTTCAGTTGGAGCAAAAGGTTTCATAGTCAGATTTGGAAGTTTGGGGCTAATTTGCTGCCAATTATTAATTTTACCTGTATAAATTTGACGTAATTGCTCAAGACTTATTTCCCCCCCAAGAGCACTAGCAAGATTTGAGTCTCTCTTATTAAATGCTACAAATACCAGTAACCCATCATAAGCAACTGGTTTTTTAGCAAGTTTATCTGTGATATTATCTACCAAACTAGTAATTGCAAAATCTTTTTTGCTTGTTTGGACTTCTTCGATACTTTTATTCTGATTATCTATATTTGATGACAAAACAGATTCATAATTAAATGTTGCTGTTGCATCTGCCTTTGGTCTGGTCAATAAATCTCCTAAACGACTGTTGTCCACTGGTTGCGTTAAAACAAAGCTCCATGTACTGTCTTTTTCTCCTGTGTAAGTAAATTGTCCGGAAGGAATGTTAGGGACTTCAGAGAAATTCCGCACAAGTTTTGACCATTGTATATATTGATTAGAACTAACTGTTTTCTTACCCCAAAGCCAATACCAAATTCCCCCCCCAAGTAGTAATAAAGCCAGAATTACTAGTAGAATTAAGGGCATTGGGAAACGCCTTTCTATTTCTTGAGAAGCTGGCGATCGCACTGAACTTTTGCCATGATCTTCTTTGGGAAGTTCCAGTAATGCTTGACGAGCTGCTTCTGCACTCTCGAAACGAGTTTCCAGCCCAATTAATCGATAAATAAACTGCTTTAAATGGCTATCGGTATCTGGCCATTGTTGATTATCTCTAGGATCGAGAGGCTGGTTGGATGAAAAATTAGTTGTGCGTCCTGTCCATGAAGAAAAGGCTACCAATCCTAATGATTCTAAATCTTGCTCCGGTCTGACGAGCGCGGGTTGAGTAATAATGGGCGGAAGAAATAAGTTTTCCCAGATAGCTAAATCACAAAAATATATAGAAAATTTTTGATTATTTTCTACTTTAATTAAAGTACTATCTAAATTGATGTTGCCGTGAGTGATACCCAGTTGTGTTTGGTTTGAGGGAAAACGCAGCTTTTGGGTGTGGAGAAACTGGAGAGTTTGTAGACCTTGATTTAGAACCTCACGGACTTCAGGAGATGTCATTGCTCCCTTGTCTATTAGATATTTACCTAAAGTTTGAGATAACTCTACTCCTTTAGTAATTAAATAACAGCGTTCTCCTTTTTCATCAGCGATCGCTTCTTTAGTTTCGACAAGACGGAAGTTTTGAATTCTACTATCGGCTAAACTTACCCCACCCACCTGTTTGAAAGTTTCTTTCCGCTTCCGAGTCTCGCTTTCATTAAAAGAACGATCAGGTAGCAGGTATTCTTTGATGATTACAGGCTGTTTGTCTTTGAGTTGGATACCTGAATATAAGCGGCCTAAACCCCGGACACCAACAAAACTAGCTATTTGATAAGTCCCCTGATTTCCTTTAATCTCAGCCTGCTGCGGTAAAGTTGCTGGAAAACCACATTCCAAGCAAAACTTAGCACCCTTGATTTGCTGCGCCGTTTGGAAGGGGCGATCGCAAGTTAAAGGAGAATTGTACGAGCAGGGGTATTCTTGATAAAAAGATTCAAATGAAGGCATATACAAAGAGTTTCGTGAATTGCGCCGATTACTTCTGTCGCGCTCAAGCGTGAACTAATCCTAACTTGAGAGCAGCCACAATAGCTTGAGTCCGGCTAGTAACCTTCAATTTTTCAAAAATACTTGTGAGATGCGCCTTAACAGTAGCAACTGTTACATATAAATGTTTTGCGATTTGTTCATTAGAAGCACCTTGAGTTAACCAGTGTAAAACTTCTTGCTCTCTTTGGGTTAAACGCACCTCATGAGATGCTTTCATATTAGAGTCTGAATAAGCCTGAAAAAACCGGAAAAATCGACTAGCAACCTCTGAAGGTAGATAAATTTCTGACCTTGTAACAGTGTCAATAGCTTCACATAATTGTGTTGCCACACGATTTTTAAACACATAACCTGCGGCTCCCGCCTGCATTGCTCTAAAAATCCAGTCATCTTCTTGATGAGCCGACAATACTAAAACCTTGCCAGTGTAAGCAGTTTCCTTAAGACGTGTCAAAACTGTAATCCCATCACATCCTTTCAGTTGCATATCCAGCAAAATTAAATCTGGACACTTCTGGGCTGTTAATTTTAAAACTTGCTCTACAGTATCAGCATCACCCACAACTTCTACAGGTAAAGCAGAATTAATACTATAAAAGTTGAGGAGGGTACGTAACCCCTGGCGGAAGCGTTCTTCATCATCTACCAGCAAAACTGAAAGTTTTTTATGATCATTAGTCATATTTTTAATTACGAGTTACGAATTACGTTAGCGTAGCGGGGCGTAGCCCATTACGAATTAGAAATTATTTATCTCCTCCTTGGTCGAGGCAAAATCAGAGAAAATTGCGCTCCCCTTTCTGACAAAATTTGTGCCCAGATACTTCCTTGATGATCCAGAATAATTTTTTTAGCGATAGTTAAACCCAGCCCTGTACCTCCTCTACGTCGGGAATAAAATGGCGTAAATACTTTTTGTAAATCCTCTTGAGATAGTCCTGGTCCTTGATCTAATATTTTAATTAAAACTTCATCTTGAAAAATTTGCCAGCTACAGGTAATAGTTCCTGAATTAGGACTGAAATGAACAGCATTACTGAGGATATTGTCAAAGACTTGTTTCATTTGCAATCTGTCTATCTTCAGTATTGTCGATGTATCGGGAATCGATATTTTAATTTTTTTCTGATTAATTAGAGGTTGTAAATTTGTGATACTTTCAACTACCAAATTTCTTAAATCTTGAAATGTTACCCTTAATTTTGCACTTTGACCACAATCAATAAGCTCATTTAAATTAGTATCTAAATCTTCTATACTTTCGCCAATGATTGTTGCTTGCTCTTGCCAAGGACTATCCTTTAACCCTAAGCATAAGTTATGTGCATACAATCCGATAAGTCCTAGAGAGTTACGCAATTGATGACCTACTCGATGCAGGATATTTTCCAGGAGTTGAATTTCAATTTTTTGTCTTCCATAGTCTAAGTAAATATCTACATACTTACTCAGGAGCATAGCAGAGCGTTTTACGTATAATTGCAAACTCGATGACAGAGGTTCATGAGTAATGATTTGAATGTATTCAGGTTTTTGATTTCTATAGCCTATGGGGCAAATGTAAGAAATGGATGAAAAGTCCTTAAGTCTAAATTCATGTAAAGTCAAAGCAGGCGGAAAGTCTGTAAGCCACGCTTCTGACCGCAAATAAGCTAAAACTTTTGGCGAAAAAGAAGCTTGGTCTTGACCATAATGTATAACTTCCTGATGATTTTTCAGTAAATAATCATGATAGACAATCCGAGCGAAAAAAATTGGATACTGACTAGTTAGCTGCTCAGACTCTAGCTGACAAAAGCTCTGAACATCTGAGGAACTCAAATAATTAGAGCCATTTTCTAGTTTTTGTACAGAAAAGCCTAGTGTCATAGCTTTACTCGCTTTTTGCAACTAAATGTTTTTAGTGTTTTACTGTCTAGTATAAAATTATGCAGTCTGAGTAATGTTTATTTTTTGTTAAGTTATCTTGTTCGATAATTAATCCAAAGAATTATTAAGTTTGTATTCACTGGTGCTTCTCACCTTCCTAATGCTCTTTTTACTCTCCTTAAATAATATTTAAACCCTTGTTTCTCCGTGCTAAGTTCCAAACAAGGATTTTTTGGCAATGCTTATCAAGCGAGGCTTTGAAAAAAATTCAAGGTCAGCATCTTATTTTTCTCTCCTCAAAGATATAAAAGAGCGCTAATTTCAAGGGATAGACTGATCTACAAGTTGAAGTTACTGCTTTTCGGATTTTTGAAAAGCTAATATTTTCCAGCCCTCTCAATCATCATTCTGGGGAAACTAGGGAGTGAGGATGATGAAGCAGGGGAAAGATGGAGAATAACTACTAACTAAACGTGAGTTCGACGGCTCATGTGGTATTGCCGAATGATCTGAGTCAAAAGACCCCTAAGAGATTTTACTACGCAAAACCTTCCCTCTCCAAGTCGGAAAGGGACAGACCTGAACTTTAGTTTAAGTCTGGGAAAGGTCTTTTGACTTACGTTAACTAATGCCCAATGCCCCATCCACAAATATCGACAAAAGTCTAATTAACTTTAGAAGGCTGATACATATACTCTAGATGTATCTGGATTAGCTACCAGCACAACACCTTCATGCTTATCTTCGTTCTTCAAACTTTAGCCGAAATTCTAGCTGGAGGAACCTCACTTACCAGTACGGAGCAAATTGACTTTAGCCATCCTGGTAATCGAAGGGAAGAGGGAGCAGGTCCGACTCTCAATTTATACATTTATGATATTCGTGAGAGTAAGCAGTATCAACAAGCTGGAAGGCAAGTTGAACGTAATACTACACGCCATCTACAAGCTGGCACTGTAACTTGGGCACCTGCTTGGTTTGATGTTTCGCTGCTATTAACAGCCTGGGATAGAACGACTTTAGGCGAACATCATTTCCTTAGTGAAGCTTTGACCGTACTTATACGCCATCGAGCTTTGGAGGAAGAGTTTTTAGTTCCTGAATTGCGGGGTAATGGTAGTTTGCCTATGATGATTGGAATACAGCCCTCACTTGAGGTTGGCGGCTTATGGAGCGCTCTTAATGTACCATTGCGTTCAGCTTTATACTTAACGATAAGCGTGCCTTTTAATATGCAAGCAACTACAACACCTTTGATTTGGGAACGAATTTTTCACCTACGAAATAACATGCATGAGAATGGTAGCAACCAAATTTTGACCAAGCGAGTAGTAATTGCAGGTGTTGTCAAGAGTGCAACAACAAATCTGCCACTGCTGGCGACAAAAGTTACTCTGCTGGGAACTAGAAAATTCATGGAAAGCAATAAAGAAGGACTGTTCTTTTTTGAAAACCTTGAGATAGGTAACTATGTTTTAAATCTAAATTGTCCTGGTTATTTACCCCAAAATATTAATGCATTGGTAGATAACCAAAGTCATACCTTCAAGGAGATATTTCTAACTCCTGAATAATTAACTTTTTACTGACTTGGAGAGACTTTCATGGCTAGACTTGATTACTTTGCTCCTGGTGTCTATATTGAAGAATTTGACCGGGGGAGCCGACCGATTGAAGGCGTTAGCACAGCAGTTGCCGGGTTTGTAGGCTTTACAGAAGATGTTCGAGATGATGCTGAACTCTTTAAGCCAATGTTGGTGACTACTTGGACGCAATATCTGAACTATTTTAGTCGTCCTAATTCTGATGGTTTCACGGATTTCAACGCCTACTTACCCTTTGCTGTTTATGGCTACTTTATGAATGGTGGTGGTCGTTGCTGGGTGACAAGCATCGGTACTCAGTTACCAGGCGCACCCAAACCGGCAACTCCAGAACCTACCACCCTAAGAATCAACTCTCGTGGGAATCGTCCAGCTCTTCGGTTTACTTTGCGCCCCGAACAAGCAGGAGGCGGATTAGTAAATATTTTAATTATTGATGGTTCTCCTCGTGCCTTACCTGAAGGTACTGAAGGAGAAGCTCCTCCAAATACGGGGGAATATTTCACAATCCAAATTCGTCGGGGAGATGAACTTCTAGAGCAATACGAGAACTTGACGATGAACCGCGAGCCTGGTGCTCAAGCAGCATATGCGCTGGCAGCATTGAGAAATTCTATGTATGTCAGTCTAGAAGACATTACTCAAAGCGGACAGCCTTTAACTCGCCGTCCGGTTAATGGTCAGTACGAACTAGCACCACCAATTGTTGCCCCCTCGCTGGATAGATTTTCACGAGATATAGAAGGGGTTCGGGACGATCGCACAGGGGTACGCGGTATTTTTGAAATTGATGAAATTACAATGCTGGCTTGCCCTGATTTACTGAGGGCTTATCAAGAACAAGTGCTGAACTTGGATCAAGTCCACGGGATCATGGAACTGATGATCAGCATGTGCGAGGGTTCTGCCAGTGGCGATATTCCCAATCCACCCAACCGCATGGTTGTACTTGATGCACCACCGGACGCCGTTAAACCCCAACAGGTGGTGGATTGGTTAAACAGATTTAACCGTCGTTCGATGTTTGCAGCCCTTTATTACCCTTGGATCAAAGTTGCTAACCCGCGCGATCGCGGTAATCCAATTCTAGTGCCTCCTTGTGGCCATATGATGGGTGTTTGGGCACGCACCGACGAAACCAGGGGTGTTTATAAAGCGCCTGCAAATGAAGTACCCAGAGGCGTTATTGGTTTGGGTTACGACACCAATTTCCGGGAACAGGAACTATTGAACCCCCTGGGGATAAATTGCATTCGTAATTTCCCGAACCGAGGTATCCGCATTTGGGGGGCACGAACTTTAGTTGAGCCAGATAAAACAGAGTGGCGTTATATCAGCGTGCGTCGGTTGATTAGTTACATAGAAAAATCAATTGAACTAGGCACTCAATGGGTAGTTTTTGAACCGAATGATCAAGATTTGTGGGCGCGTGTCATCCGTACTGTCAGTAACTTTTTAGAGCGTATTTGGCGTGAGGGTGCTTTATTTGGAGCTTCACCAGAACAGGCATTTTATGTTAAATGCGATGCGGAATTGAATCCACCAGAAACTATGGTTTTAGGTCGTTTGTATGTCGAAGTAGGTGTTTGCCCGGTTAGACCAGCCGAGTTTGTGATCTTCCGCATCAGTCAATGGAATGCACTTGATGAGCAATAACTGATTAATAACCTGCTTACATATTGCACCACTTTCCATTAAGAACGTCATTAGTCATTAGTGATTATTTCTTTGTAAACACAAATGACAAATGATAAACAGAGAAGTCTGAGCGCCAGCTTTTGGTGTTGGCGCAGCCCACTATTCGCGTTGGCGTACCTCTTTGGGGAAGCTTGTCGTAGACAAAAGAAGGCATCAGAACTTCTCCTAAGAGAGACGCTGCGCGAACGGGGACAACCCTTAATTGTAATAGCTTAGTATTTTCTGCAATTTTCCCACACTATTAATTTATTAGGAGATGAGATATGGCTGGAGAATATGTTGTTGCTTCTGTATTCTACTTTGAAGCAGATGGCATGACTGACAAATACGTTCAATCAGTCGCAGGAATGGGGTCAAAAAATAATGCTACTAAAACCATTAGAGGTTCAGGCAAAAATGGTAAGACATTACGTCAAAACCTTCCTGGACAGGCTGAGTTTAATAATGTCACAATTACTGTGACTTACAATGGTGAAGAAGACCTACACAAATGGTTTTTAGCTTGTAGCGAAGATGGAAAACCTCGTCAATGGGATGCAAATCGTAAAGAAGTTTCAGTTGTTGGTTATAGCCAAGATAAGTCAACTGAAATAATCCGTTATAATTTTAAAGGTTGCTTTCCCGAATCATATACAGGCCCAGAATTCGATGTTACAAACAATGATCCGGCAACAGAGAAGATTGAAATGTCGATTGAGGGTTATGAGGTCAAAGCAAAGAAAAAAGATGTAAAATCAGCAACTTGAAACTCAATTATTGGGTTTGATCAAGGGATGAATTAACTGTCTGTTTTTGACGGAAGGTTGCTATCTATAAGTGATAGCAACCTTGAGTGCTAAGTTAAATTAAATTTGCATAACAATTCAAAGTTTCAAATTTACTATGAAATAAAATGGCTCCAATCCCACCTGAATTGCTCACAGGTTATCATTTCTTTTTAAGATTAGACATAGGTACAAATGATAGTGATGGCTACTTTTTAGAATGCCAAGGGTTTAAAAAAACCCAGGATGTAATTGAAATTTGTGAAGTCACTTCTCAAAAGTGGGGAAGTGCATCAAAAGGGAAAGCGGTTATAACTAAACTTCCTGGCAATGCTAAGAGTGGTAATATTACTTTACGTAAAGGTTTGAGCAACTCCAAAGATTTTTGGAAGTGGTTTGAAGAAATTGAAACAGGGAAGTGGGCTAAAAAGCGTGAATTTATTTCTTTATCTATTTACGATCAAGCAGCCACAGAACAAGCTAGATTTGAATTAGCTGGTGCTTGGCCTACTAGTTACAAAATTGCTGATTTTAACGCTAACAGTCATGAAATAGAAATTGAGGAATTGGAGATTGCTTTTGAGGAATTTAAACGCGTGAAATAATCAGGAGGACTATGTTTCCCACAGATTTTGAATTTACACTGCCTAAGGGGTATCTAGACTCTGAAGGCAACCTCCACCGCAAAGGTGTAATGCGGTTATCAACGGCGATAGACGAGATTGCACCCTTGCGTGACCCACGCGTTAAAGCTAATCCCGTTTATGCCACAATTATTATCTTGGCGCGAGTGATTACCCACTTGGGTGCTTTATCAGAAGTGACTCCTGCAATAGTGGAGAACTTTTTTGCCCAAGATTTAAATTACCTCCAAGATTTTTACCGTCGAATCAATGGATTGGAGAGCGAAACTTCCCTACCAGAAGATACAATAAATTCCCCTGAGCCACTTCTTCATAATTGAGTTGGGAAATAGGGAGATGAGCTAGCAGAGGAAGAACTATTGATTATTGCCAAATGCTCAATACTCAATACAACTCTTGAAGAGGCTGGCGCTTAGGGCGTAGCTATGCCGCAGCCTTTACGACACCGGCTCCATCGAGCGAACGCAAGAGCGTCTCTAAGAGTTGTCGAGATGCTCAGTACAAGTGCCCAATGCCCAAATAAAATTACCTATGCGCCGTAAAAAGGATACTCTCTGCACAGAATTTGCCTTCACTCTTCCTAGAGGGTTGAGTGATGGTGAAAATCGAGTACATCGCCAGGGGGTGATGCGTTTAGCCACCGCCAAAGATGAAATTTTGGTGCAACAAGAGCGCAAAGTTCAAGAAAATCCAGCTTACAGCGTCTTGGTGATGCTTGCACTGGTTATTACTCGCTTGGGCAGTTTCAACTCTGTTAGTCCTGATTTACTCGAAGGACTGCTCTTACATGACATTGCCTATCTCCGAGAATTTTACAATCGAATCAATCAGCAAGGCAATGTACAGATTCCGACACAATGTCCCCACTGCGATACTCAATTTTCAGTGGAGCTAGAACTAGCGGGGGAGTCGTAAGCTACCCCTCTGATACTTTATATGAGGAGGTAGCTTTTATTGCTTATCATTTTCACTGGTCACAAGATGATATTTTAAACTTAGAACACACTACCCGTCAGCGCTGGGTAGCAGAAATCAATAAAATTAACCAAAAAATAATATGAAAGTAAAAGTTAGCTACTCACCAAATCTAAATGAAGTCAATGAAGTTGACCTGACCATAGAAACTACAACCAGAGGAGAATGGTTAATAGGTCGTTCTCCTGATTCTGATTTAGTCTTAGACAGCCCTGATATCAGCCGATTACATGCTAAGTTTTTTGTTAAAGGTGGAAATTACTACTTCTGTGACCTTGGCAGTAGAAATGGCTCAATATTTAACGGTAAACAGGCTGAAAAAGACCGACCATATTCTTTGAGTGATGGAGATGTTATCCGAATTGCCGATTACGTTTTAATCTTGGAAGGAGTTACTCCCGCCTATGAACAACCAGAGACAGTCTTTAGAATTATAGATCCTTCACTGTTTTCTCGGCCGCGATCGCCTGAAAATGTCAGTGCTTCCAATGTTGCTAATCCAGCCCAAGAAGTAGTTAACGAAGTTCCAGCGCCAATTAGTAACGAAGTAGAAACACCTGAAATTAATCCTGCTTCCCCAGAAATCAGCAAAATCTCAGAAGTTGTTTCTACTCAAACTGATGATGTCATCCCTAAAAACATCATTCAGTCACCAGAAGCAGTCAGCGAAGTTCCACACGATGTCCATGATCAAGTTGGGGATTTGCGGACATCAGTTGCAGCAGAAGTCAGCGCAGACGCTGAAGAAGAAAAAGTTCCAAAAGTCAACGAAGCCTCAGAAGTTTCTTCTACTGTAGCTGATGATGCGATCGCTTCACCTGAAAACATCATTGAAACTCCTGAACAGAAAAGTGTTCTTCCACAAACCACTCACGATCAGGAAGCAGCACTGGCGGCAGAATCTACTTTCGTACAGCAGCGTGATACAAGTGCCATTCCCGAAGCTACCCACAATGAGGATGCAGAGTTGGAGGCAGCACTGGAAGCAGAAGTCACCTTCGTTCAGCCACGTGATTTTTTCAGCGAAGTTCCTGCACAGGAGAGTACCGTTCCCGAATCTACCTCCGATGAGGATGTAGAGTTGGAAGCAGCACTGGAAGCAGAAGTCACCTTCGTGCAGCCGCGTGATTTTTTCAGCGAAGTTCCTGCACAGGAGAGTGCCGTTGCAGAAGCTACCCATAATGAAGTAGTAGATTTGGATACGTCAGTTACAGCAAAAGACAGCGCAGATGTTGAAGAAGTAGAACTTAGTTCTGCTATTGATAAAACAGAAAGTGAAGTTCCTGAGATCATCAGTCAAACTATTGAAGAGGTTTCTGAAGTAGAAGCAACTCAATCTGATGAAACTCCAGAAGAAACAAATGTAAGTGAGCCTTCTCAAATGATTATTGAAAGAAACATAGTACTAATTGCTCACGAAAGCAAGAAATCAGAACTTGCGGAATTTGTTTCTCAACATCAGGAGTTTTTCTCGCAGAGTTTTACAATTACCTGGCCATCTGTTAGCGAAGTTTTACATCAACAGGCGGGGATAACTATTAGTCAAGAAACCGCCGCACCGACTTCTGGAGGATATCAAACAATTGCATCATTGGTTGGATCTGGAGAAATTTTAGCAGTTATTTTCCTGAGAGATTTGCTACAACCTCAGTCTGGTCAAGCAAATGAAGAAGCACTGCTAAGGTTATGCACCATTAATCAAGTTTTACTGGCAACTAATTTGCCAACAGCAGAGGCGATCGTGCATTATCTTAAATCGACAGTAGACTAGCACTAAATTATTCATTGAACAATAATATCCCCGACTTCTTTAAGAAGTCGGGGATATGGGTCTTTCGTTGCTATATTTTTTGAAAAGTTTCAAATTGCATAGAATAATTTTAATAAGAAAAATTAATCTAAAAATATACATATATTTTAAAGTAAAATCTATTAAAAAAATGGTTGCAAATTTTAAAAGTAAAAGTTTTTTTAGACAAAAACGGTAGGGGCACAGCAATGCTCATACGTATCAACTTGAGGTAAAAGTCTGCTAGAACAAGGTTTTATAAATTGTCTTGTTCCCAGTCTCTGACTGGGAATGCCTAACTTGAGGTTCGCCGCAAGTCTTGAGGAGCATTTCCAGCCAGAGGCTGAAAACGAGGATTTTAAAAGGGTTTGGGCTTAAGTTGACACCAATTTAGCAATGCTGTGCCTTGCATCCAAACCAGAACCGTTATATTTTACCGTAAGTGCTATTATCGTTGATACTAAAAAGCGCTCCCCTTTTCGGGAGAGCGCTTTTTAATTTAGCTAAACTTTACTATTTAACCGTTGATAGCAGGAGCGGTAAGAGCTACAGGAGCAAAGTCACCAGCTGCCAAATCTAAGGGGAAATTGTG
>NZ_JBALDF010000052.1:0-1442 GCF_036917275.1 Nostoc sp.
TGGTTCTTCAGTACTTGTTATGCCAAACTAATAATAAAAATGCCAATTTAATAAGCATCTTACTCTAAAATTATTAAAGTTTCTAAACCCATAAGCTGAACGCTTAATTAGCTTGAGTTTGTTATTGATGCCTTCAACAACACCACTTGTTGTCCTATTATCAAAGTAAGCTACTATCTCATCAAACCAGCGAATAAAAGTATTGTTACTATTTGGAAAATATTTTTTAGCTTTTGATAGCCATATACCTAGTTTAAAGACTGCCGTATACCAATCATTGGTTTTATTAAAAACTTTTCTGAGTTTCTCTTTTAATTCATGCATTAATTTTAGACTAGGGGACACAGATTTTACCTTAATAAGCTTATTTTTTTGCTCTTCGTTTAAATCTGACTCATTTTTAAGTAAAACATATTTAGTTTTATTTAAGCCTTCTAATATTTGCTCTTGTTTGAATTTTTCTTTTGATGTCTTTGCTTTTTTTATTAACTCTTGTGTATTTCGTCTTTCTCTTTTTCTTTGTGTATCTAATTCCTTATTTATCTGAACCATAACGTGAAATCGATCTGCAACTACTTGAGCTTCAGGCATTAATTCTGTCACTAAGTTTTTATAACCTTTCCATAAATCTATACTGACTTCCTCTATTTGCTTTAAGATTTCAGATCCCCAGCCTATAAGAGTTTCCTTTATTATTTCTTGAGTACGTCCACTTAAAATAGCAATCAGTTTGGATGTATCCAAATCTATTAGTACTGCACAATAATTTCCTTTTCCTTTAACTAGAGCTATCTCATCAATTCCAAGTCTTTTTAATTTTAAAGGTTTTGAATTTGATAATTGTTCCGATGCATCTTTTAACATACCTTCTATCTTTTCTGTTGTGACTATTCCTTTTGAAGCTACAGTGTGGATATCGTTTTCTAAAACTTCTTGTATTGTTTTCTGTGCAAGCCGCTTTGTATAAGTTCTTTTCTTCCTGACAAAATCTAAATTTTCACTAAATGGTTTTTTACATATTTCACATTTGAATTGACGCCTATTAATTTCTAAAAATACTGGACGATCTCCAAAAGGTAAGTCTTTAACAATATGTCGATGATTTTGATGTAATTTCTGACTTTTTGTGCCACACCTGGGACAAGTACTATATAATTTTTTTGATTCGGTTTGTAAAATAATTCCAATTCCATCGTGAAGACGATGTGATATAACTTTTATATCTCCTAAATCAAGAAGCTCTGTGAGAATTTTAATATCTCTTTTACTACTCATAACTGTAAATTTATATAAAAATAGCTGGAATAATATTTACAGTTAACAATAAAAACTATTTATATGTCAATCTTCATAGTACTCCTAGCAGATTATTGATAAATTTTTTAATATTATTTTATATCTATTCTTAATAATTTGGCATAACAAGTACTGAAGAACCATAA
>NZ_JBALDF010000053.1:0-93513 GCF_036917275.1 Nostoc sp.
GCCAAGACGAGGCAGTGCGTTGGGCGGCTCTGCCGACTTGAAGCAACTGCCGTGCCAAGAACGCCAAGAATCGTAGAGTGTGCGTAAGTCCTAAATTAGTGTGGGTTCATTAATCAAACCATTGGTGCTGATGGCAGTGTCGGTATTTGGCACGAAACTTATTTAATAGAACCAGGAAGATATGAGGCGGTTTACGGGAATATGCCTGTCTTTGGATTAGCTGCTGCAACTAAGCACGTCCCAGCTATCAGGCAGAGGGAGACAGCTCGCCGTCGCCTGGGAGGTGACAGCAAGCCAGCTGTGCCTTCGCCAATAACACAGCCCTCTAACTGATGACTGAGCATTGATCCTCTTGAATTGTTTGAGTTGATGAATCTAAGACAATGCCGTTGCGGGAGTTAAACCCAGTTTAGATAACAGGCGGTCAATGTCAAAATGCTCTGACATCAACTGGCGAATGCACTGAACCTTAATCGGCTCGTGGAGTCGGACTTGCCCGAAAGTGCGGTCAACAATTTCTACAGTGGTGAGGGTGTCTAAGTCAACAGATAAAATGGGGATTTCTAGTTCTTCAGCGCGACTGAGAATGAACGGTGGGGGTGGTAGTTGCCCGGTGAGAATTAAACATTGGGTAGAAGTTTCCAAAGCAGCTTGCTGAATTTCGACGCGATCGCCTCCTGTTACCACTGCCATATTCCGGCGTTTGCGGAAATACTTGACAGCGGAGTTGACATTCATCGCTCCAATTGCCAGACTTTCCACTAACAAATCTAGGCGATCATTACCACAGAGAACATCAGCCTTTAACTGCTTGACTAGTTCGCCAACACTGACACTGCGGAGCAAATCGCTGTTCGGCAGCATTGCTAGCACCGGAATTCCCTGCTGTTCCAAAAATGGGCGCAAGAGAGTGTCAACCGCTTCTATTTGAGTGAGTGGGATATCATTGATCACAACTCCAATCAGGCGATCGCCTACACGCCCTTTAGCAGCCAATAGCGCCTCAACCGAAAGCAACGATTTATAGCGGGTTACTAACAGCACAGCAGCATCCAATACTTCAGCCATTTGCAGCAAAGACAAGTCAAACAAATTGCCTTCGGACAAATCACCAGGCCCCTCCAGTAACACCAAATCTCCTTGGGACATTTGCAAATATTGCTGTGTTAGGGACTGTTGATAATCGGTTTTGTCTTCCCCCCGCAAGCGCTTTTGCACATTTAGTTCATCCAAAGCCAGCATTGTAGGTGCAACACGCTTTTCCGGCAAATTGAGGCTAAGAGCGATGAACTGGACATCTTCCTCAATTACGGTTCCACTAGACAAATTCAAACACGTACCGAGCGGTTTACCGTAGGAAATATCCAGTCCTTTTTGCTGTAGCTGATGAGACAAACCCAGAACAGTTGCAGATTTACCGCTGTAAGTCTCGGTTGATCCAATCAGCAAATATTTAGGGGATTTTGGCACACATGCACTCCTAATTTCAAAAGTCAGAAGAACCCAGCTAGGTGTTTCCTAATTCTAGTTCCTTCTGGCAAAAGCTCTCGCTCTCACAAGTTAAGGTTTCCCAGAATTACCTTCTAATTGAACAAGCAGGGAGCAAGCGCTGAAGAGACTCTATGGGTGGGAGAAAGGGTGCAGTGGAGAGGAATTTTCCCCCTGCTGCCCCCTGCTCCCTACCCAATTATTTGTAGAAGATAAAGGCTGGGGCAGAAGGAAGATATCTGTGTTATCCGTATTTTGAGCAGAAAATTGCTTTGACAAATATGAATTATAGATGAATATAAACTTGTCAATAGTAATATTCAGTAATTTTTAAATTTATTATTAATCTGGTTGACTTATATAAAACTTCTATGGCAGTATAAATACACAGGTTTCTGGCACATAGCTTCATAAATTATATAGGCTCTAAAGGAAATTTAGTCAGCTTTGAGGATTGCATTATCTTCAAATAAAAAACCTGTTGATAATAATTACTTAGCATGACGTGCTGAATTAGAGGGATTTTAAAAAACCTAGATTTTAGTTTGACTAAGCGCTCTCAATTTTTTTAATTGAGATTGCAATAACGTTTTGAATTATTCACTTTCATGATATTGAAGTGAAGTGGATTTTGGTGAATAAATAACACTTAAAAAGATGAAACTATCTACCACTAATTTAAATTCTGTAGAAACCCAATTTATACTTAACATTTTTTTTGAACTTCAAGATAGTTTGGTTAAAGGTTGGCAAGACTTTAATACAAGTGACAACCTCAAGATACTTAACGGATTTTTTGAATTTCTTTTAAGGGCTGGATTCGACGAAAGTGAGTATAGGAAAGCAATACCTAACCCTGCTTATGATAATGGTGCTAAATTGATTGGTAAACCTTTCTTGGAAACAGCAAGTAAATTTGAAGTTCATTTTGATGAAATTTTCCCTGGAAGCTTTTCTGAATCACAAGAAGCACAAAAGGAAGGTTTTGATGTTCGCTTCTTTAAGCTAAAAGCTTTTTATCACAATAAACCTTTGTGTCTATTCTTACTCAAGTTTCCTCATTTTCATGAGAAGTTTGGCTTTCCACTATCACCAGAATTAGAAATTTTAGAGTTGTATTGATTGCAGTAAAGACCCAGCGTCAGTCAAAAATGCTGAATCTGGATCAATTAAATAGTTGCGATCGCACTAGATTAGGACTTACGCAAAAATTGCCAACTTCGCTTAATTTATCGAACCGCCAAGACGAGGCAGTGCGTTGGGCGGCTCTGCCGACTTGAAGCAACTGCCGTGCCAAGAGCGCCGAGAATTCGTAAAGTGTGCGTAAGTCCTATAGATGATCCCCTCAACGCTTCTTTGAGAATGTGGCATGGGAGGATCTAATACTTAGCTTCAAGCCACAAGTTGTAAAGAGCGCACTCGCGGCATAATTTCTTGGGCAAAGCGCGTCATTTCCTGTGTAAAGGGATTAAATTGCAACATAAAAGTCTCGATTCCGGCATCAACAAAATCTGCAACTCTTGTAGCCACCGTGTCGTAGCTACCAACCAGCCCTGCTGCTGTGCCACCATTGCCGCCAACAGCTGGATTTTTGGCGAAGAGTTGGAACATTACAGCTTCTGGATCAACTCCTTTGGCAACACTTAATTTTAAGTGTTCTTCTTGCTTCTGGAGTGCCATAAGTCGCTCAAGTTCTGCTTGGGCTTCGGCATCGGTGGAACGAGCAATCACAAAGGCTGATAGACCAAAGCGCACTGGTTTGGGTAGCGATCGCGGTCTACTTAAAACTTGTTTAATCACTTTGCGGACATCCTCAATCGGTTGACCGTTAATGAAGTAAATATCTGCCTGTTCCGCAACTAGTATTTGCGCCGGATCAGATGCCCCTCCAAGGTAGATGGGAGGATGCGGTTGGGCGATGGGAGTGGGCCGAAAACTCAAATCCTCTATTTTGAAGTATTCGCCTTGGAAGTTAACCCTCTCGCCACTCCAGAGGGACTTGACAACCCGCAACCACTCACCCGAATAGCGATAGCGCTCATCGTGAGGCGGGAAGGGAATATTAGTGCGCTCCATCTCTGGTTTAAACCAGGCACTGATTAAATTTATCGCAAAACGTCCACCACTGATGGCATCAATGCCCAGCGCCATCTTCGCTAAAACTGCTGGATGGAACAGCAGGGGTTTTATCGCAGCGATGATCTCGATTCGTTCTGTGGCTTCAGCCAAGGCTGCACATGCCGTCCAGGTTTCTAACTGTTCTAATTCTAGACTGCGGGGGTTGGCGATGTGCTGCGCTACTAAAGTGCTGGCGTATCCCAAACGCTCTGCTTCTAAAATAAGCGATCGCGTGCGCTCATAACTTGCATTCACAGGTTCCTCTGGGGTGTTGAGAGGGCCAAAATTGCCACCAACAGGCGCCCAAATCCCATAACGTGGTTCTGACATAGTTAACTCCTAGTAAAAAGTTAGTTACAAATTCCCTAACCGAGTATTAACTAGTTTTGGGGATCTAAATCCCTGTTACAAAACTGAATTACAAATTACGAATTATTTAATTGAGTCCTAAAGAATCCCTTAAAGTGTTGCCTGTATATTCTTTACGGAATAACCTACGTTTTTGTAATTCCGGTATCACTAAATCGGTAAACTCATCAAAAGAGCCGGGAAGATAAGCAGGCGAAATCACAAAACCATCCCCAGCCTGTTCGTGAAATAGGGCTTCTAGTTTGTCAGCAATTTGAATAGGAGTACCAACCAGTTGTGGTACAGCGAGACTTCTCCCATAAATTTTGCCTAAATCTCTCAGCGTTATAGTTTTATCTAAACTCAGTCTTTGAACTACAGCTAACAGTTTTTAATAATCTTGAACTTCAACTTTTTCCACAGATTGATCTAAAGAATATTGCGACAGATCAACGCCTAAATGATTCGACATAGTTAATAAACCAGCCATAGGATGTACTAACTCATTGTGGAAAGCTTGCTTTTCTTGAGCAATAGTTTCTGTCTCACCTACAAATGGCATCACCGCAGGTAGAATTTTACAGGTGTCTGGCTTGCGCCCATATTTAGCCATGCGAGTTTTAATATCTTGGTAATAGGATTTCATGGCTGTGGGATTGGGACTAATTTCAAAAATTAATTCCGCCCATTTTGCAGCAAACTCTCTACCTTTATTAGAAGCACCAGCTTAAATAATCACTGGACGACCTTGGGGAGAGCGAGGCACAGTCAATGGTCCCCGTGACTTAAACCATTGCCCCACATGATGAACATAATTCACCTTGGAGGGGTCAGCAAAGATGCCGTTTTCCTTATCCAGAACTAATGCCCTTTCTTCCCAGCTACCCCAAAGTTTGCAGGCGACTTCGAGAAATTCATTCGCGCGATCGTAGCGGAGATCGTGTTCTAGGTGGTTCATTGCTCTGGAGTTACCGCCAACGCAAATCCCAATTCTGTAGGATGGTTCAGACATAACTGGCTTTACCCTTGTACTAGGGGCTTTTAACATTTGACTCGGACTTAGGGCGTGAGCATTTGGGTTAATTAATTAACCTATTTATACTACGGCGAACTGGTCAATAAACCGTATTATTATAATTGAGTATGAACATCTCACAGATAGTGAGAAAAAGCAAGAGCATTGACATTCTCTTCGGCAAGATCGAATTTTGAAAAACTGTTGTGTTTAGTAAGGAAAATCTCAATGATTATCGATCCCTCCCAGAACGATCCACGAAATACCTATCAATTACTTGTTGGTTCAGTGGTTCCCCGACCGATCGCTTGGGTGTCAACGATCGCCAGCGATGGTACGCCCAATGTCGCACCTTTCAGTTTTTTTATGGGCGTGACAGCTAACCCACCAACTTTAGCCATCTCCACAGGTCTACGGGGCGGTGTTAAAAAAGATACTTTATTGAATGTAGAGCAGTCGGGTGAACTGGTGATCAATATAGTTGTTGAAGAATTGGGGGAACAAATGAACGCCACCAGTGGCGATTTTCCGCCAGATGTGGACGAATTTCAAGTAGCGGGACTAACTCATGCTCCCTCAAAACGAGTGCGTCCGCCACGAGTTGCTGAATCACCAATTAATATTGAGTGTGTGCTGAAGCAAGTAGTTTATCTAGGGAATGAAGGTAGCCAATCGGGATTAATTATTGCTGAAGCGGTGCTGTGGCATGTTCGGGACGATTTACTTACACCACAAAACACAATTGATGTCGCCAAGTTACACGCGATCGGTCGCCTGTCGGGCAACTGGTATACTCGTACCCAGGATTTGTATGAGATTATTCGCCCAACTTAAACAAGTTTCAACCAGCCCACAACTCAGAGCATTTTAAGTCTAATAGGACTTACGCACACTCTACGAATTCTCGGCGCTCTTGGCACGGCAGTTGCTTCAAGTCGGCAGAGCCGCCCAACGCACTGCCTCGTCTTGGCGGTTCGATAAATTAAGCGAAGTTGGCAATTTTTGCGTAAGTCCTATCTAAGAAGGTTGTTATGGACTTTTGTAATAGCCTAAATAAATCTGTCTTTCACCAATGTGGATAAATTAGCATTACCAAGTACTGCGATCACTTCCAGTCTGCCGGAAGCGATCACAGTGAAAAGCATTCAATATTTTCCTCAAAAACCCAACACCTGCTTTGATTTTTCAAGTACTTCTTTGGGGCGAAATGGTTTCGTTAGATATAAGTCTGCACCAACCTCAATTCCTTTTTGTTTATCAAATTCCTGCCCCTTAGCTGTCAATATCACAATGTAGATGTCAGTCATTTGCATGTCGTGTTTAACAATATGGCAGACTTGCAGACCATTCATTTTAGGCATCATTACATCAAGAAAAACCAAATTTGGTTTTTCAGTTTTAATAGTTTCGAGAGCTTCTTCTCCATTTCTAGCAGTTAAAAGTTCAACCCCCTTGTCTTCTAATGCTTCTAGGGCTTGTTCCATCAAAATCAAGATATTGGGTTCATCGTCAACAATCAGAATTTTCTGGGTCATAAGGATTGGGGATTGGGAATTGGGCATTGAGAATTAGGCATTGGGGATTAGAAAAATTTTTTTCCAGTCTTTAGTAGCAGCGATTACTATTCGGACAGCATAATAAAAAATACATTTTCCAACTCCTTTTCAAAGCGTAGAGTTTTCACCAAATCAGCTTCTTGAGAAAACATAGAATCGATGATGATCATGTCAGGTTTGGCTGACAAGGCTTTATGGATGCATTCTTGCGGATTCGAGGCTTCAATCACGCTGTATCCCTGAGTTTGTAGTACATCTGATAAGGTTTTTAAGGCTGATGCATTTTTATCTACAACCAATACCTTTTTACTAGAAGTGCCTTGGTAAAGGAGTGAGCTAATTTCGTTGAGGAGTTTCTCTGTGTCAATGGGCTTGGTGAGATAACGATCAATGCCAATATGGTAGCCCCGTTCTTTGTTTTCAATAATTGACAGAATAATGATCGGAATGTCTGCGGTCTGAGGATCATTTTTGAGAACGGCTGCCACATCGAAGCCGTTGATTTGGGGCATCATCACGTCCAAGAGAATCAGATCGGGACGGGCTATTTTGATTTGATGAATTGCATCCATGCCGTCTTTTCCTTCCCGAACGTTGTAGCCTTCGTTTTCCAGTTGTTGACGGAGCAGTTCCCGAATGTTAGCGTCATCATCTACAACCAAGATAGTTTTACGGTTTTGGTTGAGTACAGCGTTTCTGGTGATGACGTGTTCTTTGAGTTGTTTGACTAGCGTATCCAGATTAGCAGTGGTTTTTTGATCGCAGGTGTAGGTGGGAATAATGAACGAGAATATGCTGCCGTTACCCGGTTCACTCTCAACCCAGATTCTACCGCCGTGATGATCGACGATTTGTTTACAGATGGGCAGTCCTAACCCTGTGCCTTTGGGTTTGTCGGTGAGAGTGTCGCCAACTTGGCGGAATTTCTCAAATACTTTCGGCTGGTCTTCAAGTGCAATCCCAATGCCTGTATCAATGACACTGATGCAAACACCGTCGTTTCCTTGTTTGACGCGGCAGGTGACACAACCAGATTCGCTAAACTTAACGGCATTGGAAATCAGGTTAATTAAAACTTGCAGCAGACGGTTGCGATCGCCTACGATCTGAGGCAGTCCAGGTTCAATCTCGCAAACCAACTGCAAGCCATTGGTTTCAAATAACCCTGCGGTGGAATTGCTTGCCCAATGGAGTAATTCGCTGGGATCAATGGGCTGCATCTGCCATTCCACTTTACCTGCTTCCATCTTGGCGATGTCCAGGACATCGTTAATCAAAGACGTGAGCCGTTCTGCTTCAGAGACAATAATGTTGAGATTGTCACCCACCCGCTTGATGGTTTTCTGAAGCTTGCGGTCTTCGGTAGAAATTATTGGGAACACATCAGTTTCTAGCTTTTCTTTAATGATCGATGCAAAACCGAGAACAGAAGTCAGCGGCGTCCGCAGCTCGTGGGAAACTGTTGAGATGAAGTCGGTCTTCATCTTGTCAATCTCCTTTTCTGCCGTCACATCCCGAATCAGCAGCGCCGAACCGAAGCAGGCAGCAGGTTCTTTATCTGTCGTCTTTTTGAAAATGGCGGTCGCCACAACCTGACCAATGCGTTCCTTCGTCAATGCAACTTCGGCAGAGAACACCTCTTTGGGATGGGACTGAGTTCGTGCAACCAGGTCTGTTAAGCCAGAGATCGGCAGTTCTCGGTAGTGACAGTTGAGGGCGGTAGCTGTCAATCCGTACATGCCTAAAAAGGCAGGATTGAAGTGGGTGATTTGTCCTGCGGTGTCTGCCACTAACAAACCATCTGCTAAGTTATCTAAAATGGCATTTAATCCCTGCGCTTCTGCTAGAGTATTTTGCATGGCAGCTGTCCGCTCTACAACTCTGGCTTCCAGTTCTTGATTCAGTTGCCGCAAAGCGATTTCTGCTTGTTTGCGGGCTGTGATGTCGGTATTAATTTCCAGCACCGCGCAGGGCTGACGGTCGATGTCCCGTTGTAATGTCCATCGGCTCTGCACGGTAATCAGGCTGCCATCATGGGTGAGATGTTGTACTTCTCCTTCCCAATTACCTTGCTCTAATAAATCTGCGATAATTTCTTGTTTTGGTTTTGGAAAGGTTTTTTTAATAAATGCGTGAATGTATTGGCCTTTCACTTCTTCACGCGTCCAGCCGTAGAGAGTTTCGGCACCTTGATTCCAGTACAAGATTTTCTCGGTCATGTCGCGGACGATGATCGCATCGCTGGAATGATTCAACATATCCAATAAACGTTGATTTTCAGCTTCTGCCTGCTTGCGATCGTGAATATCAGTACAAGTGCCAATCCATTCCCGAATGCTGCCATCTTCTTCTAGGACAGGGGTACCACACACAGAGAAGTAACGGTATGTGCCATCCTTGCCACGCAGCCGATATTCGGTTTGGTAAATACCTCCGTTCGCCACAGCTGCATTCCAAACTTCTGTGGAGCGGGCATGGTCATCGGGGTGAATTGGATCAATCCAGCCCCAACCCTCAACTTCAGCTTCGCTCTGCCCCGTATAGGCTATCCAGGTGAGCATTTCACTGCTTATTCCTAGTCCTTCTGGAGTAGCTGCCCAGACGATCTGTGAAGTAGCAGTTACTAACGAGCGATATCGTTCTTTAAGCCGCTGACTTTCGGCTTCTGCCAGCTTGCGATCGTGAATATCGGTACAAGTGCCGATCCACTCCCGAACGCTACCATCATCTTCGATGACGGGGGCACCCCAGACCCAAAAGTAGCGATAATTGCCATCCTGACCCCGAATTCGGTATTCAATTTGATACATGCTCAGGTTTGTTACGGCAACACCCCAGGCTTCTCCGGTATAGGGGCGATCGTCGGGATGAACAGCATCAATCCAGCCTCCATTTTCCGCTTCAGCTAGACTTTGACCTGTGTAGGCGATCCAGTCTGTCAATTCAAAGCAAATTCCTTCTGGTGTGCTGACCCAGATAATTTGCGTGTTAGTTTTGATTAGAGAGCGGTATCGTGCTTCGCTCCGTTTCAATATTTTTTCGGAGTGTTGACGTTCCTGCTGCGCCCGCCTGAGGTCGCTAATGTTTTCCACACTTGACCAGATCAGGCGCTCTCCATCCTTGTCAATCATTAGTCCAGAAACCCTGACCGGAACTAGATGCCCGTCTTTGTGGATGAACTCTTTCTCATCCGGCCCGTAGCGACCAGTTTGTTCTAGGTTTTCTAGCAGGGCTTGCTCGGCGGCATAGTTTTCTGGAGTAATTTGCGAGTACATGAGATTCAGGGTTTCTGGAACAGTGCGCCCCAAAATGGCAGCATAGGCGGGGTTAATGTTAATTAGTGTCCCATCTGTTCGGCATAGTACTAACCCAACAGGACATTGTTCAAATAGCTGACTGTTGTATTGATCAAGTTGGTTAAACATAGTTGAGGTTTCTTTAGTGGCGTATTTGAGTAGGGTTAGAACAACAGAACCAAGACAACAAAGTGGCGTAAAGCTTTAACGAAATTGGGTGGCGTTGGAACATCTGGTAAATTTGATCGGGTGATGCAGCTTCCACCTCTGGACTGTGCTGTGAAAGTCGCTGGATCAATTGAGTGTGGCAAATCAGTAAATCCGTCGGTTCGAGCATTGGAATTGTTGATGCAATGAAGCCGTCGGCGTCGCAAGTGGGGGATGATTCGGTTGTGATTGGCGAGGTAGAGGTGCTATTTTGTTCTTCAGTAGCGTTCACCATTGCACAATTTACTGGAATCTGAATCCAGAATTCTGTCCCTTCACCTGGTTGAGAACGACACTTGAGAATTCCCCCATGTTTATCCACAACAATTTGGTAGCTGATTGCCATGCCTAACCCGGTTCCCTTACCAACATCTTTTGTGGTGAAGAAGGGATCATAAATGCGGTGGATTGTCTCCTCCTTCATGCCTGGGCCGTTGTCGGCAATGCGAATCACAACCGAATGGTGGTCGAGGACTTTGGTACGAATGATGATTCGGGGAGTAGGGGCGGATATTTCCCCATTTTTTATTCCCCATTGCCCTTTATCCCTAATTCCCAGAGGGGACACTGAGTCCTCCATTCCCTCTTCCAGCGCATCAATGGCATTTGCCAAGACGTTCATAAACACCTGATTCAACTGTCCGGGGTAGCATTCAATCAGGGGAAGTTTTGCATAGTCTTTAACGATTTCAATTGCCGGACGATGAACATCTGCTTTCAAGCGATGGTGAAGAATCATCAGCGTTCCGTCGATGCCATCGTGGATGTTGACGGCTTTCATTTCGGCTTCGTCATGGCGGGAGAAGTTTTTCAGAGATTGCACAATTTCCACAATGCGATCAGTGCCCAGCTTCATCGAATTCAGCAGTTTGGGGAGATCCTGCATGATAAATTCCAAATCGATATTGTCTAACTCTGATTCCAGTTCTGGAGGAGCAACAGGTAGAAATTTCTGATAGTTTTCCAACAGGTGCAACAAGTCGTGGGCGTATTCGGCAACATACTTTAAATTGCCGCAAATAAAGTTAACCGGATTGTTGATTTCATGGGCAACTCCGGCAATGAGTTGCCCTAAACTGGACATTTTTTCGCTTTGGATCAACTGAGTTTGGGCCAATTGCAACTCATGGAGAGCTTGCTGAAGCTTCTGTGTCTGGGCTTTTGCCTGGACGGCTGCTTGAGTGCTTTGTTCGTAAAGTACAGCTTTGTCAATAGCGATCGCACTTTGAGAGGCAAAGATACTCACAAGTTTCAGGTGTTCAGCCTTGTATGAGTCCGTTTTGTCCGCTCCAATGGCGATCGCTCCCAGTACCCGCTCCTTGGCTCTTAACGGTACACAAATCATTGCTCTAACGTTTTTTTGTCCCTCTAACCGCGGATCGGCTTGCACATCATTGACGAGTTCTGCTCGGTTGGATTGCACAATGTTGCCAATAATTCCCTTACCTGGTTCCGGCTGACTGTCATTAAAAAACACTCCAAATTCGGCAATGATTTCAAATGCAGTTGCATCTGGACTCAGGAGCAGAATCATCCCCGCAGACGATTCAATTAATTGACTCAATTCCTGAAGCACGAGTTGGGCAATCTGTCGAGTATCTAAACTTGTTGTCAGTTGAGTCGAGATATCCTCAAACAAATCAATTTCTTGGTATCGTTCTAGCAATTCTTTGGCGAGTTCTTTCTTTTCAGCTTCCTGCTTTGCTAAAAACGAGAGTAAAGTTGCAAGTAGAATTGCCTGTTCTCCCCCAACAACCCAACCGATGATTTCTCCTGACACCTCGATTGGATATCGGTTTTTTGCAGTTTGCTCCCCAACGCTAATTAGTTTCGTGCCGTCTACCAGTTCAACATCAATCGCAATGTTCAACTGGTAGACTAAACCCTGAAGAAGAGATGGCAACTCTTTTTTGTTGAGAATCTTTCTGAGGCTAACTGCCGACATGAAACACCTCATAAGCAGCAAGTTGCAAATTTCCAGCAATAAAACCAACTGGATTATTAATTTTATTTGCCACCTCTACCACTAAGTTTCCCAAAACGGACATTTTCTCACTTTGTACTAGTTGCAGTGGTGTCTGTTGATAAAACCCTGGATTTTCTGAAGACGTGGCTTGAGTACAGAACCGATTCAGGATTTCAACTAAATCGCGTGTAAATTCTTCTCTAGACTGTTTGATGGCAATAGGGAATTGGTTAGTGTCACCCTCAGAGTAAATCTCTTTGGTGGTCACATAGCAGAGAATCCGAACGGTTGCCTTAGCGTAGCTATCTGTAACCCTACCCTTCGGGTTCTGCTTTGCAGTACGGGAAAGCAAGCTACGCCTAGCATCGCCCCAAAAGAGAGAAATTATCATAAAAATCTAGGCAATATAATAATTTATTAATTAAGACTAGCTTTCCCAAAAAGATTGGCGGTATAACAACATTAAAGTTAAGCGGTGGCAAATACCTTTAAACTCTTTACCAGAGGCATCTTTCTCTCCGTGTAACTCGCTTACTTTTCGATGAGTTATAGAAAAACTATAAATAAAAATTTTATAATTAGAGAGAAGCATAGATTTTAATCTATGCTCAATTAATATTTTTTATTGCTACTACTTTTAAATTGGCAATCAACATTTCTGAGACTGGAATAATCCCCTCTCTGGCAAAACATAAATAGTGTACCAAAATCAGCTGCGATCGCCGCTGATTTTGGTAATTTTAAAAAGTATTTAGGTAAGCGGTAGCTTCAGTTAGATCCGAGAGTAGCGAAAACGAAGTCTGAGTAGCCGAAGCCAGCGTAACCACATTTGTGCAGGTTGTTCAAAGAATGTGAAAATATCACCGAAACCCAAATTAGTTTTGTGATGGTGTAACCAGTGTCTCTCAGGAGTAGTAATAAATAGAATTTGGCATAAAATATTTACAGGCTTTGAAGTTTGCCAACCTAGTACACTTATGTGTCTCCACCATACATGAAACTGACCAAGCAGTAATCCAGAGATAACGCCAATGGGAGAGAAAGACCACAGGACTACTGCTATGAGTACATAAGGCAAAGCTCCCAAGATACCATCTAAAAGAACCTGGGGATTAAAAGTCAAAATAGCGTAGTGGCGGAAGTCCTTCTTCCAGGAGTGGTGCGTTTTTAAATGAAGGCTACCAAAAACGTGCTCGGGTACGTGATAAAAGAATGTAGATAGAAAATCGCCAAAAAACAGTAATAACCAAGCAACAGCGATAGCCTCAAGCATTTGTACTCCTCAAGTAAGTAAAACTCCACAGAAAATATGCAAATGTCATGCTGTCGGCGTAGACACCTGTTTTGTACTATGCAAAGTAACTGTGCATCTCATGGCTCTACATTCCAGTTAATTTGGCTCAGAGTATATGTAATTGGGTTTGCAGTTTCATGAATCTCCGCTGCTTAATGCAGTCAACAGCAACTTGTAATAACCTCCAATTTGACTTCTAACTCTGGGTTAACGGTAGTAATACATCTAAAAAACGATAGAAGTACAGTACTTTATCATAGTTACTACACAATCTTCTTACTAAGGCATACAGCGTAAGCAAAGGTTGAGTTAAAGTTAGTACAAATTTAGGTTAAGGCTTTTTTCAACATTGTTAATTCTAAATTGATTGCGATTAAGCTACAATTATGAATCTAATTAGAACGATATTAATAGGTATTATGCCAAAGCAATCAGGGTTATCGAGGTAAATAAAGCGGGTTTATAATTAAATTGAGAAGCGGCAAATTTTTGATCATCTAGAATTAACTAGATGCCATAATAGTAGACTATCAATCAATAGATCATGGATAGGGAGCGACGCAATTAGACGAAGACATAGTGACGCGGAGAATGAATATTTCCCTGTGTCCCCGTCTCAACCTATCAATTTCAACTTATACCAATTCTATGTAGGCTTAAAGCAAGTGGCATCAGGTTTTCCGATTTGTAGCCTTACGGGGATCTTGCTAGCAAGAGCGTCTCCCTTAGGAGAGTTTAGTTTTTTTATGCCCATATACTTGCTTATCTTCACACAGTTTGGTATTTTCTTGTCTACCTACTTAAACTCTGCTTTGATATAGAAAAAATGTTCAGAGACTTTAAGAGCGGCAAATGTGGCGATGCCTGCGGCGGGCTGCGCCAACGCAGATGGGTTCACCGATCTTTTGGTTTGTGAAAACTGAACACTATTAGTCAAGCTCTGGAGTATAAAAAGGTGATTAACTTCAATCAGTATAAGGCTTTAACTTTCGATTGTTACGGAACCCTGATCGATTGGGAGAACGGCATCTTAGGGGTGCTAAAGCCACTTCTGCTGGCAAATAGCATTAATTTGGATGAGGATTTGTTTAGGACTTACGCACACTCTACGAATTCTCGGCGCTCTTGGCGTCTTGGCGGTTCGATAAATTAAGCTTTTTAGCAATTTTTGCGTAAGTCCTATTGTTGTTACAAAACGAAACAGGGATTGCAACATAGATTGATTCTGCCTTAATGTGGAAAAACTACTACGCCAGTTTGATGGCACGTTCACCCTTATTTTGAGGGCGAGGTGCAAAGGACGGGTGACGCTCGTACCAACGCTCTCCTTCTGACTCTCCAGGATCAGCGTGCTGATAAACTTGTTGAATAAAACACTTTGATAGCCTAAAACGATGAAAGCATCTGCTAATTTCGACTTTGAAGACGATAAATTTAATGCACCGCCTTCTCAAGTCATTCCCTGGTGTCAGATGATTAATCCTCGGTATGGCACAGATGGTATGCAATCCCACGGTTTGGCGATTAAGCTAGATAATGCCAATGCTGTCGGCTTTGTGCCAGATGATAATTGGCAGCAGGTAGAGCATGAATTTAGCTCTGGAGTCGAAACGGTGTTTATTAGCACTAGTCCACACTTGGTTTTAGTGCGTCGGGGGCCATTGTCTGTTAAAGACCGGGAAAGTGGTTTAAAACTGGGTACGCTCAAAGAGAATTATGATGCTTTTTTAGCCGACAAACTTAAATTTAAAACCTTTACTCGCTATCTAATTTTTATAGTGGATGAGAATAAAAAGTTTTTACATGAATCACCACTACAACTAACTCTTAATGGTGCCGCCGGAGCGAGTTTCAGCAAAACCTACTGCGAATATCAACAAGGTAAAGTAGTTAGTGGATTCGTTGCTGAATTAGAAAAGGCTTATGCTGTTTACCGCAAGCAACCCTTGACACCAAAAGGCCCTTTGTTCCACGCTCACGGGATTTTTTGCCCGATAATTGAGTGTGAAGAAAGAGGTATTGAACCAAATACAGTTCTGGTAGCTTCAACTGTAGACTACAAACATCCGACAGTAGGAACTTTAACACAATACTTAATTGCTTCCGATTCTCTTGAGTCTGCAATGATTTGCAAGACTTTTGAAGAATACAAAGATTTTGGGAAGGAACCTGTAAAATCAGAAACGCCTAAATTGGCGATGGCAGGAGTTTCTAACTCTTACGTTTATGCTGATGAAGATGATTTTGCTTATCCGCCGTACTAAAAAAAGTGAAGAGTGAGGAGTGATGAATGATGAGTTTTTAATTAATAACAGAGGCGATTAATCGCGTTCCTAACTCCTGTACAAAAGCGATTAATCGCGTCTCTTTATTCTTTGAGCAGCAAATAATATAGTGAACCATTACCGCCTGTGATGCCAGCGCGATCGCCTGCTAGTTTACCAGACCCCATGAAATAATCTACCCGTCCTGGGCCTTTGATGGCGCTTCCTGTATCCTGGTCTAGCACAAAGCGGCTGACAGTACGCCTCTCTAGTTTGCCACCACTGGCAGGATAGGGAAATGAGTTATGAATCAGGGCTAGCGCTCCCGGAGGCATGAGAGACTTATCTGTAGCAATGGAACGTTCTGCTGTCACTGGCACACGAATACAGCCTGTAGCTGCGGTACCACCAGTTTCTTGAAAGAAAATAAATCGTTTCCAGCGTGGCAGATAATTGCTCAACTCCTGCGGACGTCGCCGGAAGAAAGCAGTCATCCGTGGCAGTGTCAATCCATCTAGTGGAAGTTTGCCATCTTTGGCTAGTTCTTTGCCGATACTTGTCCAAGGGTAATCAGTTCCACCTGCATAGCCAACTGACGTTGTTTTGCCATTAGTTAATTTAATTTGGGCAGAACCTTGGATATGTACCATGTATGCGTCAAAGCGATCGCGAAACCAAAGCAGTTCTAAACCGCGCAACTTGCCCTTATTTCCTTGTAAACCATCCTTACCTTCCAAATCAATTCGTTTTGGGTGGGGTTTACGCCATTGGCTGAAATCAGGTGGTAGCCGATAAAGAGGATACTTATATATTGAAGTCCTGACACGGCTAGCAGTGTAAACAGGTTCGTAGTAAGCAGTAAACTTAACAGTACCCTTGCCATCGTTGCCCACAGACTGGTAAAAAACAAACTCACGGCGGACAGCGGCTTGTAGTTGCGCTGCTGACTTAGAACCGATAACCAGTTCGCGGAAACGTAGCAAACTCGTGCGGACGCGATCAAGGGTAATTTCCTTAACTGGATAATTTTGATATGCTGCGATCGCCTCCTTCTTTGTTAGGTAAAGCAGACTGTTGTCAATGGAAGCCAACAACGCATTGCGATCACCTCCGGTGGGCGAAGCGCCAACGCCTATTCTACCTGTTTGACCCCAAATTTGGTCATCCCAACCCAAACAAGTCTGCCCGAACGCACAATCGCTTGCAATAGCGATTGGTTTTAGCGGTGGCCTTAACTCAGGAGTAATTGGTACTGGTAGAGGTTGAAGATCAGGAGTTGTGGGTACTGGCAACGGCAGTAAATAAGGAACCTGAGCAACAGCCGACCAGAGAGGGTTTATAAGGGCAATTCCCAAACTCAAGGAAAGCAAAGCAAGGGTTTTTCTCATCATTTAGTTGAATCTTTCAACACTGGAACTAAAAACGGGTTCTACCCGGATTGCCACAATCCGAGAAGGGCGAATGACCATATACTCCCCTTGAATATTTTTGATCGGCACGCTAATAAAGTCATTAGAAGCAGACTTTGGCACAAGTTCGCCACTATACCACTTCTGAAACTCTTGAATAGTAGGAAAACGTACTTCTTCCCGGTGACCGCTTTCCAGTAGGAGGTATACGGCATATTCATTTGCAGTTCTAGGCATAAGGTTGGATCGTTTGAAAAACATTCAACCCATTGTTAACCACGTAACCCCCGAATGAAAAGGGTAAGCATACGGGAGGTGGGGAGCAGAGGAGCAAAAGAAAATAAATAACTAATGCCCAATGACCAATGCTGCATGACTCTTCACTGTAGACGCCTAATCCTTTAACCAGTTCCTTAAAAAGTGTAAGTTTATATTAGCTGTTGCGTAACGGCGAAACTTTCTCTACCACCAGTAGCCTATAAATTGAGCTTTAGGGGAATCACCTACTTTGTAAATAAAACTGCACAGGGAGAAGTTCCCGTAGTCTCTCAACCAACTAGTACTTCAAAAGTTGCGACAGTAGCGATTTCTGAGGAATTAAAACTTCAACAATAAAATGGCTACAAGCCGATCTGAAGTTTAGGAAGTGATGAACTTGTAGTACAATCCTCAAAAAACCTTGGTATTTTAGCACTACCTATCTAGTTTATTTCTCAACAAACCTTGCCAAAGCTGGTAGTTGTGCCAAGATTAATTTGAGGACTTAGGCAAGTGAGACAATGTTAGGACAATTATTAGACGGACGTTACCAAGTCCTTCAAGTCTTAGGTGGAGGTGGATTCGGTCAAACGTACATGGCCCAAGATACCCATCGACCAGGTTTGCCGAAATGCGTTGTCAAACACCTTAAGCCTGTCACTCGTAGCCCTGAATTTCTTGAAACTGCTAGACGGCTATTTACCAGTGAAGCAGAAACACTAGAACAACTGGGCAACCATGACCAGATTCCTCGGCTTTTAGCCTATTTTGAAGATAACCAAGAGTTCTTCTTGGTGCAAGAGTTCATTGAAGGGCATACTCTCAAAGCGGAACTATTCCCCAATCAACCTTGGACAGAAGATCAAGTAATTCAACTGCTCCAACAGGTGTTGGGTGTTCTACAATTTATTCACAGCCACAACGTTATCCATCGAGATATCAAGCCGGACAATATAATTAGGCGGCAACAAGACGGCAAGTTGGTGCTGATTGACTTTGGCGCAGTTAAACAAGTCCAAACTCAACTGGTTACAGTTCTAGGGCAGATGGGGGCTACTATTATCATTGGTACCCCAGGATATATGTCTACAGAACAGGGGCAAGGTAAGCCCCGCCCCAACAGCGATATTTATTCCTTGGGCATTATTGGTATTCAATCGCTGACTGGGTTACATCCGATAAACTTTGAGGAAGACCCAAATACAGGAGAAATTTCTTGGCAGCATCAGGCTAACGTCAGTTCTGGGTTGGCATCTGTGCTATCTAAGATGGTACTACACCACTTCAAACAACGCTATCAGTCTGCGGCTGAAGTTCTACAGGCGCTTAAGGATCTCGATTCTAAAATAGAAGCGCAATCACTTCAACCACTATCTTTTACACAACCGCCTCAAGCTTTACTTTCTCAACAAAACTCAATTGGGTATCTGCCTGCTTCTATCCTGTCTCCCGAAAATTACAGCCGCTTGGAAATAATTCTTTTAGAATTTGTCGGCCCCGTTGCCTCAAGATTACTACGACAAGTTGCGGCATCAGCGCTCAACCCCGAAGAATTAATTAATCAATTGGCCCTTCATCTTCGAGGAAATCAACAAATTGATTTTAAGAAGAAAACAATGTTTCTACTAGAAAAACCTACTCTACTACAGGAACTTACTGTTAAATCGGAAATTAAATCAAATAGTTTACCAAGCCAAGAACCTCAAGGAATCAGTGATAGCTTTGTGCATCAGTGCGAACGGGAATTAGCTAATTTAATTGGGCCAATAGCTAAGTTCTTAGTCCAAAAAGCTGTTAAGTCTTCTGGGCAGATTTCCCGTGCAGAATTTGTGAAAGTTTTAGCATTACAAATTCCCGAACCTCAAAAAGCTCTGCAATTTCAGCAACGTCTACTTTCTTAAATTTTTAGCTAATACCAATTTTGAGAAAAATGCAACAAATGGGTAGGTTGTACGCTTGACTCTTTCATAAGCCAAAATCTAGAATCTAAAATGGAATTAGCTCTAATTATTCAGCATCTCCAGAGCTATTTTTAAGCTAGCTTTCATTCGATTAAATGCTTCTGCTAACCCGCCAATTTCATCACTAGAGCTTTCTTCAAAATCAGCGCTCATATCACCCACACTAACTTTTTGGGCTATTTTCTCTATTTTTCTGATCCGCTGAATCACATATTTTTTGATTAAGAAGTTAATTAAGAAAAGTACGAGCGCAAAGATAGTAATTAAAATTCCCATTATCAATATCCAAGTCCGTTTGGCATTGGCAAAAATCTCTTGAGAGGGAACAGAGATTATTTGGGCAGAAACAATCTGATTCAGTTTCCAGCCAAAACCATTTTCCGATCCATAAGTTACCAGTTGACTCTTAGGAGCCTGTTCTGGTGTAGTATGACATCGCAGACATTGCTGCTGTGTAATCTTGAGTGGTTGGGCAATATAAAATACTTCGCCTTCTGACAAGGTGCGAAAGCCAGTAATTTCTAGAGTGTTTGGTTCCTTGCGAAAACGCTCTACAAGTTGAGTTTCAAAACTATCGGCTTTATCTGCTAAATTAGTTGGATTAAGTGTTGCATCTTTATGAAAAAAGTTTTTATATTCCGGCTTTTTACGAAAATTCTCAAAAACCTCTTTAGAGGAAAAAGTTGGTACTACTTCAGGCATAAACGTTGGGTTAGTATCTAGGCTGGGTTCCAATAGAGGAACTATCCGATTTTGTGTATAATCTCTAACTGCGTTCACCATTTGGATGAGAGTCTGTGCTTGAGAAGCCACTTCATTTTGCGCTCTCCCTTGAAGTACACTGGATAAGGCAACACCACTTCCCACAATACTGACTATGAAAACTAATATTAAAAGTAAGTTAAATTTAGCACCTATTTTTAAGTTTTTTAACGTAATGTTATTTAACATAACCTAAGCAACGAAGGTGGGATCTAAGTTTGTCTAATATTTATTTATACCTGTTAGAAAGCATCTCAACAATATTTAAATAAATATTAATTTTTTGTTGCAATGTAACCTATTTAGGCAGCAGTCAAACTTATCTAAATTAGTCCTGAAAGCCAAGTTATTTCTTTAACCATAATTAATGATGTTTTTGCGATTTCCCCGTCGTTTCTTTCTGTTTAATCTACTAGGTTTGACATTTGCTGCCTGCCAATCACCAAAGGAGTTTGAGGGCACGTTAACTATTGGTGTTATCAACTATGGTGGAGGTGAACAGATAATTAACCAATATGCTAAATTCAATAGTTACTTGGGTGAAAAGACAAACTCATATATTCAGCTAGAGCCTGCTTTTAATGAAAATAGAGCGGTTGAGCGTCTTCAGGCTCGTGCTTGGTCATTGGTATTTGCTCCACCAGGTTTAGCGGCTATTGCGATCGCACGTCACCAATATGTTCCCCTATTTCCTTTAATAGGTATTAGTAATTTGCGTTCAATCTTCGTTGTTCGCAAAGACAATCCAATATCTGACTTAAAACAGCTGCAAGGTCAAACAGTGGCTTTAGGTCAGTTAGGTTCAGCAACAGGATATTATTTCCCACTTTACAATCTTTTTGGTACAACATTAGCAGAGATCCTATTTGCACCCACACCCAAAGCCGGGCTGGAATTGGTCGCCCAAGGAAAAGCGATCGCCTGTGCTGTCTCGGAGGCAGAATTGGCTCTCTACGGTTCACAGTTGGGTTCAACCGAATTCCGCATATTATTTAAAGATCCTCATTATGTACCGTTAGGTGTGGTCTTGATTGGACCGAATGTAGAACGTAACCGTCAAGAGTTCATTCGCAAAGTAATGAGCGATGCACCTTCAGGTTTAGCTCAAGAAGTAGGGTATATATCCAATGGACAAGTACCAGATTACAAATACATGATTTCTGTGGTTGATCGGCTGAGTTCGATTACTTCTCAGCTACAAAAAAAACCTGTTCGTTTATTTTAATTAACGTAATAATAAACTTTTTTAGCTTATCGGGACATTATTTACATACCCTTACCCTGTAACCTAAGGCACTTACAAAAAACTCCCCTCTAGGATGAAGGGAGTTAGCTGACAGAAATTAATGGATGATTACTGACTCAGTAACCCGATAGCGATTTCAAGATACATTTTCGCTTTATGCAAAGCTAACAGCTTCTCTTGAGTGTACCTATCTGGGTAATTCATAATTCTCCCTTCCATCGTAATTTTGATGAGTGCTGCTTGTTCATCCGTAGGAGCATTCATCTCATCTATAGCGTTACTCAGTGCTTGCATGAAAGCAAAGGTAGGAGGTTTTAACCCTTTACCTGCCTCGAATTGAGATAACGCCATTCGAGGGAATACCATCAAGGATGTAATCCATGAGGTTTTATACCCTTTATTCCCAGTCGGTTTGATGCCGTAGCGTAAGCATAGCTCACTGAGTTCTTTGATGGTTTTGATTTCTAACTCGGAACGCGTAAACATAAAATAGAGTTACCTCTTGTAAAAGTGGTATCGGTGAGCTACAAGTTTTCCAGACAATATGCTCACCGATTTAAAACTCTATTCCCTCGCAAACATTAGTATCAAGCCTTATTTACATCTCTCAACAATGCCTAATCCTAAAGGGAACCCACAGAATTTTGAGCCAGCACAACCAAAAGGTGAGGAACCCATGACAGCTACTATTAGTTTTCGTGCTACTGAAAAGATGAAGGAAGAGGTGAAGGCACAAGAAGACCCGCCAGAGTTTTGTCGTCAAGCTATCCAAGAAAAGCTAGATAAGGATAAAAAGAAATAATTCCAAAAAACTCTAAATATAAAAAGCTCTCTACTTATCAGGGAGCTTTTATTTTAAAAAAAATTTGAGCTTCAATTGTTGAAATCTAGTTCAATCATTTATTCGATCCTTTATCTATTTTTAGTACATATGTACTATAATAGTATTGATTTGTTAATGTAATCCCATACTTATTAAATATATTTACTCATATATTTATATTTGAAAGTAAAAATTACGTAAACAAGCTGAAGATTTACTTAGAGTAAGTATGCAACGGTAATATTATTCTTTCAACGTCAAAGATAAAAGGAAAGCATGGAGATAACATCAATCATTACTGAAATTTTAAGTGGTGCAGATAAAGCGGCGATAACAATTTTAGTTAAAGCCCTCTTTGAAAAAGAAATAATAACGATAGGCAATTTTACAAAGAAGAAAGGTGAGAACTTGATTGATGCAGTAAAAAGGCTTATAAAAAAGCCAACTTTAAAAGATATCAAACCTAAAGAATTGATAGAGAAAATAGAAGATGTTGAACCGCAAACATTACAACCTATATTAGAAGGTGTACTTATAGGAGATAAAAACGAAGTAATTAGACAGAAATGGATTAATTTATTGGAATCAGCAATATTGGGGCATCAAATTCATCCTAGATACATAGAGGCATTAAGACTTTTAGATGGTAGAGACGCCAATGTTTTGGAATTTATGTCTGATTATCGTCAAAGAGGAAATCGATTAACTAACTCTGAAATTGTAATAGGCTTACAACAAAGACAAATAGAAAATCCTACGGAAGAAATGGTAAAAGATAGTTTATATAATTTAGTAGAAAGAGGATTGTGTGATGTAAATACCTTACAGGGAAAACCAAGGTATTCAGACATGAATAGCGAAAACATATATATTAGCCATTTCGGGAATAAATTTTTAGATATGGTTAGACTAAAAAGCTCTGAATAGCAAGTCTAAAAATAGAGTTTGCAGTTCAGAGCGTCAATGAGCCGACTTTCACGAATAATTTAGGAGTGTTATAGTTCGATTTTTGGTAAGTAATATTATCTTGCTCAGAAAAACAATTTGAATCGTGCTAGCTGGTTTTCAATGGTTCCTGTGAGGATTTTATTTAGTTCTGTGGTGTCTTGGAATTGCAAAATTTGCTGTGTGGGTAAGTCGAAGGGAAATTGCCCTTCAAACTCTGGGCGTTGCATTTGCGCTAGTAAAATCTGTTCAGACCGCTTACTTTGAATAGCATAGCCAATCTCAATACAGACATTAGGACTGGGAATTAGTTGGGGAGTTTCTTTACCATCAATACTAGCAATGGGCGTGGTGTCAGCGATAAATAACAAACTCTTACGGATTTTTCGCATGATCGTGCGGTTAATCCGTACAGGCGCACCGCCAGGACGAGAGGATTCTATTAATGTTAGGGGAAAGCGCGATCGCTTGTTTAAACTGTCCAAACTTTTTCGCAGTTCTTCTCTTATAACATTTGTCGCTGCGGCATACTCAGTTTGATAGCACAAAAAAATCGTTGGTTCTAACTGAGCTAACACCGCCTGCTTGGTGAAATAAATTTCATGACTAATTAAGTCAATGTTAGCTACGCAATAGCCACCACTACCTTCAATATAAAATTCAATATTTTCCCCTTCCAGATAGCGCCCAAACCAAGTTGATTTCTTAACTTCGTCGCTTTCTTCCAAAAAGTCTGCTCGCAATGCTGATTTCAACAGACTTTTTTTGCTTAAGCGAATGTCTGGCAGACGTTTTTCCAGTTCTGGAATCGGCTCGTAATCCTGTAGATACCACGCTCTGAGCGCAATAATTGACATAAGGCGCTATTTAAACTATTTCTTACTATTCAACTTCGTATAATCTTACACCCAGAGGAGACCCTAGCTCAGACTTTTCTTTAAACACAGCAACATCCAAACCTCTAATTGTTGAACTATTTCCTCCTCTTCTTTATTCTATCCAGGGATGTAATCACTTTCATCGCTTCTGTAAACAAGTAATGAAAATCAGTTACGGCGTCCCATATCTTCCATATTTGAGGAAATAGCAGTTTTCGCGTTGGGTGTTGCTGTCTTTTTACGAGACAGATGTAATAAGTTAAACAGCGTTTTTTACCTCTTATTACATTTCAAATGCAGCTGTTATATCTGCTAGCGAATGCTTATTTAGTGGCTTCAACTATTAGATTATCATTTGGGGAGGAATTTTTTTTGCAACGAAACTTTACTTTTGAAGCATTTTTAATCATTGTACCATGAATTATTTATGCAAGAAGTCTATTGATTTTGGCTTAAGGCTTGACGGGAATTTCAATCCAGAATTCTGTACCTTTGCCAGGTTCTGAAATACACTCCATTATTCCACCATGTTTTTCGACAATAATTTGATAGCTGATTGCCAGTCCCAGTCCTGTACCCTTGCCCACAGGTTTGGTAGTGTAAAACGGGTCAAAAATTCGCTTTTTCACCTCTTGAGTCATTCCGGGGCCATTGTCACAAATACGAATCAACAGACGAGAGTTGTCTACTGAGATTTTAGTGGAAATATAAATAGTCAGTATTGGGCATGAGTTATTCCTTTTGTCTACCTTGTCCTTAGTCTTCAGTTCCCCAGTCCCTAGTCTCCAGTCCTCAGCCCCCATTATCAGCGCATCTATGGCATTGCTGAAAATATTCATGAATACCTGATTCATTTGGCCGGCATAGCATTCCACCCGGGGGATGTTGCCATAATCTTTAATTACCTGAATACCTGGAAATTCAGCATTCGCTTTCAGCCGATGTTGCAAAATTAATAAGGTGTTGTCAATGCCTTCATGCAAGTCAACGCGTTTGTTTTCAGCCTCATCCAAGCGAGAAAAATTTCGTAACGACAGCACTATTGAGCGGATACGCTCAGTTCCTACTTGCATTGAGGTCATGATTTTCGGGAGGTCTTCTACCAAAAATTCAAAATCGATCGCTTTGATCGCAACGTGAATTTCACTATGCGGGAGGGGATAGTGTAACTGGTAGAGGCGTAAAATTTCTAGCAGTTGTTCGGTGTAGTCACAGGCGTGGCACAGGTTACCGTAGATAAAGTTAACGGGGTTGTTGATTTCGTGGGCGACACCCGCTACCAACTGTCCTAAGCCAGACATTTTTTCGGTGTGAATCAATTTTGTCTGTGTTTCTTGGAGTTGATGTAGGGTATGCTCTAAATGTGCAGCTTGATTTCTGGCTTCAGTTTCGGCATCACAGGTTTGTTTGTAGAGTTCTGCTTGTTGAATGGCGATCGCAGCCTGATCTCCTAGCTGTTGTAATAAATCAATTTCTGCATCCTGCCAATTTCTGGGAGCCTTACACTCATGGGCAATTAGTAACCCCCATAGTTCCATACCGATGTTTATTGGAACTATTAAGTTTGCTTGCACTTGCAGACTCTGCAAAAACTCTTGATGACAATTACTTAAAGGATCTGTTGAAACATTGTTAATTGCCCTTACTTTGCCCTGAAAGTATGGAAGGGTATACTCATCAGGAAAGCATTCTGGTGGTGCATTCATTCCCAAAGTTGACTGCCAATTACCATTGATCTCTTCTACAATCACCGATCTAGTCTGAAGTTGGAAAATCAGCACCCGGTCTGAGTTTAGTAGGGGACGGACTTCCCGAACGATGGATTGCAGGGTTGTCTGTAAGTCCAATGTGCGGCGAATCTGCTCTGTGACTTGCTTAAGTAGTTTGGTAAGCAGTAATGATTTTTCGAGTTCAGCAATTTGCTCTTGCACCCGCAATTCTAGGTTAACATTCAGGGATTGTACCTGTTTATACATTTGCTGCTGCTGAATTGCCATTGAGAAATGCTCGTATAAGGCTTGTGCCAATAAGATTTCTTCCGGTTTCCACTCAGCTGCTTGCCCCTTTTTTTGCTCTCGCCAAACCTCAAAGGAAAGCTGGGGTAATAGTTGTCGCCGATTTAGATCACATCGTCCCGCCCATAAGATTTCAGTTTCAAATTCCGAGCGAAAAATGCTTAATACACCGATAAATTTTTCGCGGTAATGTAGGGGAATCACCATGAGTCCACGAATTTGAGTAGAACGGAATGCTAAAGCCAAAACTCGCAAACGTGGTTCTTTATAGAGGTCGGCAGTTGTCCAAATATTACCTTGTTTACACTCAGCCATCCACTTTTGCCAGATGGGATGCTGTTCGATAATACTGTTATCTAACTCGTAGGGCAGTGTCGGCTGATCGCCGCAGGTGTATAGTTCCCGACTCTGTTCAATGTAAAGTCTGCCACCTACTCCACCAAAGGCAGTAATAACTTCTTCTAGCGCTCCCTGCAATTGGATTGTCGGTAGTTTATGCAATAGTGTGGTAACTCGGTTAATAGTAGCTTCTCGCTCTTGCTTGGCGCGGGCTGCGGTGAGGAGATTACTTTGAGCAATGGCAATTGCTACCTGGTCAGCAACTTGCTGCAATACTTTCAGTTCCCGCTTCAAAATATTTCGCGATTCACTGTGGTGACATACCAACAATCCCCATAATTTAGGCTTTGCCGATTGTTCTTGTGGATCGGAATCTAAAATTGGCACTATCAACGAAGACTGCACACCCATTGCATTTAGGTATAGAAGATGGCACGGGTCTACCTGCCGATAGTAGATATTAGTTTGTAGGCGTTTGCCAGTTTCTTTTGACTGTAGAGGTGATAGCCCGATTTTCTGGTTTACCACATCCACAATCGAACGTTGCTGCGCTAACAGAAACATCTCCCTAGCTTCTTGTGGAATATCATCAGCTGGGAAGCGCTGCCCCAATAAGGATGGCAGACGTTGCTCATAGATAGATTCAGCAATAACTTCACCACTACCATCAGTCTCAAAGCGATATATCTTGACCCGATCTACGCCCAAAAATAAACGCACTTGGCTAACGGTAGTCGTTAATATCTCTTGGAGGTCGAGCGATCGCCTGATCTGGTTTATCATCCGATGCAGTAAACTTTCTTGGTCTAAGTTTTGCTGCAAACCTTTTGGTTTATCGGTAAATGTCATTGCCTATATACACCATGACTGAAGTATAGTTTTTTTTATAATTGTCTTTGATAAAAATTTTTAACTTACAATCCCTTGATTTTCATCCAATTTTAAGAAATTCCTGCTACAAACGCATTGCTTGGGGCGTACATTTGTTGCAAATATTTTTGGAAATGGATTATGAGGATATTTGAAAAGGATCAGATGTTTTTCTTGATACCCGTAGACTTCTAAAATTTATTTAAGTAAATATTAAAACGCTTACCGTATCAGTAAAGACTTTTCAAATATTTCTCAAGTCTAAAGTTAAGAAATTTTAATCATTGTCATCTATTAATTTTATATTCTAAAACATGAAGTTATTCCAGTAATTATACTTAATTTTATGCATTGATAATTTCCTGAAATTAAAAATATTTTTTAACTATTTTTGCCCATTAATTCAATTAATTAAGATTTTTTCAAATAAACAACTAAATTATTGGCAACTTTTTCAAATATTTTTGGCTGGGGAATTTTACTATTCCCCGTACAATTGCTGATTTTATGTTGAATGCAACTATTTTGATGAAATTATTCGTAAATTACCGTTAAAGATAGTAACTTACGGATTTCTTCACGCACACTCATGAGAGTTTTACCGAGATGGTTTTGACCTGTTTTATTAGCACCACAGCCCCAAAAAGAATCGGTTGGGGAGTTTTCAACCAAAATCTCATCGTCTGTGTTCAGGAGAACTTCTCTAATATCAAGATGAGTGAGAAACTTTTTGAGTACAGCTTCTCGCATAATTTGAGTTTTCACCAAATCCCAGTCTCGACGGAATTGGCGAGTGTTACATCTTCCCAAAGCGGCAGCTTCTTCTGGGGTGGCGGCGGCATGAATGAGGGGTATAATTGCCGCATCTGTGCTGCCGACAAACTTTTGCGCTTGATAATAATGCTCAACCGTTGGCCAGTAAGTACCCTGGATATGGATTCTATGGAGAGAAAAGTTAGAAAAACAGCCATAAGGCTGCCAAACCTTATAAAAGTAAATAGTCATTTGAAAATTGCTCTTTTATATATCAACTTCAGGGTAGCTGAAAGATCGATCGTACTCGCAACCCAAAACCGAACTTATCAAACAGATTTTCTCTCAGTTCATATGATTGGGGATTCTTCCCAACGACTTATAAAGATTATCAAACTTCAGGATAATTGAAACTTTATCAGATTTGAAAACTCCTCATTTGTATGAAGGGTTTGTAACATCACCATCCGGTAATTATTTTATACAATTCTTGGAACAGCAAGTTTACTACCTTGCTCATGAGGTTACCCTGAATGTGCTTACCACCTAGCAGCTGCTCGCCTTGCTCATTGACTGTCTTCTTGAGTGAGTTGCAGTGGTAAATCAATTCTCTACAGGATTTACGCAAATTATGATAAAACGTAGACGCAAAGCGGTGAAGCAGCGTAGTCTTTTCACTTTGGGCTAGCACGTGCCGTAGGATGCCCGTTCGCCGCAAGGCGTCCCGTTAGGGAAGGTAACTGAGCGCAGCCGAAGTAGTCGAACCATGCCGTACTCCTACGGGGATCTTGCTACGCGCAGCATCTCGTAGAGAAGTGTGAGCTACGCCGCTTGCTCACGATGAAAGTGCGATCGTCGCGAAGCGAACCGCCTTCGGCATCGCATGGTTATTTATTGAAATCACTTTCAGCCTATCTACTCAGTTGTGATTTGTCACAAGTTCGGGTAGATTTCATCAACTTCATCTTATGCCTGGTTCGCTAAACACGGAGAGTGCCTAAGCCTTGATCTCTTGATGGTCATACTCCCCATGCTGCAAGCTCTCAAAAAAGATTTAGAGAAAGCAGAAAATAGAGTTTGGCGTTCATAAAGCATTGATCGCTGTCAATTTCCACATAGCGCTCTAGGGATTTGAAATCTTGATGGCTCGTAATTTGCTTGATTGTATAAAGGTCTGTTCCGTCCTGGTGCAATTTGATCATAAAGTTCCTGCGGGTGCTATGGGTGCTAATACCCTTTGCAACCAATCCAGCCCGCCCTCATTCCTTAGTACGCCCAATTGTGGCTACTGAAAAACTTTTTACCTTTTCTCATCTCGCCACAAAGCAATACCGCCTAATAAACCAGTGATATTGGGAATGAGTTTCACATTTAACGGTAGCTGGAAATTCACTCTCACGGCTTCACCACCGCCAATGTAAAGGTAATCATAATTGAACAGATGTTCCAAGGATGCGATCGCTTTTTCTAAACGCCTGTTCCATCTTTTCTCACCAATTTTTTCTAACTCTGCACGCCCCAACTGTTGCTCAAAAGTCTCTCCTTTGCGAAACGGATGATGCCCCATTTCCATATTCGGTACCAGCTTACCATCCATAAATAAAGCCGAACCAAACCCCGTACCTAGAGTAATCACCAATTCTACGCCTTTACCTGCGATCGCTCCAAACCCCTGCATATCTGCATCATTAATCACCCGCACAGGCTTGTTTAAATGTTTTAATAATGCTGTTTCCAAATCAAATCCGATCCAATCTGGATGTAGGTTTACCGCTGTTTCCGTGACTCCAGACCGCACCACACCAGGAAAACCGACCGAAACGCGATGAAATTCACCTTGAGCCGCTGCTAACACAACAATTGCATTAATTACAACATCTGGTGTAGCGGGTTGGGGTGTATCTAAACGTGCCCTTTCCGTGACAGGATTCCCCGTAACATCTAAAACCATAGCCTTAACGCCACTACCGCCAATATCAACTGATAGGGTACGAATCGATCCATTTTCTTCAACCATTAGCTTAAGTCCTTGTTATTAGTCCCTATCTGGTTATTATCCTCTGCCGCATCTTGATTAGACTGGATATAGCTAGAGTTCTTCACATGACGATTTACAAGCGAACGCTCCCAATTTACACATAGGAAAAAATCCGGCTTGCTTTGGGCGGGGTTATACCCCTTTTCTGTCACTCTCCGGGAGGGCGATCGCTAGAAGCCTCATGAGGCAACCAATACAAGCTATACTATTAGAAAAAAGTGGTCTTGTATTTGTTATTAGAAAAGAATCGCGCGTAGGCGTAGCCCGTCGTAGACATCGCCTGCTATACAAAAGCTCTAGAATTCAGAAATTGTAAAAGTTTTCGGAGAGTGACAGAAGAGGGGTATTGTGGCGGACACTGTACTTGCAGATAAAGGCTATGATGCCGATGAGCGAGTAATTGAACGACCTCAGGTACAGGGCAAAACGGCAGTGATTCCTCCCAAACGCAACCGTAGCAGACCTCATGACTACGACCGAGATTGAATTTTTGCCAAACTCAAGCAGTACCGAGCGATGCCTAAGGCGGGCTACGCCTACGCAACGCGCTACGACAAACGCGCTACAAACTTTCTAGGTGCAATTTATCTGCCTGCTTCTGTCATTTGGCTCAATTGATGACACGCCCTAGCAAGTTGTAAACAAGTCGGAGTAGTTCATGTTGTGTACTCGGCGTTAATCTTCACGTAGTCATAACTCAAATCGCAACCCCAAGCTTTACCTGCACCATGACCGTTGCCAACGTTGACTGCAATGATCACCGGATTATCTACTCGTTGAGCCTTGATAGTGCTTCTATCAAAGGATAAATCATTACTATTATTGGTGGCAATGAAGTCTTTGGGCAGGGAAGAATCAGCAGCAGTTTGTTTCAAATAAGCGCTTGCTGCTGCACGATCAAAGGTTAAAGGTTGGCCATTTTCTAACATTAAGAAATCCCCTAGCTTAATTTGCAGGTTTTCTTGCTCAAAGGGCACACCTGCACGTCCAGCGGCGGCGGCGATGCGTCCCCAGTTGGGGTCACGTCCAAAGATTGCAGATTTAACTAAGGATGAGCCAGCGATGGTTTTGGCTATTTGTCGGGCTGAGAGTTCATCATGGGTACCTGTTACTTCCACTTCAATTAGACAGGTTGCACCTTCACCATCACGAGCGATCGCTTTGGCTAAATGCTGACAAACTGCTGTTAACATCGCCTCTAATTTCTCTGCTTCTGCGCCCAATTCTGTAATTGCTGGGGTGCGAGATTGACCATTTGCCAAGGCGATTAAGCTGTCGTTAGTGCTGGTATCACCATCCACGGTAATCGAATTAAAGCTTCTATCAGCTGCCCTTGCTAACATCTGCTGCCAAAGGGCTGATGAAACGGCTGCATCACAAGTAACAAATGCCAGCATGGTTGCCATGTTGGGGTGAATCATGCCGGAACCCTTGGCAATACCGCCAATTCGTACCGGGCGATCGCCTATAGTTGTCTCTAGAGCAATGGATTTTGTTACCAAATCTGTAGTAATAATCGCCCCGGCGGCGGCATCTGAGCCTGTTTCTGAGAGTGCTGCTACTACCTTGGGAATCCCGCTTCGCAAAGCATCCATCTTTATTCTTTGACCAATCACGCCAGTGGAAGCCAATAACACAGATTCAGATGGGATGTTCAGTGCTTGGCCTACTGCCATAGCCGATTCTAAGGTATCAAGGTAGCCTTGAGTCCCTGTAGCGGCATTTGCTTGTCCAGCGTTGCAGAGGATGGCACGAGCGCTATGTTTGGCTTGCAAGCGTTGGCGACAATATTCTACGCAGGCAGCTTTAACCTGGCTGGTGGTGAATACACCCGCTGCGATCGCTTCCACCTCTGAGAATATCAAAGCTAAATCTGGCAACCCCGAAGGTTTCAACCCTGCGGTAATTCCCGCCGCCTGATACCCCCTTGGTGCTGTGATGCCACCTGTTATTTTTTGCCAATCTGCCATTATTCTTCCTTACAACTATCAGGTTGGATAGGTTAACCCTTTGGAAATTCAAAATTCAAAATTCAAGTATTTCTACTTCTTGTGAGTTGATTTACTGATGGCAATAATAATGCACGAGTTGGCGATTAGCATAATTGTTTTTACCTTTCTTATGACGAAAGACAAAAGCGAAAAAGGAGAGCCACTTGGGTCGCTCTCCAGATCAGTACCATGCATTCTTTTAACACTAATTTTTTGATAATGTCAGGGTTAATACTTATTTATTGGAATTATTTTTACTAATGTTATGACTTTATCCGTAAATACCACAAAAATAAAATAAAAAAGAGAGCCACTTAGGCAGCTCTCCAGATCATCAGGGTGCATCTACTTACCACACTATATCATTTTATGTATGCGGGTTGTCACCAGTTTTTATGTGAAGATTTTGTGAAGAAGCACCGGGAAAATACTTACTTAGGGCATGGGGCAATTCAATTTTGGATAATGGAATTGATGATTTTAGATTAAATTTAAATTCCATTATCTAAAATTCTTATTCCTCTGTCCCCCTCACCAAGCATTGTTGACTGTGACAGACTACTAGGCGTTCAGTTTTTTCTCCACCAATTCGTTAGTCAGCTTAGGATCAGCACGTTTGGCTGTCTTTTTCAGAACTTGTCCGACAAAGAAGCCTTTGAGGTTGGTATTACCGTTGCGATACTTTTCTAGTTCTTTGGGATTGGCGGCTATTACTTCATCAACGATGGGTTCCAGTACACTAGGATCAGTGATTAACTCCTGACCAACAAAGGCTTTGTCAGGAGAAATACCACTGAGCAAATCTGGCAACTTTTCTTTAGCTTGAGCATTGCTAATTTTGCCCGTTTCAATGCGAGTGATGATATCAGCTAAATTGGTGGGAGTCAGGGCGATTTCAGTAATACTGAGTTTTTGCTTATTGAGGTGGGCTGCGATATCTTGAGTAATCCAGTTTGCAGCAGCTTTCGGATTTGCTCCAGCCGCGATCGCAGTTTCAAAATATTCCGCTACCGGATGATCTTCTGTCAACACTCGCGCATCGTAAGCCGAAAGCCCCAACTCACTTTCATAATGATGGCGTTTTTGGGCTGGTAATTCTGGTAATTCGCTGCGCCATTGCTCTAATTGGGCATCTGACACCTCAATTGGTGCTAAATCTGGTTCGGGGAAATAGCGATAATCGCTAGAACCTTCTTTCACCCGCATACTACTTGTGCGTTGAGCGCCTTCTTCCCACAAACGAGTTTCTTGGATAATGCGATCGCCTGCTTCAATGGCGGCAATTTGGCGCTCAATTTCGTAGTCAATCGCCCGTTGGATGGCGTTGAACGAGTTCATGTTTTTAATTTCTACCTTAGTGCCAAATTCCTTTCGTCCCACCGGACGCACGGAAATGTTGACATCGCAGCGCAGAGATCCTTCTTGCATATTACCGTCACTCACGCCGAGATACCGCACAATCCGGCGCAACTCTTCAGCATATTCAGCAGCTTCTAGTCCAGAACGCAGTTCAGGTTCTGAGACAATTTCCACTAACGGTATACCTGCGCGATTGTAGTCTACCAGAGAATAGGAAGAACCGGAAAGGTGATCGCTGCCAGCATGAACCAATTTTCCAGCATCTTCCTCCATATGCAGACGCGTAATCCCAATACGTTTGCGAGTGGGATTACCTTCAGCATCTACCAACTCAATTTCTAACCAACCATGTTCTGCGATCGGTAGATCATATTGAGAAATTTGGTAATTTTTGGGTAAGTCTGGATAAAAATACTGTTTACGGTCAAATTTGCTATATCTAGCGATTTGACAATTTAGTGCCAAACCAGCCTTGACAGCGTATTCTAATACTTTTTCATTGAGTACAGGTAAGACGCCAGGCAAACCCATACAAACCGGGTCAATGTTAGTATTTGGGTCAGCACCAAATGCTGTAGAGCTATTAGAGAAAATCTTGGTATTGGTACTCAGCTGACAATGGGTTTCTAGACCAATAATCGCTTCATACTCAGTTTTTACAGTCGTAGCAGTGGTCATAATATCAATATTTGGGCATAATCCTTGTAGTGGTACTATTGTAGCGGCGTATTGAGTTGCCCTGAAGACGGTTATTTGGGTGAGTAATGCTTACCCTCTTTAGCTTGAAAAGGGAGATGCAAACCTAAGGTGAACAAAATCTTAATCATTGGTTCTGGGGGTGCTGGTAAATCTACTTAAAATCAATAGTTTTTTCTATTATTCTCATTTTCAAGTGCTTTGAGAATTTTAAGATATAAATTTTCTACTCTTTTTGTCTGAACTTCACCAAATGAAGCATAGTGAGTTAAGCTAGGAGCGCCATTTACTTCAATGATTGTATAATCCACCATTGGTGACGTTATATCACTAGTAAGAATATCCACACCTGCTAATCTCAATTCCATATCTTTTGTAATACTTACTGCTAATTTTTGAAAGTCTGGATGGATATTTTCAGTAAAGTCTATTGCCTCACCTCCAGTCGATAAATTTGCATTGTCTAAAAGATAGACTATATTGTTTTTAGGTATAACACTACTAAAATTTAACTTTCGTCTTTGCAAGTTTTTTTTGATTCTGTAATCTTCAAAATCTATAATTTCTTTTCTACCATTTTTGATAAAAGTTTCCTGTTTCTCTTGCAGAAGTTCAAAAACATTAGATTGACCATCTCCCATTATAAATAGGGGAATTCTTTGATATGCTGAAACTACTTCATCATCAAATACTACAATTCTATAATCATTGCCACTATAGAATCGCTCGACAATAAACCCTGAGATTTTTTGCAAGATTTTCTTGGCTGCTTGATAGTATTCTTGCTTGTTGTGAACCTTTGTAACAAATGCTCCTTGACTGAGATTAATTGGCTTGACAATTAAGGGAAATCCCAACTCTTTAGCATAATAGAATCCTGCATCTATATTCCTGTAATTAGCTATTTCTTCGCATAATTCTTTACTAAAAAATGTTTTTCCTTCAGTAACCTTATAGCCAAATTTATTCAGAAAAAAGCTCGAAACCCCTTTGTCTTTTGCTATTGAAGCTGAAGCAGAAGAATTAACGCTAAACCTAGTAGTACGAAAAAAGGTTTTATTGCCGTTTTTAAACGTAATCAGTCCCACAAAGGTGCATTCGGGATCTACTAAAACTACTGCTCCTATTTCCTCTGCTACTTTTTGAATTATTGATGTTACAAAGGGTGTTTCCATTATCATAATTATAATTTGTTTGGGGAAATATTAACTTTTCTATAGCAATTAGTCAAGATATTCTAAATTAAACAATTGCACTATGTATTGTCCCTAAAACTCTAATAAAAACCTAAGAAAAAATTTATTTTTTTAATATTAAAAAAATAATTAAAATTTAAATATATAGACTAACTATAAAGAACGTAAATGTCCGCAATATGGCTTTAATGAATGCACTTATAGAAAATTTAACAGTGTGTCTGCGCCCATTAATTTTAGGCACGTTATTGTTCATTTCCAACTGAGTTTTAAGAGTATTTTTTCAGACATCACTGTTGGCTTTACCACTGATACGGACTTTACTTCTGTGTATGCATAAAATCATGCAAACCCAATACTTGCCAAACTTTCTGCTTGAGCTTTGTTGTGTCCTGGAAACAATTGCAAATTAAGCTTTTGAGATTCATAGCCAGCTGAAAATTCCAACTTAGTTGGTCTAAAATATAGCGTTAAGTGTTGACAATCTATAAATAATCGAATAACAAGGTGGCAGCAGCATTAAAAAAAAGCGTTAGTGCATTCCTACCTAGAAACTAATTGACGCCCTTGATTAAACTTCATACGGATAACAGAATTATGCCAGAAAATACGGATAACAAAGCTACTAAATCAGACAATCAGGCTGTTGCCTATAAAGAGCGGCTCAATTCTTGGGCGATCGCTCGTCTACTTCCTAATACACAACGGGAGATTGTTGCTCGCTTCCGCAGCCGTTCTGATGCCGATGGCTATATGCGGCACCTCCCCCAGGAAATACCAAATGCTTCCTACATGGTTGTTTTTGATTGTCAACACCAAGAAGCTGTCATTTAAAGTACAAGTATAGGCAATAGACCTATCTTGAAAATAGGGAACAGCTTACAGGTGATAAGGAACAGGGAAAGAGATTTTCGTTCTAAATTGTGTTCGCGTAGAGGGTGCTTTGTCCTGACTCTGTTCATGAGCGTCTCTTGCAAAAGGCACTTTTGCACTCTTGTGGTGAAAAGGGAAGGGTTAAAGGGGAAAGGAAAATTCAATCCCTATAACCCTTGCTCTCAATCCCCACCACAATCCAAAATTGATTGACGCTTCACTTAAAAATTCTGGATGTTGCCAACGAGCATATTGACCTTTGTATTCTACCTTTCCAAATCCAAGTTTCTGAGCCACCCTTGATAATTTACCAAACAGTAAGCCTTTGCGCGTCTATATTGGTGAGCCATTAACTTCAAGTTTATTCGCATCAGCCGCACATTAGCGATCGCTTTGTGCATCTGGTAGAAAAGCCTAGTACAGCAGGCGCGTAAATCCACCTACCATCTCAATTTTAATGATTACAGCAGTTGAAGATCAAGAGTCAGTTGACCGTACATTTGAAGTGGGGGCAATGGATTATGTTAACAAACCGATTCACTGGCCAGTTTTGCGACAACGGGTAAAACGCTTGATTCAACAATTTCAGTTACAGCAAAAACTGGAAGCCGTTAATGTGGAATTGCAGCGATCAGTTATTATCGATGGATTAACTCAAGTAGCTAACCGCCGACGGTTTGAAGAGTATTTTAACCAAGAGTGGTAGCGCCTGAAATGGGAGCAACGAACCCTTTCGTTGATTCTTTGCGATGTTGATTTCTTCAAATTATATAACGATACTTATGGTCATCGGGTAGGCGATCGCTGTCTTCAAGAAATTGCTAAAGCCATCAAAGATATTATTAAATGTCCCGCAGAGCTAGTTGCCCTATGGTGGGGAAGAATTTGCTATGATTTTACCTAACACAGACACTGAGGGGGCGACTCATGTTGCCGACAAAATTTGCCTCGCCTTTGCGTGAGACTAAATTTCTACTCTTTATCAGCAACGCCTAAAAATCTACCCCCCGTTTGAGTTCTACTCCTTGATTAGCATAGTGTTTGTGGCAATAAACCTCTGAGTGGACGCTAGCCAAGTCGAAGTACGCTGGTTGATTTTGGCAGCGACCAGTGATAATGATTTCAGTGTCGCGAGGTTTGCGGAGTAAAGCTTGGACAATGGGTTCAACGGGGAGTAGTTCTAAGTCAACTGTGGGATTGAGTTCATCGAGAATAATAGTTTTATACATTCCAGAGGCGATCGCAACTTTAGCGATTTCCCAACCCCGTTCGGCTTCTACGTAGTCTAATTCTTGCCGGGAATTTCGCCAGACGATCGCATCTCCACCGCAGCGCTGATGATCCACCACTTCTGGATATGACTGCTGCAAGGCAGCGATCGCTGCGTCTTCTGTATACCCGCTACCACCTTTGAGCCACTGCATAATCAACACACGGGTAGAACCGGGATGATTGATTCCCCTACCAATGGCCTGTAAAGCTTTGCCCAAAGCACTGGTAGACTTGCCTTTCCCAGCACCAGTATAAATTTCAATCCCTTCAAGTAAGAGGGCTTTAGCTGTTGGGTGGTGATGAGGTTTCATTTCTGAGTGCAAATCTGCAATATCGAGCAACTTTTGCGGCGCAGCGCGTCCGGTGGCGATGATTTCTAACTCTTGGGGTTTGGATTTTAATGTCTTTACCACTTCATCCACTGGTAGCAAACCTAGATCCAGAACAGGGTTAATTTCATCTAAAACCACAACTGAATATAAACCACTGGCGATCGCACCTTTGGCTACATCCCAACCCCGCTCCGCTTCATTTCGGTCAAAGGGGATAATTTCCTCATGCCCAAAAAATTCGGCTCTGCCAGTGCGAACCTGGTCAATTAAATGGGGAAAACCGCGCTGCAAAGCTGCGATCGCGCCATCTTCATCATAATCACGTTCCGGTCCTTTTAAAAACCGCAGCAGTAAAACCCGATTAGAATTGCTAGGCGTATTTATCCCCAAGCCAATGGAGCGCAAAACCACTCCCAAAGCCGCTTGAGACTTACCTTTACCCACGCCATCGTAGACGTGAATTTGACCGATGAGCCGCTCCTGACGCACTTGCGCCGTGCGAATACCAATACCGTTCCTTGTCATCTCTCGAAAAGCTATAACGTGGCAGTCTTTAATCTTACCTAACGTCTTGTCCTCTCATCTGAGAAACTGCTCCTCTAACACGCCCGTACAAGCATCAGCTTGATATATTAACAATATCAATAAAGGAATACTGGCACACCAACATGGTAAAGGACATGTCTAATGTGATAATTTCCCCCATCACCCTCACTATCCCAGTTATACTCTCTACAGTTAACCCTTACCGTTGACCATTTATGCCTGAAAATTGGATACCTCCCAGGATTTTTCCCATTGGTGGAATTCTGTTTGACTTTTTATTTGTACTGATTGCCATCCCCATCGAAGCATATGTTTTCCACAATCGACTAAAATTTGACAAAAAATCCAGTATTTTTTATGCCATTTCTATCAATCTGTTTTCTAGTGTGATTGGTTGGATCATATTTTTTGTATCAGAACCAATGTTGCCGATCCAGGTGAAATCAGAATTAATTAACTATATGTTTTTTAATAATTTTAAATCACCCAAAACACAAACGTTTATCATCTTAACTGCTTTTGGAGTTTTTTTTGCTACTTTTTTGATAAAATTCTTCCTTTTAAGAGGATTACTACTATTATTAAATGAATCATTTGCTAAAAAAGAAGAGGAACCTAAAACATCTCAACGGCGGCGTTGGCGGAGTTTTAGCAATCTTAGATTACAAAGTACCAATTTAGTCACTACTATGTTAATTGCGAATTCTGTGAGTTATAGTGCTATCACCATTATTTTATTGTTTCGCTCAAAGTAGGAAGAATAGTGATTAATCAGGTGTGATGAGGAATATGAATACGCTATTTAAAGATGTATTTGGGCTTTTTAAATTTACGGAAGGGCTTTATGCGGGAATTAGAAAGCTATTAGTTCCACCCAAAGCTTATTCCTGGCAGACATTTATTTATCTGAGTATTTTTTCTTGGGTACTTTCATATTGTGCTACAGGTTATATCAAAGATATAATTGCCTTTTTCGGTTGGTTATTTTTAATTGCTGGCACAGCTTGGTATACAACTGAAGATCCTTTGAGGGTTCCTGGTACTTTTATGCCAGTCGGGGCAGTGATCACTGGATTCTTAGTTAGCGTTTTTGCTTTTGGAAGTCAACAAGATGTAATTACATCAAGAACAATCGTTTTTTGGCCAACAATTTCATCACTAATTACAGCAATACCAGAATTTATTGAAGGAAATGACACCGACGCTAAAGCTCGAATTCCTAAGCCAGAAGACCGCCAAAGAATTATAATTTTAGTTGCTAGTAGTATGCTGCTAAGTTGCTGGATTCAGTTTTACTTTGTGATGGATAATTGGTTCCAACAATATCCCAGTTTGCAGGCAGATACTTTTAAACGTAGTGCCTTTGTTGTCAGAACAGAAGAACGAGTAAAAATACCGCAAAACGGTGTTGTGATTTTAGAAAAACTTCAACCAAGAGTAGTAGAAGAAATAGATCAAAGACCTTGGTCGGAAGTAGAAAAATGGTTGCTAGATGCGAAACAGCGGGTAAGAACTCTGAGTACGGAAGTAATTCAAAAAAACCTTGGGAGATATGAAGAGAAGGAACTATGGCACGTTGAACCGCGTGTAGCTAATACTAAGTCTGGATATATATTAGATTTATTAAGTATTTGGATAGGCCCAAGTTCTAACCCACGGGGCTATTACTTGAAAAAATCTTGTCGGATTGAACCGGTTGCAGCAACTAACAATCCAGGGAATAAGATTACAGTTGCAGAAATTGAATGCGATCGCATCAATAAATTAATTGCTGGATCACCGCCTCCGCAGCAGTGACTCAATTTTGTATTTTAGATGGCAACTCTTAGAGACACTCTCGCGAACGCTTCAGTCGAACAATTTTAGATTTATTCTCGCATTTAAATTTGGGGGCAACTTTTACAAGACGCGTAAGGGACAGGCATTTTTAAATTCTTTGATTTTGAATTATTCAATTCCATTATCCAAAATTTAAAATCTAAACTTCGGTGAGGGAGATGAGAAAATGAGGGAAAAATGATAAATGACTATTAACAGAATTTTTGTATTGGCAAAGAATGTGTTTCAGGAAGTGGTACGCGATCGCATCCTATATATTATTGGTTTTTATGCCTTAATACTTGCCACTGCTTTCCGCGTCCTTCCTGAATTTGCGGCTACGACTGAAGACAAAATGTTTTTAGACTTTGGGATGGTGGCGATGAATGCCATCGGGTTAATTGTGACGATATTTGTTGGTACAGGACTGGTTAATAAAGAAATTGAAAAACGCACTGTCTTAATGTTAATTGCTAAACCTGTCAGCCGCAGCGAAATTATCGTCGGCAAATACTTGGGTTTATCCGCAGTACTAGCTGTACTTATCACCACGATGACAGCAATTTATCTGATATTTCTGCAATTTGGTAACATTCCTCATCCAACGGGGAGCATTCTAATTGCGGCAATTTTCTTATTTTTACAGTTATCATTAATCACTGCTATAGCTATTACCTTTGGTGTTTTTACTGCTTCTTTGCTAGCGACTATTTTAACCTTTGCAGTATATTTAATCGGAAATATTACTCAAGATTTAGTACAACTTGGTCGTCTTAGTCACAACCCTGGTATCGAACGTCTAACTCAAGGTTTGTTTCTCATCTTACCAGATTTATCTCGATTAGATTTGAAAAATGATGCTGTTTATGGTCTGCAAGCACTACCTGACATAACTGCACTGATTATGAATGCTGGCTATGGCTTACTTTATAGTGCCATGTTGTTAGCGATCGCTATTCTTATCTTTTCACAACGCGAATTTTAGTCATTGGGCAGAAGAACAAACAGAAAGTTATTCTCTCTTAACTCTGCTAATTTTAGATTTTAAATTTAAGGAAAAATCTAAAATCTAAAATCTAAAATTGAATCACTCCTAATTCTTTTAATAAATCATTATCTGGGGTTGCTTAATTGTGCCATCAGGCATGATAGTATTTCGGAACTTCGCATAAATCAGGTTTGTTTCCCAAAGGTTTGCCTTACTCAAGTTTGCCTTGGTTAAATTTGCCCATGTCAGGTCTGCACCAGTTAAATTGGCCTCAGTTAAATTAGCTTCTAGTAATTTTGCTCCACATAGCTTTGCTTCTGTGAGATTTGCTCTAACTAAGTTAGCTTCAATCAGTGATGCTTCAATTAATTTGGCTTCACTTAAGTCTGCTTCCCTCAAATCTACATCACACAAAGAAGCACCCCAAAGATTACTATTTGTGAATTTTGCCCGCCATAAGAAAGTTCCGCACAAATTTGCTCGTGTTAAATCAGCATTAATCAAGTTAGCTTCACACAAAGATGCTTCATACAAATTAGCTTCACGTAAGCTAGCTTGCATCAAATTTGCGCCACTTAAATTAGCACGAGTGAGGACACAGCCACACAGATTTGCATCACGCAAATCCGCTCCTATGAAGTTAACACCACTTAAATCAATTCCTTTCAGGTCGATTCCACTCAAGTCACATCCACTGAAATCTCGGCGCTGAAAATATTTATTTGTAATTTGACTTAATATAAATTCCTGCTTATCTGCATAATTTTTCATGGTATTCACCTCTGGGTGTAATTTATCTCAAAGTTCGAGTAGATAGTTACCGTATATTGAGAGTACACCCCAAATGGAGATCAGCTCAGTAAATAATCAAAAATAAATTCTTAAAAAATCGCCAATAACCTGAAAATACGTTTTTGAAGTGGTTTTTAAAACAAAGAATGCTGACATAGGTCAGGAAACATTGATAAGTCAAGTTGGTAGGGTGCGTTACACTAAATACTAACGCACCACTTTACTAAGTTGATAGCGAAGGCTAAAGTATAAACCATCATCCTGGGCGTTATTACCGCGATCGCTCAGATCGATAACTTGACCAAATTTAATTATACTAGTACGGCTAACTCCATTGGCGTCAGGGCCAATACCAAAGGGGGTTGCAAGGTTATCGAAGAGAAAAGTTTGACCATCCTCATAGGTAAATCCCAGAGATAGGGTAAATTCAACTCTTAGCGATCGCAATTATCCCACTCTTAATCACCTCATTTCTGCTTGCCACCGACTATATTTTGCAACAAATCCCCTATTTACGAATTACGATTTATTTTAATTACTAAGTCAGTCTTTCAACTTTGAATTTGGAATTGCTTATGTCTAACCTACCACCACTGAATACAGAAACAATTTGGGCAATTCTTAACGAGAAACTTGATGATGCCACAGTCAACCAGTTGCTATGGCATTATTTAGGCTATCGCTATGATTCCTCAACTGCACACTGGGACACTAGCCAAGTTGCACCAGAATGGCAAGATGAGTACCCACAACCACCAGATTTCATTGAATCTCGCCCTGCAACAGTCAAGTTGACTCGTTCCATTCCTGCTGAAAATAAACAAATGCTAAAAGAAAAACTGGGTTTCAAAGGTTACAAAATTGGTGAATTTGGGCCTCGACAAACTCGCAGGGCGACGGCGGCGAATTGGTTATTAAGTTATCTACAACAAACTAACGGCAAAATTGAGTAATTTCATGCGGCAGATATTTCTAGTAATCCTAAATCCTTTCTGAGAAACAAGATCCCCGGCTTCGTAAAAGTTGTCGGGGATCTATGGATTGCAATTATCATAAATTAAATCACATTGCTCTAGTAAAAAGTATCTTATTATTACCAATATTGTTTTCATTACCGAATATCTGCTGTTTTATGACTTAATAAAAAACTATCAATTTATTTATTAACTAATATTTTCTATTTAAATAGAATAATACTTTAAAGACAAAGTTGTAATCAGTCAATTTGAATATTAATCACAAAGTAAATGCTATAAACAGTCAAAAATTGCCAAAAAATAATTAATTTTTATAAAGTATTTATCAATTATTCCTGAAGATAGAAGCACTGGTTATATAATTATTTCTCTAGAGTGATTTGCAAATTCAAATGAGCATCAGAAAATATTCCTATCAACCATTGATATTAGAAACACTTTTATGGCAAAGCCAATTGAATTTAATTTATTTGCACCTTACAACAAAGGAGCCGCATTAATTGGTTCTTTTTCTGATTGGCAGGAAATTCCAATGGAAAAAGGTGATGATGGTTATTTTCGTACAAGTGTTGAACTAGAAGACGGCGTTTATAAATATAAATTCCGCGTCCAATCAAATTCATGGTTTTTGGAACCAGAACAATGGGTTGATGTCACAGACCCCTATGCAACTGATATAGATGAACAAAGTGGAAAAGATGATGGTGTTATCCAGGTAAAAGATGGTAAAAGGATTACTGATACTTATATTTGGCAACATGATGATAAACCTTTACCCGCTGACCAAGAATTGGTAATTTATGAATTGCATGTCGGTGACTTTTCTGGTGGTGAGGATGACCTTTATGCACGAGGTAAGTACAAACATGTCATTGAAAAGTTAGATTATTTGTGTGAACTGGGAATTAACGCTATTGAGTTGATGCCACTTAAAGAATATCCTGGTGATTATAGTTGGGGTTATAATCCCCGCCACTTCTTTGCAACAGAATCTAGTTATGGTTCAACTGCTGAGTTAAAAAAGTTGATTGATGAGTGTCATGCTAAAGGTATTCGTGTGATTCTTGACGGTATTTATAACCACTCAGAAGCATCTGCTCCTTTAACACAAATTGACCACGATTATTGGTATCATCACTCTCCCCGTGACCCTGGTAATAACTGGGGACCTGAGTTTAATTATGAACATTATGACGAAAAATTAGATATTCATCCAGCATGGAAATTTACTGGTGATACAATCCGTTTTTGGATTGGGGAATATCATCTTGATGGTATTCGCTATGATGCAGCACGGCAAATTGCTAACTACGACTTCATGCACTGGATTGTTCAAGAAGCTAAAAAAACTGCTAGCATGAAGCCTTTTTACAACGTTGCCGAATACATTCCTGAAACTACCAGCATTACCAATGTAGATGGGCCAATGGATGGTTGCTGGCATGATAGTTTCTATCACTGCATTTTAGAACATATCTGCGGTGATACATTTGATTTAGAGCGTCTCAAAGATGTCATTGACTGCAAGCGCCAAGGCTTTTTGGGTGCCACTAATGTGGTAAATTACCTCACCAACCACGACCATAACCATCTCATGGTTGAATTGGGGAACCGTGAGATTTTTGACGAAGATGCCTTTAGGCGGGCTAAATTAGGAGTAGCCATCCTAATGACTGCTGTTGGTATACCTTTGATTTGGATGGGAGAGGAATTTGGCGAGTATAAACCTAAACAACCCGAATCATCCAAAATTGATTGGACGCTGTTAGGTAATGATTTAAATCGTGGTTTATTTGAATCATACAAAGGCTTAACCAACCTGCGTAAAAATAATCATGCCCTCTACACAGAAAATATTGATTTTATCCACGAAAATCCCGAGGCAAAAGTATTAGCTTATACTCGTTGGAATGATGAAGGTTCTCGTGTAGTCGTGGTAGCTAATTTTTCAGAAAATTTTCTAGGTGACTATCATGTTCCTAATTTAGCAAGCAGTGGTACATGGCACGAGTGGACAGGGAATTATGATGTCGAAGCTAGTGACGATGGTATCGTAGCTGATTTGGGACCATACGAAGCCAAAGTGTTTGTATGGCAGTAATGATATACACTACTGCTGAGTCGGTAGTCCAATAGCAAAGAAAAGGGGAAACATTTTTCCCCTTTTTCAGTTATTATCTTATGTATATACAGTTTCATTAGAAATTTGTCAAGCAGAAAACAGGCTATTTTAAAATATCATCGGTTTGTGTTACACTTTTGAGTTGAAGTGCGGATATAAAATTGCCAAATCATCCCCATGCACAACAAATTATTTAATAGTAATATCGAGAGCGATCGCATTTTATTAACTCCCAATGAAATCAAATCAAAATTACCTTTAACACAATTAGCTGAACAAAGAGTTTTAGCATCTAGACAGGAAATAGAATATATCCTGGATTTTCAGGATCGCAGAAAATTTATAGTAGTTGGCCCATGCTCAATCCACGATCCTAAAGCAGCGCTCGAATATTCTGAGAGATTGAAAATATTGGCCGAGCGAGTTAAGGATAACTTGCTATTAGTTATGCGAGTGTACTTTGAAAAACCAAGAACAACTGTAGGCTGGAAAGGATTAATTAATGATCCAGATATGGATGATTCTTTCCATGTAGAAAATGGTTTGTTAATTGCCCGGAACCTGTTATTAAAAATTACAGAATTAGGATTACCTGCTGGGACAGAAGCACTAGATCCAATCATTCCTCAATACATTAGTGAACTGATTACATGGTCTGCCATTGGAGCACGCACGACCGAATCACAAACTCACCGCGAAATGGCAAGTGGGCTTTCGATGCCTGTAGGTTTTAAAAACGGTACTGACGGTAATATTCAAGTAGCTTTGAATGCCCTACAATCAGCTAGAAACCCGCATAATTTTCTGGGAATTAATCAAAACGGACAGGTCAGCGTATTTCAAACTAAAGGTAATGCCTACGGTCACGTAATTTTAAGGGGTGGTACTCAGCCCAACTTTGATCCAGCAAATGTCAAACTGGTAGAAGAGAAATTAAAACAGGCAAATTTACCACCGAGAATTGTGATTGACTGTAGCCACGGCAATACCAATAAAGATTACAAATTACAAGGTATTGTCTTAGAAAATATTATTCAGCAAATAGTGGATGGTAATACATCAATAGTTGGCATGATGTTGGAATCCCATTTGTATGAAGGTAATCAATCAATTACTGGTAAACAAGAAGAATTAAAATATGGTACTTCTGTAACTGATAAATGCATTGGCTGGGAAGAAACCGAAAAAATTATTTTGGCTGCTCACGAAAAACTTAAGTAAATATTATAGCGGAGGTTTTCAGAGGTTTTGAATCTTACTCCCCAACGCTAGTAGGGCTTGTCATTACCCATATATGACAATCCCCGCTTCGTTTTTATATAATATGAACCTTATGTAAAATAATAAAAAATACTTGAGGGGGCGACAAGTGAGCTAAAAAGCTTACTGTATAAGTGACATAGCTTTTAAACTTCGCCGATAAAAGTTTGCCTATTGCGAATAGATTCCATGAGTTCCTCAACCCATAGTTGACATTCATGAAAAGCAGCTATCTAATTTTGTCTGTATAAACCTATCCAAAAATTACTGTGTCGTTTTCTTGTTCTAGCTTTGGTGTTACACAACAACTATTGCGGTAAATATGACCCCAAATTCTCCTGCGGGGGTTTTTTTTAAATTAGCGATGTTTACGACGAGCTTGTTTTCGAGATGCTACGCGCAGCTCGATTCTCCGTGTGGGTACGCTTACGCAAGCAAATCTACTAAGCCTGTAATGCCTTAAACCATTTATTTAAAACTGTACTGATGGTTTTCTTAATCTGATGCTTACGACTCCATTTCTGAAATGCCATTTCATACTCTTCGCCTTTGATTTGAAAGGTATTCCAAACATCTAGTCCTATAGGCAATCCGCAGAATAGTAAAATGTACAGCGACCAAGAAATTCCACCACCAGTAATTAAATTCAACAGTATAAAAAAGCCACTTAAAATTGCGTAATTGCCTAGACGCTTCTGAAATTTTTTGATGCGGTAGGCGTCAAAAGCCTTTCGCTGTTCAACTTGACCCTGTTGTACTAACCAATCATGTTGGGCTAATTTTAAAGAATCAGGTGAGATTTCTAACTCAGCAGCAATTTCTAATATTTGCTCATAAGAAAATTCTGTATCCTTGTCATTAGCTTGACGAGCGATCGCTAAGTGCAGAATTTGTTGGACATCTTCTTGGCTATAAGAGCGGATGCTTTGAGGTTCAAACGCTGTCATAATTCTTTCGCTTATATTGGTTTTAATAGAAATTTGCAACCCAATAGATTTTAAGTAGCTACGCCAGTACTATTTCCATTATCTCTACATTAGCAAATCTGGATGTTGTCGCGCGTCTAATGTATTGTATTTTTAACTTTGAGTAAAATGCGTCTATCGCTCCTGCACTTTTGGTTGTCAATAGGCATAAATATCTTTAATAACTTGTACCCAACCGTTAGGGACAGATTCGAGGATGCGATCGCCTTTTTCTTTGGTTGCGATTGTGGCGTCGCCAATCACTTCACTTTTACTGATATCTCGCGTCACCCAAGCCACAGGTAACTTACCTTCCCAACTCAGTAAAATAATTTCTGACTGTTCTGGAGGATACTCTGCAACAGTTTTTTCTAGCTTTACTTGTTCTGGCAAAATCGATAACATAATGCTAGTTTCAGCATCTACAATTAACCGCAGATAAGGGCCATGTTATTCAAGTTGCCCCCACAGGTACTTGACAATAAAATTCAATTTGAATGGTTGAAAACTTAGACAAATCAAGATTATAGTGATTCGATGCCAAATTCTAAGGGGCGATCGCTCACAATTGTAAAAGCTTGCTCAGGGGGAATTTCTGGTCTTCTTAAAAAGAAATATTCTCTAGCATCAGAACCATAATTAAAACCCACAATTACTACAAACTCTTTTCTTGGGTCGTAGTTGTCAATGAAAGCGCAAAACTGGGCATATAGTATTGGTTGTCTAGCGGCTGCTGCTGAGAGTTGCATCATCTGCCAAGCTTCAGTGCCTTTAGCAGTATAATACATTCTGTCTCCTAGCTGCGATGCACCTTCAACTAGCGAAAAATTATTCCCACTAGTATGCTCTATCTGGAGTACTTTATGTAGATAGAGGTAGCCCCTGCCTAGTCTTTGGAAGAACTTCCATGCTTGGGCGCTAAACAATACTTCACCCAATGAAACGATATTTTCGGCAATTTGCTGCTGAATTTCCTTTTCAGGTGTCATAGTAATTCCTAATTCGTAATTGCTAATTCGTAATTAAGACAGACTTGAAAAAAGCTTGAAACAGGCGTTTTTCAGGACTTTATCCTGGTTTTAAAAAAATAGATCCAATCCCAATTTAGTATAGGTGAGATATTTTTTCTTACTTTTAAGTTAACAAAATTTAATTGGATTGCAACTTTCAAGTTGATCTAAAAGCTAAAAATGCCTTGTGCTGCCAGTCGAATCCCCCTATTGATAGAGAAGCGCAATGAGCTTCTAGCCCCAAGCCTTGCCTAATCCTTTGCTTATGCCCGTGCTGTGGCACTCGATTTATTAATGCAACGACAAGTAGCATTTGCTAAGTTGAAATAAAAAGGTGTATTAGTACTAAATGCACCAGCAAATCAAATTGCCGATCAGTTAGTTGAGCGATATCTGCAACTCAAAGCGCGAAATCAGCTTTAGCTAATTGCATTGATAAATCGAATGCGAGGTGCTATTTTCAGCACCTCACAATCCATGCCTAAAGTGATGAAAAAGTACTAATCACGATTAGACAACCACAAAATTGTTTTTGCTTAGTGACAATCCAGCAGATAGTTGTGCAAACTGTACCTTAGCAAACCCAGACGCACTGCCATCTTGGTCAAAGAACAGTCCACCTGTAGAAAAATCATAGATAAATCGTTGAGCGATCGTCGTTGCAGATGCTCCGAGGGTAAACTGACTTGTCTGAAGTGAACCGATTGATAACCCGCCACCAAAACCAGCAGCCGATACCCGAATGATTTCATTAGTGGCATTGAAGTCATAAAGACGATCAACACCTTCATTGTAACTATTGAAAGCAAAGGTATCAGTACCATTATTTCCATAGAGGGTGTCATTACCAAAACCACCTGTCAGGATATCGTTGCCATCGCCCCCAGACAGCAGGTTCTTGCCTGTTGAACCGCTAGCACTCAAGGTATCGTTACCAGCACCACCGTTGAGAGTGTTATTGCCACGGCCACCAGTGAGGATATCATTGCCATAATCACCATAAAGGGTGTTATTACCAGAGGCATTAGAGGCAGAGAGAGTATCATTGCCATCGCCCCCAGAGAGTAGGTTATCGCCTGTTGAACCGCTAGCATTCAAGTTATCGTTACCAGCACCACCGTTGAGGGTGTTTTTGCCAGACGAGCGAGAGTCGTATGTGGTGGAGAGGTCGCGGGGTTCGTACGGATCTTCGTAAGGGGTGTAGCTGTAGTAGCCAGAGATGGAGAGAGAATCATCGCCATCACCACCATTGAGTAGATTATTGCCTAATGAACCGCTAGCACTCAAAGTATCTTTACCAGCACCACCGTTGAGGGTGTTATTGCCAGACGAGCGAGAGTCCGTAAAGACGTAGGGATTTCCTTGGTAGTAGCCAGAGACGGAGAGAGAATCATTGTCATTGCCACCATTGAGCAGGTTATCGCCTGTTGAACCGCTAGCACTCAAGTTATCGTCACCAGCGCCACCATTGAGGGTATTCTTGCCAGACGAACGAGAGTCGTAATCGTCGCTTGGGTAGCTAAAGCTGTGGTAGCCAGAGACGGAGAGAGAATCATTGCCAGCGCTACCATCCAGTAGGTTATTGCCTGCTGAACCCTCAGCACTCAAATAATCGTTACCAACGCCACCGTTAAGGGTGTTCTTGCCAGACGAGCGAGAGTCGTAGTCGTTTGAGTAGCTGTAGCTGTGGTAGCCAGAGACGGAAAGAGAATCATTGCCATCGTCTCCAGAAAGCAGGTTATCGCCAACGAGGGAGTCATTCCCCGTACCACCAACGAGAGTATCATTTCCCGCACCACCAATGAGAGTATCATTCCCCGCACCACCTCTGAGAATGTCGTTGCCACTCAAGCCGTCGATGCGGTCATTACCCCCCTGACCATTGATGACATCATTTGAGTTATCTAAACCCGTAATATTGTTAGAGAGGTCATTGAGGAAAGTCACCGTGTTCTTGATGCCGATGCTCGGATAAGTAGAGTTAGCATCCAGGACATTAAAGCTGTCGGTGATGCTAGTTTGTCCATCAAACAGGATATTACCGATAGCTGGTCTGGCTCCAGAAGCTTTTAGATTCTCCAAGTTTTCTAATTTAAAGTTTTGCAGGATGACTTTTGTACCATCTTGCCCTTCAAAGGTGATTTCTAGATTGCTGCCATTCTGGGCAAGCAGCAGATTTCGGGCAGTTAAGCCAGTACCCTGGAATTTAATGGTATCCACTTCGGCAATCACTGCTGCTGTGGGATTTATACCTTTACCAATGCCAGCGAAATCGGTGATTGTATCAGTACCGTCACCCAAGTTGTAAACAAATTTATCCTTGCCGCCTCCACCAATCAGAGTGTCGTTGCCCTGGTTAGCTGTGATAGTATCATTCCCGGCAAGACCCTTAATCGTGTCCGCACTGTCGCTACCCAGTAGGGTATCATTACCGTTAGTTCCAATGATATTTGCCATAACTTTTACCAACCTAAATCGATTTTTTCAGTAACTTAAGTTCTCAATCTGCTGTTAGTGCTATTTTAGGGCACAAATAACTCGCCAAAATTTGACATTTTCGGCATAGTTTAACGTCACCCTTGAGCATCAGTAATATTTCTCGAAGATTCACCCTTTAACTGGCTTGTAAATAAGACTTGCCAACTATTGAGAACTATCTAAATCTTAGGCACCGTACACAATTATCAGCGTGTGCATTCTAGTCAAATAGATAGTTTCAGGCTTTTTTAATTATCCTTGACTCAGTAGCTTCGGTGATACCTTTCCTGCGGAACGCTACACGTAGCAAAATCCCCGTAGGGGTATGATAAGTAAGCTTCTCTACCAGAGGCGACACCAACGCTAACGCCTGGGTTGGGTGTAGATGCGGCTATGATCAAGATTAAGCGATGCCTGCGGCGGGCTACGCCTACGCCTGGCAATGTTTTCTATCTAAACAAGAATCGCTATAGGTTACCAAAATTATGAGCGCAGACATGAACACTTGCAAACTATCCGCACCCATGCCCAAAGTTGAGGAACAAAATCCAACATCTATTCTCTGCTAACAGTAATTGTATTCAACAATCTAATGGGAGGTGCTTAAAATAGAACCTCCCATTGCGTGCCGCTTAGTGATAGAAGAACGCTAATTATGATTAAACAACCACAAAATTATTGTTGGTTAGTGACAATCCAGCAGATAATTGTGCAAATTTTACCTGAGTAAACCCAGACGCACTACCATCAAGGTCAAAGTACAGTCCACCTGTGGAATTATTATAAATAAATCGTTGAGCGATCGTCGTTGCAGATGCTCCAAGGGTAAACTGACTTATCTTAAGTGAACCGATTGATAACCCGCCACCAAAACCAGTAGCCGATACTTGAATGAATTCATTAGTCGCGTTGAAGTCATTAATACTATTAACGCCGTCATTGTAACTACTGAAGGCAAAGGTATCAGTACCGTTGCCACCTACCAGGATATCATTGCCATTGGCACTAGTGAGAGTATCATTCCCATTGCCACCGTTGAGGGTGTTACCATAATAAGAAGAATTAGAGAAGCCTGAGACGGTGAGATAATCATTCCCATCACCCCCGTTAAGGATGTTTGAACCTGTAGGACCATTAACAATTAAGTAATCGTCACCAGTGCCACCGTTGAGCGTGTTTAAACTGGAGCCGGCTGCTCCATTGGAAAAAGAGGAAAATAGAGAATCATTACCATCGCCCCCAGAGAGCAGATTAAAGACATCAAAAGAGTCAGAACCTAAAGAGTTAATACTTAAGTAATCATCACCAGCGCCACCGTTAAGTGTGTTAGTACCTCCACTACCAATGAGAGTATCATTTCCCGCATTCCCCCGCAGCAGGTCGTTGCCAGTACCACTATCGAGGTAGTCATTACCTATACCACCAATGAGAGTATTATTCCCCGCACCACCGTTGAGGGTATTATTGCCTGAGGCGTCAAAGGCACTAAGAGAATCATTGCCATCGGCTCCAAAGAGCAGGTTATTGCCTGTTGAATTGTCAATATTCAATGTATCGTTCCCCGCACCACCGTTGAGGGTGTTAGTGCCCGATGTGGTAAAACTGCGCCCGTAGTAGTCGTTGTACTCGAACCCAGAGCCGGAGAGAGAATCATTGCCATCGCCACCAGAGAGGAGGTTATTCCCTGATGAATAGTCAATATTTAATGTATCATCACCAGTACCACCGTTAAGGGTGTTATTGCCTGATGTGACAAAATAAAAACTTTGGTCGAAGTCGTTGCGGTAGTAACCAGAACCGGAGAGATAATCATTACCATTGCCTCCATCCAGCAGATTATTGCCTGTTGAATTGTCTATATTCAATGTATCATTACCAACGCCACCGTTGAGGGTATTCTTGCCAGAAGCGGTGGAGAATCCTGCGTAATAGTCAGAGTAGCCAGAGGCTATGAGAGAATCGTTGCCATCGCCACCATTGAGTAGGTTATCGCCTTTTGAAAAGTTAATATTCAATGTATCGTTACCAGCACCACCGTTGAGGGTGTTATCCCCTAAAGGGTTAACAATGCCGTATCTGGTAATATAGCCAGAGCCGGAGAGATAATCATTGCCATCGTCACCATTAAGTAGGTTATCGCCTTTTGAAGCGCCAACATCCAAGGTATCATTACCGACGCCTCCAGAGAGGAAGTTATTGCCTGTTGAATAGTTAGCAGTCAAGTAATCATCATCAGCACCACCGTTAAGGGTGTTATTGCCTGAGGCACCAAGGAAGGAGAAGTACTGGAAACCAGAGACGTAGAGATAATCATTGCCATCACCACCATCAAGCAGGTTATCGCCTGTTGAATAGTCAGCAGTCAAGCTATCGTCACCAACACCACCGCTGAGGGTATTATTGCCTGAAGCGCCAATACTACGGTTATCGTAGCTAGAGGCTATGAGAGAATCATTCCCATCGCCCCCGGAGAGCAGGTTATCACCTGTTGAACTGCTAGCATTCAAACTATCGTTACCAAGACCACCGTTGAGGATATTATTGCCTGAGGCAAAATAGATATCTCCATATGTATTGTAGTCGTCATCGCCAGAAACGGAGAGAGAATCATTCCCATCGCCCCCAGATAGGAGGTTATCGCCTGTTGAGCCGCTAGCATTTAAGCTAAATTTATTTCCTGTACCACCAACGAGGGTATCATTCCCCGCACCACCAATGAGAGTATCATTGCCCGTACCACCTCTCAAAAGGTCGTTGCCACTCAAGCCGTCAATGATGTCATTACCCCCCTGAGCATTGATCACATCATCTGATTTGTCAAAGCCATTAACATTGTTGGAGAGGTCATTAAGGAAAGTGACTGTATTTTTGTTGAAGATAGTGCTTTGGGTAGAGTTGGCATTGAAGACATCAAAGCTATCGATAGGGCTAGTTTGCCCATCAAACAGGATATTAGCCAAGTCTACAGTAGCTCCAGTAGATTTACTCAAGTTATCCAGGTTTTCCAAGGCAAAGTTTTGCAGGATGACTTTGGTATTATCCCCTTCAAAGGTGATTTCCAGATTGTTACCATTCTGAGTCAGCAGCAGATTTTGAGCAGTTAAGGCAGTACCAAGGAATTTTAGGGTGTCCACTTCGGCAATGACTGCTACTATCGGGTTTGTTCCTTTACCTACGCCATTGAAATCGGTGATGGTATCAGTGCCGTTGTTGTAGTTGTAGACAAATTTATCCTTGCCACCGCCACCAGTTAAAGTATCGTTGCCCTGGTTAGCTGTGATAGTATCATCCCCGGCTTTCCCGTTAATTGTGTCCGCGCTATCGCTGCCCACTAAGGTATCATTACCGTTGGTTCCAATGATATTTGCCATAACTTTTACCTACCTAAATCGATTTTTCTAGTAACTTCTGTTCTCAACCTGCTGTAAGTGCTATTTTCCAGCAGAAAAATTCGCCTCAATTTGATGTTTTCGGCATACTTTATCCGTTACCCTTGAGGAATAGTAATATTTTTGGAAGATTCACCTCATGAAAAGGCTTTTACGTAGCATTGCTAACTATCTCAAACTATCTAAGTCTTAAGCACTGTACAAATTAATCAGCGTGTGCATTCACGATAATTGGTGATTTCAGGCTAAATTAATATTTTTGTTCAATAGAAATCACTGAACAACCATCAAAAAATCTCACAATTGAATGCCTAAAACTCACCTTTCATATTTGGTTTTTTTTGTCAGTGCCTAAGTCTTACTAAAAGAGAAAATAGTCAACAGTTGACTCTTGCTTGGGAAAGAAATTTTTCTGCCCTCCTTGTAGGCTATTCTGTGTGGATGTCTAGCTTGAAAATAGAGAACATTTCATCTCAATAGTCTCAAAATAAATACATAGTCCATATTTTACTTAAATGTCTATGCTGAAATCAGCATCTTTGCATATTCTTTACATTATTGACCGATAAATCTATATATAAATACTGAACTTTGTGTATTCTTCATATTCTTTTAATTTCTAGGCAATAACAAAGCAGAAAGCAGTAGGCAAATATTTCAAGGAGTGATACAAAATATATATTTTTACTTGGCGTTGCTGAATCACGGGATGATTTTGTTTACAGCAGAATTCAAGTATTTGAACCACATCTGTCGTAGGGGCGCAACGTCTTGCGCCCCTACCACGTGGTCTATTTACCTGAAAATAGCTGTAATGTGGAACAAAGTTTCACTGGTTCCAGCCGCCAATTCATCCCGCAAATATGCAACGCCTTCTACTTTTGACCGCTGCGATCGCTTCTAGTGTATCTGATATACGTAGCAACATCTCCGTAGGGGTTACAATAAGCTTCTCTACCAGAGGCTATGCCAACGCTAACACCTGGGTTGGGCGTGGCTGCAACTATGATCTTGATCGTCTGACAATATCTTAATATTTAAGCAAGAATCGCTATAGGTTACCAAAATTACAAATGCAGAGATGATCAGACTGAGCCAACAACACTTGCAAATTATCCGCACCCATGCCGAAAGCACTTACCCAGACGAGTGTTGCGGTATAATTTTAGGCTATCTGGCTAATGGAGGCAAAATTGTGGTAGAAATCATGCCAACAGAAAATGCTTGGAATACAGAAGCGGCTGCTGAGTTTCCAGGGGAACGCACAGCAGAAAGTAGTGCGATTCGTTGCTTAGTGAATCACGGTAATCAGCCCGTACATAACTAAGCCAGCCTGACAGCAGATTACTGTCACTAAAAGGCTGAACTCTCGGTCAGATGTAGGTGAAAGTCCTACCATTCAGACTCAGAATTGACTCCTTATCTGCCCACACCGAACAAGCTCGGTTCTTGTAGAGTGAAGCTGGGAACAGGGCGCAATCAGACGACCGTTGCGGGTTGACACTGGCGCTAACAGGGAGTTCCCACGGTGAAATCGAGCCTAGAAAAGCAACCTATGCTGAAGCAGGACGCAACTTTTAAAACCTGACTTTATTGGAGCCAATTCCCGCCACATTTTAATTTTTTAGCGGCAAGAGTCTTGGGAATCCAATGGTTGAATTGGCTACACCTAACGGAACTATCAATCTTTCCGAGGGAACGAATAAAAACGATTTGTGAGTCTTGGGGCTTTCGTTCCCCAGGTAGGCTAGACGAGAAGCGGAACTCTCACAAGTCGGGTAGGACAGACCGTAATTGGTCTGAGGTGTTCAGAATACACAAACTCCAGAAGAGAAAATGATTAGACACAGTTACAAAACTAGTGAATCTTGGAGAGCATTACCGTGGAAGAAATTCCGCCGAAATCTTTTCCGCCTTCAAAAGCGAGTGTACAAAGCGGTTCTTGTTGGAGACAAGCGGAAAGCTAGGTTACTCCAAAAGCTTATTCTAAAATCAACCTCGGCTCGATTTCTTGCAATTAGACTTGTATCTCAGTTAAATGCTGGCAAAAAGACGGGTGGTATTGATGGCAAAAAATCCCTCTCATCTGAAGAACGCTTCAATCTTGAAGAACTACTGAAAATGAATAGTGGAAATTGGAAACATCAAGGACTAAGGGAAATCCCCATCCCTAAAAAGGACGGGACAACCAGAATGCTTAAAATACCAACCATCGCGGATAGAGCTTGGCAATGCCTAGCAAAATATGCCCTCGAACCAGCACACGAAGCCACTTTCCACGCTAGGAGCTATGGGTTCAGAACTGGGCGCTCTGCTCATGATGCACAAAAACACATGAGCAAAAGCGCAAGCTAAGAACATCGGAAGCTGGGTGCGGTGAAAGTCGCACGCCCAGATTTAACTGAGAGGTGCGGGGAATAATATCCCCCATCGACTCAACCAAAGACGGCAATATGCGATCGCACCCGAAGTTATGCTAAAAACACAAAAGGAAGGACGCGATCGCTCACTGAACATTATTGGCATTTTTCACTCCCACCCAGATCATCCTGCTATCCCTTCAGAATGCGATCGCCTATACGCTTGGCAGGGATACTCGTATATAATAGTTTCCGTCCAAAACGGCAAAGCTGGAGAACTCGAAAGCTGGAGCCTTGATGAGCATCATCAGTTTCAAGCAGAGGTAATTGAAAATATAATTTAACGGCTTAGTTTAAAGACAGTCACTCGTACTGGTTTTCGCCGCCACCACGGATGAAAACTCGTCTTCCCCACTCGTCCTATGAAGATACAGTTTTTCGATAGGATTAATATTCCGTCCCACATGATAACTACTATGCTCAATCCCAATCTGGATGAAATCCAGTTGACCAAAGACGATTACGAACGCTACTCCCGACACCTGATTTTACCGGAAGTAGGACTAGAAGGACAAAAGCGCCTGAAAGCTGCCAGCGTCCAGTGTATCGGTACAGGTGGACTAGGTGCACCACTACTTTTATATCTGGCGGCGGCGGGTATTGGACGCATCGGGATTGTCGATTTCGATGTTGTTGATACTTCCAACCTGCAACGCCAAGTAATCCACGGTACATCCTGGGTAGGTAAACCCAAAATTGAATCGGCAAAAAACCGCATTCACGAGATTAACCCCTATTGTCAGGTTGATCTCTACGAAACTCGCCTGAGTTCCGAAAACGCCTTGGAAATCCTCCAACCTTATGATATAGTAGTGGATGGTACTGATAACTTCCCCACCAGATATCTAGTCAACGACGCCTGCGTATTGCTGAACAAACCCAACGTTTACGGTTCAATTTTGCGGTTTGAAGGGCAGGCTAGTGTATTTAACTACGAAGGTGGACCAAATTATCGTGACCTTTTCCCAGAACCACCACCACCAGGAATGGTTCCCTCTTGTGCAGAAGGTGGCGTATTGGGAATTTTGCCAGGAATTATTGGTTTAATCCAGGCAACTGAAACTGTCAAAATCATTCTGGGACAAGGTAACACCTTGAGCGGACGGTTGCTGCTATACAACGCCTTAGATATGAAATTTCGAGAGTTGAAGCTGCGTCCTAACCCGATTCGCCCAGTGATTGAAAAGTTGATAGACTACGAACAATTCTGCGGAATTCCACAAGCTAAGGCAGAGGAGGCAAAACAGCAGATGGAAAGTCAAGAAATGACCGTCAAGGATTTGAAGGAATTGCTGGATAGCGGTGCAAAGGATTTTGTCCTGCTGGATGTCCGCAACCCTCATGAGTACGACATTGCTAAGATTCCTGGTTCAATCTTGGTGCCCTTACCAGAGATTGAAAATGGCAATGGCGTTGCGAAGGTGAAGGAAATATTGAACGGTCACCGCTTAATTGCTCATTGTAAGATGGGCGGGCGATCAGCAAAAGCCCTCGCCATCCTCAAGGAAGCCGGGATTGTCGGGACGAATGTCAAAGGCGGAATTACCGCTTGGAGTAAAGAAATTGATCCGTCAGTTCCGGAGTATTAAAAAAAGGTGACTTCGACGGGTTATATGGTGTTCGCCTAATCAGCAAAATCAAAAGACCTCTCCCTGGTTTTACTACGCAAAACCGTCCCTCTTCGACTCAGAGAGGGAAAGACTTGAAGTTTAGTTGAAGTCAGGGAGAGGTTGATTGAACTCAGGTTAAAAATGCACAGCCCACTTTCACTAAAGATTAAATATTGCTATGAGTGGCATTTCTCAAACGCATAAGGAACGCAAAGGTTTAATGCAAAAGAACGCAGCCGTTCATCTCTGCGTTCCCCTACGTTTAAAACCTGACTTTCTTAATTATGAATGAGCTACACGTTTAACTTGACTCAGCAGACTGTGCAGTTTTTCTCCTTCAATGACTTCTGTTTCTAAGAGTTGAGTAGCGATCGCTTCTAACAAGTCTCGATTCTCTCTGAGAATATTTAGGGCTTGTTCGTGGGCTGTTTCCACGATTTCCTTGACTTCGCTATCAATAGCTTTGGATGTGTCTTCACTCACCGCCCGCCGGGGATTAGCCGCACCATTACCCAGGAACATTGCTTGTTGTCCTTGTTGGTAAGCCAGTGGTCCTAAGACTTTGCTCATACCATAGGCTGTTACCATCCGTTCTGCCAAGTCGGTTGCCCGTTGCAAATCGTTGGAAGCACCTGTTGTAATGCTGTTAAACACAATCTCTTCGGCAGAACGTCCACCTAACAGAGTCGCAATCTGACCGCGTAATTCTTCTTCATTCAGCAAAAAGCGGTCTTCAGTTGGTAATTGCAGAGTGTAGCCCAAAGCAGCCATCCCACGGGGAATAATCGAAATCTTTTCTACGCGACCGTTTCCTGTTGTTAGCGCCCCTACCATTGCGTGACCAACTTCATGGTATGCAACAATCTTTTTCTCAGTCTCGTTCATCACTCGACTCTTCTTTTCTAAACCGGCGACTACCCGCTCAATTGCTTCGGCAAAGTCTGCTTGAGCAACACTTTCACGAAGATTGCGAGCTGCCAATAATGCAGCTTCGTTCACCAAGTTTGCCAAATCTGCGCCAGCAAAACCGGGGGTACGAGTAGCGATCGCTTTTAGATTGACATCATCTCCTAATTTTACCTTTTGAGAGTGAATCTTGAGAATTGCTTCACGATCAGATAAATCGGGACGGTCTACCAAAACTTGGCGGTCAAAGCGGCCTGGACGCAGCAATGCCGGGTCTAGTACTTCCGGGCGGTTGGTAGCTGCTAGCACAATTACCGTTGCATCCCCAGCTGCAAACCCATCCATCTCAGTTAGTAATTGGTTGAGGGTTTGTTCTCGCTCATCGTTACCACCGTAGAAGCCGTTACTGCTACGAGACTTACCGATCGCATCTAATTCATCAATGAATACAATACAGGGAGCTTGTTTCTTTGCCTGCTCAAACAAATCCCGCACTCTGGAAGAACCCACACCGACAAACAATTCTACAAACTCCGAACCAGATATACTGAAGAATGGAACTCCTGCTTCTCCGGCTACGGCTTTCGCTAAAAGTGTCTTACCAGTACCTGGAGGCCCAACTAACAGCACACCTTTGGGAATCCTAGCGCCAATTTGGGTAAAGCGTCCTGGAGTCTTGAGGAAATCTACAATTTCCACTAACTCAGTTTTCGCTTCTTCTACCCCAGCCACATCTGCAAAGGTGATTTTAGCTGATTCGCCTTCAACGTAAACCTTAGCTTTGCTTTTACCAATAGAGAGAACACCTTGGGGACCACCGCCACCACCACCACGGGCGAGAAAGAACTGCCAAATGCCGATAAAAATCAGTGGTGGAATCACCCAACTCAAGAGGGTTGTAATCCAAGTATTCTTGGGTGGAGGTGTAGCAGCGAACTCAATTCCTTTTTGTTCTAGCAGTTTGGGTAACTCTAAATCAAAGATTGGTGTAGTTGCAAACACCTGGCCCGGCTCGGCATTTTCTGTTTTTAGTTGGTAGAGGATCTGGTTTTGACCAACGGAAACGCGACTGACTTCCCCTTCCTGTACTTGATGAATAAATAGGCTATAGGGAACACCAGCAGGGCCAGAAGCAAATAAACCAGGCAAAAATATATTTAAAAGCAGGAATAGCCCTGATACTGCCAGCAATATATTAGCAATGATCCGAAACCGAGGTGACTTAGGCTGTTCTTTAATTCCCATAAATGTTGTTACCAATCCTTAAAATGAAAACTGTTGAGAATGTGACTTTCTGGGAAAGTCGGCATATTTAGCATCCGAATAGTTGAAGCAGCTTATACTGTTTCCAACCAATCAAAAATTTGGGCTAACTGATCCAGTGTTACCAGCCCATACTGCCAAAGGGTCATGGCTAGAAAGTTGGGGGTTTGCTCACAATGTCGCAAACCAAGAGAAATTGCTCCACTAGAAATACCCAACTCTTCCTTTAAAAAATGCACCAATTGATCTGTAGCTTTCATAGCAATGTTAAACAATGTTAAATAAGTCTTATTTCTCAGAGAGCTTGACTTGTGTGATCTAATGTCCAGGCTGGATCACAAAGTTGTTCAGTTTGTCTTGATCGTCAAGGATACTACCACTTCTCATAAATTCTCCTATTTAGCAATGTTTGCAGTCATTTTTTATTTATGTAATTAAACTTAACAATTAAATTAATCTTTGGGAACTAACGAGCAAATACGGTTTACCGTACTCAAAGAGTTAAAAGCAGTGGAAATGAGAGAAAATGCAGAGATTGGAGACGTAAAGATAAATCCCCATGTGATGTTCATTTTTCATTAATGATTTCTATCTTTAGATAGATATATACACAATCTGGAAAGTGATGTGTTTATGACGGGTTATTCAGTGACGTAAAAACTTTACCAGAATTACATTTAGCATATTGACACTGCTTAGATATTCATATAAATATCTAATTAAATCGGTGAGAAAAATTCAATGTATATAAAGAAATATAAATTGGAAGTAGAAGTAGGGTGTGTTATGCCGTAGGCTAACGCACCTTGAATTGTTGACGGTGCGGCGCTTGGCGACAACGCAACGCCCTTCTCCTGATGGAGATGCTGCGCGAACGGGTGACGCTCACAGACTCGCTAACGCTACGCTAACACCAGTCGCCTACACAAGGAAACCAACTATGGTGGACAAGTGAGAATTAGAATTCGTCCGGGAGCAGGTTCTTACTATGGGACAACTCGTAATGGAGTGAACAGCCGAAACTACGGTAGTTGGGGAGGAAGTTTTATTTTTGTTAGATGATGACTATCAGTAGTTCACTGGAATTTTCCTGTGGCAAACAACGGCTTTGCCTTGGAACATAAAAATCAAATTGTTGAAATGACCGCGTTCATTCTAGCTTTCACAAAGCTATTAAACACAATAGAATCAATTTATCTTGCAGTTATCCAAAATTAAAAGTGTTAGTGAGTAAACTTTCTCCTCTTAATATTCAACGCTAAAAATCAATGTTTTTTTATTCTCTAGCAATCACAATATCGTTAGATTTAATAACTGCATAAGCTTCTTTTCCCTCAGATAGTTCCAACTCTTCGGCGGAAGCTCTGGTGATAATAGAGGTTAATTCTACTTTATGAATAATCTCCAGAGTCACCTCACTATTAACAGCTCCATAAACAACTCGTTTAATAACACCTTTAAGAATATTGCGAGAGCTAACTTTTAGTGATTTCTTTTGAATACTACTTTCTATCTCAGGCTTTTGAGCGTAAGTATCTTCCTGTTTTTCCTGTTGACTTGGTGGTGAGATTGGTGCTGGTGAGTGCTGATTAAGACTACGCACGAGTTCCCGCAGAATCTCAGTCTTGGTGCGTTGAGACTGTTCACAAAACTCCTCCAGAATCTTCCGCTCGTCCTCTGAGGTTTGAAATGTGACCCATCCCTGTTCTTTTCTTGGCATAATAATATTATCAATTTTGGTTATCTTGGTAAAATTCTAGCAAGTATCAATTCAACATGTCGTTTTAGTAATAACATTTTTTTTGTCAGGATTTTCGACATTTTTAGCGAAAATTAACCAACTAATCTGATATAGATAAGTAGATAAATATTTTTTTGTATGTGCAAAATATTTTGTTACTTGAGAATGTCTAACCGTCACTCTCTTAATACCAACTATGATGGTATAAGATTGGACTATGATATTTGTTGAGATAGCGATGCGTACACAATGGTAATCTGGTAGAAAAAACCGAAAGCGGCGATCGCATGAGTGCCGTAGGATTATTTAACGTGAGTTCATAGCAGGGGGATGAAACACTTAAAATCGCGTTCTCAAGACCTGCGGAGTTTATTTGAGAACAATATCACCATTGAATACGTAGCAGAACCCCTCAAAGCTATGCCAGCTGATGCGGAGGTGAAAGAAGTACTGCATTGGATGCAAGCACAAAATTTTGATGTTATCGGCGTTGAGACGGGAGATATTATTAGCGGTTATGTAGAACGCTCTAGTTTGATTCAAGGCAAAGAAGGCAAGTGTAGCGACTATGAAAAGGTTTTTAATCCAAAAGAACTAATTGCTATTAGGACTTACGCACACTCTACGAATTCTCGGCGCTCTTGGCACGGCAGTTGCTTCAAGTCGGCAGAGCCGCCCAACGCACTGCCTCGTCTTGGCGGTTCGATAAATTAAGCGAAGTTGGCAATTTTTGCGTAAGTCCTAGCTATTTCTACCCCACTTATAAAGTTGCTCCCAAATCCGAATCGAACGGAAGCGATGAACTGTATTAGTGTCGGTAAATTGTTCGATAAAAACTGCGTTTGAAGTGGTTTCTTTGAGGTAGATGATAACCTGTTCAATAGGGTAAAAACTGTATTGCCGACGCAGCCTCGCGTAGTAGTCTAGCATCCGAATCGGCATTGGTGGGACTGAGACGGGTGCAACTTGGAATTCTAGGTGTAAGATTTCCTCTTGGGGATTTAGCAGATTATAGAAAAAATTTATCGCCAGAATGATGCTCATTGGTACCACTAGCATCTAAGCTAGTACGGGTGAACTATATCCAGTATGGAATGTCTGACTTAATTCTGTTTTGGCATCGGCGCGATTTACGCATTTCTGACAATACGGGACTGGCTGCGGCAAAACAGCAGAGTCCGAAAGTGGTGGGGGTGTTTTGCCTTGATCCGAATATTCTGGAACGGGATGATGTCGCTCCTGTAAAAATAACTTATATGATTGGCTGTTTAGAGAAACTCCAAGAGCGATATGCTAAAGTTGGCAGCCAGTTATTAATACTCCACGCCAATCCTGTACAAGCGATACCAGCTTTAGCAGAGGCAATAAATGCCAAAGCTGTTTTTTGGAATTGGGATGTAGAACCTTATTCGCAAGAACGCGATCGCACTGTTATAAATGCCCTCAAAGAAAAAGGTATTAAGTTTCTTAACCAAAACTGGGATCAAATCCTTAACTCCCCAGATGAGTTACGTACTGGTAGTAACAATCCTTATACGGTTTACACCCCCTTCTGGAAAAATTGGATTAGCAAACCGAAGGCTCAACCAGTAGAAACACTCCAAAATGTTGAGGGATTAACGCCAGCTGAACAAGAAATTGCAAAACTTGCAGGAGCGATCGCATTACCTTCAGCCAAAGATTTAGGATTTATCTGGGATGGAGAATTGATTATTTCACCCGGAGAGGCGGCGGCGCAAGAACGGCTAGAGGAATTTACTGCTAAAGCTATTACTGAATACCAAGAACAGCGCAATTTTCCGGCAGTTCATGGAACATCGCAACTGAGTGCAGCTTTTAAATTTGGCGTAATTGGTATTCGCACCGTTTGGCAAGCCACCATAGAAGCACAAGAAAATAGCCGCAGTGAGGAAACAGCAGTTAATATTCGCACATGGCAACAAGAATTAGCTTGGCGAGAGTTTTATCAACATGCAATGTATAACTTCCCCGAATTAGCTGATGGTGCTTTCCGCGACACCTTCAAAAACTTTCCTTGGCAAACTAACGAAGAATATTTTCAAGCTTGGTGCGAGGGGAGAACTGGCTACCCGATTGTAGATGCAGCAATGCGCCAATTGAATGAAAGTGGCTGGATGCACAACCGTTGTCGGATGATTGTTGCCAGTTTCCTCACCAAAGACTTACTAATTAATCCCCAATTGGGAGAAAAATACTTTATGCAAAAGTTGATTGACGGGGATTTATCTGCCAATAATGGCGGTTGGCAATGGAGTGCTTCTAGCGGCATGGACCCCAAACCTGTGCGGATTTTCAACCCAGCCAGTCAAACACAAAAATTTGATCCAGAGGGGGAATATATTCGGCAATGGGTATCAGAATTGCGGTCTGTAGATTCAGAATATTTAGTTAGTGGTAAAATTCCATCTTTAGAACGTCATGCTGTTGGCTATCCTGAACCAATCGTGGATCATAAAATACAACAACAGCAGTTTAAACTGCGTTATCAACAGCAAAAAACCGTTAGTAGAGGTGATTGAGATAACTTTTGACAGATGGTTGAAAGGTGATGTTACTTTCTTGCCGTTAGATCAATGGTCAAAAATATTCGTCGAAGGAACGTTTTTTTAGTCTGAGTGGCGATTTTCTCCAAAGTAGGGAGTACCTAAAGCTTTAGGGGGTGTAGATTTTCCCAACTTACCCACTAATGCTAATAAAGCGATCGCATAAGGTAACATTACTAAAAATTGGTAAGGTATATTTGCCCCTAATGCCTGAATTCGCAGTTGTAAAGCTTCTGTAGCCCCAAACAACAAACAAGCCAAAGCACTACCAAAAGGATGCCATCTGCCAAAAATTAATGCTGCGATCGCAATAAATCCCTTCCCAGCACTCATCCCCTCGGCAAAAAATCTTACCTGTACTAGAGTTAAATAAGCACCTCCTAAACTCGCAAGAGTGCCACTAATCACTACAGCAATATAACGGACAGTTTGTACCGAAATTCCAGCGGTTTCAGCAGCTTGAGGAGATTCTCCCACTGCTCGCAATGTCAGTCCAAAACTAGTTTTAAATAGAATATATGTAGTTAAAAGAACTAATATAAATAATAAATATACTAAAATATCTTCTTGAAATAGTAACGGCCCAATTAGGGGAATATTGGCTAAACCAGGAATAGTAATTGCCCCGATTCCAGGTAACTGCTGTGTACTACTGCCATTAAAGACTAACCGGGCCAAAAATGATGTTAACCCAGATGCAACAAGATTAATTGCTAGTCCAGACACCAATTGGTCAACACGCAAAGTCACACATAAAACAGCGTGGAGTAGTCCGACTAATCCCCCAGCAATTAAGGAAGCGAGGATACCAAGCCAGGGATTTCCAGTGGAGAAAGTGGTAGCAGCACTAGTAAAAGCGCCAGTAAGTAACATCCCTTCCAAGGCGATATTTAACACCCCTGACCGTTCTGAGTATAATCCTCCAAGGGCAGCAAATCCTAAGGGGACAGCTAGACGCAAAGTAGCTACCAAGTAATCAGAGAAGAAGTTGAGATTATTCATAGAGCTTTTTTTAAACGCAGAGGTTCGCAGAGGGAAGCGCAAAGGATCGCAAAGTTTTGTCTGTGTTATTCTGCGTTAAACCTTTGTTTTTCCTCTTATCTCTCTTTCGATTGCAAAACTGATAGCAATAAACAACACCATAAAACCCTGAATCGCATAAACCACAGTTACTGGCACACCTGCGCTACGCTGCATCACATTCGCACCACTGCGAAGCGCTGCAAAAAACAAAGAAGTCAATACTACACCGATAAGACTACCACGACTTAAAAAAGCGATCGCAATGGCATCAAATCCATAACCTGGTGAAACTTGTTCAAATAGCCGATATTTCAACCCCATCACCTCACAACTCCCAGCCAACCCAGCTAAACCACCGGCAGCCGCCATCACCAGCATAATGGTACGTTCAACAGATATGTGGGCATAACGGGCGGCAATCGGGTTAAATCCCACTGCCGTAATTTGATAACCTATAGGCGATCGCACTAACAATACCCATAAAATAGCTGCGGCAATTAAAGCTAATAAAATACCTGCATGGGCGAGGCTTTGTGGTAATATAATCGGCAAGCGAGATGTTTTGGCAATTAATGGCGAATAAGGACTAGGCGCACCTGTTGCCATTAATGGATTTTGTACGAGGTAGCTAACTAAATTCACTGCGATATAGTTGAGCAACAACGTAGTAATTACCTCATTCACTCCGCGCATTGCTTTGAGATAACCAGGAATCCAACCCCAAACTGCACCAAAGAAAAATCCTGCCAAAAGTGCTAAGGGGATATGAATCACCGCAGGTAATCCTTGCAAATATAACCCAATTAAAGTACTTCCCAATGCACCCAGATAAATTTGTCCTTCCCCACCGATATTAAATTGTCCAGCCCGCAATGCTACTAACACGCCTAAACTGGTGAACAATAGCGGTGTCATTTTGGTGAGGGTGTTACCAAATCCAAAGTAGGTAGAGAAAGATTCAAGAAATAGGATGCTGTATGCGGTGATGGGATTTGCTCCAGCAATTAGCATTAGGATAGCACCGACGAGCAGAGCGGAGGCGATCGCAATTAGCGGTGATAAGATTGGTAGTAGGAATAGAATGCGATTTGTTCTGGTCATTATGCGATGATTGCCACCCCTCAACCTCAAAAAAGGAGTATCGAGCAATACATCGATTGGGAACAGTTATAAGAATGTCGCTATGAATACGTGAATGGCGACATTTTTACCATAACTGGTAGTAAATTTACCCACAATAATATTACCCTAAATCTCTACAGAGTATTGTATCCTCATTAACTGGATTTATGTTATTTTTGTCTGAAGTACTAGATCATCCAGTAATACCAGTTTTCCTCAAAAATTACCAGCAGGAATCAGAGGAACTTATTTTCCGATATATCCAAAAACTCAAAGAGGTTGATTTTCGTGAAAGTGAATCATGCCCAATAGTGGGGTTGTGCAAGGGCATTAAGTATATTAAAGAGAAATAATTTAAAGACTTGGTATTTTATTCCCTATTTGTCCTCCAGCCATCAACAAACCAATTTCTTCCACTGTCGCCGTCTGTGCATCCAAAATAGCGACAAACTCACCTCTGTAGATTACGGCAATGCGATCGCTCATTGTCATCACTTCTTCTAACTCAGTAGAAATATACAAAATTGCGGCACCGCGATCGCGTTCTGTTAATATTCGAGAATGGACGGCTGCTGTCGCCCCTACATCTAACCCTCTTGTGGGTTGCATGGCGATAATTAAAGCTGGTGTTTGCGCCAATTCTCGCGCTAACACAACTTTTTGTTGATTTCCTCCCGAAAGCTGACTTACCTTGATATCAATCCCATTCGCCCGAATGTCAAACTCTTGCATTGCAGCTTGGGCACGATTGGCGATCGCTTCTTGTTGTAACAAAAAACGGCGACAAAATGGCAGATATTTAAAAGCTTTTAAAATCAAGTTTTGGGCGATGCTAAATTGCAACACCAAGCCCATTGTCTGCCTATCTTCTGGGATGTAGCCCACTAACGAATGGTTGTGCGTAAACTCAATTTTACCCTGCTTAATAGTCCGCAAAAAAGCGATGTCTGCGACGGGCTTTGCCAACGCATCGGCTAGTTCTCGCTGTCCATTTCCATCGACACCAGCAATTCCTAAAATTTCTCCCGCCCGCAGTTCAAAAGATACATTATTTACAGCAGGAATATTTCTTTCATCAGTAACTTGTAAATTTTGCACCGACAGGATAATTTTTTCTGCTAATCTAGGACTTTTATTTAACTGTAAAGCTACTTCCTGTCCTACCATCAATGTTGCTAACTGCTGAGGTGTCGCCGCTGAAGTTGATGTTGTTGCTACTACCTTTCCCTGGCGTAAAACTGTTACTGAATGACAAAGATTCATTACCTCTTCTAATTTATGACTGATAAAAATAATTGTGTTGCCTGCGGCTGCCAATTGGCGCAAAATAGCAATTAATGATTCTACTTCTGGGGGTGTCAAAACTGCTGTAGGTTCATCAAGAATCAACAATTTTGCTCGACGGTAGAGAACTTTGAGAATTTCTACCCGTTGTTGTGCCCCAACAGATAAATTTTCAACTTTGGCAGTGGCGTCAGTTTTTAATCCATAAGCTTGGGATAATGCGGCGATTTCTTGCTGTTTGTATTGGAGATTCAGCCGCCAAGTTTTCTCTGTTCCTAAGATAATATTTTCTGTGACAGTCAATTGAGGTATAAGCATGAAGTGTTGGTGAATCATGCCAATACCGAGTTTAATTGCCTCATTTGGTGAGGTAATTTTTATTGGTTGTTCTTGAAGGTAAATCTGACCAGCATCAGGTTGATAGAGTCCACTAATAATATTCATTAAAGTACTCTTGCCTGCACCATTTTCGCCTAGTATTGCATGAATGGTTCCAGATGCAACAGAGAGATTGATATTGTCGTTAGCGATAAAAGAACCAAAGCATTTGGTAATATTTTTTAAGCGTAAATAGTTCATGTTCACAAAAATGATAGCTCAGAGTCAGGACTTTAGCCCAGATTTTAGGACTATAGTCCTGACTACGAAATTTTTTTAAGATATCTGTAACGCAGTGTGCAAATTTTCTCTCAAACCTAACCCTCAACCCCAACGCTGCAAGGGTTGGGGAGAAAGAATCAAAGCCTTTCGACCTTTCGGGGAGAGGAATGGAAGCGGGGTTTTAATAATAAGTCGCACATAGCATATCTGTATGTTAAACCTATGTTGTTTTCTTCATGCAGCGTGTATCCTTACCAGCTTCTTTGCAGTCTTCAAAAACGATTTTTTTATTAACAATCTCTTGCTTTGCATTTAATACCCTTTGTTTAACTGCCTCCGGTATCATTGCCCCGAATTTTCCTAAAAATAATATATCTGTTCTTTCTAGCCCAATTGTATATATTTGTCCTTTGATTTGTTTTTGTTTAGCTAATTCTGCTATACATGCTATGGCTAAATCTAAGCGTTTGACAGCACTGGTTAAGACAGCTTTTGGTGCAACATCTAATTGATCATTTGTGTTACCAAAAGCATATATCCCTTTTTCACCTGCTGTTTGTAAGACTGCGGCTGAGGCATTATCTAACCATTGATATATGACATCAGCACCGGAAGAAATTAATGCAATAGTCGCTTCTTTAGCTTTGGCAACATCATTCCAATCACCCGTAAAAGTAGAAATAATTTGGATATTTGGTTTAACAGACTTTGCCCCTAATTCAAATCCTCGCAGTTCTCCCTCGGTAGCGGGAAACTTCTCTCCAGCAATGTAAGCTAATTTATTAGATTTAGTGACAGAAGCACCGATAATACCACACAAATAACTAGCTTGTAGGTGATCTATTCGTAAAGAAGCAATATTCTCACCTTTGAGATTACCATTTACTCCTACAAAAAATGTGTTGGGGAATTGTGAGGCGACTTGTTCAATTGCAGCGTCAAATTGTCCGCCATGCGCGAAGATGAGATTGTAGTCTTTACGAGCAAAATCTGTTAATATTTCTGTTTGATCTGCTTGTGCTACTTTTTCTACATAGGCGGTTTCTGCACCTAGCTTTTGTTTTGCTAGATTAATACCTTCATAACCAGATTGATTCCAGGCTTTGTCGGTAATCATTCCAGGGAGAGCGATCGCTATTTTAAACCCTTTAGCACCCCCCGTTGTTGTCGCTGTTGGTGTCGTCGGCTTACTACTGCAAGCTTGCACCAGTAAGCTAGTACCAAACGCTGCTGAACCAAACAAGATAAATTGACGCCGACTAAAGTTTGTTGTCATACCTCGCCTTCAGATAGGTAGCTATTTTAGTTATTTCAATACTCTAAAGTCGTAGGTGGTATTTTGAAAACAATTTTTCCCTGATTTCGCAATCAAGGCACAAAAACGCCTCTTCTCTTCTTAGGCTGCGACAACGAGACGCTCTGGGAACGAACCCATGTTTTGGCTTGCAAGCAACAATATCCAGCCAAAAAATTAGAACAAGAACGCTCAATAAAGTTAAGTCCTGGCTGGTTAAGGCAGGTACTTAAAAAAAGGGGGTGATATGGAAACGAACTTTGAATTTGCCACAAAGGGGAGCGGGTTAACGAAACAGAAGTTACGTCTTCACAGGTAAACGAGAAATTGTCCATAATATCAGCAGGAAGATTAAGTAAATTGCCCCAACCAGCCCAAACTCAATCAGAGGAATATAGGTTACTTCGTAAATTCTGCCCAAGCCGCGTTCAGTCAGTCTATAAACAGCCAGTACACTCACTAAAAAGGTTCCGTAGATTGTACGTTTAGTCAAGATACTAACAGGTAGACCGTGAAGCTGAGTAAGCACCAGAATGCCAAGAAAACCAAAGAGAAATGTTGGCCACTTGCTTTGTCCTAGCATCCATGACACAACTACACTATGTAAAAGCACCGTAATTTCCAAAGTGAATGTCCACCAACGATTTACATGGGTGCGGTTAAAAATCAACGACGATTGGAGCAGAAGCAAGAACATATAAAGAAAACCAATTAAGTGCCCCGCAGTCGCTTCCATTGGATGATACCAAAACGTATAGATAGCGGCGAAGGAGAAAAAATAGCCGTGGTACAGCTTGATAATTTGCAAAAACTGTTGATGGAATGGAACAGAATTGCCAAAAAACAAACCGCGTCGAGGCGTTTCTAAAATCAGTACGAAGACCAGTAGGAGTACAACTGCACCTTGGGAAGCCCAAATTGAAGTATCTTGAGCTAGAGCATCGTACCAAATATAGGTCTGGAGAAAGTGTAAAGCAATGAATGCACCATTAATGGCAAGCATAAGGTAATTAATCGGGTGCAACGCTGATTTGTATTTCAACTGCGATCGCTGCGCCCATAAGATACACGCCCAGATGCTAAACTGATGCCCAAGGTACATGCCCCAAGCCGTCGCTCGACTCCAAAAGGTCGGATTGGGAAGCTTCCAGTAGTACCAGTTTAATCCTTGATCAGGAAGTTTAATGATGCTTGCGGGAATGCTCCCACCGATCCAAATTGCGTAGGTGAGGAGGATGCTTACAAAGATGCCTAAAAATAATACTCGGCGACCTGTCATATTAATTTTAGATTTTAGATTTGGGATTAAAAGTCTTTACTATAAGGCTGTTAAAAAATTATGAAAAGATTTGTTATCAAAGCTTTCTGAATCCTTACCTTTTTACTTTGAAATCAGGATTTTTAAACTACACGTTCTGTCTTTGATTCAGATGCGCTTTTAGTCACTCGCAAACTGAGAGTCAAAGCTACCAGCACTACTAAAGCTCCACTCAAAAAAGGAGCAGAACTTCCAAATTTCATAAAACTAGCCCCTGCCCACGTTGGCCCACCAATGCGTGCCAACGCAGAGCAAGAACTGGCAATTCCTAATATTTGTCCTTGTTCTTCTGGGGGGGTCATCTGGGAAATCAGGCTGTTCAATATTGGTTGACTGACACTAATTCCCCATGCTACAAGGGCGGTGGACACCAACAATAAAATTAAGCTTTGTGAGAATCCAATTAGCAGCAATCCTAAACCTAACCCTAATATCCCCAAGGTAAGTAACTTTATTTCACCCAAGTGTTTCTTAAGGAATCCGATGAGTCCTCCTTGAATGATTGTGCTGACAATCCCCATGAAGGCAAAAAGATAACTTGTTTGTTGAGGACCCCAGTTTAATTGCTGCTTAGACCATAAAGCCAATGTAGAGTCCATAGCCGCAACAGCAAAGGTTACTAAAAAGTAGATACCAACAAGCATACAAAACTGGGGACGCTGTGACAGATGTAGTAAGTTCAGCCGTTGCTGACGGTAGCGATAAGCTTTGATTTTGGCTTTAGTCTCAGAATTTAGAGATTCTGGAAGTAACATCAAAGCACAAAGCAATGCCAATAGAGATAATCCGGCTGCGAACAACGACGGTAGATGGAAGTTAGCATTGTCCGCATCAGATCCGATCAAAAGACCTCCAATCGCTGGGCCAATAATGAAGCCAAGACCAAAAGCTGCTCCGATTATACCCATGCCACGAGCTCGATTAATTGGCGTGGTAATATCTGCTATGTACGCTTGAGCAGTGGCAATATTCCCTGCCATAATCCCGGCAAGACTACGAGCAATAAATAAAATCCATAATGAGTTGGCAAAGCTTAACCCAGTGTATGCAATTACAGAACCTAATAAAGTAAGTAATAAAATCGGACGGCGACCGTAGTGATCGCTAAAACTACCCCATAATGGTGCAAATAAGAACTGCATTAAAGAATAAATAGCTATAAGTAGAGTCGCTTCATTAGGTTTTGCGCCGAATTGTTCAGCATACAAAGGCAGTATTGGCAGGATAATTCCGAAGCCGAGCAAGTCTATAAATACAGTTAAAAATAAGACGAATATAGCCCTGCTATTATTTGTACTCTCCATAAGTGTAATTCCCTTTTCTAAAAAATATGTGTAACTTAGATTAGTTTTATGGACATTAGGGAACACTTAATAATAAATATTCTATTGAATTCAACCAGGAATCAGTTCAAGCAAAATGCATTAATTTGAGTGTGGTTGAGCAAAATAGCGTGAAACAAACCCATGATAAAAATCAAGCCAATAATACTACTAATCAAAGCAACTATAAACTCGTGCTTCCGTATAGCTTTTTGGATCTTAGCGTCTATGATACCTTCTAATTCTTTGTATGACATTGATTTTAATTTGGCTAAAGATAACAATTATTTAGAACTTATACCAATCCTTTGTGAAACTGCATAAAATCAAGCTTGGTAAGACAATAAGCTTAAGCCTATTTTTCGCGAGCAACCTTATAGGTAATTGGTATTACAGAAGTTTGAATATGTCCAAAACCTCTAACTTATTAAATGGAATATTTTGACACCGTGGGAGTGTCAAGTGCGTTGGCGTAGTTTCAAAACAGCACCTGAAATACCAAAAGCTAATATTGCCAAGGTATAAGTTGGTTCGGGAACTGCAAGAATACTTAACTGATTAATGGCCAAACCGTATTGTGGTTCTTACTCGTGTCTATATCACTGACCAGGAAAGTTATTGGCAGAGATAGTTTCAGCTTACAGGTCAGCTGTGGCAGATACCCCAGGCAAAGATTGGGACACATCTAAGTAGTAATGCAAAATTAAATATACATTTGTCATTGTGAATGAATTTAAGTTAAATAAAGGAATCGCAAGGGTTTGGGATTCCTTCGCTACATTAATAGACATAATAATATATACCTTTGTAGTTTTACAGTTGAAATATATTTGATCGTTGTAATATTTGCATATTACAATGTTCGGAATTATAAAATTCTGATGAAATATACCTAAATATAATTAATCTTATTTTATATATGTGGTGAAAGAAAAATGCATAAAGGTTCAGATTTCTCAAAAATTTGTTATTGTGTCGGAAATATTGAGAAGCAATAAAATTGTGATCTATGCACTATACAAAATCATCGTCTTATGCATCAATGTAAATAGGTTGTTTCAGCCTTTTGCTAAGGGACTTCCGTCTCTTAATCCTGGGCGCGATCTGTTGACATCTATATTTATACGGCTTATTATTTATTAGGCATTTGTACTTAATTTTTTAGAGCGATCGCTTGTCTTCTGTACCAAAGGTTGCGCCAACATCTTTTGGTGCAGCGATCGCACCCAGATCGAAATTCTCTAGCTCTTAGCCTAGTTCACATAATTCTCGGATACATTACCGCAAATGCGCTGATACTTTATTTTGCCTTTTTCATAAATTCAGCAAAAACACCGTTACGCTATTTGTACTTGTGATCAAAACTTAGAGCATCCAGTTTATTAGGGCGTGTTTATGACCAACCCTGTAACGATGGTTATCCAAGTCAATCTGGAGATGGCTCTAGAAGTAGCTCAAGAGTTGGAGCTTGCTCCACACACTGAACTCAGTACTTATTGTTTAGAGATTTTACAGGAGATAGGATGTCCTAGTACTGAACTCCCAGTTAACTTACAAACTCGCGATCAGCAGCTAAACTTTATCACAGGCTTTGCATCTTATGCATTTGGGGAGGTACAAAGTGTACAAAGCATTAATTGAAGATATCTTCCATGATCCAGAAGAAATAGAAGAAACTACTTTTCCCGCTACAGATAAAGATTTGTTAATTTTGACCGAAAAATTTTTACGGTTTGAAATTCCTTCAAAGGTTTTCTTGCAAGCTATAGCCATTGCTGATTACGACGGTGCAGCTGCTTTTCGCTACGTTGATAATTATTTGACTACCCTCAAAAATAAGAATAAACCTAAGCATAAGAAATTACTTGTGTTAGGAGCTTCGACTCGGTTTGACAATAATTGACGTGCTTCTTCACGAGCTAACCCTGAACCAATACGATTTAGATAAGATAATTTGCACAACTGAAGTAGAGACGTTGCAATCCAACGTCTCTACACATATTTGTCCCACACCGACAAGAAAGAACAATTAGAATTTATCTAGAAGGTAGTGGTGGGATCTTTATTAGACTAAGCATTTTTATGTGTGTGCTAATTACGAATTAGTACTACTCTTTCCTCAGACAAACTTGTTCATAGCTTTTACCAGCGATATCCCAAGTAAATTGTGTTTCTACCAGTTGTCTGCCGTTGTGAGACAATTGCGATCGCAGATGTGGATGATCAAATAGTTGACTAATAGCGGTGACGTACTCTGCCGATTTATTCGCTCGTAATGCCCGTAAAGAATCACTAGCAACATCTACGGCTAATCCTTCTAAGCCGCGATCGCTTGCCACTATGGGTATACCAGCTGCCATTGCTTCTAAAGTTTTATTTTTAATGCCAAACCCAGTTCGCATGGGTACAACGCAGATGGTGGCTTGATGTAAATATTCTACCATCGAAGGTACACGCCCAATCACATTAATTCCTGGTTTTTGAGCAAGTCCTAAAACTTCTGGGACGGGATGAGAACCGACAATATCGAAAGTTGTATCAGGATAAAGTTTTTGGATTTCGGGCAATACTTCGTTGCTGAAAAAGCAGACAGCATCAATGTTTGCCAAATTATCCATTGCACCGATAAAAATTAAGCGGTGTCCTCCTGGATCGGTGCTACGGTTCGGGAAAGAAACTAAATCTACGCCATTGGGAATAACTGTAATTTCACTATTGGGATTAAACTCTTGTAGTTGAATTTTATCTTCTTGTGTTGTCACTACAATTGCCGAAAATTTAGCACAGTAATTTTGCTCATAACGACGCAAAAGTGGCAAATTAATTTTGTCTCTGAGGGAATTTTCCGAAATACCCGTTGCTAATTGGTTGCGACAAGTTGCGTAAACAGAACTATGAATATCAACTATAGTTTTTAGCTGTTTCTGAAAATGCGATGGGACATAAATTTCATTGACGCTATGTTCGCAGGTAATCACATCACATTTTCCCGCTTCCACCCAGTTATCAACCCACGTTTGCATCTCAATTGAGTAGCGATTGAGTACGCTTGGCGGTGTACCTTGTTGCAAAAATCTACCAAATCGCTGTATTTTCTTTAATATTCCGGTGGTTCCAGAATCTCGCGGACGTTCAAAAACAGCTAGATGATCTACACAATCGCGTAATCCTGCTACTTCTGCGTCTGTCACATCGCCTTCGCGTTGAGTGGCGAGGGTAACAGTATGGCGTTGACTCAGGTATTTAAGTAAATTAAATGTCCTTACCTGAGTTCCCCCGCGCGTTGGTGGGTAGGGAAAGGTGGAAGATAGCATTAAAATGTTCATAAAAGTGATGAATCAAATGTGATACATACACCATGACCTCATAAGAGGCTATATGTCACGTCGCTTTTCTACGATCTGAAATGTTCCGTCGGCATAGGTGGAATCCGGGCGATCGCTCCGGCTCTGAGCAGTTCCGGGCGCTTGGCGTAGGGGAGTAAACCATCCGGCTTGGCGTGATACTGACTAGCACACTCAAGTACAGCAGTTGCTGTCTTCTCTACACCTTCAGCATCAGCAGGTAAATCGCCGAATAAGTAGGTGTGTTTGTTAAAACAGACAAAAGCAATTGCACAAGCCTGGTCACAAACACCCATACATTCAACAGGTTGAATCGAGAACTCGTCTTGCAACACCCAGTCATGATATAGGGTTTGTAATTTTTCTAACAGCAGTTCACCGTCGCTTTTAGCAGCATACTGTTTTGTCTGCTCACTACTTCTACAAATTGTGCAGACGAATATAATGTGTTGATGATTCATGTGTCTATAAAAATTCATGTCGAACACTCAATGTTATCCGACATGGATTTTAGGCAATCAGCCTGTTTAGTCATTGGGCAAAGAAACTAAGTACAGCATTTCATTAATTCGTAGCGAATTAAATTTAGCAATGCCCTGCAATGTTAATGCGTCGGGATACATTGTTAATGCGTCGGGAAACATTGTTAATGCGTCGGGATACATTGTTAATGTGTCGGGATACATTGTTAATGCGTCGGGATACATTGTTAATGCGTCGGGATACATTGTTAATGCGTCGGGATACATTGTTAATGTGTCGGGATACATTGTTAATGCATCTCAATGCAATGCCAATGCATTCTAAGGGAATGTTAATGTATTCCCCTACATTAAAAACGCTACGCTTTTACGCGAAACTGTTTGATATAACAATAACGCTGGTTGACATTCACTAAGAAACGCTGCGCTTCCAAGTCATCCCACTGCGCGGAGTCTGCCGTTGTCGCAGCCACAGTCCCAGCAGCAAACCAATTACCACAATTCCGGTGAAGTAAGTCAGCGAAATCAACCGGACATACATCGGCGGAGCGACACCTTCGACTGGAATATTTTCTGCAACTTGGAATGGCTGAAATTGCCGCGTTGCGTTTGCAAGCGGTGCAACCTCGACAACAACGCTATGCGGGGCACCGTCAAAGAATTGCTGCTCCCACACCAATTTTCCGTTGGTGTCTGGAGTCCCCTGATAAGCAAACGCCACCCAATTATTTTCGAGTTGGGTAGTTGTTACTTTCAAGACTACATCTGTCACAGGTTGGTTGGTTTTGGGATCACTAACACTGACTTGCAATTTGGCAGGTTGACCCACCGTTGCACTCTCGTCACCCGATAGTTGCATATAAAGTCCTTGAGACTGCAATTTAGCGGGCTTACCAGAGCGGGGAACTTCTTCTTCCATGCCTGGCATCGACATATGATGGTGCGATTCGGCACGTTCAGCGCTGATGTTGACGAGCAGGAGTGCAGCGATCGCTACCACAATTAATCCACTCAACAACAATCGTACCCGTTGCGGGGCAATTTCTCCCGGTTGAATCGCTTGTCTCCCCCCAATTACCCAACCTCCTAGTAGTCCAACTGCCAGCAAAATCACAACCAGGATGCCAAAGTAGCGAAACTTTAAGGGATTTTCAGGCAACGTCAGTGTCAGCTTCTGCTGAATCGGCTCAAACGCATTGGCAACGAGCGGAGTAACTGCTACCTGGAGTTGATACGTTCCCCGAATCGGCAGGGTTTGTTGAACCTGCAACTGACCTGTTGGTGCATTGCCCTCAATGTCCAGCAACTTTGTCCCCTCGACGATCGGAAAATCTGTTGTGAACCAGGGGTTTTTAGGAGCGGTAAACAATTGCAAGTGGATTTTGGCATCCTTTAAAGATTGCCCTTGAGCATCTATGGCTTGCAGCATCAGCTGCACTGGCGGATTGTAGTGCCCTGATCCCAAGACTGTGGTGGCTTCAGCCTCAAGGGGTCGAACCTGATTAATCGGTGGATTAGTTGTTAGCCGCACCGATGGTTGAGGGGATTGGGCAAGTCCGATCCAACCATACAGGACAATTCCGATCATGCAAATCGCACCGATCAGCTTAGACCACTTAAGTTTTGTCATTTGATTTCTTCACTCCTGCTAATCATTGACTCAATCAACTAATGGCAACTCACCATTAGTGTGTGGTGACGCAGAGTATGAGTCGTGTCATGGATCGCAGGGTATGTAGTGAAATAAACTGTCCACAGAGTTAAAGAACACAGTGCGACATAGAGCGCTGATTGTACAGGTACTGATAGCACCCGACCGGCAACTTGTTGCTGAACTGAACTAGAAGATTGAACCGTCATTTTGTACCTCGCAGATCAGACGATATTAATTGATTCGGCAGGCATTCTGGCTTCTCCAGTCAGCAGTGAGCAGTAAACAGTAAATAACTGAAAACAGATGACTGATAGCTGAAGTTTACAGTTGCGGGACAGCGGTAGAGTTTCACTACACTTTCCCTGTTTTTTCTCACGGAATAGCACCCATCAGAACCGATTCGTGGACTTAACAATACACGAACATGTAATATCTTACAAGAGTTTCTCACAAATATTTCAGTAAATCGAAAACTTTATTTCTCAAGAGCGTAATGATATTAGAAAGCTGCGACAGCTGCCTCAGCTACAGCTTGATCCTGTTCACCGCTACCACCACTTACTCCGATCGCACCAACTATCTGCTCATCGCGTTGAAGTGGTATACCCCCAGCAAAGATGATGATTCTTCCTCCATTTGAGGCGTGTATACCATAAAATTGTTTTCCTGGTTGAGCATCCTCAGCAAGGGATTTGGTAGAGAGATCAAACGCACGAGCAGTAAATGCTTTGTTAATTGAGATATCGATACTTCCGATCCACGCACCATCCATCCGAATATGAGCAACAAGGTTCCCGCCAGCATCAACAACCGCAAGATTCATTGGTTGTCCGATTGCACGAGCCTTCGCTTCTCCAGCCGCTAGTATTCGTCGTGCGTCATCCAAGGATACAGAATGTTTGTCAGAAGTCATGGTGATTATTTCAATCGGAGAAATGTGTGCGTTGAGGGCGTGTCATCAATAAAGGATATCATGAGCAGAAATTCTCGATGTACCCCTTCAAGACCGGGAAGACTTCAAACGCTTTTTAGGAACGTGGATTAAATAAAATGCAAAACTTCATCCTCTATCTTGCTTCCCTCTCCTTTATAAGGCTATGGTGTACACACAAGTTATCGAATCACTACCAATCCTCGAATTACCCCACCCTAACCCTCCCCTTTATAAGGCTACGGTGTACACACAAGTTATCGAATCACTACCAATCCTCGAATTACCCCACCCTAACCCTCCCCTTATAAAGGGGAGGGAACCAAATTTCCTATTTCCCCCCAATATATCGGGGGGATTAAGGGGGGTAATCCGACTTGTGTCTTTATAAGGAGAGGGATTGAGGGTGAGGTAAGTCAGGGAAATATATTGTATGTTATTTAATTCTTATTCCTTAGACGGCATCTTAGCTGATGAGCAATTGCATCCAACTGATAATCACTACAGATCAAAGCATAATCAAACCCAGTCGCACACCCACAGCAACAGCCTCAGTGCGGCTGGAGACACTGAGCTTTTGAAAAATGGATGAGAGATGAAATTTGACGGTATGCTCAGAAATGTGCAAGCGTTTAGCGATCGCTTTATTTCCCAACCCAGAACCAAGCATACCTAAAACCTCTATCTCGCGTGGTGTCAAGCTTTGTACGGGATTCGCCACCACTTTTTCGCGGATAGACAGTAATTCTACAGCATCCGGGTGCAGTACTACTAAACCAAAAGCGATCGCCTCTACAGCAGCGACAATTTCTGACTCTGTGCTACTACTGGGCAATATCCCCCGGATACCAGAACGTAATCCCGTCTCTAAATCAATGCTGTCGAGTTCCTCAACAATGACGATCATTGCTAATGGGTATTGCTCCTCTTGAATAAACAGCAATTTTTCCCACACTGATTGTTGAAGATTGCTGCTCAAATCTACCAGCACCACATCTGGTTGTAATTGCCCAACTTCCCTTGCCAATACATCCAAATCGGATGCACTCCCCACAACCGTCAGCCGAGGATTGGTAGTTACCACAGCTGATAACCCTGCCCTGACTACAGGGGAAGTAGCAACTACCATCACTCGGATCATGTCGCCTCCACAGCAGTTTTCCCAGCTTGCACGGCAACATAAATCACGAATTGCTGCCCACCGCGTAAGAGTTGGAGCGGCACAGATCCTTTACTGTCATGGAGATATTTAGTTAAATCATTCATGCTAGTGAATAATTGCCCCGAAACTCCAATTAAAACATCGCCGATTTGTACACCAGCAGTTTCCGCCGCACTGTCAGGTAGAATTGACAACACCAATAAACCCAAGCTCCGCCGATTTAAAAGCACAGGTTGCAGTGTGACTCCCAGTTGCGGACGACTATTTATTTGTAAAAAACGCTCAACGGTGTTACTGGGAACTGCCACAGCCAAACCATTAACAATCATGGTGTTAATTCCCACGACTCGGCCTTGACAATCGGCAAGTGGCCCCCCAGAATTTCCAGGATACAGCTGCAAATCAGCCATAACAGCCCGTGGATTATTTGCATGGATAATCCCAGTTGTCACAGCACCACTGTCAGCAAACGGATTACCCACCGCCAAGACTAATTCACCCACTCGTAGAGCCTCAGAGTTGCCAATAGTTGCAGCAGTTAAATCAGTGGCGACAATTTTCAGGGCTGCTAAATCCTGCTGTGGATCAAATTGTGTTCGCACTGCATCAAATACCCTTCCATCTGCCAATTCCACAGTTGCGCGGTTGCTGGTTGCTACATGGGCATTAGTAATAATTAGTCCGTCAGGTTGCCAAATTACACCGGAACCGACTCCCAGAGAGCCGCTTTTCACTTTGACAGTGCGATCGCGTAGTTTAGCAGCTACCTCTGTCAATTCACCAGCGATGTTAGTTAATGTTGTGTTTGCCATGTTATACAATTTTTGAGCATGTCAAAGTAGAATCTAGTGATGTCCTTTGTCATTTATCCTTTGTCTTTAGAAACACAAATGACTAATGACTAATGACTAATGACGGTTCGAGTAAAAAGGTGCAACTTCCAAGTTCAGAGGCTCAACGTTTGAGTAAAAAGGTGCAATTTCTGAGTTCAGAAGCTCAACCTTCGAGCAAAAAGGTGCAACTTCCGAGTTCAAAGGCTCAACGTTCGAGCAAAAAGGTGGAAGTTCCGAGTTCAGAGGTTCAACCTTCGAGTAAAAAGGTAGAAGTTTCGAGTTCAGAAGCTCAACGTTCGAGCAAAAAGGTGCAACTTCCGAGTTCAAAGCTCGAATTGATAGAAAATTTAGATAAATCTTCACAAAGCTAGTTAAACCCATCCCAAATTGGGATTATTCCTCCTTATTAGGTCTTTCGCCAACTGCGATCGCTAACTCAACTAACACTCCACCCCGGACAACCTGCACGTTGACAGTTTTACCAATGCGATCGCTACTATTGAGCAGCCCCAGCACATCACCTGTATCGCCCACAGTTACGCCATCGAACGTTACCAAAACATCGCCAAGCAGCACACCTGCATTGTCAGCAGGCCCGGAAGGCTCAACATTAACGACAATTACTCCAGTTGCAGAAGTTAAATTAAGAGCAGTTTTCAGGTTATTTGGTAAACGTACAGGTTGCATTCCCACACCCAAGTAGCCTTTTGAAATGCGTCCTTTCGCTACTAATTGCTCAACCAGGCGATCGACTGTAGCAGTAGGAATAGTTAGAGCAGTACCACGCCGCCCCGATGTATTCATCCCTACCACAAAACCAGCTGCATCTACGAGCGGCCCACCTGCAAAGCCAGAGTATAGGGTGATGTCTGGGCGGATGAATTGGTCAATATTCCCGCCATTCATACTCCGCCAACTACCGCTAATCACACTCACTGCACCCATCGCCGCCCTTAAATCACCTTCGTTACCTCTTGCCAGCCCTAACACCAAATGACCGACTTTGAGCGTTTTGGCATCGCCAACTTTTGCCACAGGTATTTCGACATTTTCTAATTTAAAAACAGCAATATCAGTACTAGAGTCATGACCGACGAGTGTTACTGGTGCAGTGCTACCATTTGATAGAGTAATGGTGATGTCATCATAGCGCTGGAGGGACTCATCAGAGGTAACAATGATCCCATTCCGCCAGTGAATGCCACTTGAGGAACGACGTGTACCCCCATTCACTGCAACCACAGTACTCCCAGCTTGTTCTACGGTGTCAGCTAAATTGTTGGACAGGTCTAGTAATGAAGACATAAGATTTTTGTGCAAACGTTCTGAGATATTCATATCGTGCCGTTTGCTCAACACAGATGGCATCGGAAAAATGGGGAGAATTCACCCTAGAAAAATGGCTAGGTTTATATAGCAATCCTGAATCAAACGTGCAGGAAAAAAATCTGCGACTCCTCAAATAATTAGCGAATCGGCGAGTTGCAATTCTCACAATGCTCAATCAATAGCTTGTCCTAAAGGACACGCTGTTCGCGTTCGCCAATTTACGAGGGTGAGTTGATCCTTGAACTAAAAAATGACTACTGAAGAGAGCTAATTCTGTTTTGTAACTCAATTAAATCGGGGTACTGATTAACATCAATTTCATTAAGCGCCCAATCAAAAAAATCTTTCAGAGAAATGTACTGAGATTTATGTTGCTGCATAGCTTTTTGAATGTCTTTTCCATGAAACCAGATCAAATACTGCTTCTGTGTCCAAAATTCCTCTTCGGCAAACTGCTGCTGATATACAGCAAGACTTTGTTCAAATCTGTCTAGCGTGACTGTTCCAACAGCCTGTTGAAACTCGTTAATTAGTGCCACAGCTTGAGTCTAACAGTCGTGTAAAGTTAGTGAAAATGGGAGTTTCCCACTACCACCTGTCCATGTTGTTTTGAGTTGATGCCGACTTGCACTTGATTGCAACAAGTCAGCCAATGCCCATCTTACTGTTTGATAATCTTGCAAGCTTCTTGCAGCTTCTTCAATCCACCCTGAAATCGCCTCAACCCCTGGTGAATCTCCATGTCCCCATTTAGAAGTGGGATTCTCTTGTTTTTCTATATATTTTGTGTGCCAATAATTATGAATTAAATCGGCGTTAAATAAATAATTCTCGACACAAGCACGATGGGTAAGCAACATTGAGTTGAGTTCGATTAATCCGATGTTGGTAGTAGGTTTAGCGTCAAAATCGCGATCGCGAAAAATGATAGGTTGTTGATTTGGCTCTCCCTCTCTAGAAAAGTAACCCTGAACAAAAACTGAAAAGGTAAATTTACTACCAGAGGGAACAATTGTGGGCTTATTTGTTAAAAGGTTCTCGACAACTCTGTTAAGTAGTCGAAAATCTAAACTAGTTTTCTTGCCCTCACAGAAAATAATTTTGCCACTAACAACACTCACAATTACACCTCTAGCCGGATAATATATGCTTCAGGCACTAATTGCTCTACATAATCAGAGTGAGTTGTAATGATAAACTGATTATTTGTGCCTAACTTGGGCAAAGCTCTAAGCAATGCCTGTTGCATTGGTGGATGTAGGTGCAATTCAATTTCATCAATAAGAATGACAGAGTTGTGAATATTCCAACTGGCAAAGTCCACTAGTATTGGGAAAATAGCACGTTCACCGCCGGACATCTCAGAAATTTCATACTGGTTTTTGCTGTCATATAAATAAAACCAGGGTTCGCTCAAGATATCGTCCACATTCTCTCGCAGAATTGGGCCTTCAAAACTGCGTTCTGGAAAGACTGCTTTGTAACCGCGTTCAATTTCGGCGTATAAATCTTTTTGTCCTTGGCGTAGATACTGAATTCTACCCGTTTCTACATCTTGATGGAATTGTCGCCACTTAGAAAGGCGATCGCGCAAAAGGTCTTCTGTGATTTCTAGTTTGCGATCTGGGTCTTCTGTAGTCAGGCTTGTTGAAGTTCTCTGTTCTGTGTACCAAAGAATTGTACCCACTCGTTCAAATACTGAAAATCCTTCAGCACGAAGTAATTGTTTAGCGTATTCTCGTCCTTTAAATTGAAATAATTCAGCAGCACTATCTGCTTGAACACGCCCATTTCGCCATTTAAGATTAACAATATGCTTTTCAGCAGGAGGCTGCAAATCATGACCCATTTCTTGTAATTTCTGTTGAAAATCTCGCACAGCTTTGAGTTCACCAGATGAGAACTGCACTTTTATAGTCACCTCTGGCTCAAATCTTCTCCAGTTACTCCCAAGCAGTTCATAGTTAAATCCTGCCCATTCTAAATCGGAGGGTTCCTTTAATCGTCCGGTTGCTGTGCCGAGAGTTGAAGCGATCGCTTGCAAAAGACTTGTTTTTCCAGCACCGTTCATTCCGATGAGAACAATAATATCTCGCGCTAACCCAGTTTCTGGATCAGTGAAATCAAATACTGGAGAAGACCGGAATTTCTTAAAATATTTTAGCTGTAGGGATTGAACTTTCATAAGCTAGTCTCCACGTCAAATCCCGGTATTATTGGTATATTTTCCACAACCTTTTTAGATTTGGTTTTGGTTGTTTTTTTTTATTCTTACTAGCTTTAGCGTTAGTTTTCTTCTGTGTTGTTTTACCACCGAAAATTTCGGCTTGCGATCGCTCTTGGTTAAGATGGAGTAGGCGTGCTAATACTTCATTATGCACTTCTTCTGTCCAACAGTAGTGCCAAGGTTTTTTTCGCTGTTGTCCGTTGCTGGTTTCTTGATCATCGTAGTCTGGCAGGAGGGTGCAGTCGGCAGGAATGTCACTCCAGATGTAAGCTTCGAGGACGGCTTTATCCATTGCGGCGTGCAGTGAGCCTAATTTTAAGATATCAGGGTCAATACGTTAATATTCACAAATCTAAGACATTTTAACGCGAGTTCTATAGGATTAATTGTCTTGAGACGTGATAAAACCCCATCATTCCTGATGAGGCGTTGGCGATTGATAAAACTTTGACTGTTACAAAAATGTGGGCAAAATATTATGAACACCTAGGGGATTGCATTCTAAAGTGGAATAGCAATGAAATGACAGATAAACAAATGCACACCCCATCAACAGAAATCGACCTGCTCACTCCATCTAGAGAATTACCTTTATATGGCAAGAGAATTTTAGTCACAGCACCGAGAAATTATGCTTATAGGTTAGCTGAACAAATCATCAAACAAGGTGGTTTACCTGTTTTCATGCCTACTATCGAAACCTGCTATTTATCAAACTACACTAAGTTAGATGCCGCTCTAGGTCGCATAGATGAATTTGATTGGATTGTCTTCACCAGTAGAAACGGGATCACTGCATTTTTTCAACGGATGAATGATTTAAATATTCCCGTATCTGTGGTACAAAAATGTCAATTATGTGCATTAGGAGAAGACGCAGAAAGCTTATCATCTTTTTGTGGCGAAGTGGATTTAATTCCCGCAGAATCTAGCCCAGCCGGAATTGTAGCAGAACTAGCGAAACTACCAGAAATTCACAAGAAAAAAGTGCTGCTCCCGGCTCCAGAAGTTCTTGGTTTGCCTGAGCCTGATGTTGTACCCAATTTAATTACGGATTTGCAGCAATTGGGCATAGAAGTAACTCGCGTACCCACTTATATTACACAGGCTTTAGACACAAGTATCTACAGTATTGAATTAAACCTGATGCGTCAAGGAATGATCGATGTAATTGCCTTTAGTAGCACGGCGGAAGTAGAAAGCTTTTTGACAATGGTCAACTCGCAAAGCGATTATGAACGTTGTATTATTGCGTGTTTCGGCCCTTATACAACTGCCAATGCCCAAAAGTTCGGTGTGGATGTCTCTATTGTGTCCAAGGATTATAGTTCATTTGAAGGATTTGCTGAAGCGATCGCAACATTTTTTACTTCCACTTCCAGTTCACACTAAGCGCTTGGTGATGTAGAGTAATCAACCACATTTGACTCTAGACGAGCTGCACATAAACCCGTAGTATCGAACATAGGGTTTAGATTTAGCTAGGAATTTTTACATGGCAACTTACAAGGTTACATTACGTACTCCAGATGGAGAAAAAACAATTGAAGTTCCTGATGATGAGTACATCCTAGAGATCGCTAACGAGGAAAATGGGCTGGACTTACCCTATTCCTGTAACGCTGGTTCTTGCTCTACCTGCACCGGAAAGCTGATTTCAGGTACAATTGACCAATCAGATCAGAACTTCTTAGACAACGATCAAATGGACGAAGGATGGGTTCTCACCTGCGTTGCCTATCCCACTTCTGATTGCGTTATCGAAACCAATCAAGAAGAAGCGCTTAACGCTTAACTAACAGATGTGGATTTAATAAAGAGCAAGTTTTGTCGCGTGCGTTAGAACATTCACCCTAGCGCACTTCAAATCTGAGGTGGTGTCGTACTCTTGGCGATAACACACTCTACTAGATTTAAAATTTTGCACTTTTGTAATAAATCTGGATAGGCTGAGTAATTTACATTAAAAAGCGCTCTCCAAAAGGGGAGCGCTTTTTATTTATTTTCATATATAGCTAGCACATATCAAGCGTAAATTAGCCAGATGATGCTAAATTAACTTTGACAACTTTATTCTTTTCTTCTTCAGTGGGTAGTGTCAGGTTCAAGATGCCATCTTTATAATCTGCCGTGACGTTGGTATTTTGAATCTGAACAGGTAAAGGAATTACACGTTGGAATTTACCATAATGGAATTCGCTTTTGATCACACCTTTATCTTCAGATTTCGTTTTCTACTTTCGCTCACCACTAAGGTATACAGCATTTTCTGTAACTTGCAAATCCAGGTCTTTAGCTTCAATTCCCGGAAGTTCTTGTTTTAAATGAATTGCATCTTCAGTTTCTTTGAACTCAGCAACGGCAACTCTGGATAAACCTCTATCCAAAGATGCAGTTGGCAAAGTATCTTCATGAAATAAAAGTGGTTTAAATTCGGTTTGTATCATCTTATTTGGGAAGATTACCAAACTATAAATTTCCTTAATAATAAGTACGGTAATTTCAAATAGTGTGTTTTCGGTAAACTCTATAAAAGCAAACTTGAAATATAGCAATTTTATTTAAAACGTCGCAACGAGCGTCACCTGCACCTTACTCTTAAAGCTTGTATGTGTAGCGCATCCTACAAAATTTTAGTATGTTCATGCGATTAATGATAATAATTCGACCTCTTGTATTTTTTGAATTTCACAGAGATAATAAGAAATTCCTAACAAACTGCCGATAACAGATATGTCAACAAGTTGGATTTACCTTATTGCAGCAATCCTTTTTGAGGTTTCAGGCACAACTTGCATGAAGTTATCGCAAGGATTTACTAGAATACTCCCTTCGGTATTAATATTTGTTTTCTATGGACTTTGTTTTACTTTTTTCACCTTTGCTCTCAAGAGAATTGAAGTAAGTGTGGCTTATTCTGTCTGGGCTGGATTGGGAACTGTCCTAATTGCTATCATTGGTATTATCTGGTTTCGTGAATCTGCCACATTCATCAAACTTATGTCAATCGCCTTAATAATCATCGGGGTAATTGGCATAAATGCAAGTTGATGGGGATAGGAATTAGGCGGCTCATGTATCATCAGGTTTACTAAAACATCCCACTACAAAACCCACTTTAGTGCATGTGAAAGTTAAGTATTGGAAAAGTTTTAACATATTCAATTCTTGGTGCTGGCCAGCCGCCGCCAAACTTCACTGAGTTGGAGCTATTAGCTAGTAGCGATCGCGTTTCAAGTCGTAAATCACTTTCTCCAAATACCAGTCCAATGACCTCCCAGGATTCAGCTTTTGTTGGTGTTTGAGTAATCTGGTAGCAATGTTTCCGTTGCCAGAAAGTAAAGCAAGCAGTTCGTTTTGTAGATTTTTGCTTGCAACACCTGGAAGATAGTCTACCTCTGGTGCATCTGACTGTACTTCTGTCCTGTTGAGTTCTATCTGACTTTGTAATTGCAACTTTTTCTGACGTGTTCGAGCCATTAGCTTCTCCAGTTCGGACTGCTTCTGGAGTAATTCTTTCATTTGCTTATCCAGTTGGCGTTTTGTCTGCACTAATATGGCTTTTTTCTTGTCTAGTTGGGACTGGATCTGGCGTACTTGTAGTAATTTTTTCTTTAAATCTGTTAAGGTTTGCATGAGATTGGATTGAGCCGGTTGTCAATCTACCATGCAGGAATTCTCCACCTAAAAGCATCGGAGAATTCCCGCATTTGTTTTTGAATTGGTTACCTGGGCGATTAGCAGTGGTATCACCCTTGATAAAGTTGCACTCTGGATCGGCGATACCGTTCAGATCGTCTTGCAACACTACTGTCATCTAGAAGTGGTTAACGCTGAATGCCCTGATTTTTTGCTGCTACTCGATTGCTACTTAAAAATTGCTTTTAAGTCAACTCCAGTCCACCTTGATAGCCAGTAACAATGCGACCACCATCTTTGAGAATGTGGACTTCTATCTGGTCGCTAGCCCAGGTAATCTGGTCTTGGAAAGCTGGGTTTAACACACGAACCCGTTGATTGCTCGAAGAAACTGGAGAGTTAGGAGAGTTAATTGCCAGAGATTGGACAAAAGGCCCGTCAATCAGGATATCGAGTTGTTCTAATAAAGCTTGGGAACCTGGCGGCGCAGATTGGGACTGTAGTTGCTTAAGAGTAAACCCAGAAAAAGACATTACATTTAACCCAGCAGCTTTTACCTGACGAGCTAAAGACGCCAGTGCAGTTGCTTGCCAAAAGGGTTCTCCACCAGAGAACGTTACACCCGTGTTGCGAGAATTGCTGAGAATGTTCTCGGCAAGGGTATCAACAGCAATCAATTGGTTAGCTTCAAATGACCAAGAGTCAGTATTAAAGCAGCCAGGACACTCACGAAGACAACCTTGTACCCAGACGACTGCACGACAACCAGGGCCATTAACTTCTGACTGATCAACGTAACCCATAATGTTGAGATAGCCAGAGGGAATTTCCATGAGTGCTAGCGATGGGTCAGTTGGCTTAATTTCCATCTCTTCAACTCCTTTTAGCCGTTGCCTGTTAACCGTTAACTATAGCGAATCTCCAATTAGATAACCGCGACAAGTGGACTAAAACTAATGACTAATCTCTGAAAAACTTTAGGGGATTTTGAAAAGTCCGCTTTAACTGACTAGACTGAAGTTAGTTGCCCAACTAGCATTGACCGTCCCATACATAGAATCGATGACTCAACAAACTTCTAGAATTTGTATCCTTGGCGGAGGCTTTGGTGGTCTTTACACAGCCTTGCGCTTAAGCCAGTTACCTTGGGAATCTACGCAAAAACCCGAAATTGTTCTGGTAGATCAAAGCGATCGCTTCCTATTTTCTCCTTTACTTTACGAATTACTCACTGGTGAACTGCAAACCTGGGAAATTGCCCCACCCTTTGAAGAACTTTTAGAAGGCACAGGAGTGCGTTTTTATCAAGGGCTTGTCTCTGGAATTGACATCGACCAGCGACGGGTAAATCTACATGAAGGGCCGGAAATCCCTTACGATCGCTTGGTGCTGGCGCTAGGAGGTGAGACACCGTTAGATTTAGTCCCTGGTGCAACATCCTACGCCTACACATTTCGCACAATCTCTGATGCCTATCGTTTGGAAGAACGCCTGCGATTTTTAGAAGAATCCAATGCTGATAAAATTCGGGTAGCGATCGTTGGGGCTGGCTACAGTGGTGTAGAGTTAGCTTGTAAGTTAGCCGACAGACTAAGGGAAAGAGGACGCTTTCGGATCGTTGAAATCGGTGACCAAATTTTGCGAACTTCCCCAGAGTTTAACCGGGAAGCAGCAAAGAAAGCAATAGATGCGCGTGGCGTATTTCTTGATTTAGAAACCAAAGTCGAATCAATAGAGCAAAATACCATCTCCCTAGAGTACAAAAACCAATTAGACATAATTCCAGTGGATTTGGTAATTTGGACTGTGGGAACCAGGGTTGCGCCCGTAGTGAAAACTCTTCCCCTGAAGCAAAATCAGCGTGGTCAAATCAGCATTACATCCAATCTGCAAGTCCTTGATCATCCAGAAATCTTTGCCTTGGGAGATTTAGTAGACTGTCATGATGCTGAAGGACAGCAAGTCCCCGCCACTGCACAAGCGGCTTTCCAACAAGCTGATTATACTGCTTGGAATATCTGGGCAACTCTGACTAATCGCCCCCTCCTTCCCTTCCACTACCAACAGTTAGGAGAAATGATGGCACTAGGAATAGACAACGCCACTCTCACGGGTTTGGGAATCAAACTAGATGGGCGCTTGGCATCCGTCGCCCGGCGGATTGCCTATTTATATAGGTTGCCAACTTTAGACCATCAACTTAAAGTTGGTTTTAATTGGCTAGTCCGTCCAATTATAGAAACACTTTCTCGGTAACTTTAAGGTTGGGCATTGGTGAGCCAGTGTCGTTGCGGAGGTTCCCGACGCTCGTGATGCTCGTTGCGCGGCATCGTCTCCCTTTGGCAGATGACTCGCTCTAAGCGTTGGCGCAGCCTCTTCTTCGAGTTGCCATGCCGCAGGCTTTACGCTGCGCTACGGGCTAAACCATAGCTATCCGCTAACAGCACTCCTGAGGGGCGTTGGTAAATAACCAAGACGTTTACGATAATTTGCTTTATTTGCGCCAACCTACTTAGTACAGTTTTGCGTAAAAGCGTAGCGTTTTTAATGCAGGGGGATGCATTAACAATGCGGCTGACGCATTAACATTGTATCGGGATGCATTAACAATGCAGCTGACGCATTGGCATTGTATCGGGATACATTAACAATGCGGCCGACACATTAACATTGTATCGGGATACATTAACAATGCGGCCGACACATTAACATTGTATCGGGATGCATTAACAATGCAGCTGACGCATTGGCATTGTATCGGGATACATTAACAATGCAAGGTATTACCAAATTTAATTCGCTACGAATTAATGAAATGCTGTACTTAGCAGATGTTAAACTGCTACCCACAGAAGCTCTCTAACAAGCCAAAATCTAAAATTCAACATTCAAAATCTTCAAACTTTGATGGAACAACCGAAAGTTATTTTGTTAGATGCTGTGGGCACACTCTTCGACGTTAAAGGCAGTGTGGGCGAAGTTTATGGTCAGATAGCCCAGGATTTTGGCGTTACAGTTTCAGCCGAAAAATTGAATACAGCCTTCATCAAAAGCTTTAAAGCCGCGCCGCCGCCGATATTTCTAGATGCAGAACTGCAAGATATTCCCCAACGCGAGTTTGATTGGTGGCGGATAATTGCCCTGAACACTTTTGAAAGTGCTGGTGTTCTCAAGGAATTTTCTGACTTTTCAGCTTTTTTTAGCGAACTTTACATTCACTTTGGTACAGGCGAACCGTGGTTTATCTATCCTGATGTCTTACCAGCTTTAATCAACTGGCGGCGGTTGGGAATTACTTTGGGGGTGCTGTCAAATTTTGATTCCCGGATTTACTCAGTATTGCAAAGTTTGGGATTGAAAGAGTTTTTCAGTTCGGTTACCATTTCTACCCAGGTACGTGCAGCTAAACCTGATCCTCAAATTTTTGCCATTGCCTTAAACAAACATAAATGTTCCCCAGAGGCAGCATGGCATATCGGCGATAGCATTATAGAAGACTATCACGGAGCTAAAGCAGCTGGCCTCAGAGGCGTTTGGATCAATCGTGGAAAATGAGGGGATACTTTCAATTCAGCAACGCCAAATTTTTAAAGTGGAATCTCAGGGTATATCAGTCAACAATTTCAAGCACATTTGTTTAAAAACTGTTTGGCAACAATTGGACTCCAAAGCACAAGCAACACAACTCCGGAACCTAAAATCAAGAACTGAATCTTGTTTGCAAGTCTTTGTTCGGTGTAGACGGAATTATTAACCTGCGTCCAGGGTACTAAAGTTTTGCCCCAAACCAAAAAGTCATCAATTACTAGCAATAACCCCAAAGCATAGGACTTTTCCTCACCCCATACTAGCGGTAATCCCAAAATTTCAATGATAGCGAGCGTACTCTCAAACAACTGAGTATCTTGATAAGCATGTGCTGGAGCAATGCTGACAATTGTACTGGTTGGGCCAATGCCAAAGATAAGTGGCCCAGAGTCAACATCTGCGTGGCCATCAGCGTTGACGGGATACTCCCTCACGGGGAAAAAGCCTAAGACTGAGGGAACAAACTGTTTGCGAAACTGAGCATATTGCTGTTTTGCAAACTTTGAATCTAATTCTAGTAGAAACGGCAAAAGATAGACTTGACTGGTACCTCGTGTACCAATCTTAATTTCACCAGTCACAGCGTCAATTTTGTGAGGAATTAAATTTGTTTGTGGATCAAGATGCTGGCGAGTATAGCTAACCCAACGCTGAATTACTGGTTGATAATTACTATCAAACAATTCATCGTGTAAAGCTAAAGATGCTAAAGCTACAGTTTGATCACAAGGCCAAGCTTGTCCGGGATAAGCATCAATGGTTACAGTGGGACTTTTGGTAAACGCCTGGGCTAACTCTTGAGATTGGACACGAAATTGAGTAATATCTTGGAGCGATCGCTCTTTTGGTGACTGAATTTTTAATAGTCCACCCAACAACCGATTACTCCAACCTAAATAAAAGACGCCATTGGCAACTTGGGTATCTACTGTAAAAGGTGCGCGTCCTTCGGGTGTATCTACTCGAGATAAAACCCAACGCACCTCTCGAATTGCTTGTTGGCGAAGAGGTTCGGACTTTGAAGACAAAGCAACATTCACCCAACTGTAACCATATACTATATGGCTAAAAAACCATCCTTCTGGGAAAAACGCCTGCATCGTTTTTCCTTCACCTGCATTTAACCGTCGTTTGATGTTTTTTAATTGCATTAGTGCATCAGGACTAAGTTTTCCAGGTGCATAATCTTTGGCTGACACTGTTAACAGGCAAAAATTAACTCGGAGTACAAGTAAACTTATAACAATAGTTGAGAAGACATAAGTCCAATAGCCAAATTTCTGCAATCTACTCATATAAATTATCTATAACAGGTTATTTATACTGTAATTTCTCAACCTGTTATGAGAAATAAGGGAGATGGTGAAGAATTAGGGACTTCTAAATAAAAAAATATCCCATCCCTGCGGGACGCTACGCGAACGCTTTTATGGTAAAGGAGTAAGGGGTATTTAGGAATAAGAATTAAATAACATACAATTTATGTCCCTGACTTACCTCACCCTCAATCCCTCTCCTTGTAAAGGAGAGGGAAGCAAGATAGAGGATGAAGTTTTGTATTTTATTTAATCCACGTTCTTTAGCTGGGGATGGAACATTGTTTTTATTCCAGAAATTGGATAATTTCTTTTTTCGAGTTCCCTTAGAATTTGAAGCATTAAGTTCAGAGACTCGTTCATCCACCTCAGAACTCCGTTCATCCACCTCAGAACTCCGTTCATCCACCTCAGAACTCCGTTCATCCACCTCAGAACTTCGTTCATCCACCTCAGAACTCCGTTTATCCACCTCAGAACTCCGTTCATCCACCTCGGAACTCCGTTCATCCACCTCGGAACTCCGTTCATCCACCTCGGAACTCCGTTCATCCACCTCAGAACTCCGTTCATCCACCTCGGAACTCCGTTCATCTACCTCGGAACTCCGTTCATCCACCTCAGAACT
>NZ_JBALDF010000054.1:0-38524 GCF_036917275.1 Nostoc sp.
AGGAATTAGCAGGTTCCACGGTTCGGGAATGGCTACTAAACGGACTTATCCCTAAAAGTACAACCATCTTGCTAGCCTCAGATGGTGGAGTAGGTGAAACCAAATTTGCTTATGCAATTGGCAAGATCCTGATTCGGTATCTGGATTGAAGGGAAAACTAGAACGGGCACTGACTCTTATGGGCCATTCTCGCCAAGTCAACTGAGAAAACTAAGCGGCTAATTATAATTCGCCACTTGGTGATTAGTAGTTACTGCGATCGCTCCGGCGAAATCAAGAGCGATCCATGTAGCTTTAGGTGAAATCTAAATATCTTGACAAAAGTTTATACTGTTTCATCCGGTATAAATGTGGGTGAAAGATGCAGTGTAAATTAAACCAGGTTCCTGTTTCAATACTGCTCGGTTAAGGGAAAATAGATAGTGGAATAAATCATGATTTGTTCGCGTGTGATGTACGAGAACAAAAATAGCTAAAAACGTTGCTTGTACCTGAAGGCACTCTCGAAAAATTTAATTGTCAATTGCTGGGAATATTTTTAACCTGTTGAACTATAAATTGAGGATGAACAATTTACTGTATCGCCCAAATAATAGATGTATTCAACTTACTTTCCTAAAAATTTGAAAGGATAGTAGTTGTCGTGAGTAAATATAAACATTTAGGCAAGGCTGGAAGTCAGGCTCATATTCATGCCGTCATCTCCGTTGCTAGAAGAACCCAAATCGATTACTTACAATGATGTATTGATTCTCTTCGACAAAACTGGGTTGACTTATACGACAGTCTTAAAGAGAAAAAGTAAGTTCAATTAGAAAATCTTGTTCGCGTATCTAATGCGCGAACAAGATTTTCTTGATTTCACCTCTCATTTCCCTTAACCGAGCAGTATTGGATGAATAACCCACTGGGGATTCCCTGAACTAAAAGTTGGTCAACATAATTCGTAATTATAGCCCCATGCCTGTTCGTACAGCGTGCCGTAGGTAAATAAGTAATAATTTTCAGGTAAATAGGCCACGCCCTATGTTCACAGCATTATTGTGTCCCTACAACATATGTGGTTCAAAGAAATGAAAACTGCTGTAATAAATTAAGTCACTCTGTCCCTAAATTAATTAATTACGAATTAGGAATTATTTACTGAGCTTGGTGGTTGAGTTTCCAAAACCTCATTTTTCCCTAACAAGGCAGTAGTAGCATTTACTACAATTTGTGCTGCTCCTGTGAAAAACGATCGCTCGATAGTCGCTGGAACATCGCTAGATTTATGATAGTGGGGAGTCCGTAAATTTGCGGTATCTGTCACTAGCACAGCACCTACACCCTGATACCAAAACGGTGCATGGTCGCTACGTAGGGTGTCTGGTGTCAGTAAACCTTTAAAAGGAATTGGTAGTGTTAGGACTGGTGGCAGATTTGATTTCTGTTTATTTAGGGCGGTTGAGCGGAGCATCTGTGAGCTTTGAAAGGCATTGAGTAAAGGCAAATGCTCTGTATCACCGACTACTGCCAAAAAGTCGCCTTTGTCGCTAGGTGGGGTAACAGGCAATCCGGCAGGGTATTTTTGACACCCAGCAGTGTAACAAGCATAACCCACCATATCCATAACGATCGCTCCGCCCAAGTTTTGTAAGCGTGGTGTCTTGTTAACAAAAGCCTGACTACCCAAAAGTCCTGTTTCCTCTTTGTCAAAAAAAGCTAGCTGTAACGTCCGTGGCGTGGGACGGGAACCGAGCAACCGAGCAACTTCCAGCACCACGGCTACACCACTGGCGTTATCATCAGCACCAGGGGATAAGGGAACAGTATCGTAATGCGCTCCTACGAGAATTGCTTTAGCGGCTTTGTTAGTTCCTGGGCGTTCGGCAAAAATATTTACACCCTCAGAGAACTTTTCCAATTTTGGCTTCCAGCCTAACTTTTTCAGTTCAGTTGTGATATAAGTGCGAGTAAGCGATCGCTCTGTTGTTGTGTAGCGCTGAAAATTTAACTTTTGGATATGGGTTAACAGCTTGTCAGTAGACACTTGTAGGGTATTGTCAACTTCCTTTGACTCTGCCTGTGGTTGGCGTGTTTTCACTGGAATACTTTGAACAATTGCTGGTGACGGACGCTGTTCAAAAAACGTGCTACCTCTGCTACCCACCACCGCAACTGCCATCAGCACCAACAGCATCAGCCAAATCCATTTTTTCATGTCATTTATCCTTGGCTTTCAGACTTAGGGTAGCGCGAATCCACAGGCATAACTTTCCAAGATTGCTAGAAAGGGTTTAATATTTTGGTTCCCTAAATTCTTAAATAAACCTGCATCACTTTGCAATAAGTTTAATTGTCTATTTTAATACAATTTTCTTTAATCCAATCTGCTATCGACTCTTGAGTCTCTTGATCAGTTGAAAGTCTTTTTATCATTAATACAACTTCTTTTTCTGGCACTTCTAAAGAATAAGCGTTCAATATCAGAAAGGTAGCCATCGAAACGAAAGCTACCCTTTTATTGCCATCTATAAATGCATGGTTTTTTACAAATGCAATCGCTTAAACCTTTAGCAATAAGCAAAGATTAATGAGATTATTTTAACTATATTGAGAATATACTACTATTATTGACATGATGCGGTCGTCTTAGTATATGTGGCACTTATCCAGCAGAATCAATCACAAAATTTTAACTCATACCCTTTGCTTCTGGCTTAATCGCCATAATTGTGAGCCTCTTCAATTCGATGAACTTGTTACGTAAGATTAAGTCGCACATCGCGTTACATTTTCTAATTATATTCAATATACTGTTGAAATTTGATCGCATTCAGACAAGTAATAATATCATTTACATCGTCTGGATCAACATCAAAATTTTCTAATAAAGTCTCAGTAGTTTTTTGTTGTTCTGTGTCGGCTGCAATTGTTCCTTTACTTCCAGTTAGTCCGAAGAAATTCACTACTCCATCAAAAGAAGCTGCAACCTTTTGCTTACCAGAAGCTGTTTGTTTAACAGATTGAGTAGTTTGGTAACCTGCTTTTTTCAGAATAGCAAGATGTATATCTGTTAATTTCCAATGATTGAGACATTGAATATTAATATATTCGTCAGATTTAAGGCAACTCTTTTTTAAAGATGTTTTTCCCTGCTTGGAGCTACCATATATAACAACGTGTCTACTTCTATCTAAATTTTCAATAAGTTTTTTATCGACTTCTTGCCTCTTTATATAGTTTAAAGGGAGGTCACGTTGAATACCATAAACATCATTTGTTTTATATACTTTATTGTTAAATAACATATCTTTTTTACTTGTGTTTAGTTGAAAATTATCTAGTTAAGATAGGTTTGTGAATACTATTAAAATACTAATCAAAACAATGGACAGGCATTTTTAAGTAGATGCTACTTTATCTATTAAAATTATACATAAATTAAAGTATATTAATATACGGCGTATACTGATATGCATCAAGTTATTAGTTTAGGATTTACGCGCGTTCAGGGAGTTTTATGAGTGTTTACACTCAGATTTTCTTACTTTTTTTTTTCCTATGAATAAACATCAAGTTTGACAAATCGTCTTTTGACAGCGATCGCAACTTCACTTATAGTGCCCCACTAGAGGAGTGCTGAGTACTGAGCAAAGAAGAAGAGAAAAGAATTTCTTCTTAATTCTTCAAAATCTTTATTTTGACACTCAGGACTCATGACTCAGAACTCAGGACTTTTTTTATGGTAGATTTATTGCTGATCTCAATCTTGGGTTTCCTGGGGAGTTTTGGACATTGCTTTGGGATGTGTGGCCCTCTAACAGTGGCGTTTTCCCTGTCTCATCAGCCGAAAATTCTACAAAAAGCTTCCTTGGGACGGATATCAACCTTAGAAAAGTCCGACACTTGGCAACAGCAATTAAAATTTCATCTTTTGTTAAACCTGGGGCGGATGTTGAGCTATGCTCTAGTCGGTGCTGGCATTGGGGCGCTAGGTTCAGTATTACTGCAAGGTGGACAGCTAGCGGGTGTTGGCAGCGACTTCCGGCGCTGGATGGCAATTCTAACTGGTGTAATGCTGATTTGGTTTGGCTTAGGACAAGTAAAACCCGATTTACTGCCGCGCATTCCCGTGTTACATCCCTTATTACAAGGTAGTTTACACGATCGCCTCAGTGCGGGAATGGTTAAGCTTTCCTTCAAAACCAAATGGTGGACGCCAATGCTTTTGGGGATGACTTGGGGTTTAATGCCCTGTGGTTTCCTGTATGCTGCCCAAATTAAAGCTGCTGAAACTGGCAATTTATGGATGGGTGGGGCAACTATGCTGGCGTTTGGCTTGGGAACCCTGCCCACTATGCTGGGTGTAGGCGTTTCCACATCATTGGTAAGTAAAGACAGGCGCAGTCAGTTATTTCGATTAGGTGGTTGGGTAACACTCACCATTGGCGTGATTACCTTGTTACGGACTGGTGACACAATGGTAGATTACACCGGACACGCCGCTTTATTTTGCTTAATTTTGGCGCTAATTGCGCGTCCTATTAGTGGGTTGTGGGCTTCACCACTGCGTTATCGCCGCGCCTTGGGGGTGGGAGCTTTTGTGCTTTCTGTGGTTCACACCGCCCACATGATAGAACACTCATTGCAATGGAATTTTGCCGCCTTTGATTTTATGCCACAAGAATTTCAGTGGGGTATGGCTGCGGGTGCTGTAGCATTGTTATTAATGTCCCCCGCTGCTTTTACGAGTTGGGAATCCTTGCAGAAATCTTTGGGCAAGCGTTGGCGACAGATTCATCTATTGGGTGTGCCAGCCTTGCTCTTGAGTGCCATTCATGCTGTGTTGATTGGTTCCCATTATTTGGGTTCCTTGCAATCAACTTGGGGAAATAAATTAGCGGCAGTACTGATGGGAATTATTACCCTCAGTGTCTTGCTAGTACGTTCGCGCTTTTTTTGGTCAAAGTTAGCCGTAGAAAAGTTTTATGTTCCCCCAACCAAATTGCGGTAAATCACCCTTGTTTTCTGGCTCCATCCCAACGAGTCAAAAACAGAGAGGTTATCCGCTCAAAGACATTTCCTGGCATCAAGGAACAATAAAGTATTTATTATTCCTGAGTTGCCTAGTCATCTCAATAACTGATCTTTACCCTGCTGCTGCTCATCAGGTAGAAGTAGCAGCAGATGTCGGTGGCACCCTCCATGTTGAACCAAATGATAACCCCCAGGCTGGAGAACCAAGCCAAGTCTGGTTTGCACTTACCCGCAGAGGTGGAAGGGTGATTCCCCTGTCACAGTGTAATTGTCAGTTAGCTGTTTATGCCGAACCCTATGCAGGCGGAGAGCCACCACTCCTAGAACCACAGTTAAAATCTGTGGCAGCTGAACGCTATAAAGGCATCCCAGGTGCGGAAGTTGTCTTTCCCAAACCAGGTATTTATGAGTTGCAACTAAACGGTAAACCAGTCTCTGGGGGAAGATTCAAACCGTTTAAGTTAAAATTTGAAGTGACTGTGGCAGGTGGATCTACAGATAGTACACGAAACCTGCGAGATGTCAATGGCGATTTAGTAGAGGGTGAATCTCAGAAATTCCCAATTTGGGCGATCGCACTTCCAATCTTCGCATTTATCGCCATCTTAGTTGTTGTACTGCAAAGTATGAAAGGCGGTAGGGAGTAGGAGAGTGGGAAGGGGGATAAGGAAGCAATTTTTCCTACTTGTCCCCCTTGTAGCATTGAGCCGAGATATGAACGAAAACGGCAATAGGGGCTGAAAAGGCTTGACTTTTTGTTGCCAATAACGGTGTTAAGTACAAAGAGATAACAAATTACCAAACCTAAGTAGGATATGTTAAAAGCTTTAATTTCCGAATATGCAGCTATCTCGGCTCAATGTCATCAAATCTACTTATGTCGCTTTTGATGCCACTGCCACGCATGAGCGACAATATCTTTTATGGATGGGTACTGAGGTTGCCAGCCTAAGATTGTTCTGGCTTTCTCACTGGTGCCAATGAGAATTGGGGGATCGCCAGGACGGCGATCGCGTTCTTCTACTGGTATCGAAATTCCTGTCACCTGTTCGGCTGCTGCAATTACTTCTCTGACGGAAAAGCCGCTGCCATTACCTAAATTGAAAACTTCGCTATCGCCACCTTTTAATAAATATTCCAATCCCAAAATATGGGCATCTGCTAAATCATTAACATGAATATAATCTCGAATACAAGTACCATCGGGCGTAGGGTAATCGGTGCCGAAAATTGAGATGGATTCTCGTTTGCCTAAAGCTGTCATCAGCACCAAGGGAATCAAATGGGTTTCTGGATTATGATCCTCGCCAAGCAAAGCACTGGGATTAGCACCAGCAGCATTGAAATAGCGGAAACGTACTGATTGGAAACCGTAAGCAACATCAAAATCAGAGAGAATCCGCTCTACCATTAGCTTTGTAGCGCCATAGGGATTAATCGGATTTTGGGGATGGGTTTCTGGAATGGGTACAAATTCCGGTACACCATAAGTGGCACAGGTAGAAGAGAAGACAAATTTCTTCACAGATGCTGTTAGCATCGCTTCTAACAGAGTCAAAGTACCAACAACGTTATTGCGGTAATACTTAGCTGGGTCAGTCACCGATTCTCCTACGTAGGCGTATGCAGAAAAGTGCATCACAGCGGCAATATCGCGGGTTTTAAATAGGTGATCTAGCAAGGCGCGATCGCCTGTATCCCCAACTATCAGTTCTACCTGTAAAACCCTTTCTACCAGGTCACGATGCCCATAGACCAGATTATCAAGGATGATAACGTTATAACCCGCTTGCTTCAAAGCAAGCACTGTATGAGAACCAATATATCCAGCTCCCCCCGTTACCAAAATGGTAGGCTTTCCAGACGACATAGTTTTTCCTTTTGAGTGGATTACTCAATTAATTTAGTTTATCGGTGCCACATTACTCTTCTGGAAAATTATAAATAATAGACGCAGTGTCAAAAAATTGCACTAAAATCACTACGACGGTAGTCTTTGGGTGTGAGGTTTGAGGTATTTTAAGTCAAACAGTGCGATTACAATTTGACAATAAAATAAATCCATTTCCCGAAACCTCTAGGTTGACCCTTACGGGTGACGCTCCTAGCGTCGCTAAAGCTAAGAAGTCGCTAGTTGTTTTATACCGGGAAACCAATGTACGGCAGTTCCTCTTAGAAAGCCACTGCGTTGCCGGGGTTACCCCGGTTGTACCCCTACGGGGAAGCAAGCTACGCGCAGCGTCTCCGACAGGAGAAGCATGTGGCGTGGAGAACTCCCTACAGCCCTACGGGCATCCTACGGCAGGCGTTAGCCTCTCGCTTTGGGAGAAGATCGGACTGCCTCACCACCACACTGGCTCACCGCACCAGAAAATTTGAGAGTTAATCTATGTTTCTATTGCTAAGTCGGGTACTGCTGTGGCTGCTGATTGGCACTATCGTATATTCTCTGTTCCAGCGATTTTATCCCTCTGGAAGTTTTGTCGGGCGATTGATCTTAGTCGTTATCTTGGTAATCATAGCCCTATCATTTGTTAACCCCAATGAACCAGCTGTAGCCTCATTGTCGAGGATGCTGTCTTTTCCACTCAAGCCTTTAGGGGCCTCTGTTTTAATGATGATTTTTGCAGCTCAGAGAATCAAAGGAGGCGGGATAGACAAACCAGGTGGATACTTGATCGGTTGGGCACTGACGATTTTGCTGTTAGCAAGTACACCAGCAGTCGCTTATTTACTTTATAGGGCACCTCTAGCAATGGCAGGTGAAACCTATGTAGCAACTGCTGCACCAACATCTGGGATACTGGTGGCATTAGGGCAACAAACCACCACAGCAAACATTTCAGATGTGACAGGCGATCGCATTATTTCTTATAATTTGAGAGTGCCTCCCTACCTATTACAAGGAAGTCCTCAAGATATTCGCGCCCGCGGTTTACGACTTGAAGACTTTGTACCGAATGCGGAAACGTTGCTATTGACAACCAGAACTTGGGAAACTTATCTCTTTGAAATTTACAGGTTCTTGCGTGTTCAGCGGTAATAAAGTTAAAAAAGTAAAACTCAAAAGGTCACAATGCCACGCCCTAGTACCGCAAGGCGGAAGTTAAAAATCAAAAGTCAAAAGTCAAAAGAATTATATTCTGGGCTTTTACGCCATTTTGAATGGTTAGTTTATTTACGCGCTCGCTGTACTAGTAGCTGGATTAATTTAGGCTGTGATTGCCACCAGAATACCAAGAGTTTAAGTAGACGTTCCCTTTCGCCCAAAGCCGAATGGGAACGGCAATAACTATCCAGTTGAAAGAGGTAACAAAAGCTGAATTTACAAGCGATATTCCCTCTACATAGCTACCTTCTTGGACTAACAGTTAATCTCAGATGATAAAGTTGCAAAATTGCTTTAATGGCAAAATCTCGACGAATCGCTAAACTCACTGCTTACCTACGACCCTATTGGCGGGAAGTGTCCTTAGGCATTCTCGCTTTGTTGTCTGTCAATGCACTAGGCGTTTATATCCCTTGGTTGATTCGTGCTGGTGTTGACAAACTCTCGACAACCTTCAGCTGGAACCAAATCCTACATTACGTAGTAATCATTGTCTTGCTCAGTTCGGCAATGTGGCTAATGCGGATGGCATCGCGCATTTGGCTATTTGGAGTAGGGCGTCAGGTGGAATTTGACCTCAAACAACGGATTTTTGAACACTTACTCAAGTTGGAGCCGGCTTATTTTGCCAGTAATACTGCTGGCGATTTGATTAATCGCGCTACCAGTGATGTGGACAATATCAAGCGGTTATTGGGTTTTGCAGTTTTGAGTTTGGCAAATACGGTGTTTGCCTACGCCCTGACACTGCCAGTAATGCTAGCGATTAGTGTGGATCTGACACTAGCCTCCCTGGCAGTGTACCCTTTTATGTTCTTGTTAGTGAGTTTGTTTAGCGATCGCTTACGCAAACAACAAGCAGCAGTCCAAGAGCAACTCTCTGACATGAGCGAACTCATCCAAGAGGATATCAGTGGCATTGCTTTAATTAAAATCTATGCCCAAGAAGCAAACGAGCGTCGAGCCTTTGCTAAAAAAAATCAGCAGCTATTGACTGCTAACTTGGAACTGGCAAAACTCCGAAATACACTGTTTCCGCTAATTGGTGGACTAGCCAATGTCAGTTCACTAGTTATCATCTGGCTAGGAGTAGGGCGGATGTCTTCTGGAACCCTTCAGGTTGGCGACTTTTTAGCACTGTTAATTTATGTAGAGCGTCTAGTTTTTCCCACTGCCCTTTTAGGATTCACAATTACTGCCTACCAACGGGGTGAAGTTAGTATCGATAGGCTTGAATCTATTCTCTCTGTCACACCGAAAATTCAAGACAGAGCCGATGCTATACATCTACCACTAGCTGAACTTAAAGGGGAACTGACAGCTAAAAATCTCACCTACAATTACCCTGGTTCCACTACTCCAGCTTTAGAAAATGTTAACTTTACCATTACTCCGGGAGAAACCGTGGCAATTGTTGGGGCTATTGGTTCAGGGAAATCCACTTTGGCCAATGCTTTGCCGCGCTTGTTGGATATTGAATCAGGATTATTGTTTTTAGATGGGCTGGATATTACTAAGATAGCTTTGGCTTCTTTACGAGGTGCGATCGCCTACGTTCCTCAAGATAGCTTTCTATTTAGCACTACAATCAAAAATAATATCCGCTACGGTGACCCAATTAGCGAACAAGAGCAGGTAGAATCTGTCGCTCAACTTGCCCAAATTGAATCAGAAATTAACAATTTTCCCCAGCAATACGAAACTCTTGTTGGTGAACGCGGTATTACTCTTTCTGGTGGTCAACGACAACGGACTGCCTTGGCTAGGGCAATGCTGGTCAGTGCGCCAGTCTTAATTTTAGATGATGCTCTCTCTAGTGTGGATAATCAAACAGCTACACAAATCCTCAAAAATCTCTCTGGTGGTACTGAACGAAAGACAGTAATTTTCATTACTCATCAATTATCGGCAGCGGCAGCTGCTGACCGAATTTTTGTAATGGAAAAAGGAAGAATTGTTCAGATAGGCAATCATTCACAACTGGTGCAACAACAGGGTCTGTACAGAACTTTGTGGAGCCAGCATCAAGTTGAGGAATTACTGCACTAGTACAACATTTAACGTTAAGGACAATTGCACTCTCTTAATTAGGACTTACACACACTCTACGAATTCTTGGCGCTCTTGGCACGGCAGTTGCTTCAAGTCGGCAGAGCCGCCCAACGCACTGCCTCGTCTTGGCGGTTCGATAAATTAAGCGAAGTTAGCAATTTTTGCGTAAGTCCTGTTAATTTTACAATAATCGTTTGGAAGCTAAAGGAAATCATCTCTCAAACACTACCGTTTTCGGAATCACAGTATGCCCGTTCTGCTAATGTGACATCTAGCACAAATGGATTGTCATTACCTTGAAATTGGGCGATCGCATGACTGCGTTCTATTTCAGTAATATCTGGGAGGTCTTGCTGATTCCATTTACACAAAGTCTGACGCTGATTCTGAAAGTAATTTAAGTCTACTCTCTCAGCCTGATTCCGATAAATGGTGTAAAAGTAGAAAATTGCCCTGGCTATATCTCCTTTTACTTTCTCTCTAGGCTCAAATTCAGAAGATGTTGATTCGCTAAACTCGTCAATTGCACTATTAGGAATTGTAGATTGAACAGTATTATTTCGATACCATTTTTTAGTACTTGTGTCGGCTATATCATCGAATGGTTTATTGCCTCGCTCACTATTAATATCTTCTCGTGCAGGAAATAGATGATGAAGGTCACTTCGGGAATTACCTTTGTCAGCACCTTCACTTTGTGGCCAAACATGTTCGGTATTCAGCCCTAATTTTTCAGCTTCCTGACTAGGATCGCCATTACCAATTAAACGAATTGGGTAACTGGCATAAATGTCTGTCACAATACCTGCTCGGTTGTCAATAATGCCAAACATTTGGTCTCTTGCCCGATCATAATTCAAGATTTTGCTTGGCGTATACTCCTTAGCTAGTTGGTCAACTAGAGCGAATTTGGATAATTGAGGCAATATAATTGCCGAATCACTTGCAGGAGTGGGTTGGCTAACGGGAGGGATTGTGTCAGACGTGGACTGGTTAGCAGGTAATGTAAATGCTGCAATCACGGGATCATGGTCGCTGACAGGCTTACTAAAGCCAACGTTGACATGCACAATGTCGATTTCAGGTTGAGCAACACGAGAAAGATTTTCACTGACCAACAAATGGTCAATAAGTTCAGGATTTCCACGGAATCTGAAACTAAACTGATCGCTAAGAGGTAAACGAACCGTCAGATTCTCAAGAATGTTACCCTCCAAGGTCTTTAGAGGTAAAGAATCTGGTAAATCGTTTAAGTCACCTAGTACAATTACATTGGCTTGCGGGTCAACTTGTAGTAGTTGCGCTACGAATTCATTAACGATTTGGGCTTGCTTGACTCGTTGATCATCGCTGGGAGAACCTCCAAGCTTGGAAATAAAGTGATTAGCAATGATAAACAGTTTTTGATCGTTAAATATAAATTCTGTCGCAAGTGGCTTACGGCTTTGATCGAAAGCATTATTCCTGGGGTCAATCCGACCTGGATTGAGCGAGAGGTCAAGACCATTTGAACCTTGAGTAATAGCCACAGCATCTAATGAACCGCCTCTTCTGGGCAATTTTGTTAGAGTTATCCGGTTGGGTCGAAATAATAAACCGACACGAATATTGCCTCCAGGTTCTCCACCATCTTGATCGTCGCTAGGCGCAATATCAACAAAGTCGTATGCTGGACTACCGATATTTTTGAGCGCAGCAATCAGTTTTTGGTAAGTCTGGTTTGCATTCACAACGTTATCATTGATTGGCCCGTTGTTATCTTGAACTTCAATTAAACTGATGACATCTGGTGCGTTCAAATTATTGCCAATAATTTTAGCAATCTGATCAAAGCGCTGATCTTTCGGGTCTAAATTCTCGACATTAAAAGTTGCAACAGTCAATACATCCTGTGAATTTCTCAAAGATGTTGTTTCACGTTCTGCAACTGGAAGTAAAGGAGTTGGCAATTGAGCTATTGGACTAGCTTGCAGTGGACTAATCCATGCAAAGAAGATGAGAGCGATACTAAGTAGTAGTAATTTGAGAAATTTCATTCTCTCTCCTAATGAACGTATTTTCTAGGTTAGTCTTTTTCTTAATAGAGTTCAGTTAAGATAAGTTTTAGGTTAGGTAAAGGGAAGTATCCTACTTTGTCAGAAATACCAGGATAAAAGCAAATCGCAGCTACATTTTTAAACTGCATTTGCGGTCGATTACATACCGTCTTAAATATCAAGTCTTGATCCTTACTGATAGCAATATTTACAGTGGCAAGCTACGCAGCCTGTTATCAGAAGACTTTGGCAATAACCGTAGCTTTATAGAACTTGATGAAGCTAGTGTAATCTGGCGTGATTACTACGTTAGTTTTTTTGAGTATGTGGGTAGTATAAATTACTGAAAAAACTAATTTGGTATATGGTAATGTTCAAAACTAAATTATCAGCATCCCGTGCATGGAGGGAATTTTACACCTTAAAGTTAATGCATCGTCATATTGGGGCGATCGCAGCTCTAATCTTAATTAGCTTACTGAGTTCATTGAGTGGAACACCAGATCGTCATACCATCTCTAACTGCTGGGAAGGCTTTCTCTGGGGACTGGCAGATCCAATAATTGGCTTGGATTGTTTAGTTGGTATTGTTGCTATTGGCTTACTCTCATCTGTGTTTGTTCGTGGCGCTGCGATCGCTGGATGTTTTGTCTTAGCAGCAGTCTTGGGCATTGTAATTCATGTATTCGGGCTAAATTTACCAGGTACAGAAATAGCGATCGCCATTTCTACCATCGTTTTTGGTACTATGCTGATGATGCCAAATCAACCAAACTTTACGGTTTTTGCTCTGGTGAGCGTCAGTGCTGGTTTATTTCAGGGTTACGCTGATGCAGAATCTGTTATTGGGGCAGGAATTATATCATTAGTTGCCTATATACTAGGCATTATCTTAACTCTGTTTGCAGTTACCATGAGTGCCAGAGAGATTGGTAGTGCAATGGGTATGGGAGAAATAAACCGAATTTTACCCTGGAAAATTAGCATTGCTGGCTTCGCTTTGTGTGTGATCGGCATCGTGTTTTTGAGCAATTCGAGAATTTAATGCAGTGCGGCAGAAGATGCAGAGAGATATCAAAGCCGAGCGCACCTTTACTTTACTATGTACTACTACCCAGAATTGAACTGTCGCAAAGACCTTCCCTGTGTAGGGCGGGTTGAAAGTGACGCAGGGTTTAGATTAGCCAAAATGATCTAGTTGGCTAGCCTCAAATGTTGCGACATAATATTTGTTAACGGTTATCTAGAACGAACAACGACACTAATTGATGAAATAGCGACATTAGTCTGTGAAAGACGACATTAATCTGTGAACAGCGACATCTAATTTGTGAATGTACAGTACTAGTGAATAAGCTGATCCACCTCTGCGCTAATCTAGAGGTTATATCTAATAAAGGCTTATGACACCTGAAGAAATTGTGGGTACGCTAACAGAATTATTTGGTACATCGGCTGTTCATGCGATCGCTCCTGGATCGTGGCAAGTAGACACTTCTGATTTTCGGCTGTTGGTGCTGCTTTCCGAAGATAATACTTGGCTGCGAGTTTTACTGCCTATTGTACCCGCAAAGGAAGGGCAACCATTTTTAGCACAGTTCCTAGAAGCCAACTTTGATGACACTCAAGAAGTACGTTACGCTTTGTATGAAGGGAAAATTTGGGGGGTATTTCAACATAATACTGGCACTTTAGTAAATACAGATTTGTCCGATGCAATCAACCGACTTGTATCTCTTTATCAGGCTGGATTAGATAATGTTTTTAATCAACTAATTGAAAGCCGCATCCAACAAATTATTCAGGCAGCAAAACAACAAAAGCAATCTCTGCAAGCTACTATGCAAACCTTAGAACGCTTTTATGCAGAAGGGTTAATGGGCGATATAAATCAAACCCCAGAGGCGCGAGAAAAAATCCTAACTGCTTGGCGGCGTCAGTTAGAAAAATTATGGAATGAAGGTTGATTTCAATTTTTAATTAGGGATTGTTATCTGCGTCACGTTTACATATTAAAGTAATTTATACATTTATTTATCATGGATATCATTGAAATCCTTAAAGAAGACTATCAAAGATTCCCTGTAAATCAAACTTACAGCATTTACACTCCAGACGTTTATTTTCAAGACCCGCTAAATAAATTTCGTGGTGTTAAACGTTACAAACAGATGATTAATTTCATCAAGACTTTGTTTTTAAATCCCAAAATGGACTTACATAGCATTCAACGTTTGGGAGACACAATAAAAACTGAGTGGACACTTAGTTGGAACACTCCTCTCCCCTGGAAGCCACGGATTTCTATTCCTGGTTGGAGTCAATTAGGTCTTAACTCTGATGGTTTAATTATCTCACATATCGATTATTGGAATTGTTCACGCTTAGATGTGGTGAAGCAGCATTTCTTTGCGGCAAAAATGTAAACAATTAAGGCTTGCTCTAATTCCCTCCTTACAGCCTTTTTAAGTTAAATAGACCACGCGGTAGGGGCATAGCAATGCTCATTGGTGTCAACTTAACTAAAAGCCTCTCTAGATAAACCCTTCAGAGATTGCCTCGTGTTGCCTCGTTCCCAGTCTCCGACTGGGAATGCCAGTTCGGTAGGCTCCGCCTCCTTCTCCTGGCGGCAGAGCCACCAAGGTATACATTTCCAGCCAGAGACTGGAAACGAGATTTTAACGAGGTTTTAAAAGGGTTTGGTTTTGAGTCCAACTCGGCTCTCATCTTGACCGGAGCCTCCGCCTCTCACTTTCTTTGATTTCCAGTTATAGCCTACGTGCCATTTTTGTAATATCCAGTTTCACCCTCGACATTTATTATATGCACGCTCAATGTAAATTGATATTAGTGAGTTCATAATTATCTGTATATTGCTGTAGCGATTATCAATTGCGATGCGATCGCAGGAGTTCAGTTTATGCCTGTAGCTTTTGAAAAAACATAAGCTTAGTACACACTTTCTTTCATTCCTAGCGAAAACAATTGCCACAAATCAAACCTTTGCGTTACCTCTGCGTTTCACTTTTAACCCTCAATTGCCACAGTTTTACGCCAAGCTGTATCTAACTAAGTTCAGAGGGATGTCTGAATTGGGCTATGCTTATGCACTCCCAGTAGATGATATCGTTATAAAACTTAAAATTTTTCATTAGCAGCTAACATCTGTAAAATCTTTTCTACATGATCCAACTCTCCAACGATTCGCCGAATTGGGTGGGGCCAAACCTTGACAAGGGTAGGAGTTGCAGAAACCTGATTGAGTTCTGCTTGTTCTGGATGAGTTAAAACATCAATCACCTTCAAAGTATAAGGGTGTCCGAGCGATCGCTCTAACAATTCGTGTAAATTTTGGAGAATGCGTTCGGTGGTACTGCTATGTCCTGCAACGAACAAGCGCAGAACATACCCTTGTGTGATAACTTCCTTTTTTTGTACTATCACTGGTTGGTTGTATTTTGGCACAGGTTCAGAAAGGTCTAGACGGACAATTAAATCGTGATCTTCCCAAAGCTGCCCAAATGAGGAACGATAAGTTGTTAACACCATGCGATCGCACAACCCCTCCTGCCAGGGAGCTGCTTGCCATACCAAGTCCCCTGTGCCAAAAATGGCATTAAGCAAAGCTTGATGTCTAATTACAGCCGGATAAGCTTCAGCAAAAGTTCGCACTTGTTGAGTGCGCGGATCTAACCAGTGGTCAATAGTTGCAGTATAACAAGGCACTAAAAAATGCGGCGGCTCTGGTAAATCTAGGATTTCTTGCAAAGCCGAGCACAAATGCAAATGCCATCGACCTTGCTTGCTAGGGTCGATGCAGTAAATTAAATCTCCTCCAGGTGTAAATAGCGCAATGCCTTTAAACAACTGGGGTGTAGATAGTTTGTTTGTCGTCAAGTTATTCACAGAGTCTAGGAAGCTAAAAGTAAAAATTCTCTCTTTTACCTTTTACCTTAGCTATAACCTCAACCAGGATCACCTAAAAAATTGGCAACCCATCAAAAATCCCCTAAATCTCGTTTCCACTCCTGACTGGAAATGCTTTTGATTGCGGTGCCGCTAGAACTGGAGGCAGAACCTCCAAATAGGCATTCCCAGTCCGAGACTCTTAACAAGACAATCATCTTCATTGCCAAGAGGAACAGACTTAAACTCGACCTCGGAGAAACTGCGCCATTTCGTTAGGAGTTGGTGACATTTCCAAAGCAGTTTCTTCAGTAATCCGACCGTCTTGATAGAGATTGAGCAATGACTGATTCATCGTGATCATGCCGTCAAAGCCAGCTTGTTTCATCAACTCGCCAATTTCATCATATTTACCATCTTTGATCCATTCTTTAATTGCCTCAGTGTTAATCAAGACATCATGGAAAGCAGCCCGCTTCCCGTCAGTTGTGCGGCATAACCCTTGGGCAATTACTGCCACTAAAGACTCAGAAATTGCCACCCGCATTGCGTCCTGTTCTTCACCAGAGTAGAGATTGAGAATCCGCTCAATGGTTTTGACAGCGCTATTAGTGTGCAGGGTTCCCATGACTAAGTGACCAGTCTGAGCAGCTTTTAGGGCGGTGTTAACTGTTTCCTTATCCCGCATTTCTCCCACCAGAATTAAATCTGGGTCTTCCCGCAAAGCTGCTTTCAAAGCGTTGTCAAATTTCCGAGTGTGCATTCCCACTTCCCGCTGTTTGACTAAAGACTTGCGGCTTTGATGAACAAATTCTATCGGGTCTTCAATGGTAATGATATGCTTGGCCATCTCCTTATTGATGTAGTCAACCATCGCTGCCATTGTGGTGGATTTACCAGAACCAGTGGGCCCAGTCACCAAAATTAAACCTTTGTGGTGATGACAAATATCCCGAAAAATTGGAGGTAAATTCAACTGTTCCATAGTTAAGATTTTCAAAGGAATCAACCGCAACACCATTGCAGGCCCTTTGAGGGAGCCAAAAACATTAATCCGCACGCGAGCAAAGTCATACTGAGTTGCTCCGTCAAATTCTAAATGTTCTTCAAAGCGCTGAATTTCCCCTTCAGTCATCACCTCCCGCAACCAATTCATCAAAGTTTCTTTATCTATTTCTGGATGATCCGTTGCTTGAATTTCTCCTCGGTTGCGGAAGCGGGGTACTTCACCTACACCCAAGTGAAGATCAGAATATCCCTGATCATAAGCTTCCCTAATTAACTGAGCTAAAGTCAGTCCCGGACTGCTGTTTTTAGGGCGAAGTGAACTAGGTATGGGCGGTGGACTACCGGGACGATGACCTGCAACAGGAGGGTTGGTGCTTCTATCCATTGGCATATGCAATGTTTGTGTCATCTGCCGTTGCGTACTCAAGGTTGGCGGTGGTGGCGGCATTGGTGGCAGGTTACGCTCGGTAGCAGAGTTAGAATTTAATGGAGACTGTGATTCTGTCATATATCTTCACATTTGGCAGTTAAAAAGTTGAATTAGCGAGAAGTCTAGTCACTTGCTTCGATGAATTTTGGAGAATGCTTGCCTACAAGCCTTAGCGGTAATGGGAGGCGATTGAAACTCTAGAACCACGGTCAATCCATTTCATTCACCTCGATTAGTATCTTTTTTTCCTGAAATTCCACTACTCAAAAGATTTAGAAAAGTTATTTCTCCTATCTAACCTGGTTTAACACACGCAATGACTCAAAACGCTTCAGTAAAAATATTGAGATAGGTAAGTATTTTTAAACACGCAAAACAAAATATAAATATTCTAAGCCTTTAGATGAGAAATTTATCCCAGGCATGGACACAAATTGCCAGCAATTAACAGCACAAACATTAATAGATCATTTATTCAGCCCATCTATGGATTATGAGAACTATCAGTAATTTTTATAAGAAATGTTAAGTTGAATAGGAGTAATATCCAGGGGATCAAAGTTAAAAGCTCATACCTTTTAGGTTATATACCTGAAGAGAGATGCAGAAAACAAGTTTTTTTAATAGATATAAACTTGACTTTACATCCACAATTATAAAAAATTAACTGTAAAGTTTAGTAAATAAATGCTCATTTTTCCGATTAGTTTTTATATACTAAATTTCATTGAGAAACAAATTCAGTTTACTCGCCCAAAGCGAGAATATGACTGAAAATTAAAATTTGCTGTGTATTTTAGGAGGAAAAGTCATGGTTTCTGCTCAAAGCTCTAATCAAGGAAAGACCTACTCCTTGTTAATGATTAAAAGCTTTTTAATATGGACTTTTACATTGGCAGTATGCTTGTTGGTTGTCGGTTTTCCACTAGTTGTCTTGATGGCTACAGTCGGATGTCTGCTGTCAATTGTCTTGCAATCTGTGATGCCTGTTAGTGCTGTTTTGCTTGTAGCAGGCGCTTTAATCATGTTTAATGTCATGGCAGTTGTATTGGCTGCGGGTGTACTAACTCTTAAAGGAGTTCATCCTAATGAAATTAAATGGTTAAGCTGGCTGCATGGAGAGGCAGACCAAATGCAGACTACTGTTTACGCTGCTTGCCCTTTAACTTGTGAGATAAAAATATAGTCATTATAAGTGAATTCGACAAACGAACAGTGCGTCTGCCCGGTTAAGCCGGGTTTTTTCATGCTTTTTGGGATTTAAACTTCAAAGAGCAAGATGTAGTCATTACAGTTGAATTTGATAAACAGTTATCTGCCCGGTTAAGCCGGGTTTTTTCATATTTTGTGTGATTTATCCTTTTATATTTATGATTTGTGTGATGATTTACCGCCAACTATTGACTATTAATCATAGACCATTGACTATAACCATTGGCAAATGACAGATGATTCATAACTAATGATTAATCAAAAACGGGTTTATATTATCTTGGGTACTCGTCCAGAAGCGATTAAACTAGCTCCGGTGATTCAGGTCTTCCAGAAGTCTTCAGATTTTGAGTCGCAAGTAATTCTAACTGGACAGCATCGGGAGATGGTTGAGCAAGTTATGCAGCTGTTCAACATCAAGGCAGATTATGACTTAGAAATTATGCAGGTTCAGCAATCTCTAAATGATATTACCTGCCGCAGTTTACAAGGGTTAGAAAGGTTATTCAAGGAGAAAAAGCCAGATTTAGTAGTGGTGCAGGGAGACACTACCACGGCTTTTGCGGCAGCTTTGGCAGCTTTTTATCAAAAAATCCCTGTTGGTCATGTAGAAGCAGGGTTAAGAACGGATGATATCTTCAATCCTTACCCAGAAGAAGCTAATCGGCGATTGATTTCTCAAATTACTCAGTTGCACTTTGCGCCGACTCCTTGGGCTGTGGAAAACTTGCATCGTTCTGGTGTTTTGGGTGAAATTCACATGACCGGTAACACGGTAATTGATGCATTGTTAAATGTAGCTGCAACCCAAGCAGTTTGCAATGTACCAGGCTTAGAGTGGGATTCATATCGCGTTCTGTTAGCAACAGTTCACCGTCGGGAGAATTGGGGAGAACCTCTGTTAGCGATCGCTCAGGGGTTTTTACAAATTTTAGACAAGTTTCCTGATACAGCAATGCTCTTACCATTGCACCGCAATCCGACAGTGCGAGTTCCATTACAAGAGCTTTTAGGGAATCATCCCCGAATTTTTTTAACAGATCCTTTAGATTATGGCCAACTGGTGGGAGCAATTGGGCGATCGCATCTTTTGCTCACTGACTCTGGTGGGTTGCAGGAAGAAGCCCCCAGCTTGGGAAAACCAGTACTAGTTTTGAGAGACACCACCGAAAGACCAGAGGCTGTTGTAGCCGGTACAGCTAAACTTGTAGGCACTACCAGTCAGAACATTTTTGCAGCCGCTGCTGAGTTACTCAGTGATCTAGATGCTTATGAAGCAATGGCAAATGCAATTAATCCCTTTGGAGATGGTCATGCAGCAGAGCGCATTTTGCAGATTGTGCAAAATTACTTGGGTCTTTCATCAGAAACATCAACTTAGAAAGTTACATTAAACAAAGTGCCAAATTTCTGTTTTTTAGGATACAAAAAACCGGCTTGTCTCCCGGTTTTTATTTTTTAGTTAGATTTATTTCCATCCCACAAGAAAACAGATAAAACCTCGAAACGATATTTTCTAAGGGTGGCTTTTTGGTTGATCGACAAAAGTCCTCAAAGTCTTATCCTTTAGCTTTCATCCCGCTTAGGAATCAATTCCCAAGCTATAGCTTAAATCTACTTTAGTAGACTCAAAAGCATTTAAGCTATGAGCAATCAATTTATAGCAGTTCTCGACCAAATAAGGTACAGTTTTGACCTCACTTCTATTCCTCTCTCCTTTTAAGAGAGAGGCTTTGAATTTTTCCCCTTCCCGCTTCGGGAAAGGGGCTAGGGGGTTAAGTCTTATACCTCACCGAATTGAAAATGGCTATATTGCAGGGCGCGTTAGGGTGCAACGCATTCATATTGGCTAAATGCCCAGAGCTAATCTAGTTTCGGGCCCCACCACACCATCTACAAGTAGACCTTTACTTGCTTGAAAGCTTCGGACTCGGCTAGCAGTTTCTTGACCGTAAACTCCATCAATTCTGAGATTGCCCAAAGCTGTTTGAACGTCTCTTACAAGCAGACCTCTAGAACCAGGGCTAAGAATAACTGAACCCCCAACGCCACCAGGTCTTGTCACAGGAACACTGTTAGGTTTATCACCAACCCATCGCGCAAAAACGTATCTACCTGTAGAAAGCCTAGCAAAACCGTTTTCATACCTTTCAATCGCTGGAAGTGTTGAGCCATTTGATACACAGTCCACATATGAGTAGTTGCTGCTTGGGCCTGTACGGACACGTAAACAACTGCCGTTAGTCCTTACATATGCAGCCGAACTAATTTGAATTTGGCTAGCAGCAACAAGTAATACACCGACACCAGCTAAAGCTAACCAAGCCGAAGATTTAAGCAGTTTTCTCCAATTGAATTGAGATTTGCTGTTTCCAGATACCTCTTCTTTAGTAATAACTATGTCAGAAGATTTAAGAAGTTTTTTCCAATTCGATTGAGATTTAGGAGGATTGTATCCGGTGTTTCCAGATGCCTCTTCTTGAGCAATAAACATGTGGGAATAAGCAAGATATTCCATAATACGCTCCTTTATATGAAAAAATGAGCAGTTTACAGAGAAACACTTGACTTTTCTCTGTATATATTCTTAGTATATTTTATATCACTGTGTGTTAAAAAGGTTTTTACTAGTAGCGAAATTAAGAAAAAATAAAATTAATCACAAGATTGCTGAGAAAACGCATCGCCTGTTGATTTATAGGGAGTAGGGAGTAGGGAATCACACTTTTCGAGGTGTATGGTATTTATTCAAAAATCAAATAGAAATCCTATATCTAAATTCAGCAACGCCAGATCAAGTATTAATATGGCGCTTTGTAACTCTAATTGAATGCATCAAAAATGCCATAATATCCCAGTAAATATTTTAATTATTCAGTATAATTGTATTTTTTTTTACTTAATTCACATTGCTATAGATATGAGTATTGTTGGAAGCGATCGCAGCAAAAAATTCCTGGTTATGCAAGTCTTTAAAACCCTAAGTCTTTGTCATTACTACCACCTGTTGTGAACTATTGCAGATAAACTTAGTACGTTTTGATGCCAGAATAACCAGCTACTTAGGAGCAAGTATATTAATATGAATATTTATTAAGACTTAATTCTAAAGAAATCTTCAGAATTTCGGGCATATTACGGTAAAACGATTGATTTATCGTAGATTAACTAAATCTAAAACAGTCTATTTCACAAAAACTCAATAAAAGCAAGTATTTTGTACGACAATTTTAAATTTTTTATTACTCCCAACTAGCTTACTTATCTGGTTTTTCTATGTAATAATAAACAACTGTATCCACTAAATACGATTTATTTATCGGTTTTTAGTAGTATCGGCAAAATATTAATTTGCTGAAAAACTTATATTGGTTGAGTACCAAATTAAGTGTTGTTTAGAGCTAATTTACTTAAAAATAGCGTCTTCAGAAAAATATAAAATATCCAACAAAAATATCGCTGTTCAATCGTCTGAAAAGCAACGCACAAATTATGAAGTATAACCAACTTGGCAAGAGTGACTTAAAAGTTTCCGAAATTTGTCTGGGCACTATGACTTATGGAGAGCAAAATACCATTGAAGAAGCTCACGAGCAGCTAGATTATTCTATTGCCCAAGGAGTCAACTTTATTGATGCAGCTGAGATGTACCCTGTCCCCACAAGTGGCGAAACTTATGGATTAACTGAAACTTACATTGAGGAATGGTTAAAGCGTCAACAAAGAGATAAACTTATTATAGCTACTAAAATTGCTGGCCCCGGTCGAGGCTTTAAATGGGTACGTGGTGGAGCCAAAGCAATTGACCGTGATAATATCAAACAAGCTGTAGACGATAGTCTAAAAAGATTACAAACCGATTATATTGATCTGTACCAAATCCACTGGCCCGATCGCTACGTGCCACGGTTTGGGCAAACGGTATTTGATCAGACTCAAGTGGCAGAAACAGTTCCCATCACTGAACAGCTAGCAGTTTTTGCCGATGTAATTAAGGCAGGGAAAATTCGCTATATCGGTTTGAGTAATGAAACACCTTGGGGAGTTGCCCAATTTAGTAACGCTGCTAAACAGTTAGGATTGCCCAAAGTTGTTTCGATTCAAAATGCTTACAACTTGCTGAATCGAGTATTTGACGGAGCCTTAGCAGAAGCAGTTTACCAAGAAGAAATTGGGTTACTAGCTTATAGTCCTTTGGGATTTGGCTTCTTGACTGGCAAATACCTAAACGGCAAACCAGAGAAAGCAAGAGTGACTTTGTATGAAAATTTTGGTCAGCGTTATTTAAAACCAAAAGTAAATGAAGCAGTAGCAGCTTATGTGGAAATTGCCAAGCGTTATCAATTAAGTCCAGTGCATCTGGCCCTCGCATTCGTGCGGAGTCGTTGGTTTGTGCCTAGCACAATTATTGGTGCTACGACACTCGAACAACTAAAAGAGAATTTAGAAAGTGTAAATATAGTTCTCGACAAAGACATTTTGGAAGAGTTGGATAGAGTTCATGCTCAATCTCCAAACCCAGCACCTTAACAATTAAAAATTCAAAATTAAAGACAAAGAAGAAATAATTAATCTCCATTGTCTCGTTACCAGGCTGGAGCCTAGTAACGCCTTTCGAGAGCCTCTGGCTCTGATTATTAATTGACCATTTGTTTGGAATTATCTCAGTTTTATGGAGCAGTAAATCATTGATGAATAAATATCAAAATTCTCATTTGCTGTGTACCTTAAAAGCAGTAGTCTGGCTTTTACTAGCCCAATCAAGCTTAAGTTTGATAGTTTCTGGATGTAGTGCGACTAACTCTGCTAATTCCACTGTTAAATCTGTGAGTGACCATCAAGGTTCCTCAACAGCACAAAGTTCTGCACCTGAAAAACAGACAGTAGTTCGCATTGGTTATATTAAGGGAAGTTTGTCTGCGATCGCAAAAGAACGTGGTACTTTAGAGCGTGAATTAGCCCCCAAGAATATTAAGGTTGAGTGGGTTGGTACATTCCCATCTTTTGCACCAGTATTAGAAACAATCAATGCTAAAAGTTCTGATTTAGGAGCTGGTGGCGATATCGCTGGTTTATCTGCGTTGTCTGGTGGGATTAATGCTTGCATCATTGCCTACCGACCGGCTAATCGCAACTCAGAAGGGATTGTAGTTCATGCAGATTCCCCCATTCGGAAATTCGATGATCTTATTGGTAAAAAGGTCATTGTGAATCGAGGTGGCATCAGCGAACATTTGCTCTTGAAATTATTAGAAAAAGAAAATATTCCCAAAGATAAAGTAAGTCGCGTTTACATGAAACCTGATGAAGCCCTACCCGCTTGGGTATCGCATCATGTCGATGCTTGGGCGGTTTGGGATCCTTGGGTTGCTAGTGCTGAAATCAAGTACAATGCCCGCCAAATTCCTTTACCTGCACAAGTCCCGCATTACTCCCTTTATATGGTGGATAGGGATGCACTAAAAGCAAAATCTGAGGCAATTAGGGGAGTTATTGCGATTCTTGCTCAAGAGGGTGAATGGCTAAATAAACATCCCCAGGAGAATCAAAAACTGTACCAAAAAGTATCAGGTTTACCGCCTGAAGTTGTGAAGCGGACATTTGATCGCCGACCTGTTGATGGAGTGCTTCCCTTAGAACCGAAAATAGTTGCCGATTTACAGAGTGCTGCTGATTGGATATACAAACAGGGAATTGTTCAGAAACGAGTAGAGGTGCGTGATGCACTCTGTCCCAGTTCTTAGAGGTTGTTTGAAAAGTACAAAGTTTGATTAGTGTCTAAAATTTTTCGCCACATCGAGAGCTTCTACTAGGCTTCAAGACACTAATAATTTAAGATTTGGGATTTTGGATAAAAATTCAATTCCCAATACCGATTAACAAGTCCTATTTACCAAGGAACTTAAACATGGCCCAAATCAAAGTATACAGTGCAGTTGTTTGTCCTTATGCTCACCGTACCCGCTTGGTACTTCAAGAAAAGGGCATCGACTTCGATTTGATTGAGATTGATTTGCAGAATAAGCCTGAAGGGTTTACCAAAGTTTCCCCCTATGGTAAAGTTCCTGCACTAACTCATGATAATGAGCCAGTTTGGGAATCAGCAGTGATTAATGAGTATCTTGATGAGGTATTTCCCAATCCACCACTGTTACCCAGCAGTCCGATTGCAAAGGCACAGGCTCGTATCTGGATTGATTTTGCTAACACTAGGTTCGTTCCCGCTTTTTCTACCCTGCTGCGGAGTTCAGATCCCCAAAAACAAGAAGAAGCTAAACAGGAACTATACAAACACCTGGAATTCATTGAAAACGAAGGTTTGGCAAAGCTATCTGGGGAAGGCCCCTACTGGTTTGGTGAATCCATCAGTCTGGTCGATTTCACCTATTTCCCCTGGTTTGAGCGTTGGGCTGCACTGAAGCAGTATCGCGGCTTTGGAATACCAGAGCAATTTACCCGTGTACGCCAGTGGAAACATGCTTTGAAAGAGCGTGAATCTGTCAAAGCGATCGCTCACTCTAAGGAATTCTATATCGAGCGATATGCTAAATTCGCTGCGCCTACTCTCGCTGCTGTTTAAATAATCTTTATCCTCTCGTTCCTTGGCAGAGCCAAGGAATGGGTTTCTGGAGGCTTCGCCTCTTTAAACTTGAGGCAGAGCCTCAATCAATGCATTGCCACGCAGAGCATGGGAACGAGTTAATTAGGAATTAGGTTGATAACTACTTTACCGAAGTGAGCCGCACTTTTGAGATAATGATAAGCTTGTCGTGCTTCAGTGAATGAAAAAACTCGATCAATAATCGGTTTGATTTGATGCTGTTGCATCGCCTGATTCATCGCCTCAAACATTTCCCGACTGCCAACTTCAATTCCCTGAACTGTTAAATTCTTAAAAAGTATTGGACTGGGGTCAATTTGATTTCCTCTACCTGATAATACGCCAATCAAACTAATACGTCCCCCAATGCGGACTGCTTGTAGTGATTTTGGCAAAGTGCCTGCACCGCCTACTTCTACTACATGATCTACACCTATGCGATTAGTCAATTGGTAAACTTGCTTTTCCCAATCTGGTGTTGTTTTGTAGTTGATCGTCTCGTTAGCACCAAGTTGTCTAGCTCGTGCCAATTTCTCATCACTGCTGGAAGTAATAATCGCTCTAGCACCATGTATCTTGGCAAACTGGAGAGCAAAAATCGAAACTCCTCCAGTACCGAGTAATAAAATACTATCACCTGCGCGAATATTGCCTTCTGTCACTAGTGCATGCCAAGCTGTGACACCTGCACAGGGCAAAGTCGCCCCTTCAATGTAGGATAAATAGTCTGGTAATATCACCAAATTATCTTGGTGTAATACGACATATTCAGCCAGCATTCCATCGTTACCACTTCCGAGAGCAGATTTCATTTTCTCTCTGGTAAAAGAGCCATAAATCCAGTCTTGGAAGAAAGTACCCGCGACGCGATCGCCTATTTTCACCCGTGTAACACCTTCCCCCACTGTCACGACTTCCCCCACACCGTCACACACGGGAATTACCGGATATTTCTGTTTAGCATCGTAAGCTCCTTCGGCGATCAGTAGATCACGGTAATTTAGGGATGTTGCTTTGACTTGAATCAGAACTTGTCCCGCAGTTGGTTTTGGTTCAGGGCGATCGACTAATGCGAGGGCATCAATCCCGGCATCGCTTTGAATTTCGTAAGCTTTCATTGGCGAACTCCTTTTGCTAAAGATCATAGTGTAGAGAAATTTTGTGCTGCTTTTCTCCACCAAAATAATTACCAAGGAGGGGGAAAGGGTAAAGGGGAAATTTGAGTTGATATAAAAAGCAGTGGTTAAATGTTATATAAAACCACTGCTTTTTATTGTAATAGATAAATAGTGCCTACCCTAAGTTGATAGTCATTTCACCTTATGAGCTTGGTTGCTGATCGGGAAACATACACTTATCAGAGTCACAACCACTAGGCCCAGCCTCTGACATTTCGCCTAAATCGTAGCGGCTTAAGACTGCACAGAAATCATCTGTTTTGCGCCGTGCTTTCACCTCTTGATTCAAGCGATTGTAGGTTGGTTTATCTATTGGTTCAAACGGCAAACGTGGAAATGATTGCAGGTCGTCAAAACGAGCTAAAAGGGCTGCTGAAATATATCCTTCATCATTCTGAATAGTTTCGTATATCCGTTGTGCCAAAGGTTCGATTTCATCAGAGCGAAGTTCCAAAGTAGCTGATGTATTGTGAGTTACATACCAACGTTGAACCTGAAGGACAAAATCAAATTGGGCTAATACTGAAAACTTAGAAACATCAATTTCATCAGCTGCTGGTAAATCAGCCCAAGGTACAGAAACAGGGATTTCTACTAACCACTCACTCACCCTTTGATCAAAGGGATCGTTAAGCAAATTGCCTTGTTCATCTTTGTCTGATTGAGAGGGAATGACGTTGTAACCATAGTCAATACAAGCTAATGCTACTGGGTCATTTTTTGCGAAGGTGATGCGGCGAATAAATCTTTGCGCTTTCGGGGGATGCCATCCGGAACTAGCATTAGTTAATAAAGCCTTAGTACCACTGGGTTGGACTGTGGTACAGCGATTTGGACGTTTGAGATTGTGGCGATCGCAATAATCCCAAACTACCCGATGTACAATATCTTTCCAGGAAGTTAGATATTTTTCTTCCTCACGCTTGAAAGCTAATCCTTGTGCAGTAGCCGGTCTTCCTTCTTCCCACCAGCGCAGCCAATCAACACCAAACGCATGGACAAAGAAATCAAATAAACCTGTAAAAGAAACTCCCACAATCGGGTCTAATTCACGGCTGTATTGATAGCGTGGTTCCAGGAATTTGTGATTTAAAAGTGCTGCTACAGATAGCGCTCCAGCAGTGAAAGCCTCTTCTTGTTCTTTGTAGTTATATGGATCAATTTGATTAAGGTGAACCTCAGACAAATTACAGTGAAAATTACTGCCGATGATTTCCAAATTTGTTACCCTAGAGGCTTTTTATCCCCTAGTTCTACTGCTTGATTATTCGCAGTAGTTCCGCGTACATTTTGCATATATGACTTTAGATAATAAAAGTGCTTTTCACACATGCCCCCGCACTCTTGGAGAGATTATATTCTAGACACCAATTTCTGATGTAATCTAGTTTCACTCTCTACGCTGTACGGTGTCAAAGACTTTTTAGTTCCTTTGATTACCACGGGATTAGCATCTCAGCTTTCCCCGTTTTTGCGAGGTTTTTAACGTGAGGCAAAATCAATTACCACACGGATTTAACCCATAGCGAGCTAAACGATGTTCTAACTCATTAGCATCAAGATTTGGATAACGTTCTTTTAACCACTGTTGTGCTGTTCCTTGTTCATAAGCTTGCAAAAAACTAACTTTTAGAGCCTGTGTTGGCAGCAAATCAATGTTTGATCGCGCTGCAGCTTCACCAGCCCATTGAATCGCTCCCTCGCCACTATAATATTGTTTGCGGACTGCATTAAGACATTCTTCTAGGGTTGGCTTGCGGTGGAAAACTCTGGTATGATTTGCCATCCTGAGTGCATCACGCTCTGGATCAATTCGCCAGTTGCCACTTTCATCTTGCTGCCATAAGTTATCTTTAGCATCAGCGAACAAACTATCTTCGTTAGAACCTTGCCTCATGCCAGCACTATTATGTGTCAGATAGCCATCACAATAGAAACAATGAGCTTCTTCAACCTCAATATCGTAAGTGTGGACATGATCATAACTCCCCAGTCCTTTAACTGTGACTGGAATATCTAGCGAGATATCGGCTTCAACGATATAGCGTTCATAATTGGCATCAACAATGCGAGAGCCTTGAAATCCCATATCTCGCATCTCGCTATAGCTGTAAGCTTCCCGCATGATGGCAGCAGGGACGGTGAAACCATACATTTTCAGTCCTTTTTTCACACACCCTTTAACTGAGTGTGGTGCAATGAATGCGTTGTAACGCTCTTTGAAGGCTGGAATTGTGAGGCTGTACTTAACTTGCCATGTTTGCTGTTGTGGATGGGTAATCCTAATTCTGCCAGCGATACCCAAGCTGGATAAAACTGCACTAACTTGTCTAATAAATGACCGATAGACTGAGGTAACTAAATGAGGGGGTCGGTTATTGACAGCACCATCACTGTCCATTAATCCAGCTAGATAAGCCGCCCTGATATCTACTGAACCCTGCAAAATAAAACTAGGAATTGCTAGGGGAATATTTGGCTGCTTGATATAGTGATGGAAGTACTCAGCTAATCGAGTAGATGAGCAGATTGATTTGGCAGTGTTTTCACCCTTGATGATGCCATGAGCAGCAGTCAATCCAAATAAAGCTAAAGCAGCGTCTATTTTGGCTTGAACTCTAGCTGTGAGTTCCGTATCTAGGCTGTTCATTGCCCATTCGACTCGGCCATAGGGCTTATTATACTTATTGCGACCGAGAGCAATATAGCCGTCACCGTGGGTTAACCCAATTAGCCAAGCAACCTCAGTTGTTAATTCGGGAATTACAAAAGACTTAGCTGTACGACTGTTTGAGGGTCGAGATTCAGTAAAATCAGGGGGTAGATGGGTAACTGTACCAGGTATAACTTGTGTGTTGTGCAGCAGGCGATCGCCCTCAACTAGACTTGCAATCGACTTCCAGGTAATTCCCCCTTGAGCATCTGCAAGAACTGCTTGTCTGTGGTTTAAAGTTGCTCTAGGGTAAGTCGCATTAGTTTCAATTTCATAGACATCCTGAAATCCTTGGTCAAATTTCTCAACAACTCGCCGAAATCCTAAAGGAGTTTGTACCAGATCACCCACTTGGACATCGCAAATGGGAACAAGACCTTTGAAAGTATGAACTAAAGCATCTTCAGGTAGACAGCGCCTAATGTTGCCGGCAACAATTGTGACAGCAGCCTGATCGATTAATAGACAGCATTCAACTGAATTTAATTGTCGTCCTAAAGCTTTATTAAGAATAAATGCACAACCTTGATAAAGTCCAGGCAATTTTACAGGATTAGCAACTCCTCCAAAACCGTTAAGTGTTTCTCCTGCTTTGCGGACATCGCTAATATCAACTAATACTTCAACCTCTGTTGAAAATTGTTGATCAGTGGAGAGTTCCAACAGGGTTTGATATGATTCAACCCAACCTTCACGGCTATCTCCAACGTGAATAGTGACGCTATTGCCTTCTATATGAGTTTCAGTATATTCACGCCGCTGTTGCACAGGAGTGCTGCCAATTTCACCTTGTACAGTAACATTCAGTCGATTACGGATGGGGGGTAACTGGTTAATAAATTGTGGTTCTAGAACGGCTCCAGTGCCACAGCCCATCATTGCCAAATCCATCATTAATCCGAAAGCACTCCAGTCTTCGAGATTGGTAGAGGTGCAATTATAAGCCCCGGAGAAGTTCTTTGGCTTGGTTATCCAGTCTGTACCACCAACCCATAGCCAGCGTCCACTGGGCATAGCTTTCAAGTTGCGCTGCATCTGATCCAGGATGGCTGCTTCTTCTTGAGTTAGCTTTCCCAGCTTGATTAAGGCGAGTAGAGTGCGATCGCACACCTCATCCCATGTTTCCCTTAGTCCCGCCTTTGTCCGGCGGCTATAGGTTCTAAAAAATACGGGATTAGCAGCCGGTGCAGTTTCGGGAAACCTTGCACTCTGGCGTGTTCTTTCGAGATTCTGAACCATATATCAAGTGTCTTGCGTGCGGACAGATTATGACTATACGCCAAGTAGTTTGAGTATTAAAGATTGTCAAATTGTCCACTTTACGCTAGCTCTACGCCGGACTATTTGCAACAGAAATTTATAATGTATAATGTTCCTCACCCTTGGTATTTTCTCAGAAATAAGTCTTAATTAGCACTAATTAAATAAAATTTACGCACACTCTACAATTCTTGGCGTTCTTGGCACGGCAGTTGCTTCAAGTCGGCAGAGCCGCCCAACGCACTGCCTCGTCTTGGCGGTTCGATAAATTAAGCGAAGTTGGCAATTTTTGCGTAATTCTTGTTAACCTATAAATCGTTTTATTTACACCAATTCTTATTTAATTACTTAGCGGAGGCATAAACTTTGCTGAAAATTATCCAGGTAGAGACTGAGGAACATAAATCTCATATACAAAAACTCTTTTGGGAATATTTTATCGAGACTAAGTTGATATTCAGCCATCAGTTCGGCATTAATTTAGATGTTGATACATTCTTTGAGCAATACATGACTCAACTTCACGAATTTATACCCCCTTCAGGACGCTTGCTTTTGGGACAATCTGAGGCACAAATAGCCGGCTGCGCTTGCTTACGAAAAATTGGTGAAGATGTTGGCGAAATTAAAAGGATGTATGTAAAACCAGAATTTCGCCGAAAAGGAATCGGTCGGTCTTTATTAGAAGCTATCATCAATGAAGCGGTTTACATTGGTTACTCAACGATACGTTTAGACAGTGCCCCTTTTGCAAAGGAAGCACAGGCACTTTATCGGATATTTGGCTTTCAGGATATCGAGCCGTATTTAGAAAAAACAGAGATTCCTCTAGAACATCGAGCAAACTGGGTTTTTATGGAATTGGTTTTAAAATGACGCGAGATTCTTAACATCGTCACTCTCCCGTTCATTGCTAGCATTACCATTTCTTAAAGTAGTTGAATTTATAAGCGAGGATGTCATGGCTCAATATGACTATATTGTGATTGGTGCGGGTTCGGCAGGCTGCGTTGTCGCCAACCGGATGACACAAGATAGTAAAACAACTGTGTTATTACTCGAAGCTGGCAATCCAGATACTAAACCTGAGATTCAAATCCCGTTAGAATCCCCCAACTTACCCCGCTCGGAACTGGACTGGAAATATTTCTCTGAACCAGAACCGTACCTGAATAACCGCAAAATCTTTTGTCCCCGTGGCAAAGTCTTGGGTGGCAGCAGTTCGATTAATTCCATGATTTATATCCGGGGTAATCATCACGATTATGACCACTGGCAGGCATTGGGAAATCCTGGTTGGAGTTACCAAGATGTATTGCCCTATTTCAAGAAATCTGAGAACCAGCAACGCGGTGCCGACGCATACCACGGGGTTGATGGTGAGTTAAGCGTCACCGATATTCAACCCTCTACTGTGGCATCCCAACGATTTGTAGAAGCAGCCGTGGCAATCGGATATAACCGCAATCCTGATTTCAATGGAATACAGCAATCAGGTGCGGGAATTTATCAGTTGACGGTTAAGGATGGTAAACGTCACAGTGCTGCTGCTGCATTCTTGATGCCAATTCTCCAGCGTCCCAATTTGACAATAACAACAGGAGCGTTAGTGACTCGGTTATTGTTTGAGGGAACCCGCACCGTTGGGGTGGAATATATGCACGAGGGAAGGCTGCACCAAGCTAGGGTTAACAAAGAAGTGATTTTAAGTGCTGGTGCATTCGATTCGCCCAAGCTGCTGATGCTTTCCGGCATTGGTGATGCAGAACAACTGCAAGCAATGGGGATTCCTGTCGTCGTTGATTTGCCAGGTGTCGGTCAAAACCTCCAAGACCACTCTCTGGTTCCTGTGGCACACCAGATAATTGCTAATCCTGTGGCACACCAGGTAATTGCTGAGTTAGACCCGGCAATTACTAGTAATGGTAACGCTGAAGCCGGATTATTTTTGCATACCGAAGGTAATCTGGATGCTACGCCAGATTTACAGTTTTTCTTCGGCCCCATTCTGTGGATATCTCCTGGCCAGACCCTCTCTGGTTTGGGATTCACTGTTACAGTCAGTTTGACTCATCCCCAAAATATTGGCAGTGTCAGTTTGCTCTCGCCTGACCCTAAAGACCCACCAATTATTCGGATCAACTTTCTACAAAGTCAATCTGATGTGCAAAAGCTAGTTGAAGGGATTAAAATAATGCGTAAATTATTTCATACAAGTGCTTTTGATCAGTTTCGAGGTGAGGAAATCAGTCCCGGTGCTGAGGTGATTAGTGATGAAGCTCTCGTTGCTTACATCCGGGAATTTTGCGTTACGGGGTATCATCCTGTCGGCACATGCAAAATGGGAACTGATTCAATGGCGGTTGTCGATCCCCAACTCCGGGTACACGGTGTTACTGGGTTACGGGTTGTTGATGCATCGATTATGCCAACTCTGGTCGGGGGCAATACGAATGCGCCCACGATTATGATCGGCGAGAAAGGAGCCGATTTAATTAAAGCCGCTCTTAGCGTTTCATCGCAAGTAGCTTCAGCAATGGCAAACTAACTCGCTGGCGCGATCGCCTGGAGATAATATGACATTGTATTATAGCGCTTCTCGTCTGGATGCAATACATTTTCACCTCACTTCCATTCCTCTCTCCTTTTAGGAGAGAGGCTTTTAGGACTTACGCAAAAATTGCCAACTTCGCTTAATTTATCGAACCGCCAAGACGAGGCAGTGCGTTGGGCGGCTCTGCCGACTTGAAGCAACTGCCGTGCCAAGAGCGCCGAGAATTCGTAGAGTGTGCGTAAGTCCTAGCTTTGAGGCTTACTCCCCAACGCTAGTAGGGAAGGGGCTGTTCTTGTTAGGTCTGTATTTCACGCAATTGAGAATTGCTATAACTACAGCTTCAGCATATATAACCACAACTGAAGCTGTATTAACTACAGCTTCAGCATATATAACCACAGCTTAAGCTGTATTAACTACAGCTTCAATTTTACTTATAACATCATGAGTATCTATAAATAATGCTTAAGCTGTATTAACTACAGCTTCAATTTTACTTATAACATCATCAGCATTTGTTACCACAGCTTAAGTTGTATTAACTACAGCTTTCACTTTACTTATAAAAAGTTGAGTGTTCGGAATGTATTATCTTAAAAGTGGTAAGTTGATACAGCGAAGTAGAGGGTATATGCTTAGGTGATCGCTCTCAAATAAAATAGCGAGTTTTCTAATTTTTTCTTAAAGTTGCATAAAGCTTATAACAATCTCTGATAAGTTAGACATTAATATTAGGGGTTTTAGATGATAAAAATTAATATGCGATCGCATAATATATTTCTTGGTTCGCTAGTTTTCTGTTTACTCAGTATCGGTGCGAATACAACAAAAGCGAGCGCCCAAACAATTTATCCATTTGACGTAGTATATGACACAGAAGTTACTCTCACACCTATCCCATCGACGGACGTATCTAAAGCATTTGTCTCAGGTTTCAATTCTGATGCCCCGTATGGTCTGAGTAACTTTTCTAGCATAAACAACTACAGCCGAATTGACCCCAATACTGGTAATCTCGTATTTGTTCAAGACGCAACAAAATTTGGTTTACAAGGCTTGCCAATCGGCAGAGATGAGTTTTTTGGCAGTGGTGATGATAAATTATTTGGCAGGAGTAGCGCGACTGCTGCATTTGACTTTATTAACCGCAAATTAGTAGGTTCTGGTACTATAACTATCACTGGTGGTGCAGGTAGGTTCAGTGGCGCTACAGGGATATTTAACTTTAGTGAAACTGAGTCACTCAATGTTGATCCAACTGCTCTCTTGAGAGGTAAAACTTTTTTGAGTGGTTCTTTCCAGACACCGCAGCAAATTCCAGAACCAAGAATGGGAGCAACACTATTCGGTATATGCGTAATTGGGATTAGTTCGATATTGCGTCGGCGTTACCTTTGAGCTACTAGACAGTTGTGCGTAATTTATAGTTATGTAAGAGTAATCCAAGTAAAAAAATGCCTAATTGTCATTGCGAATAGAGCGAAGCAGAATGATATCGTGTTCGGTGAAAGACTTACAGCACTTTGCAAGTAAATGAAGTACACCCTTCTCTTGCTTGTGACTGCTGTGAATTACCCCCCTTAATCTCCCTGTTTATTGGGGGGAAAAATAAATCTAGTTCCCTCCCCAATATATCGGGGAGGGTTAGGGTGGGGTATTTTTGTACCTCACCAACTCGCAATCTGCTGTATTATTAAGACCGCAGTTCTTGCTGGGGGCAGGGAGCAAGGGGAAAGAGGGTTTTCCAGTTTCTGCATAGATTACGGGAATTATAACTAATTAACCGGACATGATATAAAGCAATCTCTTCGTCCTACCGTGCTTGACAATAAGCGCTTGTGTTAAAGAGCTATTACCATCTGCAATTAGACAAGCAATATTTGAGCTAAAAATAACGAACTACGAGTCACCAAACGCCGCCCCAAAGCTTACCCTTTTATGACCAAACCCAGGCACGCATTACACTCTTCAATTGCAGACTGTTTAAACCACAGACTCGGCTTTTCAAGCGTGCCATTCACCTGGGACACCTTGCTACGGCACTGATACTTCGCTGCCGTCTGGGTTGCCCTGGAATGTCCAAGTACCACCTGATCGGAAGGTCGAACCTGTGCCAAAGGTGTCCTCCATGTACTGCATGTAAATGACCAAGCCATTCTTCACCTTCGCTAGGATAGAGAAGGGAGAGACGAACGTTTTATCGAGTATCACCGAATGGACGGTGAAGCTGCCAAAGACAGCGACGTTCTCACCTTCGCCAAATATCTGCTGAATATCAAACGCCTCGATGTTCCAAAAGGTATTGAGTTCCTGGAAAACTCTGAGGACGCTGGCCGGGCCATCTTTATGCGTGCCTGCCCAAGGCATGAGCTTTTTGAGATCGGGATTATCGTAGCTGAGTGATACGTAGATGGCATCGGGGGAGACGAGTCGGTTGACGACCTCAGGGTTGGTGGGGTCTTTGAGAAGGGCTTGAACGATTTCTACAGGTGTACTAGACATACGTGTTCCTATAAGATTGCTTATGCGAACTTGATAGTCGGGTTTAATGGTTGTGAAGCTTATTTAACAAGAACTGAAGATGTGACGTACCTACACTTCTCTGACGAGTAAGTGGGTAGGGTCGAGGTGTGCATTACTGCATCACCCCTCCCATTCGGAACCGTGCTTGCGACTTTCACCGCACACGGCTACTCAGTATGTTATCCATTTGTCATATCGGACTTCCTGACAGCATGACCTATAAAATTAGGAATATCGTGTATCCACTCCCAGTTAGTTTTATTCCAAAATTGAGAAAGTTTCTCTCGGAATTTGGAGCGGTCTTTCTTCCGTATTTCTTTTAGGTCAATTGCGGTCTTTTCGTCGTGACAATGCCGATGTAATAATTGCAGATTTTTATACTCATCCTTGCCTCTTAATGCTCTGGGGATTTTGTGGTCTACTTCTAAAACATCCCATTCTTGGAAGCTTAAACCGCACCAAAGACATTTACCCTTTTGAAGTTTTAGCAACTTAGCCTTACGATTAGGCATTTGGGGGTGTATCCCTAGTCTTTTACTCCAGTAAACTGTGTCGCCATCGTAAGGGCTTTTATCGCCTTTAACTAAAACATAGTCAGTGCTACTGCATTCAAACTGATTATGTTTTAGTAACCGAAGGGGGTTCGCTTGCCCTTCCTTGGTTGCGAATACCCAGTTATCACCGGCTATGGAAGTCCAATATTTGATGTGACCATCATTTATGTTTCCACATCGGCGTTTTGCCCATCGTCGAAGTTTCAGGTATGTGAGGTAATCTTGTTTTGCAAGTTCTCCGACGTTTTTTGCATCGGACTTTGAGTAATAAGAAGTCCATCCCCTTATTACAGGGTTAAGGTCTTTTATGAGAGCCGATTGGGGCGATGACCTATGTTTTGTGATGATTCTTTTAATTTCCTCAATATGAGCCTTACTCGCCTTCGCGGATGGGGTGATAAAGGTGTTAAAACCAAGTTTTATACCTTGGGCATTTATATTGCTTCGGTACTTACCTGCTGGGTATTGCTGGATGTGATGACCAAGAAAGTCAAATCCGGCTTTACCATCCTCACTAAATTCAGGATTGAATGTGTGGGTTAGCCTAGTTTTTTCGGGTTTTAACTCTAAGCCTATGCTTTTTAACCACTCCGAGATAATTTCTCGGCATCTTTGGACAACGGCTTTATTTTCATGGAGAACAATGAAATCATCAGCATACCTTATAAGCGTGAGGGAGTATAATTTATCCTTCACTCTCATTGTGTTTCCGTTGGGATAACGTAATTTTAGTGTTTCGGCGTACTGAATTAGTTTATTCTCCAAGCCGTGGAGGGCTATATTAGCAAGTAAGGGGGATATTACTCCTCCTTGCGGCGTACCCTCAGATGTGGCAGTAAATGCTCCTTTGTCTATTACCCCGGATTTTAACCAAGCTTTAATTTGTTGCCTGACTTTACCCTTGATGTTCAACTTTTGGAGCAGTACTTCATGGTTGATGCGGTCAAAACATTTGGCTATATCCGCATCTAATACGAATTTCGCCTTTAGTTGTATAGCATTTTTGATATGCTTTATCGCATCATGGCATGACCTTCCCGGTCTAAAACCATAACTGCTTGGCTCGAAAATTGCCTCCCATTCTGGTTCAAGTGCAGATTTAACTACAGATTGTAATGCGCGGTCGTACATTATGGGTATTCCTAATGGGCGTTTTTCTTCTCTTCCTGGTTTTGGAATCCAAACTCTACGAGTAGGTTTGGATTTACCAGTAAGTTTTAACTCCCTTGCCAGTTCAAGACGTGCTTTTGGGGGCAGTGATTTAATACCGTCCACTCGTGCCGTCTTTTTACCTTGGTTTTCAACTGTTACCCTACGTACCGCTAACACCCTGTTAGACCAAGACCTCATCAGCGTCTTTTGGAGTTTGCGGTATCGCTTGACATCACCACGGCGGGAAGCGGCGTAGATGCGTTTTTGCAACTTAAAAACATATCTTTCGGCTTGTCGCCAATTGATTGTTTTCCATCCCTCGGTATTTATTACTAAATCCGAATTAGGCTTATCCATAGCTACTGTTACCTCTAGCTTTCCCACACTGCGGCTCACGTATGCTTATCCCGGCAATTACGCCATCCCTTTTAGGGCGTTACCCGTTAATTCGGGTTAGGCATTTTGCTTCTTGAGTCATCCTGCGCCTTCATGTCTTATGGCTGATGCCTACCTGTTACCAATTTCAGGAGAACATGAAGGGTTGTTTCGTTCCCAATATCCATAATTGAGTCTTTTAGGGTGTGTTTCTCCACCGAGGTTATGAGTGGTGCGCCATCACGATGCCCAAAATCTGATGGACTCTACCTTTATCGGCTATTTCCGACCCAAGGGCACGGGAAAAGACCCATTAGCTTATACCCCTTGGTTCTGAGTTACGATGGTTCATGGAACACTTTGTTTAATCTACCCGTGAGACTCTTGCTTGCAGTAGGTGCTTTCAGCAATTACCACCTGTTCCTGCTTTCACCCCCGCTTTACATCTTTGATAATCAGTCTTGGATGTAGGGGATACCAATTTGTATTGGTAGTTTGTGTGTTTTTAATCCCGCACCGGGACAGTAGGACTTGGTGTATTTTGATTGGGTTATAATTAAAGTTGGTAACTTCAATCTTTCCCTTTCTCTTCTAGCTTTCTTAGCTGTTGGCTCGGCTAGATGTCCTCACCTACATGGATAGTGAGTTGTCATTTGTTGAGGATTAAAGTGCGAACTCTACCCGAATTGGGTTACTCAACAAAAGCCAGTCGTCCTCCTTTTTGGGTTTAGACTGAACGAATCGCACTAGGCTTCTCAACGACTCCTCTATGAGGACATTAATTGAGCTTTTAGGGCGTGCATCCCACGCGCCTTGATATTCAAACTTGCATTCAGATCCCT